>UBTA01000195.1 GCA_900468065.1 Hyphomicrobiales bacterium | reverse complement strand
CCGGCTTCATCGGCTCGCCTCGCATGAATTTTCTGAAGGCCCGGATTATCGCCGTCGAGGCAGGCCGTGTCGGTATAGCGCTTGTCGATCAGCCAGAGGTGAAACTGAGCCTCCGGCTTTCCGCATCGTCGCTCAACCCCGGCGATAATGTCATTCTCGGTGTCCGGCCGGAGCATTTTCTTGGAGCCGGAATGGGCGATGCCGATTTGACGCTCGAGGTCGACGTTGCCGAGCATCTTGGTAATACGAGCTATGTCTACGCGCATGTCTCCGCCGAGGAGCGGATTATTGTCGAGCACGAAGGGTTCCGCGGGCCAAGTTTTAGGGACAAGCTGACGGTCGGCCTTTCGGCGGAAAAATCCTTCCTCTTCGACAAGACCGGAAACCGTATCCGATAAAGACATTGAATTATATCGACGGTGGCACCTGCCGTTCCCGAACAGGTGTATTGACGGTGATTGGGACGCCAGAGCCGGCAAAACTTGGCCCTTCGAACGCTTGCCAAAGGCGCATATTTTGCACGGTGACGAGGCTTTGCTTGCCGATCCGAGGTGGACGCGGTTTACATCGCCCCCTCTCACCGGTCATGCGCAATCGGCAAACAGCCTCCGCCCTCCCTGCACCTGAACACCCGCAAAAAATCCGTCTCGCGCGTCGGGCACAAGGCTATTTTGACGCTGGAGAATAAGATCGCGCCGTCCGTTCCATTCGATCGGCTTGTCCGCCGTCTAGGACCATAGCGGAATAGAAAGCCGGAACTGGAATGCTGGCCTGAATTCCGGTCTTCAACTCTATTCCGACGCCATCAAACAACCTGAAGTCGACCCATCAGCGTCTGCTGCTGCATCGCTCGACGCGGTGATCCCATCCCTGCCGACACCACACTGCAGCTCTTCCTTCCCGCGTCGATGTTCAAAATCGAAACCGTCATATCTGGCTCCTCCTCCCTCAGAACAGCAAACATCACACGCGATATCCCGGGAGGAAGGGCCATTCCACAATCAACACGCTTGGGATCGAGGAAATCTTGATAAATCAACACTGTTAATACAATTGTAGGGCAATCTCGATTTATTGCTCAACACTCTGGACATGATTGTTCACATTCAGTAGCGTCCTCCGCACGTCTTGGGGGGTGTCGGGTGCTGGATCTATCCAGCTTGCCCGTGCTGTCATCCTGCGCGTTTCACCACGGCAGCCTGCCGCTTCATTCACCCCCATGGCGCAACAGCAGCCGGAGGCCCTGACATGACGATGCCGATGACTGATCGCAAAATGCTGATCTCGGTTGAAGAGCTGACGGTCAATTTTGGCGTGAACCGTGTGGTGGAAAACCTTTCCTTTTCCGTCGCGTCCGGCAAGACCGTGGCGGTCGTCGGTGAATCCGGTTC
>UBTA01000194.1 GCA_900468065.1 Hyphomicrobiales bacterium | reverse complement strand
TCGCCGGACTGCGGCTCGGGCAAGTCGACCCTGATGAAGATGGCGGCCGGCCTTGCCGAGCCGCAGTCCGGCGAAATCTTCCGCCATCCGTCCGTCACCATCCGCTACCTCAATCAGGCCCCCGATTTCGAAGGCTTCGATACCGTGCGCGCCTATGCCGAGGCAGGCCTTGGCCCCAGCGACGATCCCTACCGGGTCGCCTATCTGCTCGAACATCTGGGTCTCACCGGCGACGAGGACCCGAACCAGCTGTCGGGCGGCGAATCCCGCCGCGCAGCGCTTGCCCGCGTCATGGCGCCGGAGCCGGATATCCTGTTGCTCGACGAACCGACCAACCATCTCGACCTGCCGACCATCGAATGGCTGGAAGGCGAGCTGGTAAAGAGCCGCTCGGCCCTCGTGGTCATCTCCCACGACAGGCGCTTCCTCGAAAAGGTCTCCAACTCCACCGTCTGGCTCGATCGCGGCCAGTCGCGCCGCCTCAACCAGGGCTTTGCCTTCTTCGAAGCCTGGCGCGACAAGGTGCTGGAAGAAGAAGAGCTCGAACAGCACAAGCTCGGCAAGGAAATCGAACGCGAGGAACACTGGCTGCGCTATGGCGTCACCGCAAGGCGCAAGCGCAACATGCGCCGCCTCGGCGCGCTGCAGGACCTGCGCGCAAAACATCGCGGCCATAACGGTCCGCAAGGCTCGGTTCAGGCGACCGTGTCGGACGCCCGCGAATCCGGCAAGCTGGTGATCGAGGCCGACCAGATCACCAAGACCTATGGCGAGCGCACCATCGTCGCCCCCTTCTCGATCCGTGTCCATCGCACAGATTGCATCGGCCTCGTCGGCCCGAATGGTGCTGGCAAGACCACGCTCCTGAAGATGCTGACTGGCCAGATCAAGCCCGACAGCGGCTGGGTCAAGCTCGGCACCAACCTCGAGATCGCCACGCTCGACCAGCGCCGCGAGGACCTGAACCTTGAGGACACGCTGGCGCATTACCTCACCGATGGCCGCGGCGACAACCTGCTGGTCAATGGCGAGCAGCGCCACGTCACCGGCTATATGAAGGAATTTCTGTTCCAGCCCGAACAGGCGCGCACCCCGATCAAGAACCTGTCGGGTGGCGAGCGCGCCCGTCTGATGCTCGCCCGCATCCTGTCGCGTCCGACCAACCTGTTGATCCTCGATGAGCCGACCAACGACCTCGACATCGAGACGCTGGACCTGCTCCAGGAAATCGTCGCCGGCTTCCCCGGCACCGTTATCCTCGTTTCCCACGACCGCGACTTCCTCGACCGCACCGTCACCTCGACCATCGCCCCCGCCAACCCCGACGCGCCCGACGGCCGCTGGATCGAATACGCCGGCGGCTATTCCGACATGATGGCGCAGCGCAAGGGCATGGCCGACGAAAAGAAGCGCGCAGAAAAGGCCGAAAAAGCCAGATCTGCGGGCGATAACGGCTCCTCCTCAGCGCCAAAGACCGGCAAGGGCAAACTCTCCTTCAAGCAGAAATTCGCACTCGAAAACCTGCCGAAGGACATGGAAAAAGCGCAAGCCGAGATCGCCAAGCGCGAAAAGGAAATGGCCGACCCGAACCTGTTTTCCAAGAACCCGGCCCGGTTCTCGGCGCTCGCCTCCGAGCTCGAAAAGTTGCGGGCGTCGATCACGAAGATGGAAGAGGAATGGCTGGAGCTGGAGATGCTGCGGGAGGAGATCGAGGGTTAGGCCGGCCGCTATCACCCGTGAGGCAGACCCTAAAAACACTGCCTCGCCACCGCTGCGACAAGGCGCTAGGCCCAAATTCCCTACATGGCCAGTGGTTACTTGACCGTCGCCGTTGATCGCGATCCGTCCTCATCGACAAAGCTCACCGTACTGCCCTTGATGGTGACGCGCGAACAGTCGTCGTCATCGTCATCATCGTAATAGAAGCAGATTTCATTGCCGGAAACGTCCCATTCGCCGTCATAGTCCGGCTCGGTGCTCGACCGGCCCTTGATCGTGCCATTCGCCAGCAGTTTTTCCGAATAACGCGCCCCGTCCTCCGTGCCGGAGATCGTTTTACCAACAAGCCTTGCCCGGATCTGCGGGCCGGTAAGAAAGGCGTCCTGCGCCGGGGCCAAAGACGCCGGCGCGATGAGAATGATGGCAGCAAGCAGTTGCTTCATGTCGTCCTCCTAAAGTTCGTAGACCAGCAACAACACGATTTCGGCAAGGATGGCAGCCAGGATGGCAGCCTCCAGCACCGATGAGACAAGGAACATCCGGTATTCGAAAACCCGTTCGGCGCCCTGGTTGTAGAGCGTCTCCCGGCTCTCGATCATCTCGCCGATCAGGGTCACCCGCTTGGCGAGTTCGAGCTGGTGGCAGAGCTCGAAAAATACCCGACGCGCATTGCGCGACAGCCCGCGGTCGCCGCGCTCGAGAAGGCGCATGCAGCGGAGGAACCACTGGCGATCCCGGCTTGCCTCGACGGCCCGCTCGCCCAGCTGCCGCCCCGCTGACCAGCCGAACGCCGTGCGGGCCAGGGCCGCGGCATCGTCGTGCTGACCGGCCCAGCCGGCCTCAAGCCTGCGCTCCACCCGCTCGACATTGAGCCAGAGCCAGGCGATGGCGGCAATGGCAGCGGTGAGATCGCTGAACTGCTCCCGCGGTGCCTGCACCACGGCGCGTGGGCCCCGCCAGCGGATCTGGCCATTGCGCAGCTGCAATTCGATCGCCAGTTCGCCGAAATCGCCGGGATCGATGATTTCGTTCACCCAGTCGCTCGCCAGCTGTTGCAGGGCAAACGGCGTGTCCGAGCCGGGCGCCAGCTTCACCATGTCGAGACTGCCGCCCGCACCCAAGCCGGCCAAGGGCAGCGCCTGCCCCTCGATCCGCATCGCCTGCTCGGTCACCAGCACTGCCTCTGGATAGGAAAGCGAGCAAACCTCTGTCCCGCCCCCAGCGTCCTTCATATCCGGACGCTTGAAGGCCAGCCTCGACATGACGGTGGGATGCAGGGGCTCGGTCATGGCTCAATCGACGGAAAGCGAAGGCAGTTGCCGGACACCATCATCGACGGTGTAGATATCCGGCGGCGGAACGAAGGCCACCCCGTCTTCCAGGATCGGACCCGATAATCCGAGATAGAATGACGTCTCCTTGTCGAAACAGAAGCTTGCCTTGATAAAGGCGCCGGTCAGATGATCCAGCCAGTCCGCCCCGAGGCGGGCCTCGATCGTCTGGTCCATCCGTGTGGCACTTTCCTCATGCGGGTCCAGCCAGTCGGAGGCGATGAGAAATCCCCAGGACGCCAGGAAACAGGGAACAGCGACCTGGTAGCTGTGAACCTGCGAAAAGACCGCCGACATGGTCCGGCTGACGGCGGTATGCCCCTTGTAGTCGCAGAACGAAAACTCCAGGGCCTGCACCACGACGATGCCGCCCGGCCGCAGCCGCCCACGCACCATCTGGTAGAATTCCCGCGTATACAGGTGCTGGGCCGGCCCGTTGTCCAGCATGTCGACGACGTCGATAATTACGACATCAAAAAGGTCGTCGCTCGCCTCGACAAAGGCCCGGCCATCGCAGTAGTGCAGTTCCGCACGCGGATCGGTGAAGGCGCCGTAATTCCAGGTTGCGAGATGCTCGCGGCAGATATCGACGACATCGCGGTCGATATCGACCATCACGGCGCGGGTGACGCTGCCATAGGCGAGCACTTCGCGCAGCGTCGCACCCTCGCCGCCGCCGATGATCAGCACATGACGCGGGTTCTCGTGCATCAGCAAAGCCGGATGCACCAGCATCTCGTGATAAAGCGCCTCGTCCTCTTCCGAACTCTGGATCGCGCCGTCCAGAAAGAGCGCCCTGCCGAAGCTGTAGGTATCGGCGATGGTCACGGTCTGGAACGCGGTGCGCAGCGAGCAGATGACCGACTTTGCCCGGTAGTGATACTCGTCGAAAATATCGGCATCCTCGAGCACGAAGACACTGCCGCCGCGCGCGATCGCGGCGGTGTCGGAACCTTCGATGAAGAACTTGTTTGGCGGAAGCTCGGGAAGCGGGTAAGGACGCTCCACCAGAACCGGGCTTTGCAGGGTGCCCGGCAGAGAGGGCACCTGTGGGAGGATGTCATTCATCGCCATTCATTGCCCTTCCGCAAGAGTGTCGATGGCCGTGTCCCGGACGATCTGGCGCAGCTCGATCAGCGCCGGCGTAAACGCCTCGATCAGCACCGGAAGCGCATTCAGCGGATCGCAGACACCGCACATGAAGATGTCGAGCGCAGCATAGGCATTCTCCGGCCATGTATGGATGGAAATGTGGCTTTCGGCCAAAGAGGCCGTACCCGTCACGCCGCCGCCGGGGCTGAACACGTGAAAACTCATACTCAACAGGGTGGCGCCTGCAGCGGCGATGGCGCGCGTAAACGCAGCCTCGATGTGAACAACGTCGTCAAGATTTGCCGCACCGCTGAAATCCGCAATAACGTGTCTGCCCGGCAGCTCGCCGGCTGTGACAGGGGAAGGCTCTCTTTTGCCGGCGGGGACTTCCGGGAGATAGCAGTTGGCGAATTTTCTATGCGTCGACAACAATTCCTTCAGGCCACCCGCAGAACCCACGGCAAAACCCCTTATGAAAATCCTGAATATCCAATTAGATTAGTCTAAATTAGAGACGTTCGCAATCGCGTGCAATGGCCAACCCCGCGCGTTGTTTGCGGGATGAAACGCGATGCTCGCTGGCGTGCCACTTCAATAGCTATGAAGATTGTGACGGCCGATCTGGAAGGCGGAACTCTCGTTCACTTGCGCGTTATGAGGCGTTTTTCAACAAAAAACATCCCCGCAAATCCCCGCCCCCAAAACCTGTGCGATACTTCTTCCCGTCCCA
>UBTA01000192.1 GCA_900468065.1 Hyphomicrobiales bacterium | reverse complement strand
TTCGGCGGCAAGATCACCACGTTCCGCAAGCTGTCGGAGCATGCGATCGAAAAAATTGCAAAATTCTTCCCGACCATGGGCGGCAACTGGACACGGCAAGCGATACTGCCGGGGGGGGAAATCGAGAACGCCGATTTCATCCAGTTCACGGAAAGCCTGCGCCGCACCTATCCCTGGATGCCCCGTGCCCTCATCCATCATTATGGCCGCCTGTACGGCTCGCGTATCGACAAGATCGTCGGCAGCGTAACCGCGCTGGATGGTCTCGGCCGGCATTTCGGCGCGCATTTGTACGAGGCCGAAGTGCGGTATCTGATGGCGAACGAATGGGCAATGACGGCCGAAGACATCCTTCAGCGCCGGACAAAACAGGGTCTGCATTTGAGCGAAAATGAGAAGACAGCCTTCGGCGCCTGGTTTGAGGCGGATGGCGCGCAGCGCCTCCGGGCCTCAAGCTAATCGCCTGCTGAACGCGACTTCGCTATCGTCCGCAATCAACCTTGAGAAGCCATTATGTCCCTGACCCTCTCGCTGAATACCAATCCTCTGGTCAACCGTTTTGCTGGCGCCGACGACCTCATCGAGACCGTTGCGCGTGATCTGAAAATCCGCGATCTGCAACTGACCCATGAATTCATCAATCCGTCATGGCCCGCACCCGTGATCCGCCGTGTGACACGCAGTTTTCGAGCCGCTCTCGATCGAACCGGCGTGCGCGTCACGTCCGGAATGACCGGACCCTATGGGCGGCTCAACCATTTCGGTCATCCCGATCGGGACGTGCGGCGGTACTATCTCGATTGGTTCAAGACCTTCGCCGACATCTCCGCTGATCTGGGGGCCAAATCCATTGGCACCCAGTTCGCCATCTTTACCTTTGCCGATTTCGATGATCCGCAACGCCGGGAAGACCTGACCCTGATTGCCATCGACTGCTGGGCTGAGGTGGCCGAGCATGGCAAGTCGGCCGGGCTGGACTACGTATTCTGGGAGCCGATGTCGGTGGGGCGCGAATTCGGCCATACCATTCAAGAATGCATGGCGCTGCAGGACAGGCTGACGGCGGCCGATATGGCAATCCCGATGTGGATGATGGCCGATATCGATCATGGTGACGTCACATCTCCGGACCCGGACGATACCGACCCCTATGCCTGGGCGCGGGCAGTGCCGAAGGTCTCGCCGATCATCCATATCAAGCAGAGCAAGATGGACAAGGGCGGTCACCGTCCCTTCACCGCAGAGCACAATGCCACGGGGCGGGTCCAGCCCGAACCGTTGCTGGCCGCTTTGCAGCAGGGTGGTGCGGTGGACAATGAAATCTGCCTTGAACTGTCGTTCAAGGAACGCGAGCCGGACGACCGTAACATCATCCCGGCGATTGCCGAAAGCATCGCCTTCTGGGCTCCGCATATCGATACGGGTGCGGCAGAACTGAAAATATAGGGCAGTAGTTGTGGAGGGCAGGTTGCGGCACTGCTGCTTGGAGCATAGCCTTGTCTTGATGTTTGACGGCCGGAAGAACGTTCAAGGGAAATTGCCATGAAAATCAGTGCACGCAACCAGTTGAAGGGCAAGATCGTCGAAGTGACCAAGGGCGCCACGACGTCGCATGTCCGGATTGATATCGGCAATGGCGCGATCGTCACGGCCTCGATCACCAATCAAGCGGTTGAAGAACTCGGCCTTGCTGTTGGCGGCTCCGCCTACGCGATCATTAAGGCGTCCGACGTGATGGTTGCCGTCGACTGACATTTTTTTACCTTCCGGCAGATGAGAGATAGGCATGTTGCTGGTGTATCCAGCGAAGTGATAGCAGATGCAATCATTCGGCTTGATACGGGCAAAGAGACCGGGGGATGACTTTGTCCGACTGGCAGGCCCGATCTGCCCGGCTATTCAGATAGTCCGCCGCCTCAAGCGCACTTTCCAGCTCACGTTATGCCGGTCAGCTCTCCTGACCGGCATACTCCATTAACTCTGGCGATGAATCGGCGGCAGGTTCGCGCCGAAATACGGCAGGCGCCGTATGGTTCCTCATCGCTCGCGGGCGCAGTTGTCCCTGCGCCAACGACAGTGCAGACCATTCACCGGATTGGGCTTCGTCGGCAGCCGCTCTGCACCATGCGGGCGGCCTTGACCTGCTGGAGAAGCCCCTATGTTGCCGCTGGACCAACTGCTGCCGTTCGCTTTCGCCACCTTGATTTTTGCCTGTATGCCCGGCCCGGCCATTCTCTACATGACAGCGCAAACGCTGTCCCATGGACGGCGTGCCGGCTTGATGGCGGGACTGGGCATCCATCTGGGCTGCTACGTTCATATAGCCACGACCGCGTTGGGTTTGGCGGCGGTTCTGGATCATGCGCCTTTCGTTTACGCCTGCATCAAGTTCGCGGGCGCTGCCTATCTTGTCTGGTTGGGATTGACCATGTTTCTAGGCCGTGGCCGCAATAGCGCGGCTTCTGCAGATGCCGCGCCCGGTGTTCTGCGCGACAGCATCGTCGTCGAGATACTCAACCCCAAGACAGCGCTTTTTTCCTGACATTCCTGCCGCAGTTTATCGACACGAGTCTCGCGGCACCCGTCTGGCTGCAGTTTCTCACTCTCGGCATAATCGTCAATCTCGCTTTGTCGGCTGCTGATCTGGTGGCGGTCGGCATCGCTTCCCTTGCGCTTGGGCGCATCACGCGTGGTGGCTCCAACTGGCTGGTCCCGAAAGCGTGCGGATCGATTCTGATCTGGCTCGGCATCGCCCTTGCGAACAAAGGCGTCTGACGAAAGGCGCAACAAACCGCAAATTCACGGAGGTGCGCCAAATATGAACGGAGGCTGGCAAGGAGCGTAAATCCTTAGCCTGCAGGTAGGCCGAGGCGAATGGCGTAGGCCGTCAGTTCCGCTCCGCTATGCAGATCGAGTTTTCGCATCAGGTTTTCACGATGCTTGCGCGCAGTCAGAGGACTGATGCCAAGGCGGTCGGCGATATCGCGTGTGGTGAAGCCATGCGGAATGAGAGCGAGCATTTGCCACTCGCGCCGGGTGAGATCAACGGGCGAAGCAATAGCAGGTTTTGGCTCGGGGCCCCCGGCTGGCATGCCTTCCTGGTGGATTGCGAACCGCACGTCCTGCGCCACATAAACATCGCCACGTCTGATGGTATCGAGGGCAGCCGTCAACTCGCCTGCGTCGCCGCTTTTTGTCAGATAGCCGTTGGCGCCCGCGTCGATGGCAGCGCGAACAGAACGAGGCTCGATGTTCGCAGTCATAATCAGAATTTTTACATAGGGCCAGTTGGTTCGAATGTTCTTGATAAATTGAAAACCGCTGAAACCTGGCATGCCGAGGTCGAGGATGAGAAGGTCGGCATTGATTTCCTTGAGCAACCGCTCGACGGTGTCGCCGTCAGCTGCTTCGCCGGCAACAGCTATTCCTCCGATCGTTGCCAGAAGCATTTTAAGCCCCTCGCGAACAATGGCATGATCGTCAGCGAGGATAACCCGCGAAAGCGCCTGCATATTTTCCACCCGTTTGATATTGCATACTGACGCTGCGTTGCCGGACGCGATCAGGAATCAGGATAGGATACCAATGCTCATCGAGCAACGATTGCAGCCCCATCTTGTTGATCTTCTATACCGCCAATCCTACGCGGTATTGTTTTCCAACTTTGTCATACCTCTCCCAGTTGCGTATGTGTTGTGGAACGCCGTGCCCGATAAAATCCTATTATCGTGGATGGCGGCGATTTATTGCCTGACGATTGCTCGCGTCTGGGTGTCACGCAGCTATTTCACGCTTCCCAGGCATGGGAACAATCGAACCGTCGAGAACCCGCGTTCCTGGGCTTGGCGTTTTACCATCCTGTCATGGGTGTCAAGCGCGCTCTGGGGGCTGTTTGGCTGGTTTGGCTTTTTATCGGCCGAACCGCAATTTCAGGCCTTCACCACGATCGTCCTGACGGGCCTGGTATGCGGCGCCATTCCGTCGCTATCGGCCTTTCCGATCGCCTATGCGGGGTCACTTGTCGCCATGCTGTTGCCTCTTGCGGTCCGGTCGCTGATTGGTGAGGCAGAGATCAACGATGTCTATTTTCTCTTCGTGCTATGTCTCGCCGGGGTTAATCTCTACTACTGCCGTGTGTCATACAGGTCGATGGCCGAGACCGTTCAGCTGCGCTTTGAAAATCTTTCGTTGATCACGCAACTGCAAACCGAGAGAGACAAGGCGCAGGCCGCCGATCGGGCCAAATCCCGTTTCCTTGCCGCAGCCAGTCACGACCTACGCCAACCCATCCATGCGCTCAGTCTCTTCAATTCCACATTGGCGGCTCTGGGTGAACGGGGAGATGTGCGCGGCGAAGATGCCCGCAATCTGGCCCGGCGCGTGAAGTCCATTACAGCCAATCTCAGCGGCTTGCTAAACGCGTTGCTGGACGTGTCACGGCTTGATGCCGGCATCGTCGCTGCGGCGAAGGAGCCCGTTGCGCTGTCGCGGCTGTTCGACGACCTGCATGGTGAATTCTTCGGAACGGCACAGGAGTATCGGCTCGAATGGAGGATTGTCGATACCGATCGCTGGGTCGAGACCGATCCGATGATGCTCAAGCGTATTCTCGGGAACCTTATCACCAACGCGTTCAACTATACCGATCGTGGCCGTATTCTGCTTGGCTGCCGCAGGCGCGGTCCAAATGTCGAGATACAGGTGCTGGACACGGGCATGGGAATTCCACCCGATCAACAGGATACGATATTCGACGAATTCTACCAACTGAACAATCCCGCCCGTAATCGCGAAAAGGGGCTGGGTCTTGGACTTGCAATCGTTCGCCGCACGGCGAGTCTGCTTGGTCATCCCATGAGGCTCGTCTCTGTCCAAGGGCGTGGTTCAATGTTTTCGGTCACCGTACCGGCAACAGCCGCTTCTGCATCGGTGCCTGCTTCAGCGTCTCCGCTACCAGCCGCTGGTTTGCGAAGGATCGTTGTTATTGATGATGAACCCGATGTGCTCGACGCCATGTGCCAGCTGCTTACGGTTCTGGGCTATAGAGTTTTTGCGGGAGGGTCGGCAAAGGACGTCATTAAGGTGCTGAGGGAAACAGCAGGTAAGGACAAGCATGCCATCGATCTGATCGTTGCTGACTACCGGCTGCAAAACACCACCACCGGTCTGGAGGCCGTGAGTGAGGTGAAAGCCTATCTGAAGCATGATCTTCCATCGATCATCTTGACCGGCGATACATCACCCCCGGTCTTGAAGCGGATTTCAGCCAGTGGTCATCGCCTGCTCAACAAACCAGTCAACGGCGAGCATCTTCAACAGGCTATCAATGCGATCCTGAGGCCGGCCAACGGGTGAGGGGCGCAAGATCCCTTGAATTGTCCAAGGCATATGAGCCCGCCATTCACCCGAATTTGACAGCCCGGGCAATGTCCAGACGAAACCGGGTCGTTTCCTCCAACCGTTTCCCCTCGTCCGGAATACGCAGAAGATAGGAGGGATGGACGGTGACAAGCAAAGACTGTCCGGCGCCGAGTTGCACGATCTGCCCGCGCAAGTCAGATAGCCGCTGCCTGCCATCCGTCAGGGCCATCAGCGCCGTTGATCCCATTGCGACCACCAGTTTTGGTTTGACCAGCTCCAGTTCCCGCGTCAGCCACCATTTGCAATGCTGCACCTCGCCGGCATTCGGCTTCTGATGGATGCGGCGTTTGCCGCGCGGTTCGTATTTGAAATGCTTGACTGCATTGGTGACATAGGTGTCCTTCCTAACGAGCCCGGCGTCCTGAGCGACTGTGTTAAACACTGCGCCCGCCGGGCCGACAAAAGGCCTGCCGGCAAGATCCTCCTGGTCGCCCGGCTGCTCGCCGACGATCATGATCTTGGCATCCTGCGGCCCCTCGCCAAAGACCGTCTGCGTTGCCCGGCAGTGGAGGGCACAACGGGTGCAATGACGTGCGTCTTCGCGAAGCTCCTCAAGCGTTTCTGCCGATGCACGGGCGACCTCCCGTTCCGTCTGGGCGAGGGCCTGCAGCCGTTGGTGAAACAACGGTGCTTCGCTGGCGGCGCGCTCAGCCATGGCGATGACACTCGCCTCGGCGCCGGCAATCAGCCCAGGAATGAGCTTCGCCTCCGGTAGGTTTTTCCAATACTTCTTCGGCATCTCAGTCATCATCATCTTTACCTTGAGACGGGCAGGATTGAAGATGTTGGAAAAATAGGTACGCCAGAGCGTATCAGTTTGATCGGTCAGCATCGGATTTTCCGCTGGCGCCGCGGAAATCGTCAGGGCCTTGCCGTTCCAGGCCGCCGTCCCTTTGGGTGTGGCAATGATCCAGTCCATATCGGTAAACCGGCGCTGGAAAAACGGAGCCGCGCGCGCGACGATATGATGATCGGGCTCGAACCAGGCCACAAAGCGCCGGCGCGCATGCCCGTCTTCTGCAGCGACTTCCTTGAACCGGACGAAAGCCGTCATTTTGTGGCAGTCGCGCCGCACGGATTTTTCCATCGCATGCAGCTGTGCCACATCCGCGTCGGAGAGCACCTCCAAAAGCGTTCGCTCCTCCTGCAGCCGAAACAGAACCCGGTAGAGAAGGTGAAAACGCAAGGGATCACTGTGGCAAATCACAGCTTGTGCCAGTGACAGGAATGCCTTCGGAACCGTCATGGTCGGCGCTGTCGCTGCAACGGCAATCGCAGTATCCGGCGTTTCAACGGCAGGTCCAAACAGGTCGCTTGTCGCATCGCTCCGGCAACGCCAGTCGATCGTCCGCGGTGCTGTGCGGGCGAGCAGCAGAGGCCGGGCAGCCTCTCGCCATTCGGCCAAATCTCCCCGGCCATCCAGCAAAATCGTCACCATCACAACAGTTCCAGCTGCTCAGGCTTTGGCTCGAACATGGCCCGCAGATCGGAACGATCGATGAGCCGATGCGGCGTCCAGCCCTCGGTCACGACGAAGGACTGCACTTTCTTGATCGAGACATGCAGACGCGCCAGGTCCTCCAACCGCAAACGGCGGTGGCGGCGTGCCGAGAGGATGCCGTTGACCGCCTTGGTTCCCAGTCCCGGCACTCGCAATAGCATCTCGCGTTCCGCCGTGTTGATATTCACCGGAAAGCGATGACGGTTGACCAGCGCCCAGGCGAGTTTCGGATCAAGCTTCAGGTCTAACATGCCATCCGGCTGGTTTTCGGTGATTTCCTCGATGCCGAAGCCATAAAACCGGTAGAGCCAGTCCGCTTGGTAAAGCCGGTGCTCGCGCATCAAAGGCGGCTTGATCAGAGGCAGGTTTTTCGAGGCGTCGGGAATCGGGCTGAAGGCAGAGTAATACACCCGGCGCAGACCGTAGCTACCATAAAGCCGGGCGCTGGTGCCTAGGATAACCTTGTCATTGGCCTGATCCGCGCCGACGATCATCTGGGTGCTTTGGCCGGCAGGTACGAAGCGCTTGCGTCGATTGGTCTGCAGCGTCGGATCATTGGCGGCCTCGATCTTCAGCCTGAGCTCGCCCATTGACTTGCGGATGTTGGCTGGCCGCTTTTCCGGCGCGAGGCGCGTAAGTCCCGTATCGGTGGGCAGTTCGATATTGATCGACAGACGATCGGCATAAAACCCAGCCTGTTCGATCAACAGTGGCGAGGCCTCCGGAATGGATTTCAGATGGATGTAACCACCGAAATTATGGGTGACGCGCAATTCCCGGGCGATGCGCACCATTTCCTCCATCGTGTAATCCGACGAGCGGATGATCCCGGACGAGAGGAACAGGCCCTCGATATAATTGCGCCGGTAAAATTCCAGCGTCAGCCAGACGACTTCCTCAACGCTGAACCGTGCCCGCTCGACATTGCTGGACGAGCGGTTGATGCAATAGGCGCAGTCGTAAATGCAGAAATTCGTCATCAGGATCTTGAGCAGGGAAATACAACGTCCATCCGGCGAATAGGCGTGACAAATGCCAGACCCTTCTGTCGATCCCAGCCCGCCGGACTTTGACGAATCTCTCTTTACTGTTCCGCTTGAGGCGCAGGAAGCATCGTATTTGGCAGCATCGGAAAGGATGGCCAATCGTTCGTTCAGCGACTTTTTCATAGGTGTTCATGATATGTTCCGAATTGCCTGCTGTCAATACTTTGGCGAATGGAGCGCTGCTCCCTTAAAAGGATACAGGGTCTCACGCGATGTGCTATCGGCGACCCCGGGCCCCGGCGATATATCAAGGCACTCGCGCCAGCCCACCACGCCATCGGTGGTTCCCGCTGTTCGAAGCGAGCAGTGGGTGGCGGCATGTCCCAGCCACAGACTTTCGTCCAGCGCCCAAGCCTGATGGAGGCCATAGAGGAAGCCGGGCGCAAATCGCATCGCCCCGTTTGGACCGGCGACCGCCTCCGGGGTACGGCGGCGGATGCGGCGAAGCGCACAGACTTGACGCCCCCAACCCATGAGCCTAATCATCAAG
>UBTA01000119.1 GCA_900468065.1 Hyphomicrobiales bacterium | reverse complement strand
CAGCGCGAAAACATCTGGGTGCACGATCTTGAAGGCCTCGTCTATGTCGGCCGCGAAGTGCTGATGGACGAGTGGAAATCGATCTATGCGCAGGACAGCAACAACCGCGTTCTGGCCGATAGCATTGCCGGTGCTGACGTCTTCCTCGGTCTTTCGGCCGCAGGCGTATTAAAGCCGGAACTGCTGGTCCAGATGGCGGAAAAGCCGCTGATCATGGCGCTGGCCAACCCCAATCCCGAAATCATGCCGGAACTGGCGCGCGCAGCCCGCCCCGACGCAATGATCTGCACCGGCCGGTCGGACTTCCCCAATCAGGTCAACAACGTCCTGTGTTTCCCCTATATCTTCCGCGGCGCGCTCGATTGCAGTGCCCGCACGATCAACGAGGAAATGAAGATGGCGGCCGTGCGCGCCATCGCAGCCCTCGCCCGCGAGGAACCGTCCGATGTCGCCGCTCTCGCCTATTCCGGCGAAACGCCGGTGTTCGGCCCGGATTACCTGATCCCCTCGCCGTTCGATCAGCGCCTGATCCTGCGCATCGCGCCGGCCGTTGCCAAGGCAGCCGCCGACAGCGGCGTCGCCAACCGGCCGATTGCCGATTTCGACGCCTATCTCGACCAGCTCAACCGTTTCGTCTTCCGTTCCGGCTTCATCATGAAGCCGATCTTCGCCGCCGCAAAGAATGCCCAGAAGAACCGGGTGATCTTTGCCGAAGGCGAGGACGAGCGCGTCCTGCGCGCCGCCCAGGTCCTGCTTGAAGACGGCACGGCACGGCCAATCCTGATCGGCCGCCCGCATATCATCGAGACCCGCCTCAAACGCTACGGCCTGCGCATCCGGCCGGACGTGGACTTCGAAGTGGTCAATCCGGAAGGCGATCCGCGTTTCCGCGACTATGTCGATGACTATTTCGCACTGGTCGGCCGCCTCGGCGTCATTCCAGAAGCTGCCCGTACCATCGTCCGGACCAACCAGACCGTCATCGGCGCACTGGCTGTCCGGCGCGGCGAAGCCGATGCGCTGATCTGCGGTGTCGAAGGACGCTACAGCGCCCATCTTCGCGCCGTGTCCCAGATCATCGGCAAGCGCGAAGGCGTATTGGATTTCTCGGCGCTCAGCTTGCTGATCTCGCAGCGCGGCGCCACTTTCCTCACCGACACCTACGTGACCTTTGATCCGACGGCGGAAGAAATCGCCCAGAAGACGGTCATGGCCGCCCAGGAAATCCGCCGCTTCGGCATTACACCGCGCGCAGCGCTCGTATCGCACTCCAATTTCGGCTCGCGGGATTCGGAAAGCGCCTTCAAGATGCGCAAGGCGATGCAGATCGTCCGGGAACTCGCCCCCGATCTCGAAGCCGACGGCGAAATGCATGGCGATTCCGCAATTTCGGAAACCTTGCGCCGCCGCGTCATGCCCAACAGCACGCTGGCCGGCGAAGCCAACCTGTTGGTCTTCCCCAATCTCGACGCCGCCAATATTACGCTCGGCGTGGTCAAGACGATGACCGACAGCCTGCATGTCGGACCCATTCTTTTGGGAACGGCTCTTCCGGCACATATCCTGTCGCCATCCGTCACCTCCCGCGGCGTCGTCAATATGGCGGCACTCGCGGTTGTCGAAGCCTCCTATCCAGCCTGATTGAAATCGATTGAGCCGGTGCTGAAACCGGCTCAATCGAAATGCAAACCCAGATAAAAATACAATTTCTAGTTTAGTGTATCAAAATAATACATTTAACTAAAGATTGCACTGGACATAGGCATAAAGCGTTATCATGCTGAAACCCACAAAATAACAGGGTATTGCAGCATGGCTGACCAACAGGCATTCTTTGACCTGCTGGACATTATGGAAAACGAGAAACTCGTTGAACCCAAACGATTTTTCGACCTGATGCGCAGCACGTTCAGCATTGCAAATCTGCTATATCTGGACGTCGACGTTCTGACGGCAGGTTTTGTTATCCACAGGCTGCACCACACTTTCAGCGCACGTAGCCTCAGAACCTATATGGACAAGCGCTACCAGCGTATCGATCCGATCCTGCGAATGACGATGGGTGGTGTGAGGCCTGTGGATTGGGCCACCGCCCGCAAACTTCATCCGGATGGTGAGCCTCTTTTCTCTGCAGCGACGCAACTCGGCCTTGGCCTCGATGGGATTACCCTGCCTCTCGCCACACCGACCCGGCGGCTGGCCTTTCTGGCGATCCAGGCCGATGTTCCGGCTGGCGAATGGCCGGCCTATAGGCGTTGCCATTTGCGCGATTTTCAGCTTCTGGCCAATCTCTTTCATGCCTCACTGCTTGAAAGCGACCATGAAATGCAACTCCCCGAAGAGTGCGCCAAGGCCTTGACGCATCGGGAAACAGAAGTGCTCGGCTGGGCGGCGGCCGGTAAGAGCTATTGGGAAATCGGAACAATCCTCGGCATTTCCGAACGTACCGTCCGGTTTTTCATGACCAATGCCCGGCGCAAGCTCAACGTCGTCTCCAACACGCAGGCCGTTGCCCAGGCCGTC
>UBTA01000191.1 GCA_900468065.1 Hyphomicrobiales bacterium | reverse complement strand
CGTGAGCGTCCGGTGAGCCGGTTTTGTTGAGGGGCCTAAACGGTGCAAGTTACGTCACAGATGATTCATTTATGACGTAATAAGGTATGAATGGCCAAGGTTGAGATCCTTACGGGTGCCGAGCGACAACGTCGATGGTCCACAGAGCTGAAGCTTTCGATACTTCAAGAAGCGTTCGGCACGGATGGCAGCGTTTCGGTCGTAGCGCGCCGCCACGATATTCTTCCGCAACAGATCTATGCCTGGCGAAAGAGGTTCGCGGCACCCGAGTTGGAAGCTCCGGAGACGGCATCGTTCATCCCGGTTTCGGTTATCGGGCCGTCGGAGAGCCAGGCGGAGGGCTCCAAGGGGAATGGTCTTCGGTCGCGGTCCAAGAACGTTGATATCGTTCTGAGGAATGGCCGCGTGCTCAGAATTGCAGCGGACATGGATCTTGTGCTGCTATCGTCGTTGATCGCTTGTGTGGAAGCGGCATGATCGGGCCTTCTGGAAATGTGCGGGTGTATTTGGCCTGCGGAGTGACCGATATGCGGCGCGGCATTGATGGACTGTCGGCGCTGGTCGAGGCAGTCATAAAGGAGGCGCCGGGTTCCGGCGCGATCTTCGGGTTCCGCGGCAAACGCGCGGATCGCATCAAGCTTCTGTGGTGGGATGGCCAAGGATTTTGCCTATTCTACAAGGTTCTTGAGCGCGGATACTTTCCCTGGCCGACGGCGAAAGATGGCGTTGCGCATCTGACGCAAGCTCAGCTTTCGATGCTTGTGGAGGGGATTGATTGGCGTCGACCGGCGTGGACTTCAGCTCCCGGCCGAACGGGGTAAAAGCCTTATTTTACAAGGGAAATCCGGGCAAATACTAGCGCTTCAGGTGCAAATCGGCTACGTTTGCGGGCATGGAAACAACGCCGCTGAACAGTCAGGACGAGCTTTTTGCTTTGCGCGCGCTCGTCGCTGAACAGGCGGCGAAACTCAGCGCACAAGAAGTCGAAGTCACGAAACGCGACTCCATTATCGGTCTTCTACGCGCACAGTTGGAATTGCTTCGCCATCGGCAGCACGGCGCATCGTCGGAGAAGATAGACCGGAAGATCGAGCAATTCGAACTGATGTTGGAGGAGATCGAGGCTTCCCGCACCGAGGCAGAAGTGCGCTCTGGAAAGCCCCCTTTACCGGAGTTGGACGACGCATCCGATAAGCCGAAACGCAGACCATTGCCAAGTGGCCTTCCAACCGAAGAGCTGGTCTATGCAGCGCCCTGCAATTGTCCGACCTGTGGTGGCACGTCATTCCTGAAGGCGACTGACAAGGTGGTCCAGGTGATGGAGCACGTACCGGCGTCAGTGAAGATTGTCCGTCACGTCGAAAAGCGCATGATCTGCAAGGGCTGCGATACGACGGTGTCTGGCGAAATGCCGACTTTGCCAATCGAGCGCGGCAAGCCGGGACCGGGGTTGCTCGCCCATATCATGGTCGCCAAGTTCGACGACCACATCCCGCTCTACCGTCTGTCCGAGATGTATGACCGGCTGGGAGTAGACATCTCCCGCTCCGTGATGGCCGACTGGGTGGGCCGTGTGTCTGTTCTGCTTGCGCCGCTCATCTTGCTGATCAGAGCGCATATCGCAGCGGTCGACCGAATACATACGGACGATACTCCGGTTGATGTTCTCGACCCTGGACGAGGAAAGACCAAAACCGGCAGGGTCTGGGTCTACGTCTTCGATGGTAGCGGCTATCGAGATCCCACTCCCGGAGCCATTGCCTACTACTATAGCCCCGACCGTAAGGGCGTACATCCAGCCGTTCATCTCGCTGACTTCAGCGGCGTGATGCATGCCGATGGTTATGGTGGCTATAAGAAGCTTTACGGCAACCAGATTATCGAGGCGGCCTGCATGGCGCACGTACGCCGCAAGTTCCATGATGTGATCAAGCTGAAGCCATCACCGATCGCCGACGAGGCCCTGTCGCGCATCGGCGCGCTTTACGATATCGAGGATCGTATCCGCGGCATGCCGGCTGACGAGCGATGCACACTGCGTCAGCAACACGCCAAACCCATTCTGGCGGACCTGAAGGTGTGGGTCGAGGCTACGCTTTCGACGTTGCCACAGAAACAGAAGCTGGCCGAAGCGATGCGCTACGCCCTGTCGCGATGGGCGGCATTGAGTGTTTACATCGACGACGGCCGGGTCGAAATCGACAACAATATAGCCGAACGTGCGATGCGTCCGCTTGGAATTGGCCGAAAAAACTGGCTCTTCGCCGGCTCGGACAAAGGCGGCGAGCGCATCGCCAATATCCTGACCATCATCGAAACGGTCAAACTGCATGGCCACAATCCGGAGGTCTATCTGACGGACGTCCTGACCCGGATCCAGGATCATCCAAAGGATCGGCTTGAGGAACTGCTGCCGTGGCAGTGGACGCCGGCAAAAGACATCCACAAGGCTGCCTGATGGCCCGCTCGAGGACTATCTACACGCTTAAAGAGGTCGCTGACATGATCGGCGAGAACCTCGAGCTGCTCGAGGAAGTTACCGCCAACTCGGACAATATCGCTGAGGGCGAATTGGTCCACGTCCGCGATGGTAGCGAATACGGTACACGAGGCTTGACCGAAAATGGCATCGATGGCCTCCAGGAGCTTCTCGCAGACATACGGACTTGGGATGGTGGGATCCGCCAGTTTCTCATTGACGAGCAATGCGATCCTGAAATGATTGAGCGCGTGATGGCCGACGAGGCAAAACGCTAGACCGCTAACTCAAAGGTCGCGATACGAAAAATCCGTTCGCCGGACGCTTACGA
>UBTA01000190.1 GCA_900468065.1 Hyphomicrobiales bacterium | reverse complement strand
TTTTTCAGTCAGGCTCTTAGACTATCATTTGTAACCGAGCCCGATCGTCACCTCGGACCGTTTGCTCGCAAAGGTCAGGAACCAGATCAGGCTTCGCCGCCGCCGCCGAGACACCTCCAAACTGAGATCGAATGCGCACCGCAACACCTCGGGGCGCGGCGGTGCAATATCCCGTCATAGGGCTGCGATGCCCGCTGACGGCTAAAAGATGTTGACGCCAAGCGGCCCAATATATTCTATCCGATAACACTGGCCACGCGCTTTCCGCATGAAACGGTTCGCGCCAGCAAGATCCGTCCTGATTTCGTTGTCGCCGAAACCTGCCGGTCCCTCGAAATTGGACCTCAGCCAGGTTGCCGTGGCCTGGGACAAGGCCCTGATCTCCCAGAGAGGCCCGGCGGTCTTTTTGATACGAAATCCGGGTGTTCGACGCACTCTTCTCTAAAGTCATTTTGACGAAGAGGACTGCCGGTCCTCTCACCGAATTTGACCGAATGGAACATGATTTCTCCTCCGCGCATTTCGTTGGATTTTTCTTGGACTACTGGATGAGTATCTCGGAGATTGCGCGCTTCCTAAATTACCGAGAGCTTGTATTCTGTCCAGAGCCAACGGCGTTTTGTACGAAACCTAACATCGAGGCACCTCAGCCAAGAGGTGGGACGGGTGGTCGCCCACGAACACTTTGTTCACACGCCGCCCGCTGGGGACGCTACAGCGTGGAAGCCCTTCCAGTCGGATAAGCAAGCTCCGCAACGCGAGGACCTAGGTCTTCAGCGCCCCGGCGGGCGTGTGGTACGAAGACGAAACAGCGCTACCTGTAATCCTATCGCTCGCGGCAGTGAGTACCACGCGCCGCTGAATATTAGCGATGGTTGGAACAAATGATCGGCGCGGTAGTTTATGCAGCGCTGGGTCTGAGGGCTGGATTCCCGCAGGTCCGCTAGAGGTCAAAACCACCGTGCCACTGAGTTGTTTGGCCTCCCCGGACGCAGGTTACCCCACCTGCGTCCGGACTTTGCCCTTGGCGAGAATTGGCGGGCATCAGGCTGCCCCGGGTGGGCCGCTTCCCAAAAATACCCACATTGAGCTATGACGGATGCCCCAATTGGGCTATTTCAAGTGTGTCCAATCGGATGCAATATCTCCCTCAGTACATTTAGCCTGCTCGACGTACAGGAGGAGAGGGCATGACAAGCAACGACCCGCATATGCAGAATAATCTGGCGCGGCGCCATTTCCTCGGCTTGGCGACGGCGGCGGGTGCAAGAATTGCTCTCTTAGCAGCGGCGATGTCTTCATCTTCGGTCGCCCAGGCCCAGACAAAGGCGTGGTGGAAAACGGGGGGCGACCACCCAGGCCAAGGACATGGCCAGCCCGGGGGGAATGGACAACCTGGCGGCAGCCCAATGTGCTTCCTGCGGGGCACGTCAATCACAACCCCGACAGGCGAGGTCTTCATTGAGGACCTTCAAATCGGTGATCGCGTTGAAACGGTGGGCGGAAACGTTCGGGCGGTAAAATGGATAGGTCGCCACTCCTACACGCGAAGCGGCCCGACCTGGAACGACAGCGTCGTGCCGATCCGCATTTGCCGGCACGCGCTCGGCCACAACACACCTCATCAGGATCTCTATCTGTCTCCCGGCCATGGCCTGTTCATCGGTGGCGTGCTGATTAGGATTAAGGACCTAGTCAACGGGACTTCGATTGCGCCTGCGCCTCACCGCGAGAAGATCGAATATTATCAGATCGTCCTGGATAGCCATGACGTGATCCTCGCCGAGGGTGTTCCGGCCGAGACATTCCTTCTCACGGCCAACAACATCGAGGGCTTCGCCAACTTCCGTGAATTCGCGCGCCTCTATCCTGGCGAACAACACCGTTCCATGGAGCCGTATGCGCCAATTGTGGGGTTGGCTTCCGGCCGCGAGCACCTGAAGGCGCTTCTCCCTCGTCGCGTCCGTCGTGCCTTCAAGATGCGTGAACCGGTTCACTCCATCTATGAGCGAATTGCCGATCGCGCCGGGCAACTGGCGGGTTAAAACCACGACCAATGGCGTCACTGGAGTGGGCGGATCGAGACGCGTTTGTCTTTGACCCGCTCCCTTGTCCTTTCTCTACAGAGTTTTCTTCCCCTATAAATGAGACCCCTGGAGTCTGTTTCGCCTCCCAATGACTGCGCCGGAGTACGGTCGTCACGAAGATCGACTCTGAGAGAATAGTCCGATAGGAAGAGCTGCGATGAGCAGGCGCCATATCTCCTGGAGCCAGCCGCTATAGGTCACCTTTTCGGCTGGGGTGGATCGAACATTTGCTGGTGTCTACGCGGCACTGGATTTACTGGAAACGAATGGCCGCAGAAACGCGGCGAATGCTATGACCCCGCCGGGAGTCCGCCCGGAGCCGGCCGTTTTGGCGCCAATATGCCGGACAACTATGGTGGGAAAAACGTAGCCGAGGACGTGGTGGTTATTTCCGCGAGGCGCCCGGAAGACGCAGCGTTATTTCAGTATCCATCCGAGCAGGGC
>UBTA01000183.1 GCA_900468065.1 Hyphomicrobiales bacterium | reverse complement strand
GTCCGGCCAGACCGGTACGGCGCATCAACCTGTTTGGATACGATGCCTTCGAGAGACAGTTTGCAGGCCGACTTGAGAACCGCGTCACCGCCCGTTTCGAAATGGTCGACAAATCGCAAACGAGGATCCTCGCCGCTTTCCTTCATCAAGTCCTGCAGGCGATCCTTCCGATCGATTAGCGGCTTGTCGCGCCAGTCCTTGTCGCCTTCAAAAAGCAGATCAAATGCGAAATAGACAAGATCGTCGGTCTTACCCTCGGACAGTGACGCCTGGAGTGCGGCGAAGTCCGGCGCGCCATGTTCGTCAAGGGCGCAGATTTCACCGTCGATGATCGCGCCTGGCAGTGCNNCTTGCGGGTCCTCAAACTGACCTCACCATCGACGATCCGGGCCTGGATACGGTAACCGTCGAACTTGATCTCATGAATCCACCCATCGCCCGACGGGGGACGCGCCAGGCTCTCACAGAGTTGCGGTTGGATGAACCCAGGCATTGACGTGGTTGGCTTCCTCGGTGACGTCGTTCGACCAGGCTTCGACACTCTGCCCTTCGGCTCCTCTGCGGCCAGCCCATGATTGCTGCCCCAAACAGCATCGGCCGGAGCGGCCTCGCCGGCGACCATGAACGGCTTTGGCTTGCAGCCTTTGCCAGTGGTAATCACGTCCATGGTCCGCCCGGAGGCGACGGAGGTGGCATCTTCAAGGATAGCCTCGCCCTTGCTCGCCACGGAATGCTCGTCATGATGCTTGATAAGCAGCCAGTTGGTGCGCTTGCCGCCATTGCGATCATGTTTCATCCGGACAAGGACGAAGCTGCCGTGCAGACGCTTTCCCTCGAGCGAGAACTTGAAGTCGCCGTCTTCCAGCGCCTGCTGCGGGGTCTTCTTTCCTTCCGGCTCCCAATACCCGCGATCCCACAGCATGACGGTACCACCGCCGTACTGGCCCTTGGGAATTGTCCCCTCGAAATCACCGTAATCCAATGGGTGGTCTTCGACTTCAACGGCCAAACGCTTGTCGTGCGGGTCCAGCGACGGCCCACGCGTCACCGCCCAGGATTTGAAAACGCCGTCGAGTTCCAGTCGCAGGTCATAATGAAGACGCGTTGCGTCGTGCTTTTGAATGACAAAACGCAGACGGTTGGAGGCGTT
>UBTA01000180.1 GCA_900468065.1 Hyphomicrobiales bacterium | reverse complement strand
ATTGCGCCCGGTATTCGTTGCTGCGCCGCTCGCCGTCGATGAGGCTCTGCTGTTCGGCCTCACGTTGCCGCAGGCCAATGCGCTCCTGGACGGAATCGCGCAGCACCACCAGAACGCCGGCCATCTGGCCGATCTCGTCCTTGCGGTCGGTTTCGGGAACCTCGGCCGAAACATTCTCGTCGGCAATCGCCCGCATCGACGTTTTCAACCGCTCGATCGGCCCGACGACGCTGCGCACGATGGAGAAGGCGGCAAGCAGAATGACGAGCGCAGCCAGACCGCAGATAACGGCCACCTGGATCAGGCCCTCGGTGAACATCGCGGCAAGATCATCGGCATAGACGCCGGTGCCGACAATCCAGCCCCAGGGTGCAAAACCGGCCACATGCGAATATTTCAGCACAGGCTCTTCGGCACCGGGCTTCGGCCAATAATAATCGACGAAGCCCTTGCCGTCGGCTGCAACTTTCTTGGCAAATTCGACAAAGATATGCTTTCCCGTCGGGTCCTTGTTCTCCGTCTGGTCGGTGCCATCAAGCGCCGGCTTGATCGGATGCATGATCATCATGCTCTTCATGTCGGTGATGAAGAAATAGCCGTTGCCCTGATAGCGCATCGCCTGGATCGCCTCGATGGCGCGCGCCTGCGCGTCCTTCTGGCTCAGCGTGCCGGCCTGCTCCTGCTTATGATAGGCTTCGAACACGGTGACGGCGTTCTCGTTCATCGCCTCCAGCATGGCCTTGCGCTGCGCCACCAGCTTGTCCTGCTCCTCGAACAGACCAAGCATCATCACGGCAGCCATGGTCAAAAGCGCCAGCCCCACCAGCGCATAGAGACGCACCGAAATACGGAAATGTTTCATACAGCCAAATCCCCTCAGATTTTATGGCCGCACGATACCGGTCAGAATTTTCGAACTTCCTAACAAGATGTCCCTAAAATTGACAATACCGGATTTACCCTTTGTTCATACCGCCACCCCGCATTGCCACGCTGGAGGATATTTCCCAAAGGGGTCTTTTCCGATCCGTACTCGTCAGGTTACATCGCACCAAACGGAGAGCGAAGAATGGCAAAACCGAACGGCGACCTCACGCTGCGCACGCTGGCAATGCCGGCCGACGCCAATGCGGCGGGCGATATCTTCGGCGGCTGGGTCATGGCGCAGATGGACCTGTCCTGCGGCATCCGCGCCGCCGAGCGCGCCCGTGGCCGCGTCGTCACCGCCGCCGTCAAGGAAATGGCCTTCGAAATGCCGGTGAAGATCGGCGATACGCTGTGCATCTATACCGATGTCGTCAAGGTCGGCCGCACGTCGATGACGCTGAAGGTCGAGGTCTGGGCGCAGCGCTACCTGTCAGACCGGATGGACAAGGTCACCGATGCGCTGTTCGTCATGGTGGCGCTCGACGAAAATGGCCATCCGAAGCCGGTGCCGCCGGAAGCGTGATGCACGAGGGAATGACAACCATAAAGGCCTGAAGCGATGGACCAGCCCGTCGATCCGCAGATTTTCTCGCATATCCGCGTCGTCATGGGCATGGTCATCAGCCTGTCGATGGCCCGCCTGCTGACCGGTCTGGCACTGTTCGTCCAGCATCCCGGCAAGACGAAAATCTACTGGCTGCACCTCGGCTGGGTGCTCTTCATGTTCCTGTTCCTGGTCTATTTCTGGTGGTGGGAATATAGGCTGCATTCCGTTCCGGTGATCGATTTCAGCGTCTATCTCTTCGTCATTTCCTATTGCTGCATCTTCTTCTTCCTCTGCGTCCTGCTGTTTCCAAACTCGATGGAGGACTACAGCGGCTACGAACACTATTTCATGTCGCGCCGCGCCTGGTTCTTCGGCTTCCTGGCGCTGGCCTATGCCGTCGATCTCATCGACACCGCCGTCAAGGGCAAGACCTATTTCCTCTCCTACGGCCTGGAATACCCGCTGCGAAACGCAACCTACATCCTGCTCTGCATCACCGCCGCCTTCACCGCCAACCGCCGCTTCCACGCCGCCTTCCTGGTCGCCGGTCTCACCTACCAGCTCGTCTGGATTTTTCGAGCCTTCGATCTGCTGGACTGATCGGCGGCCACCGCCGCACACGTCAGCACCGCCTTTCGCCGCCGCGTCGGCTGCCCGCCGGGCGCCTTCGCCCGCGCCCGCATCGATGCGCCGCAAACCTGACGGCGATCGGCCAGCGGAAAAATCCAGCCGATTGCCCTGCCGCCACGGAAAAGCGTTTCCCTGCGCGTCCAATCTACAAAATAAATAAACTCTATAATCCCAATAGATTTAACTAGCATGATCCCACGTCAAGCGGAGACAGCGTCCGCCAACCATAAGAGGGATCCGATGCTCACACTGACAAGACGCCTGTTCGGCGCCGGCCTTGTTGCCGCCAGCCTGCTCTCCGCCACCGGCCTGTCTGCGACCGCCGCTTTCGCCGCCGAACTGACCGAGTTCAAGATCGGCTATCAGAAAACCGGCCTGCCCGTCATCGCCCGCCAGCAGCAGATCATCGAAAAGGCACTTGAGCCCAAGGGCATCACGGCTTCCTGGGTCGAGTTCACCGCCGGCCCGCCGCTGGTGGAAGCGCTGAATGTCGGCTCGATCAATGTCGGCTGGACCGGCGATGCGCCGCCAATCTTCGGCCAGGCCGCAGGCTCAGCCATCACCTATGTCGCCGCCCTTCCCTCCAACGGTGCCGGCGAAGCCATCTTCGTCAAGCCGGACTCGCCGATCCAGTCCCTGGCCGATCTCAAGGGCAAGAAAGTCGGCGTCGGCAAGGGCACCTCGGCCCATAATCTCGTCGTCGCAGCACTCGAAAAGGCGGGCATCGATTTCAAGGATATCACCCCCGTCTATCTGAGCCCCGCCGACGCGGCCGCAGCCTTCGCCAGCGACAAGATCGACGCCTGGGCCGTCTGGGATCCCTTCTTCGCCATCGCCGAAACCCGCTACAAGCCACGCATCTTGACCACCTCGGCTGAGACCCTGAACGTCAAGACCTATTTCCTTGCCAACCGCGATTTTGCCAAGGAGCATCCCGAAACGGTCACCACCACGATCGCTGCCCTGAAGGATGCAGCCACCTGGGCCGATGCCAACCGCGACAAGGTGGCCGAAGCCCTGCATGAGGTCACCGGCGTACCTCTGGAAGCCCAGACGATTGCCGCCAACCGCAGCAAGTTCGGCATCGAGCCGATCACGCCGGAGATCGTCGCCAGCCAGCAGCAGACCGCCGACCGCTTCTTCAAGCTCGGGCTGATCCCCAAGCAGATCACCATTTCGGACGCCGTCTGGGCGGCACCGACGAACTGATTTCCTCCCAGGAAATGCGGCAGCGTGCCGGTCGATCCGGACCGGCACGCAGGATAGCAAAGGGCAGATGATGAAATCCACCGGTCAATCGATCCTGCGCAACGGCACCGGCTGGCTTTTGCCGGCGCTGATCGTTCTCACCTGGGAAATTGCCACCCGCACCGGGCTGATCTCGCCCAATGTCATGGCGGCTCCCTCGGCCGTTGCCGAAGCCTTCTGGCGTCTGTTGCTCTCGGGCGAGCTCGTCCGCAATATCGGCGTCAGCACCGCCCGCGCCCTGTCCGGCTTCGTCATCGGCGGCTCGATCGGCCTGATCTTCGGCTTGGCCAATGGTCTCTCCGGCCTGTCGCGCAACCTGACCGATACGACCCTGCAGATGGTCCGCAACATCCCGCATCTGGCGCTGATCCCGCTGGTCATCCTCTGGTTCGGCATCGATGAGGAGGCAAAGCTCTTTCTCGTGGCGCTCGGCGTGTTCTTCCCGATCTATGTCAACACGCTGCTCGGTATCCAGAGTGTCGATCCGCAGCTGGTCGAGATGGGCCGCGTCTACGGCATGTCGCGCACCACGCTGTTCTTCCGCGTTATCCTCCCCGGCGCCCTGCCCGCCATCTTCGTGGGCCTGCGCTATGCGCTGGGGATCATGTGGCTGACGCTGATCGTCGCCGAAACCATCGCCGCCTCCTCCGGTCTCGGCTACATGGCCATGCAGGCCCGCGAGTTCCTTTTGATCGATGTCGTCGTGTTGTCGATCCTGATCTACGCCCTGCTCGGCAAGCTCGCCGACAGCTTTGCCCGGTTGCTGGAACGGCTGACGTTGCAATGGCATCCCGCCTTTCAGACCGCCTGACACCAGCGAAACGAAATACGGAGGACCAAAAATGTCCGTCATCGCCCTCGATCAAAAAGCCAAGGTAGCCCGTCCGGTCAAGGAAACGGCGGAAGCGCGCGCCTTGCGCGAAACGTCTCCCGGCCAGTGGTTCCCCTATGCCGCTCCCCAGACACAGGAACGCGACACCCGGGAAAACGCCTTCTCCTTCCGTGGCATCAGCCGCAAGTTCGGCGACAAGACGGTGCTCGACAATATCGATCTCGATGTCCCGGCCGGCCAGTTCATCGCCGTCATCGGCAAGAGCGGCTGCGGCAAGAGCACGCTGCTGCGGCTTTTGACCGGCCTCGACAAGCCGACATCAGGCACGCTGACGGTCAACAAGGGCACTGAGGGTGAAAACCGCACCCGCATCATGTTCCAGGAACCGCGCCTTCTGCCGTGGGCAAAGATCGCCAAGAATGTCGAGGTCGGCCTGACCGGCATCGCCAAGGGCAAGGAAGCGCGCGAAAAGTCGCTCGCCATCCTCGATGAGGTCGGCCTTGCCGACCGTGCTGAAGAATGGCCGTCCGTGCTGTCCGGCGGCCAGCGCCAGCGCGTCGCCCTTGCCCGCGCACTTGTCGCCCATCCCTATATTCTGGCGCTCGACGAACCGCTCGGCGCGCTCGATGCGCTGACCCGCATCGAAATGCAGCACCTGCTCGAAAGCATCTGGCAGCAGCAGGCGTTCACCGCCGTTCTGGTCACCCATGATGTCGCCGAAGCCGTGGCGCTGGCCGATCGCGTCATCGTGATCGACCATGGCAGGATCGCATTGGATCTCGATATCCCGCTGGAGCGTCCCCGCCGCCATGGCTCGCCGGAACTGGCAAGGCTGGAAGGAAAGATCCTCGATACCTTGTTCGGCGGGACCGATTGATCCCTACGCTCTGGCCCGGCGCAAGGCGGCGGTGATGTGCCGGCTTGCCCACTGCACGGTGACGGAGACCGCGGACGAGACCAGAAAGGCGATCTCGGCATTCTGCCTCGGCAGCATCCAGATCAGACACAGGCAGAAGGCCGCAAACGAAAAGCGCCCCAGCACCATGCCGCGCAGCAGCCGAACGACGAAGTCCGGCCCGTAGGCGCGCTGCGATGATACCGACAGGATCAACCCCAGCAGCGGAAACACGGTCAGCACGCCGCTCCATTGCGCACCGAGCGACGCCGAGAGCATCGTCACCGCCAGCGTCAGAACGGCCCCGGCCAGCATGCGCATGATCAGGTCGGTCCGCGTGATCGATATGACCTTGGCGACCGCATCCGTTCGCGGCAGGAATGTCTGCGCACACACCACGCCGAGCAGCGCCGCGCTGAGCGCAAGGGCCGGTGTTCCCGGCAGGCTGGTAAGGACGATGGCCGCGACAAACCAGGCGGCAAGCCCCATCACCGCTGCGACGCAATAATGGTACCAGCGGCAGGTCCAGGCATAGGCCAGGTTGAAGGCTTCCGACGCAAAGATCGCCGACAGGGCGGCAGCGGCTGCGCCGACGCCAAACACCGGCCCCTGCTCCAGCACCAGCAGATAGAGGATCGGCCCTGCCACGATCGGCAGGCCGGCGAGCCAGCCGGCCACCCCCGGCCCCCAGCGCACGGCGGCCATCGAAACGGCAAACAGGAAGAAAGGAACCAAAGTCAGTTTCAAGAGGAGCATGCCGTTGCCGTTCATTCCTGTCTGCGGTTGGTTTTCGCCGGACCTGCGGAGTGCCGCTACAACCGGAAAATGTCAATCCGCGAAAAACCGCACTCGAACCCCGCACTGCCCATTGCCGGATATCGGCGCCAGCCCCTATGAACCGGTGGCGAACGACTGTTGTGATGGGGGATTCGATGGCGATTGATATGTCCAGGACTGCAGCAAGGCCCCGGCGCCACTTCTGGCGGCGGGCTGTCGCGTTTGTTGTCGACACGGCGGTCTTCTACAGTGTCCTGATGATCCTTGTCCTCCCCTTGCAGGCCGTTACCGGCTGGAACCTCGGTTTCTCCATCGGACAATCGACCACCTGCGAGGTCACGACGGACAGTCCGCTGATCCGTCAGGTCGAAACCGGATGGCCGCTGGCCGATGGCGAAACCCGGACAAACCAGATCTGCGTCAATTCCAGCATCAGCATGCAGCAGCGCTTTTTCATATCAACGGTGACGAAAGCCGCAGACGCAACCGGCTCAAGCCGCTTTGTTTCGATCGGCATAGATCAGGTCGGAAACGCCATCCCGCTGGATATTTCCGCAGCCAGCACGGCATCGAACATCCTGCTTCAGCTTTTCTTCCTGGCGCTGTTCGTCGCCGCCAGCGCCCGGATAACGTCCAGCGGCCGACGCACGCCCGGCAAGGCGCTGATGTTCCTGCGCATCGTCAATGTGGCCGAAACCACGCCCTCGCTGAGGCAATGCCTGTCCCGGGAAATCTGGAAATTCCTGCCGGCCTGCCTTCTCGGCATTGCCGTCACCGTCCATGCGAGCCAGAACCTGCCGGGGGNNCCGGCCAATTCGTCGATGTCATCCACGCTGCCCGCGACATGCAAACGCCCGACTTCAGCACGCTGTTCGCCGTCAGCGCCGCCGCCTGGCTGCTCGGCGCCCTCTGGTGGTTCGGCCCCTTCCTCTTATGGCGCGGCCAACCCCTCTATGATCGCCTCGCCGGATGCATCGTGGTGCGGTCGGACGCAACCGAAGACCAGCCCACCCCGACCCAGCAATAGACCCTGCCGCCCTATCCCTTGAACACGAAGGCCGCACCGCCTGCGATCATGCAGAAGCCGATAGCATGGTTCCAGGTCAGCGATTCCTTCAGCCAGAATACCGAGAAGATCGCAAAGACCACCAGCGTGATGACTTCCTGCATCGTCTTCAGCTGCGCCGCCGAATAGACCTCATGGCCGATCCGGTTGGCCGGAACCGCCAGGCAATATTCGAAGAAGGCGATGCCCCAGCTGGCGATGATGGCCATGTAAAGCGGCGAGGAGGTGAATTTCAGGTGCCCGTACCAGGCGAAGGTCATGAAGATGTTTGAGAGCACAAGCAGCACGATCGGCAGCACGGCAGCCGTATTCAACGAAAAGGGCATATTCGAATCCTTGGGAGAGCAATGGCAAACGGTGGCAAGCATGTACCGTTCGCCTGAAGAACTTCAAGGCGGAATTTTCCAGTGATCGCCGGAGGGTTTTGAGGCGGTTCGAGCACCGTGCGGCGCGATGGAACTTTTGACCCCATCCGGCATTTCCGTCTTTGCCGGAAACTGGGGCCATGCATCCCTCACGAACGGCCTTCTGATCAGCCTGAAATGCCAACCAGCCCTCCGTTCGCCGCCATCGGGAGACCTTGCGTGCCGCCATCCTCCACCTCCGTCCGGGCGGGAACGCCGCTGCTCGCGCTTGCTGCGCTGAACTTCTTTCTCGCCGATGCCCGTGACGGGCTTGGCCCCTTCCTCGATGCCTATCTGGCGACGAACGGCTGGTCGCCGTTTTCGCTGGGCATGATCGCCACGTTCGGTGGGATTCTCGGCATGGTCTCGACGCCGCTGTTCGGCGCGCTGGTGGACGGCACGGTGTACAAGCGTCTGCTGGTCATCGTGCCGGTCATCCTGGTCACCGTGGCGGCGCTGCTGACGCTGGCAATCCCGAACGTTTCGGTGGTCGTCGGCGGCCAGACGGTCACTGCCATCGTCGGCGCCGTCATCGGTCCGGCGCTGATGGGGCTGACGCTGGGCATTGTCGGCGAGGCGGCCTTTCCCGAGCAGGTCTCGCGCAACGAGTTCTGGAACCATGCCGGCAATGTCGTCTCGCTGGCCGGCGTCTATGCCGCCACCGTGTTCTTCGGCATGGGCGGCATCATCGCGCTGATGATCATCACCGCCATCGGCGCCGTTGCCGCCACCCTGATGATCGATCCCGCGAAAATCGACCACAAGGTTGCCCGCGGCCTCGGTCATGATGACGGCGCGCGCGGCCCGTCCGGCTATTCGGTGCTGATCGGCACGCCCGGTCTGGTCGTCCTGGCCGTGGTCATGCTGGTCTTTCACTTCGGCAATGCGCCGATCAGCCGGCTGGTTGCCCAGCAATTCTCCGTCGAACTGGGAACGCCCTTCCGCACCACGGCGCTGATCACCGGCGTCTCGCAGCTGACGATGATCGGTGCGGCCGTCGCGGCGCCCTTCCTGATCCGCCGTTTCGGCCTGGCCTCCGTCTTCATCGTCGCGCTCTGTGCCCTGCCCATTCGCGGCGCAATCGCCGGCAGCATTGGCGATTTCTGGATGGTCTATCCCGTGCAGATCCTCGACGGGCTCGGTGCCGGGCTGATCGGCATCGCCACGCCCATCGCCGCCGAGCGCATCCTGTCCGGCTCCGGCCGCTTCAATGTCGGCCTCGCCGCCGTCATGACGGTCCAGGGCATCGGCGCCTCAACCAGCAATATCGTCGCCGGCTGGCTGGTTCAGAACCATGGCTTCGCGCTGGCCTATTGGGTGCATGGCGGCATTGCCGTGCTGGCGCTGGTGCCGTTTCTCCTCTGGCGCCACAGCGTCGCCCCGCGCCTGCAGGCTGCCGGACAAAACACCGCATAATCCTGTCAGAAACTGGCAGTAGCCCACCATCCCGTTGCCTTTTTGTACTCATCGCCCCCTTCACATTTCCCCGGACTCTCTCCATATTCCCCGCATGTCGAAAGCACCGAAAAAAACCACCGGCTTCGAGGAAGCTCCCCAGGCCTCGTTCGAAGGCGCGCCCCTGTCGTCCGGCTCCCTATCGTCAAACGTCGCCGACTGGGCCAACGAGCTGCAGCGCATGGCCGAGGCAGAGACCATCGAGACCCGCCACGACGTCGCCTCCAAGGCCGGAAAACACCGCAAGAAGGTGGAAATCGCCGCCCAGAAGGCGAAGCAGGACAAGGCCGGCAAGGATGGTGTTTCCGCCAGCCGTAGCGCCCGCGGCACCTCGATGGGCGGCACATCGGACCCGAAAACCCGCGCCGCCGCCGGGCTGAACCCGGTTTCCGGCATGGACACCTCGCTCGAAGACGCCGAGGCGCTGGCATCCGGCGCCGTCACCGCCACCGTCGAGGCCCTCTCCGCCCTGATCGAGAGCGGCAATCCGCTGTTCAAGGACGGCAAGATGTGGACGCCGCACCGGCCGGCCCGCCCGGAAAAGTCCGAGGGCGGCATCGCCATCCGCATGCAGTCCGATTTCGAGCCAGCCGGCGACCAGCCGACCGCCATCAAGGACCTTGTCGAGGGCCTGTCGAACGGCGACCGCAGCCAGGTCCTGCTCG
>UBTA01000200.1 GCA_900468065.1 Hyphomicrobiales bacterium | reverse complement strand
GAGCGACGTGCTGGCCTCGAAGTAGGCCTGCCGTCCCTCGACGAATGTATCGTAAAGACTCAGACCGAACGAGAGCAGGACGCCGATGCTGATCGGCACATCCATGTTCACCCGGCCGTGTGAGAGCGCTCGCCATGCCGAGCGGTAGAACGTCGCACCGGAGAAGATGACTGCAGGCAGAGCGAGCGCTGCTGACATCATGTGAAGCGCCTGGCGGGTCGACGGGTCAGCGCCCGACCAGACGGAGACGGACAGGATCATGATGTTCATCGAGCAGAAGCCAGCGACCGCAAGGGCTCGCAACAGCCCGGCCATCTCCTCGCCGGGTTGGTCGATAGTGTCCGCCGGCAAGACGGCCGTGTATCCGATCGCTTCGATCGACGCGGCAAAATCCGGCGACCCACCGTTGTCCGCATGCCAGTTGATTATTACCCGCTTGGTCGTCAGGTTGGCGCGCACCGAGCGAACGTCGGGTAATCTGCCGAGTGCCGTCTCCAACTGAACCATGCACGCGCCGCACCGCATGTCTGGAACCGACAACGCGACCTGCCGGAGACCATTGCCGAGATCGCGGCTGGCGAGCATGACCTCCTCGATCCCTTGCCTCCGCTGTCCGGGGTCGTTGCCGTGCGTCAGATCCGTGGGGGCGCAGCAGGTCATCGGCCGCTACCTGACCGCCGTGTATGCATGCCAGGTGGCGTGGCCAAGAAGCGGAAAGACGACGATCAGCCCGGCAAATCCCGTCAACACGCTGGCGACGAACAGGACCATGACGATCGCTCCCCAGACCAACATCGCGCGCAGATTGTTCCAGACCATCGCGGTGCTAACTCCCATCGCCGTGAACGCGTCCACCCGTTGATCGAGGAGCATCGGTATCGAGAAGACGCCGNNAGTAGGCTGACTATGCCGTCGAGACCGGGAAACGGGTTCACCCCGAAAAACAGCGCGTAGATGATCACCGCGGCCCGCATCCAAACGAGCATCAGGATGCAGAGCACCATCCCCGTAAAAAAGACCTGCTTTCCGGCGAGCGGGCGCACGCCTAGCATGGCACCAATCGTGATGCGCCCGCCCGCCGCCAAGGTCCGGCTTTTGGCATAAAGCCCCGCGGCAAAGAGCGGCGCGACGATCAGCAATCCTGCCATCACGGGAAAGATTAGATAGTCGAGGCCGGATCGGAACAGGGTCACGACAGCGGTCGCCGCGAGAACGAAGACGACGAAGCCGTAAACCAGACTTGGAAACGGTTGCGTGAGTAGGTCTCGCCAACCTAGACGGAGCCAGTCGAGCGGAGCAGTGACGGGCAGATGCCGCTGCCACTTCGGGTTCATCGTCTCTTCGATCCCGGATACCTCGCTCAGATATCGGGCGGA
>UBTA01000176.1 GCA_900468065.1 Hyphomicrobiales bacterium | reverse complement strand
AGCGGCGCGTCTGCGCCGCCAAAGACTCCTTGACGCGGCGGACGCCGCGTCGCTGGATTCCTGTGACAAGCACAGGAATGACGGTGGAAAACGAGAGTTCGCCGACCGAAAACCGAAATATCCGCGTGAAAAACATCCACGCACCTGAAACTTGCAATAGGATTGCTCCATCGAGCAGGCACTTAAGGACGACATCATGTCATCGATCGAGGCGGTCAAGCCGCGCAAGGAAATCAGCCCGCTCCTGAAAATGGTGCTGGAGCTTGGCCCTCTGGTGGTCTTCTTCTTCGCCAATTCACGCGGCGAGTGGCTGGCGCGGGAATTCCCGGCGCTGACCGAACTCGGCGGACCGATCTTCATCGCCACCGGCCTGTTCATGGCCGCGACCGCGATTGCGCTCACCGCATCCTGGATCCTCACCCGCACCCTGCCGATGATGCCGCTGATATCCGGCATTGTCGTCTTCATCATGGGCGCGTTCACGCTCTGGCTGCAGAACGACACGTTCATCAAGATCAAGCCGACCATCATCAATACGCTGTTTGGTGTCATTCTGCTCGGCGGCCTGCTGTTTGGAAAATCGCTGCTCGGCTATGTCTTCCATTCCGCCTTCAAGCTCGACGAGGATGGCTGGCGAAAGCTGACGATACGCTGGGGCATCTTTTTCCTGTTCCTGGCCGTGCTCAATGAAGTCGTCTGGCGCAACTTCTCGACCGATTTCTGGGTCGCCTTCAAGGTCTGGGGCACAATGCCGATCACGGTGCTGTTCACCCTGTCGCAGATGCCTGTTATCATGAAGCATTCGCTGGATCAGGATACGCCGAAGTGACGACGCTGGTACCGGCCGAAAACCGTTCGCCGCGTGCCGCCACCTTCTGGCTTGCCGCCTGCGCCGCAGTGCTTGTCCTGCAGATCGTCATCGAATACTGGATGGGCCGCACGCCGATCTGCGAATGCGGCACTATCAAACTGTTCGAGCCCAATGCCAATGGTCCGGGCAATTCGCAGCATCTGGCCGACTGGTACACTCCGTCGCACATCATCCACGGCTTCCTGTTCTACGGCTTGGCCCACCTGACCTTGCGCGGCAAGCCCTTAGCGGCCAAGCTGCTGTTGGCGCTGGTGATCGAATCCGGCTGGGAAATCCTCGAAAACTCACCCCTCATCATCGACCGCTACCGCGCCGCCACCATCTCGCTCGATTATTACGGCGACAGCATCCTCAATTCGGTCATGGACACGGTCTTCATGGCTGTGGGCTTCTTCTTCGCCCGCCGCGCACCGGTCGCCTTAACCGTCGCCATCGCCATCATCTTCGAGATTTTCACCGGCTGGCTGATCCGCGATAATCTGACGCTCAACGTGCTGATGCTGGTCTATCCGCTGGATGCGGTGAAGGCATGGCAAAGCGCGCTTTGACGGAGAACAGGGAGGGGGTCGCAAAGTTATCGGCAACAATCCCAGCCTATGTCGAGGGCTATCTCACCACCTTCACCACAGTGCCGCGCCGCATGAACCGCAGCAACCGCTTCATTGCCGGCAGGCTGACCGCGACGCAGCCTTCCGTCGGCGGATAGCCCGGCTTGGCAAGGTGGAAGAAGATGGCCGAGCCGCCATAGCGTTTCCGGCTGCGCAGGTTCCAGTCCATCACCAGGCAGACATTGTAGAGGCCGTCATCACGGCGCATCTTTTCGTGGCTCGGCTTGAACGGCGCTTTGACGGGGCGGTTATAGAGTGCGTGGCGGGGCTCGTCGCACCAAAGCAGGTTTTTTGGCGTGAAGCGCAGTGGCAGGGTGGTTGCTGACCGGGTGACGCGGTCATGGCGGACATAGCCGCCGATCAGGCGCATGGCGGCGATCGGGGTGGCGCCATCGCCTTCGCGCTTGCGCGCAGTGGTGCCGCTACGGCCGATCGCCGCCATGCGCC
>UBTA01000175.1 GCA_900468065.1 Hyphomicrobiales bacterium | reverse complement strand
GCCGTGCTGCGCTATGGCGAGACCGAGAAGGACCTGTGCGGTGGCGAAGCGGAAACCACCAACAACCGTATGGAACTGCTGGCGGCGATCACCGCGCTCACCAGCCTGAAGACGCAGTGCGAGGTCGATCTCTATACCGATTCGAAATATGTCATGGACGGCATCGGCAAGTGGATCCATGGCTGGAAGAAGAACGGCTGGAAGACCGCCGACAAGAAGCCGGTGAAGAACGGCGAACTCTGGCAGGCGCTCGACGCCGCCAACCAGAGCCACAAGGTCACCTGGCACTGGGTCAAGGGCCACGCCGGCCACCCGGAAAACGAACGCGCCGACGAACTGGCCCGCAAGGGCATGGAGCCGTTCAAGAAGAAGCGGTGATCTTTAGCAGGCTGCTGACACAGTCGTTTTCTCAGCATTTTGCAGGCTACTTGGGAAACTGTGCGATCGNNGATCCCCGCCACAAGGGCTAGGATGACGGTGAGTGGGATGCCGATCTTGCCGGATAGTCATTTTCAGACTTTGTCAGCAGCCCGTTAGAGCCTCATTGATCGTAAGATGCTCTATCGTCCGTCGGTGAACTGCACCAGATCCCAGAGGTTTCCGTAGAGGTCCTCGAATACCGCGACGATGCCGTAGGGCGCCTCTTTCGGTTCGCGGATAAAGCGGATGCCGGCCGCAACCATCTTCGCATGATCGCGCCAGAAATCATCGGTCTGCAGGAACAGGAAGACCCGGCCGCCGGCCTGGTTACCGATGAACGTTTCCTGATGTTCGGACGAAGCACGTGCCAAGAGCAGGGATGTGCTGCCCTCACCGGGCGGCCTGACGACCACCCACCGCTTGTCCTGTTCAGGCTGATAGCTGTCCTCGACCAGCACGAAGCCGAGCTTGGTGACATAGAAATCGATCGCTTCGTCATAGTCGGCAACGACAAGGGCGATCAGGGCAATGCTCTGGTTCATGGGGCCTCTGCGGATTATTTCACGGTGCAGACACCGTTGGCGCCGTGCTTGCCGGTATAGGACACATCCGCAGATCCATCCGGATTGATGCTGAGCGATATGGTGACGCCGCCGCCCTTGGCTTCGTAATAGTTCTGGTTGAAGACCTTGAGCTTGCATTCCTTGCCATTGATGTAGATCGGCCCGCCCTGGTCGGCGTGGACCTCGATCTTGCCGGGGCAGGTGGCATTGACCAGCGGAATCTTGGCCGCTGCCTGTCCGGCGGCCATCATGGCGGCACAAGCGGCAACAATACGAAAAAACGTCGTCATCGTGATCTCCCGAACGCTTACCCGAATGGAAAGATGCCGTCTCACCCTGACAAGTCAAGGATAGGATGCAAACGCTTAGCTCTTGCGGTAAGTATTTAAGCGTGATACTTAGCCATATGGATCAGTATTCGGAGCAGCTCAACGGCATTTTCCAGGCGCTTGCAGATCCCACCCGCCGTGCTGTCCTGGCGCGGCTGGGCCAGGGACCTGCCAGCATCGGCGACCTTGCACAGCCCTTCGATATGGCCCTGCNNCAGACCCGCAAGCAGGGCCGGGTCCGGACCTGCGTCATCGAGAAGCAGCAGTTCGCCGTAGTCGATGCCTGGCTATCGGCGCAGCGTGCGCTGTGGGAAGGCCGCACCGACAGGCTCGAGCAGTTCGTCACCAAAGCCCAGGCAGAAGGAGGCTGACAATGACCGCATCACCCAATCCCGAACTTGACCTGACGATTTCCCGCATCATCAAGGCACCGCGATCGCTCGTCTGGAGCGCCTGGACCGATCCGTCACGCTTCGAGCAATGGTGGATCCCGCAGCCGGCCAGATGCAAGGTCGTCGCGATGGAGTTGCGCCCGGGCGGCGCTTTCACCACGCAGATGAGCGAAAACGGCGGCGATTTCCAGCCGCATCTCTCCGCCTGTTTCCTGGACGTCAAGGATGGCGAGCGGATCGTCTTCACCAATGCGCTGACCGGCGGCTGGCGGCCGGCCGAACAACCGTTCATGACGGCTATCATCACGCTGCGGGATCACCCTGAGGGCACCGGCTATCACGCCCATGTCATGCACAAGAGCAATTCCGACCGGAACATCCACGAACAGGCGGGCTTCTACGATGGCTGGGGCACGGTCATCGGGCAGCTTGCAACACTGGTTGAGCGGCACGTGGAATAGGCACCGGTCGTGACAGACGCTAAAACTTGCGGGGCCAAACGGCTGGTGACCCTGAAGCCGATTGTCTGGCGAAAGCGACGCCCCACTTCCCGTCATCCTCGCCCTT
>UBTA01000179.1 GCA_900468065.1 Hyphomicrobiales bacterium | reverse complement strand
GGCCCAATCGGCGATCCGGGCGTGGCGCTCGTCGGCATAGTCGGAGGAGGCGGGAATGCCGTTGACGCCGATTGCCCACACAGGCTCGTAGGCCAGGAGCACCGGCTTGACCCTATCCGCCCCTTCGAGCAGCGCCAGAGCGCCTTCGACCTGGCGGCGCAGCACGGCGTCGGCCTGTCCGGCTTCGCGTTCGGCCAGTGTTTCGCCGATGCAGACCAGCGGGATCAGGCCATGCCGGACAGCAGCGGCGGTTTTTAGGGCGACCGTGCGGTCCGTCTCACCGAAATGTTCGCGCCGCTCGCTGTGACCGAGTTCGACGATATCGAGATTGCAATCCTTGAGCATCATCGGTGAAATTTCACCCGTCCAGGCACCGGCATCGTCCCAATGCATGTTCTGTGCGCCGACCTTGACGCTGGTTGCGGCAAGCCGCTGCTTGACCTGACGCGTGGCGGTGAACGGCGGAATGACGAAACGCTGGACGCGGTTGTCGCGCAGGGCATCGGCCTCTGCCAACCCGTCGGCAAAAACCATCGCCTCGGCGAGCGTCTTGTTCATTTTCCAGCTGGTTCCAACCCAGACGGATGTCTCTGTCATTTTGTTTTCTCCGCGGCTTTGCCGCTAATCTTGTGAAGCTTGATACCGGCATCCTTGAGGCCCTGCTCGAAGGACGGTTCGATTTCCGCGCCTGTCAGGACCATGCCGAACGCGTCGAGCCCCGTCAGGAAGTGCAGGGCGGATTTGCCGAATTTGCCGTGATCGACCAGCAGAACGCTGCGAGCAGCCGACTTCATTATCTGCCGCTTGGTCTGGACGACTTCCTGATCCTGGTGAAAGGCGGATGCGCCGTGGATGGCTGAGCTCGACAGGAAGGCCATATCAGCTCTTAGTGAGCGCAGCGCCTCCTCGGTGGTGATGCCGAAGAAGCCGTTGAATTTCTTGGAGTACTGGCCGCCGAGCGAGATCACATCGATACCGGCAACGGCTGCCAGCTTGTTGATAACACTGAGATTGTTGGTGATGACTGTCAGCGGCCGGATATCCTTGAGGTAATCCGCGATGCCACCGGCCGTCGAACCGTCGTCGATGATGATGATCTGGCCAGGCTCGATCAGCAACGCGGCGTGCTGCGCCAGCCGCCGTTTTTCCTCTGCTGCGATCTTTTCCCGATAGCGGAAATCGCTTTCGAACTGCGGGCTGGACTGGATCGAGGCGCCGCCATGGACCTTGCGCAAAAGACCAGCCTGCTCAAGATCGTCGAGATCGCGATGCACGGTCATCTTGCTGACACCGAACCGGCTGGCGAGGTCCTCGACCGATACCGAGCCCATTTCCATCAGAATATCCATGATCGCCTGGCGCCGGTCTTCGGGCTTCATCGAGGTACTTTCGCGTGGCTTATTTCACTCCTGATATAACGATCGCCGTGAGAATTGCAACTGGATAAGTGATATTTTGTGATTTTTTGGTGTGATGATGTGATGTTTGCAGCGGGCGTTGCGGCGTCAGATATCGGCCGGCCGGATTTTACGGCTTAGAGGAAATTGCTTTGTTGCATCAGCCTGTTGCGGCGGGACCGAATGCCGTGCCATGACTGTGACGGAGAACCGGGCGCATCGCGATGCAGTGCCGGAGCGGGAGACACCATTCATGACCAAGACCGACATCGCTCGCCGGGTCTACAACAATGCCTGGAAACTCGATCCGGTCGTGCGCAGTCTGCTCGATACGGATTTCTACAAGCTTCTGATGCTGCAGATGATCTGGCGCCTCTATCCGGAGGTCGATGCAACATTCTCGGTGATCAATCGCACCAAGACAGTCCTTTTGACCGACGAGATCGACGAGCAGGAGTTGCGCGAACAGCTCGATTATGTGCGCGGCCTGCGGTTCACCAAGAAGGAGATGATCTGGCTTGCCGGCAACACGTTCTACGGCCGCAAGCAGATCTTTGCACCGGATTTCCTCGCCTGGCTCGTCGATTTCCAACTGCCGGACTACGAATTGTCGCGCAAACACGGTCAGTACGAGTTGACCTTCCCGGGCAAGTGGACCCACACCTCCATGTGGGAAATCCCGGCCCTGGCAATCATCAACGAACTGCGCTCCCGCACCGCCATGAAGGACATGGGGCCATTTGCGCTGGATGTGCTCTATGCGCGCGCAAAGGCCAAGATGTGGTCGAAGGTCGAGCAACTCAAGGCCCATCCGGATCTGCGCATCTCCGACTTCGGCACGCGCCGCCGCCATAGCTTCCTGTGGCAGCGCTGGTGCGTCGAGGCGCTGAAGGAAGGCATTGGCAAGTCCTTCTCCGGTACCAGCAACGTGCTTCTCGCCATGGATACCGATCTCGAAGCGCTCGGCACCAACGCACACGAACTTCCAATGGTCGTGGCGGCGCTTGCGCGCAGCGACCAGGAACTGGGCCTTGCGCCCTACAAGGTTCTGCAGGACTGGAACCAGCTCTATGGCGGCAACCTGCTGATCGTCCTGCCCGATGCCTTCGGCACGGCGGCCTTCCTGCGCAATGCCCCCGATTGGGTTGCCGACTGGACCGGTTTTCGCCCCGACAGCGCCCCGCCGATCGAAGGGGGTGAGAAGATCATTGCCTGGTGGAACAAAATGGGGCGCGATCCCAGGGAAAAGCTGCTGATCTTCTCGGATGGTCTGGATGTCGAAACGATCCTGGAAACCTACCGGCATTTCCAGGGACGGGTTCGCATGAGCTTCGGCTGGGGTACCAACCTGACGAACGATTTTGCCGGCTGCGCGCCGACGCAGATCAGCGGCCTCAACCCGATTTCCATTGTCTGCAAGGTCAGCGATGCTAACGGCCATCCGGCTGTCAAGCTATCTGACAATCCGCGCAAGGCGACTGGGGAGCCGTCGGAAGTCGAGCGCTACCTCAAGTTCTTTGGAACGGAAGATTTTGCCGAGTTGGACGTCAAGGTCTGAGCGGCAAGCCGCCACGACAGTCTCCACAAACAAAAACCCAGCCGGCGGAGGTGCCCGGCTGGGTCTGTTTGCGCATGCTTTTGAGGGATGCGCCGGGAGAACTGGTTGGGTTACGCGCTCATACGTAGGCAGTCGGAGCGCGAAGCAAGCGGATGGACCATCGACAGCAGGCGGCGCTTGGGAGCCGCCAGCAGGTTGGCCGTATGATTTTTGGCGCTCACCGTTCCCGGCTGCATCTGGCGAAGCGCGCTGGCAGCAGAGTAGAGAAGCGTTTTCATTTCATTGGTCGTGACGCCATCCGCACGCATAACGGCACGGATCATCGGGTCCGTCAGGACCTCATGGATGGTCAGATCGCTGTTTGCCTGGTGCATTGGGGTATTCCTTCGGGTTCATCGTCTTTTCCGGCGGGCGGATCCCGGCCGGTGTCTTAACCTTGACATCGTTGCATGGCGGTGTTACCAGTAAGTAACATTCGAATAGTTACCGACCGGTCACACCTATGTCAAGAAGCCTTGTCAATAAAAATTCGAAATCCGTATCGTCTGCGAAACCGGCAGATGTAAGGCTGGAAACAGGTGACTGTGTGAAAGCGCGCCAGGCACCGCGAGATCGTATTGTTTCAACGGCTTGTGAGCTGTTTCGGCAACATGGCATCCGCGGTATCGGCGTCGATGCGATTGCCGAGGCCGCCGAGACCAACAAGATGACGCTTTACCGTCATTTCGGCTCGAAAGATGATCTCATCTGCGAGACATTGCGGTTCACCTCAGAAAAAGCCGCCGCCTTCTGGGATCAGCTCGAGGCCTCCTTTCCAAACGATCCGATGGCTCAGCTCCACAGCTGGGTAAAAGCCCGGGCACAGTGTCTCGCCGACGATAAATACGGCTGCGACCTTGCCAATGCGGCCGTCGAACTCAAGGAGCAGGGCCATCCGGCCCATGCGGTGATCGAAAACTTCAAGCGCGCCCAGCAACGCCGTCTCGAAAAGCTCTGTCGTGATGCCGGCGTCAGCGAACCGGAGCTGCTTTCTGATACTCTCTCGATGCTGATGGAGGGTGCCCAGGTAAGCAAGCTTGCGACCGGCAGCGAAGGCCCATCCATGCGCTTCATGCGCGCCTGCGAAGCAGCCATCGCCTCGTTCAGCCTGGCCGCAAGAAGCACCACCGAAACAATCTGAAGATTATAATTCCGGCCTGTACGAAAGTGCCCGCATAGGCTGACATCGACGCTTTCGATGGAACAAACGTGCCTTGCATCCATTTACTCGTTGATTGAAGAGCGCAGTTTTGCCACTGCCCGCCAACGAGAAGGACAGCATGTCCCCCGACCAGGAATTCATCGTCAATCCAGACCCAGAGGACTGGTGGTCGACGCATCGCGGCGCCTCTCCGATTGTCGGCACAGCCATCCACAATGGTCATCATATCCGCAGCGATTTGCACGATTTCCTTGGCCTCAGTGCCGATCAGCGGCTTCGCGAGGAAGATCCCTTCACCGAATTCTTCATCCGCGACCTGCCCAACCGGATCGTCTTTCATCGCTCCCGCTTCGAAATCGACATCAACCGTGCCCGTGATGGCGCAATCTATCTCAAGCCGGAACAGGCATGGGGTTTGAAGGTCTGGGCGCAGCAGCTATCCGACGCTGCCATTGCGGCCTCGTTGAGCGTCCACGACGCCTATTATGCCATGCTGGAAACCTACCTGTGTGGCCTTGAGCAGCAATACGGCGCTTTCGTTGTCCTCGACGTCCATAGCTACAATCACCGCCGGGACGGTCCCAACGGTTCAGAAATGCCGTTCGACAAAGCGCCGCAGATCAATATCGGCACGTCGTCAATGGATCGAGAACGCTGGGCACCGGTCCTCGACCCCTTCATCGACCAATTGCGCAGCTTCGAATTTCGCGGCCAGCGCATGGATGTGCGCGAAAATGTCGCCTTTCAGGGCAAGGGCGAGCAGACGCGTTTCGTCCATGAACGGTTCCCAAACACCGGCTGCGCCATCGCCCTCGAGTTCAAGAAATTCTTCATGGACGAGTGGACTGGCGAACCCGACATCGAAGCGCTGAAAGCGATGCGGGAAATGATCTGCCTTTCCCTGCCGGTTCTGCGTGAGACGCTGCGGGCGCGGTCATGACCAGCCAGCGCCGCAACGATCGTCATGCCGATGTCAGTCAACCGCAATGGCTGGAAGACATCCTTGAGTGTATCCGCACGGACAAATCGGTGCGCAAGGATTTCGACAAGGGTGGCCGCCTGCACATCGATCGGCCGCTGCCTTTCCTGTCCGTCCATATCGGCAGGGGCAGGGTTGATCTTGCCGCCAGGGACATCGCCGCTGCCAATGCCTCCTATCTGGTCGTCAATGACATCAAGGAAGCGCTGCCAATCATCACGGCAGTCGGCGGCGTTCTTCGCGCGCGTTTTGGTGCGTTTCTGCTGTTGGATATCGATGAGCTCGATCATGACACGCTGATCACCGACGATGCGCCGTATCTGCCGCCATTCGAAATCAGGATTGCTTCGACACAAGACCAAGCCGCGAACGAGGCCGCGACGGCATTGGCAGAGGGCGCCGACCTGCGGCAGGTCAAGTTCCGTACCCCGCACGTCGATCGGTTTGAACTCCAGGTCGACCCCCAGGCGGCAACCCTGGCCGCGCAGACCGGATTCCCCCTTGTCGCTGTCCGGTTCGCGCCGATCTACAAGCAGCCGGAATCCGGCAATATCTATCCTGACCTGCGCGAACGGCTCGTCGCCAATATCTTCGACGCCGGCCTGAAGGCTTGTGCAGCCTTTATCGGCGCCACGCAAAGCCTGAAGCTGACGACACACAGGGCCCTCGGCCGCAAGGCATTCGTCGATGCCGTCAGCCGCGCCGACCGCAGCATCGATGATGTTGCGTCGAGCTTCGATTTTCTCTTGGCGGTCACACCGATCAATACCGAAGCTGCCTGGCAGGAATTCAAGGCGGGCAGGTTCAACCAGGAACCGAAATTTCTCTACCGGCCGCTGTCCGTGCAGGTCGAAGCCGAAAAGCGGAAACTTTTCTCGGTCGCTTTCGATCGTTTCGAGGACCCGGTCCTCTATCATCTCTACCGGGAGAAACAGCAGGAACTGGACCTGCAGCTGTCGCTGATCTCGGCGCGCGAAACCAGGCGTTTTGTCGAATATGGCCGTGCCCTCTATGGCCCCGTCGAAGCCTCGCTCCATCGCGTGGCCAGCGAAATCCTGGTGAAAACGGCAGCACTGGCCGACGATGGCGATGATATCGAGAGCGATCCTCACACGGCGGATTGCTATGAGGTTGACGCTGCGGCTCGCGCCATGATCGCGGATTATCATCGGCAATATCCGGGTTTTGCGGCGGAGGTCGAACTGCGCGACGACTTGCCGTCGGGGATGCTGGTTTCGGGCGAACGCCTGCTGATCTCACGGCAGACCTTGATGCCGAAAGGCCGGGTTCATGCGCTGTTGAGCCACGAGATCGGCGTGCATCTGCTTACCTATTTCAACGGTTCGGCGCAGGGGCTGCGGCTCTTCCGTTCCGGCCTCGCTGGCTACGAGGGCATGCAGGAGGGTCTTGCGGTATTTTCCGAATATATGGCCGGCGGCATGACCGTCGGGCGGCTGCGCCTGATCGCAGCCCGGGTGGTTGCCTGTTGGGGGATGTTGGAGGGCCGGCCGTTTACCGAGACCTATAGCATGCTCGTCAGCGAACATCGGTTCGGGCCGGTGGCTGCCTTTCACCTGACCATGCGGCTTTATCGCGGCGGCGGCCTCGCCAAGGACGCAATCTATCTGCGTGGGTTGCTGGAGCTGCTCAGTCACTTGAAATCAGGCGGTGCGCTCGATCCGTTCTGGATGGGCAAGATTTCCGCGTCGCATTTCCGTGTGATGCAGGAACTGAGCCTGCGCGGCCTGCTGAAGGCGCCTGTCATCCGCCCTGCCTTTCTCACCCACCCACACGCACAGGCCCGCCTCGACAAGGCGCGGGCAGGACTGAACCCCCTCGATATGATCATCAGTTAGGAGCCACCATGCGCGTCGCATTCTTCGTCAATTCGATCGAGAGCGAGGAACCTCATTTCACCACCACTGCACTGGCTATGGCGGCACTTGCCCGTGGCCATGACGTTTGCTACATCGCGCCGGGCGATTTCGTCCTGCGCCCGGACGATAGCCTGATGGTGCGGGCAACCACGGTTGCGGCTGGAAAATACAAGAACGCCGAGGCGTTCCACGACGATTTCCAGGGGAAGGGCGCCAAGCTCCAGACGATCGACGTTCGCGAGGTCGATGTCATCTTCCTGCGCAATGATCCGTCGCTCGATTCCGACGATCGGCCATGGGCCGCCCATATCGGTGCCATGTTCGGGCGCCTGGCAAGCGAGCGGGGGTCGATCGTCGTCAACGATCCAGCCGGTCTGGCGCTTGCCCAGAACAAGCTCTACTTCCAGGGCTTTCCGGAAGCCGTGCGTCCCGAAACGCTGATCTCCAAGAGCATCGAGGAAATCCGCGCCTTCATCGCCGATCACCGCAAGGGCGTCATCCTGAAGCCGCTGCAGGGCTCGGGCGGCAAGAATGTCTTCAAGATCGCCACGCCCGACGATGCCAATCTTAACCAGATCTTTGAAGCCGTCAGCGGCGAAGGTTACCTCATCGCGCAAGGCTATCTGCCCGAGGCCAAGGCGGGCGATATCCGCTTCTTCATGATGAACGGCAAGCCGCTGCAGCGTGACGGTGCCTATGCGGCCTTCCGCCGGGTTCCGGCCAAGGGCGAGGTGCGTTCCAATATGCACGCGGCCGGCACGGCCGAGGCCGTCAAGATCACCGATGACATTCTCGCCGTTGCCGAAATGGTCCGTCCGAAGCTGATCGAAGACGGCATGTTCCTCGTCGGCCTCGATATCGTCGGCGACAAGATCCTCGAGATCAACGTCTTCACGCCGGGTGGACTTCCCGACATCGCCGCAATGCACAAGGTCGATTTTTCCGAAGACATTATCGAGGCGCTGGAGGCGAAGGCCGCAATCCGCAAAGCCTATGGCGGTGCGATGTCCAACCGGGCATTGGCGACGCTTTAGGCTGTTTTCGAAGTCCATTTGTGCTATCGCGGGCGCCTCAACGATTGGAAGCGCCCGTGATACCCTGGACCCTGATTGACACAACGATAATGCCTGACGGCGGTGGAGAACTGCGGTTGAAGCAGCGCGGCAGCGAATTCTCCATCATGCTCGGCGCGATCGAACTGATGAACAGCCGGTTGAGCGGCTCGGAGGAGGCGTTGGCCCGCCTGTCGTGCGAGAGAATTCGCAGCAATGCACGTCCGCATATGCTGATCGGCGGGCTCGGCATGGGGTTTACGCTCAGAGCCGCACTCGCGGAACTTCCCTCCGATGCCCGGATAACGGTCGGCGAACTCGTGCCTGCCGTGGTTGCCTGGGCGCGGGGTCCTATGGCCGAGGTGTTTGCCGGCTGTCTGGATGACCCAAGGGTATCGATCCGCGAAGGCGATGTCGGTCGTCTTATCCAGGCTGCAACCGGCGCATACGATGCGATCCTGCTTGATGTCGACAATGGTCCAGAGGGGCTGACCCGCCGCGCGAACGATGATCTCTACAGCGTCGCCGGTCTGCGCACAGCGCACACGGCGCTAAGGCCAAACGGCGTTCTCTCCGTCTGGTCATCGGCGCCGGATGCAGGGTTCACCCGCAGGCTGAAGGAAGCCAGCTTTGCTGTGGAGGAACTGTTGGTGCGCGCAAGCACCAAGGGCCGTGGTGCCCGCCATGTGATCTGGATGGCCACCAAGACGGGCCGCTGAACTTTATTCAGCCGTTAGAGGCCTTCGCGTTCCAGCAAGATGCGGACCTCGTCGAAGCGGCGCTTGTTTTCCTCGTTCTTCTCGTCACCGGAATAGCAGGTACTGGTCACGCAGAAACGTTTCAGTCCGAATGGTGCCTTCGCGTTGTCGAACTGACATTCGATCGTATCGACCATATCCTTTTTCTCGACGCCGTCGCGGGTCGAATAGGTCATGCGTGCGCCCGGTGGCTTGAGTTCGGGGAAGGACTGGACGACGCCGGTGTGCAGGGTGTCGGTCATCAACAGATTCTTGGCCACCTTCACGCACAGGTCTTCAACCTTCATCGACTGGGCGGCGGCCGGCCAGGCCAACAGCACCAGGGCAAACACGATTTTTTTCATGACACACTCCTGAAGCGCCGACCCCCAAAGCCGATGCGCAAACCATAACGGCGCTGGTCGCCTTTGGTTCCACAGAAGATGGTGTAAAACGCCTTCTTGGGTTGTGAATCCATTCGCCCGCACGTCAATTGAGCGTAGCATCAAAATGCGAATCGTTTTTTGACCGCGTCCATGTCGCAATCTTGGGAGTGTGTAATTCCGTTGTAAAACTCCGGGTTCGGTCGTCGCGAAGATTCCAGGCGGTATAATGTCGTCAGGGGCTTTTCCGGGGAACCAAGCGCTCCCGTCGCAGTTCTATTTGGCCACTTTGACAAGGGGAGAGAAGCAGATGACGGACATCAGCGAAGACGACATCAGACTACGGGCTTACGCTCTTTGGGAAGCCGACGGCCGCCCAGAAGACAGTCATGAGATGCATTGGCTGCAGGCATTGCGGGAATTGACGGAAGAGGCCAATGCGGCGGCCGGCGAAATTCCACTGACGCCGGTAAAGACCTCCAAACTTTCCGTCGCCAAGAACGAAGCGCCAGGCGAGCCCATTCCTCGTAAGCGCAACAAGACGGCTTGAATTTTTAAATTGCGTGGGTTGTTTGGTGATCGGCAGCCCACGTATCGAGGCGGCGGTGCCGCTACACCGCGGTCAGGGCGTGCGCGTTTGGGCAGAAATTCTGCCATTCCCGGCGTTTGATTTTGCGGTGCAAAATTTTTTGCAACGCAATGCGTTTTTCTGCGGACATCGGCTCCGCTTTACAACATCATGGGGTTCGCCGACGTGCGTCGTGAAGCTGCGTTGCAGTGCTAACCGGTGGTACAAGGAATGTGATCTGCGTGAAGATACTTTCGGTGACGTCGGAAATTTTTCCATTGATCAAGACCGGCGGTCTTGCTGATGTGACAGGCTCGTTGCCGAAGGCGCTTGAGAGCTACAACTGTTATACACGCACGCTGGTACCCGGCTATCCGCAGCTGTTTGCAAAGCTTCCCGGTGCCCGGCAGGTCCATTTCTTCCCAGACCTGTTCGGTGCCCAGGCCTCGCTCCTTGAAGCCCGTTACGAGCAGCTTGATCTGCTGATCCTGGATGCACCGGCCCTCTACAATCGCCCCGGCGGCCCCTATCTCGACGAGGCCGGCCTGGATCATCCCGACAATTGGAAACGGTTTGCCGTCTTGTCCTATGTGGCATCGGCCATCGCCGGTGGATTGCTCTCGGACTGGGCTCCGGATGTGGTACACACCCACGACTGGCAGACCGCACTGACCTCGGTCTATATGCAGTATTCGAGCAATGCCAAAAAGGTTCCCAGCGTCCTGACAATCCACAACCTGGCATTCCAGGGGCAGTTTCCAACCTCGGTCGTCAGCCAGATCGGCCTGCCGCCGGAAAGCGTTTCGCTTGATTGCCTCGAATATTACGGTGATGTCAGCTATCTTAAGGGTGGCATCCGCACTGCCAGTGCCATCACGACGGTCAGCCCCACCTATGCGCGCGAAGTCATCGGGCCGGAACTCGGTATGGGCATGGCCGGTGCGCTGAGTTCACGTCCGCGGACTTTGACGGGCATCGTCAACGGCATCGACATGGATATCTGGAACCCGGCGACAGACGCCTACCTTCCGGTCAACTACGATCACAAGCGGATCCGGCTGCGGGGGCAAAACCGCGCTCGGCTGCTGGAGACGTTTCGGCTGGACGACGGGCCTGGACCGGTCTTTGCTGCCGTGACGCGGCTGACCTGGCAAAAAGGTGGCGACATGCTGGCCGAGGTGGCGGAGGAAGTCGCAGCCCTCGGCGGGAGGCTTATCGTGCTCGGCAAGGGCGAGGAGCATATCGAGACAGCACTTCTGGCCATCGCCGGCCGGCACCCCGATCGCATTGGGGTTCGCATCGGTTATGACGAGGCGACCGCCCATCTCATTCACGGCGGCTGCGACGTGATCATCCAGCCGTCGCGCTTCGAGCCGTGCGGTCTCACCCAACTCTATGCCCTGCGTTATGGCGCCGTTCCGGTGGTGTCGCGCACCGGCGGCCTGTCGGAAACCATTATCGATGCCAATGACGCGGCGATTTCCGCCCGGGTGGCAACCGGTTTCCAGTTCCATCCGGCGACGGCCGAGAACCTTCGGCTGTCCATCCACCGCGCCTTTGCTGCCTATCGCGAGCCGAAGAAATGGGCCCGTCTGCAGAACCAAGGCATGAAGGCCAACTTCTCCTGGGAGCGGAGTGCTGAACAATATGCGACGCTTTACGCCCAGCTCGTTCCGGGCCGCAAGCCGCGGCCTGTCCCGCGGGCAAAGCCTGCAGGGTAACGGCATCCGCAGGGGCGCCGTTACTCTTATGCTCGGTTGCGTCGTATCACGCGGGGTGAAGCAGGGTGAGGCTGCGGGCGGGAAGCTCGAAGACGGTTTCCACGGCTGGGCTTGTCCCTGTTTGCGCAATAGCCGCTGTCGTCAGTGCGCGGCCCCAAGTGCCGGAAGGTGAATCCGGTAACGTGAAGGGCACAGGTCCACCATGCGGGTTGAAGAGGATCAGCGTGTCGGACCAGACGCCATCCACGTGTTTGAGGTCTTCACGGGAAAGATGCACACCAAGCGTCGTGCCGCCCCCGTCCTGCCACTGCTCTTCCGTCTGCTCACCACCGCCGGGATTAAGCCAGGTGACGATCATGCCGTCGCGCCAGCTTTCCCGGCGAAGCAAGGGTTGCGCGGCACGCAACGCCGTGAGCTGCCGGACGAAATCGCGCAGCTCCTCGGCACTGCCCGGCAGGTTCTCCCAGTGCACCCAGCTGATCTCGTTGTCCTGGCAATAGCCGTTGTTGTTGCCCATCTGGCTGCGGCCGAATTCATCGCCGGCAAGCAGCATCGGCGTGCCGTGTGACAGCAACAACGTGGCAAGCAGATTGCGCTTCTGCTGGTCGCGCACAGCGTTGATCGCGGCATCGTTGGTCGGGCCTTCGACGCCGTAATTGTCGCTGCGGTTGTCGCTGTGTCCATCCTTGTTGTCTTCGCCGTTCGCCTCGTTGTGCTTCTCGTTGTAGGAAACAAGGTCGTTGAGGGTGAAGCCGTCATGGGCAGAGATGAAATTGACGCTCGCCCAGGGCCGGCGTCCGCGCTGATCGTAGATGTCACCGGAGCCGAGCAGGCGCGCGGCAAAATCAGGCGCGGTAGCGTCGGTGTCCTTCCAGTAGTCTCGCACGGTGTCGCGGTACTTGTCGTTCCATTCCGCCCAGCCCGGTGGGAAGCCGCCGACCTGATAACCGCCAGGGCCGATGTCCCAGGGTTCGCCGACCAGCTTGACCTTGGAGAGCACCGGATCCTGTGACACCGCGTCGAAAAAGCCGCCGCGTTGGTCGAAACCTTCCGGTTCGCGCCCAAGGATGGTGCCGAGATCGAAGCGGAAGCCGTCGATATGCATGTCTTCGACCCAATACCGCAGTGAATCCGTCACCATCTGCAGCACGCGCGGATGCGAGGTGTTCACCGTGTTGCCGGTGCCGGTATCATTGATGTAGTAGCGGTGGTCGTCGGGCAGCGTGCGGTAGTAGGAGAAATTGTCGATACCCTTGAGCGAAAGGGTCGGCCCGAGCTCGTTGCCTTCGGCGGTGTGGTTGTAGACCACATCAAGGATGACCTCGATGCCGCCGTCATGCAAAGCCCGCACCATGTCGCGCAAACCGTCCATGCCGCGCGGTCCGTAGTAGCGCGTTGCGGGTGCGAAAAAACCGAGGCTGTTATAGCCCCAGAAGTTGCGAAGTCCTTTTTCGGTGAGATGGCTGTCATCCGGGAAGACGTGGATCGGCAGCAGTTCAACCGAGGTGATACCGATGCTTTTCAGATAATCGACGATCGCCTTGTGACCAAGTCCCTCGAATGTGCCGCGCAGGTCTTCGGGTACAGCCGGATGCAGCTGGGTGAAACCCTTCACATGGGTTTCGTAGAAGATTGTCCTCGACCAGGGGATATTGGGGCCGCGATCGGCCTTCCAGTCATAGGCTTTCGGGTCGATGATCCGGCATTTCGGCATGCCCGCAGCACTGTCGGCCTCGTTGAAGGACAGATCCTTGTCATCAGCCTCAAGGTCATAACCGAAATGCGCCTTTGACCAGGTGACATCACCAACCAGTTCACGGGCATAAGGGTCGATCAACAGCTTGTTGGCATTGAAGCGATGGCCGCTGGCCGGATCGTAGGCGCCATGCACACGGTAGCCGTAGAGCGCGCCGGGCTTCAACCCGGGAATATAACCGTGCCAGACTTCATTGGTGTATTCCGGCAATTCGATCCGGGCCGTCTCGATTGAGCCGCTGTCATCGAACAGGCAGAGTTCCACACGCTCCGCATGGGCCGAGAACAGGGCGAAATTTACGCCATCCTTATCCGGAACGGCGCCGAGCTGCTGCCATCCGCCGGGTTCCATCCTGTACTGGTTCAACTTGGCGTCCATCGCGAAAATCCCTCTTTACAAAATCTGCTCAAGACAATTGTGCGGCGCATCATTTTGTTCCATGGGAGGGTGCTGGAATGGCAGGTATTTCAGGCTTTCGGCATGCGAGTGGGGTCCTCCGATCCGGTTCGCCGAGAGTACCATGGCTTCTACCGGCGTCGTGGGACGGCTACGTTTGCCAATCCAAAATGGCAATAATTTCTCAAAGCCCGATTGATGTACCGATGAAACGCGCTATCTAGCATGTGCTGGCGATTGATTTCACAGCTGGGGCTCCTCTTTTCATTTCAGGTTTTCATGCAACCGCCTGCATCCGAAACGCGCTATCCGTTCCTGGCCGAGGGTGGCGAGATCGCGTCGCTGATCCGCCATTACGACTGGGCGAAGACATCGATCGGCCCTCTTTCAAGCTGGCCAGGAAGCCTTAAGTCCCTCGTTGCCATCATCCTGCGCGCCAAGGTGCCGATGATCTTGCTCTGGGGCGAAGATGGCGTGATGATCTACAATGACGGCTATGCCGGGTTTGCCGGCCAGCGCCATCCGATCTCACTCGGCTCTAATGTTCGGGAATATTGGCCGGAAGTGGCGGAATTCAACGCCAACGTTCTTAAGGTCGTGCGGGGTGGGGGCACACTTGGCTATCGCGATCAGCACATGGTTATTGAGCGTAACGGTTCGCCAGAGGACGTCTGGCTCAACCTCGACTACAGCCCTGTCCCGGACGAAAACGGCGTGCCGGCCGGCGTGCTGGCGATTGTCAAGGATACAACCCAACGCGTCCGTACCGAACAGCGGCTGCGCATCGCCCAGGAAGCGGGCGGTATCGGAACGTTCGAATGGTATCCGCAAACCGGCATGCTGGATGTCTCGGACGAATATCGGCGAATCTGGGGTCTCGCCCCCGATGTCGTGGTAACGGACAAGCTTCTGGTCGGCCTTCTGCATCCGGACGACCGCGCCAACACCGGTCCGGCAAAATTGAGCCAGAGCAATCCGCTCGACTATGTCGAATATCGCCGGATCGATCCCAAAACTGGAGAGGTGCGCTGGATCGCCCGGCGTGGTGAGGTCGTCTCCAGCCCCGAAAGTGGGCAAAGGCGGTTTATCGGCATTGCCTTCGATATCACCGACCGCAAGTGCGCTGAGGCTGCTGTTCGCGAGGGCGAGGCGCGCTGGCGTGGGCTGTTCGAGCAGATGCAGGAAGGCTTCTTTGTCGGCGAGGTCATCCGCGATGGCGAAGGCCTGATCAATGATTTCCGTTTTGTCGAAGTTAATCCCGCTTTCGAAAAGCACTCTGGGGTGCCGGTTGACAGCGCGCTCGGACGCAGCGTCCGCGACGTCATCCCGACGATTTCCGATGACGTCTTCGAAGTCTACGCACAGGTCGTCAATACCGGGTTAGCCCAGGTTTTCGAGGTCCAGGTAGCAGCGTTAGACGGCCGCTGGTTCGAGGTCAGGGCACGCAAGGCCGGGCCGGACAGATTTGCGGCCCTGTTCGTCGATATCTCCAGTCGCAAGCTCGCGGAAAAGGCGGTCGCTGACAGCGAGGCGCGGTTCCGCAATCTGGCACAGTCGATGCCAAACCATGTCTGGACGGCCCAGCCGGATGGCCAACTGGACTGGTTCAACGACCGGGTCTACCGTTATAGCGGCACGCCTTCGGGCATGCTCGATGGGGATAGCTGGGGAGCGATCGTTCATCCGGACGACATCAATGATGCTTTAGGAGCCTGGGCTGCGGCGCGCCTTACGGGTGACCAGTACGAGACCGAGTTCCGGCTGCGCCGTCATGATGGTGCCTATCGCTGGCATATAGCCCGTGCCGTTGCGTTGCGCGATCGCTCAGGCAAGATCGAAAAATGGGTCGGCACCAATACCGATATCCAGGAGCAGAAGGTCGCCGAAGCCGCCCTGGCGGAACTGGCTGCGACACTCGAACAGCGGGTCGAAGCGCGCACATCGGAGCTGATCCAGACGCAGGATGCCCTGCGCCAGAGCCAGAAGATGGAGTCGATCGGCAATCTGACCGGCGGCGTTGCCCACGATTTCAACAATCTCCTGCAGGTGATCAGCGGCAACCTTCAGCTACTCGTCAACGAGGTGCCGGGCAATGAGCGTGCCGAACAGCGCATCCAGAACGCCATGGCCGGCGTTGCCCGCGGAACCAAACTTGCCTCGCAATTGCTGGCGTTCGGCCGTCGCCAGCCGCTTGCCCCGAAGGTTGTCAATATCGGCCGTCTCGTGCGCAATCTCGATGACATTCTGCGCCGGTCGCTTGGCGAGGCAATCGAGGTCGAAACGATCATCGCCGGCGGCCTTTGGAATACCCATATCGACCCGGGCAATGTCGAGAACGCCATCCTCAATCTCGCCATCAACGCGCGCGATGCGATGAGCGGTAGTGGGAAACTGACGATCGAGGCCGGCAATGCGTATCTCGATGCCAAATATACCGAAGTCTATGCCGATGTTCCGCCCGGGCAATATGTTTTGCTTGCGGTCACCGATATGGGGACGGGGATGTCGCCGGAAACGCTGGAAAAGGTCTTCGAGCCGTTCTTCACCACCAAGCCGGAGGGCCGTGGCACCGGGCTCGGCCTGTCGATGGTCTATGGTTTCGTCAAGCAGTCCGGCGGTCACATCAAGATCTACAGTGAACTGGGCCATGGCACGACGATCAAGATCTACCTGCCGCGCTCGACGCAATCGGAAGACCTGATTGTCGAGCGCGATACCGGCCCTATTACAGGCGGCAGCGAAACGATCCTGGTTGCAGAAGACGATGAAGCGGTGCGCGAAACCGTCGTCGCCATCCTCACCGATCTCGGCTATCGGGTGTTGAAGGCAAAGGATGCGCAAAGCGCATTGACGGTTATCGACAGCGGCGCCTCCATCGACTTGCTGTTCACCGACGTCGTCATGCCCGGAACTTTGAAAAGTCCGGAACTGGCCCGAAAGGCTCGGGAGCGGCTGCCGCACCTGAGCGTGCTTTTTACCTCCGGTTACACCGAAAACTCGATCGTACATTCCGGACGGCTCGACGAAGGGGTCGAGCTGTTGAGTAAGCCGTACACACGCGAAGCGCTTGCCCGCCGGATCCGTCATGTGCTGGCAAAGGCGCCGGGGGCCGACTTGGCTGTAAAAGAGCCGGAACAGCAGGCTGAGATTGACCGGCAACCGGGCGGAAAACAGACGATCCTTGTCTGCGAGGACGACTGGCTGATCCGGGCGAGCACGGTCGACATGCTGGAAGACCAGGGTCACGCCGTGTTCGAGGCCGCCGACGCCAAGACGGCGCTCGCCGTACTATCCGAACGACCCATTGATGTGCTCGTTACGGATGTCGGACTTCCCGACATGTCGGGGGTAATGCTGGCGGAGCGCGCCAAGGCTCGCGTGCCCGGATTGCCGGTGATCTTTGCCACCGGCCATAGTCAGGTCGAAGGCGTGACGCCGGGGCCGGACGTGCAACTGGTCGTCAAACCCTTTTCCGGGGAGACGTTGGCTGCAGCCATTGCCCATGTCACCAAAGGGTAGCGCGAGCGGAGGCCCTACACCCGAAAACCGGCTGAGACGGTGCAAAATTCCATGCGCCGCGTTTCGTCGCGCGGATGCAGGTGACAAAGTTCCCGGGCAATGCTCTAACTCTCTAAAATGCACGTAAGTGCATGAGGGACGGTATGAGTTGAGGGGTTCGGCGCGTGAAAAAGTCTCGTGATATCCGGCTGTTAGTGTTGCAGTTCTGGCTTGTTGTGGCCTTGGCGGTTGCTGCTGCGACGTCTGTTATCCAACCTGTTCTTGCACAGGCTGCAGCTCCGCCGGCATCGGGGGACAAGGTTGATCAGCTGATCAAGCTGCTGGACGATCCCGAGATCCGCGCCTTGCTCAACAAGCAGACGGCCGCACCGGTTGCCGAGCCCGATACAGACATGTCCGCCACCAAGTTCAACGCCTGGGGGGACCGGATCCGCGATCATCTGCGTCATATTGGAGAGGCCATTCCACTGGTTCCCTCTGAATTCATGCGCGCAGGCGCAACCATTGCGTCCGATATCAACGGCCACGGTCCTTTGGGCGTCTTCGTGCTGTTTCTGACGCTGGTGCTGATCGGCTTTGGTGCTGAATGGCTTTTCCACCGTATTGCGCGTCGAAGCCGGGTCCATGCCGCGTTGGTCCATGCCGATGGTGCCCCCGAAAACCCTTTGTACGCCGCTGGCCGTCATCTGTTTGCCTTGCTGGCGCCACTTGTCGCTTTCAGCCTCGCAAGCCTGGGCTTGTTCATGGCGCTGACATGGCCGCCGCTGCTCGACGCGCTGATGCTGCCCTTGCTTTTGGGTGTCATTGCCTGCCGTTTCGTCATCCGCATCGCCAGGCTGCTGTTGCTCGGACCGGATACCGCCAAGAGCGTTGAAGCGACAGCCGGTCTGGCGTCGGCCGATCGTTGGTCCGGGGCTTTCTGGTACAAACGCATCTTCTGGTTCGCCTGCATCCTGTTTGCCGGCTGGGCGCTCGCCGGCGTGATGGCAGCGCTGAACATTATGCCGGCGGTGAGGGGGGTGGTCGTTTATGCGTTAGGTCTTGGGCTGCTGCTGGTTGCCATCGAAACCGTATGGAACCGGCCAGGTGCGATCACACGTCCGCATGGCCGCGGGGCAATGGAATGGGCGCTCACATTCTATTTATGCCTGCTGTGGGCGTTGTGGGTCGCCGGTCTTGTCATCGTCCTTTGGCTGGGCATCTACGCCCTCATTCTGCCCGGACTTTTGAAGGCAACCACGGCGATCGCCAGAAACGCGTTCGCGGGCCAGCCCGACATGCCCGGTAACGGCAATCCCGTCGTTGAGGTGCTGGTGGAACGGGGTGCCCGGGCGGTTATTATTACGCTGGCCGTGCTCTGGCTCGGCTTCATCGTCAGCAAGCGGTCGTCGATGTTCACCGGCGACGCGATGGCTGATCGGCTCGTCCAGGGCGTTCTGGCAGGTGCGGTCATTCTGCTTGTCGCCGACATCCTCTGGCAGATCGTCAAGGCGGTGATCAACCGCACACTGGAGCACGCGCGGGCTTCCACGACCGGCGATTCAGCTCATGCGGCGCGCAACGGGCGGATGCTGACGCTGCTGCCACTGCTGCGGACCGTGCTGGCCGTCATTATTGCCGTGATCGCGGTGTTGATGGTTCTCTCCGGTCTTGGCGTTCAGGTGGCCCCTCTGATTGCTGGTGCCGGCATCTTTGGTGTCGCGATCGGTTTTGGTTCACAGACCCTGGTCAAGGATGTGATCAGCGGTGTCTTCTACATGATGGACGACGCTTTCCGGGTGGGAGAATACATCCAGAGCGGCAGCTACAAGGGGACCGTCGAGTCCTTCAGTATCCGCTCGGTGCGGCTGCGCCACCACCGTGGTCCGGTTTTCACAGTACCCTTCGGCACGCTGGGTGCGGTCCAGAACATGAGCCGCGACTGGGTGATCGACAAGTTCACGATCTCGGTCGGTTACGACACCGACATCAACAAGGTCCGCAAGATGGTCAAGGGCGTCGGGGCGGCACTTCTTGAGGATGAGGAATACGGCGCGATGATCCTGGAGACGCTCAAGATGAAGGGCGTCGAACAGTTCGGCGACTATGGCATCAACCTGAGCTTTGCGATGATGACAAAGCCAGGCTACCAGACGACGATCCGCCGGAAGGCCTATATGATGATCCGCGAGGCATTTACCCAAAATGGCGTCGTCTTCGCCTCGCCAACGGTTCAGGTCGCCAGCAACGACCCATCGGCGGCTGCTGCTGCTGCTGCGACCGTGAAGGCGGCGATGGACCAGAAGAAATTGGCAGAGGGTGGGGAGGGCGCCTGAAGGCGCACCACTACTCCGCGTAAAGGCCCGGCATCGTCCTCGGCCGGCGATATGATCAGACAGGATCTGGTCTTTTGAATTTTGCTACCAACCGTGGGATCGAGTGCTGCGAGCCAGACCTCACCGCGGGGTACCATGTCAGAGCAGCATTTTCTTGCATTCAAAGTAAACCT
>UBTA01000174.1 GCA_900468065.1 Hyphomicrobiales bacterium | reverse complement strand
GATCGTGTCCCGGGAGGTGGTGTAGGTTCTGAGGAGTAAGGTGGCCATCAGTGTTTTTCCGCTAGGGTCGGGTTGTTGAAGACCAACCTGACGGAAAGACCACCAATGACCAATGACATGATGAACGTGCGCTCGCTTGTTGAGAAGAGCGCTGATGCCGATTTATTGCGCGAGATGATCGGCTTTGCAGCCGAGCGGCTGATGGAGCTGGAGGTTGGCGGAGCCACCGGTGCTGATTTCGGTGAGAAGAACCCGATGCGTCTCGCTCAGCGCAATGGCTACCGTGATCGTGACTGGGAGACGCGGGCCGGAACCGTCGAGCTTCGCATCCCAAAGCTGCGCAAGGGCAGCTACTTCCCCAGCTTTCTTGAGCCCCGTCGGATGGCGGAGAAGGCTCTGACGGCGGTCATCCAGGAAGCGTACATTCAAGGCATCTCGACCCGCTCTGTCGACGACCTGGTCAAGGCCATGGGTATGAGCGGCATCTCCAAAAGCCAGGTGAGCCGCCTGTGCGAAGAGATCGACGTCAAGGTGAAGGCGTTCCTCGACAGGCCGATTGAGGGTGACTGGCCATACGTATGGGTGGATGCCACATACCTCAAAGTTAGGCGCGGCGGGCGCATTGTCTCCGTTGCCGTCATCATCGCCGTCGGCGTCAACAGCGACGGGCGGCGCGAGGTTCTGGGTATGGAGGTCGGCACGTCCGAAGCCGAGCCGATCTGGACGGAGTTCCTGCGCCGGCTCACGCGCCGAGGTCTGCGCGGTGTGAAGCTCGTCGTCTCCGATGCGCATGAGGGCCTCAAGGCTGCGGTCACCAAGGTGCTCAGCGCCACATGGCAAAGATGCCGGGTTCACTTCATGCGGAACGTCTTGGCACATGCCGGAAAGAGTGGCAGGCGGGTCGTCTCGGCCTTCATCGCCACGGCATTCGCCCAGGATACGGCGGAGGCAGCAAGCGCTCAATGGCGCAGCGTCGCCGATCAGATCAGACCGAAAGTTCCAAAGCTCGCCACCATCATGGACAACGCTGAAGAGGATGTGCTCGCCTATATGACCTTCCCGAAAGAGCATCGGGCAAAGCTGCACTCGACCAATCCGATCGAGCGTCTCAATGGCGAAATCAAGCGACGAACGGAGGTCGTCGGCATCTTTCCCAACGATGAAGCCATCGTCCGACTCGTCGGTGCCTTGCTGCTCGAACAGAATGACGAATGGGCCGTCCAACGGGCCAGGTACATGACACTTGAGACCATGGCGCAAATGAGCGATGATCCCCAAATCAGTCTGCCCGCTGTGGCACGCTGATATCCCTCCGGCCCTATGTCGGAAAGCACGGCCATCAGCCGCGACCTACACCACCTCCCGGGACACGATC
>UBTA01000089.1 GCA_900468065.1 Hyphomicrobiales bacterium | reverse complement strand
GTCTTGCCTGACCCGCGCCCACCCATCAAAAGCCAGACCCGCCAGTCGCCTTCCGGCGGCTTTTGTTCGGAGCGGCCCGTTTGCGTCCAGTCCCGGACGTACGCGACAAGATTGCGAAATCGTTCAAGGCGGCCTGCATCTGCCGCACTGAAAGTCACCGCAGATGGGCTATCGACGCCGCCACGTGATTGAAGGCCTTCCCCCGGCGTTTCGGAAGCTTCAGCCGATGTCTGCACCCCGGCAGCATCCGTATTCAAATCGGCAGCAGGCATTTGTTCGTCTTCGGCAGGTGCATTGCGGTTGACGTTCTCCACTCGCGGCAAGGCCTGCAGCTGAGTGCAGGTTGCTGCACCGTCCATCTCATCGATCAAACGGCGCGTCTCGCTTGCGGCCTTGGCTTGCAGAAGGTTTAGACGCTCTACGAGGAGCCTATGCTTGCGCATCCTCTTTTCGAGATGGCGAAACTCGGCCTTCGTCTTCAGGCGATCCACGCGGGGCTCCGGGCGTTTGGTCGCCCGCTGTTCCAGGCCCGTCGAGATGAGGACCGCCGTCTCCGGCATCGGCGATATATTTGGCGAAGAGTTCCTTGGCGCGTTGTTCAACGCGCTGATCGATTTCTGCAACGAATGCGTTGTAGCTCGCCTCGTCGAACGCGGTATCTGCTGCTGCCTGCCGGTCATGCGCAATCGTCCTTTGCAGGCTGTCGATCTTTTCCAGCGTCCGCACGATCACCGACATCGCCTCGATGCTCGCCTTGGCTTCGGCCTGGATCAGCTTGCGGTCGATCCCCTCGCCCGCCGCCTCGGCCTTGTCATCGGAGAGACGCCGCAGCCGCTGGAACTGCTGCATCTGTTCGCGCAATTCTCGGGTCATGCCGTTCAGCATGTCCTGCAGATCGTCGAGCGGCGACACGGCTTCCGCCTTGGTCTCGAGGATCACCCGGCGGGCAACATCCTCAAGCGCCGCATCCGCCTCTTGCGGCCACGCCCCGCCATAGACCGGCGCTTTCGGCCACAGGCCAAACAGCTCCGGATCGAAATCCAGATCAGACGTCATGACAATGTCCTTTTGAAATCAGTAGGCCAAACTGAAACCGCAATGGAGCTTCTTGCTCCTTCTTCTCCCCCTTGGGGAGAAGGTGGCCCGAAGGGTCGGATGAGGGGCCGCGATCTCCGAATGTACGGAGAAAACCAAGCCACACTGCGCCATCAATGCCTATACAGCAAGAGAGGCGAAGCATCCCGCCTCACCCACTTTTCCGACTGTGCCATAAACCTATCAAACGACCGTCACGCCGTCAAGGATTATTTTCCTATTAGGATTATTTTCTTGAATTTGCGCAATTCGGGATGCGTGTTACACTTTTCCCATGAGAACCGAGGACCTGGAAAAGCGGGCTTTGGGCCTGCCGGGCGCGGTTGAAAGCGCCCATTTCGGCAAACGCGACTTTCGCGTTGGCAACCGCATCTTCATGTCCCTGCCGGAAGCCGGCCGCGCCGTCGTCAAGTTCACCCCAGGCCAGCAGAAACTGTTCCTCGAAACCGAGCCCGGCGTCTGCGCTGCGGTTCCTGGCGGCTGGGGCCTGAAGGGCTGGACATCCGTCTATTTCACTGATGCCGAAGACGACATTATCGCCCATGTGATGGATACCGCCTGGCGCAACGTCGCGCCCAAAGATCTGTTGAATGGTCACAAGACCTCGGCTGCTTGACCCGTCCCAGCAAGAGTGGACACCGCTGCTACAGCGCCGTCGTCAGCGCAAACCACACGGCAACCAGCGCCAGAAGAGCCGATAAGCCGCGCCGGGCCAATCGTTCGCGGCGCGGGTCGTTGAGCATCGGCTCAAGACGCGCTGCCATCAGGGCAATCAAGGCATGAATGATGGTGGCCACTGCGACATAGGCTGCGGTCAAGGTCAAAGTCTGGCGGGTAACCGGCTGCTCCGGCACCACGAAGGACGGCAGCACCGCGATATAGAACAACAGCGCCTTGGGATTGAGCAGGTTTGTCAGCAACCCGCGCAGGAAATAGCCGCGATAGCTGCCCGTCTGTGTTTGCTGCGGCTTGCCTGCGGAAAACCACCCTTCCGCGGCAAGATAAAACAGAAAGGCGACCCCTGCCCATCGCAGGGTCTCGTAGAGCGCGGGTGAGGACTGGATGAGGGCTGCCATCCCCAGAGCGCTGGCCACACCGATGACGGAAAGCCCCAATGCAATGCCGGCGACAGCGGCAAACCCCGCCCGGCGTCCGTCCAGCGCCGAAATGACCGCAAGCCAGGTCATGTTCGGCCCCGGAGTGATCTCGATCACCACGGCTGTCAGGATGAAAGGCAGTAGATTGACGGGGGACACAGGCTCGATCATTCCCGACTATAGGGCTGAAGACACCGGAGCAAAACTGTTTCGCCTCGCTGACAGTGCAGAAAGACCATTCCACAACGCACCCGGCACTTACCGTGCGCTTTGCTCGCCCACCGTCAGCGGCCAGGTCACCAGGTAGTCTTCCAGCTCCTCCACATCGATATCATCTTCGGAAACCGTGCGGCCACGCACCGAGATGCCCGCCTGATGTACCGTTTCCGGATCGCCTGAGATCAGCGGATGCCACCAGTAGAGATCGATCCCATCGCGCACCAGCCGGTAGCCGCAGGTCGGCGGCAGCCAGCTCAGCGTCTCCACCTCATCCGGCGTCAGCTGGATACAGTCCGGCACCGTCGCCTGCCGGTTGGGATAGTCCTTGCACCGGCAGCTTTCCCCGTCGAGCAGGGTGCAGCCGACATTGGTCCAGGCGATCTCGCCGGTATCCCAGTCCTCCAGCTTGTTGAGACAACAGAGCCCGCAGCCGTCGCAGAGGCTTTCCCACTCGACATTGCTCATCTCGGCCAGCGTTTTGGTCTTCCAGAAGGGCTGTTCGCCCATGTGCTTAATTCTTCCATCCGTTGGATTTCAGCGACAATTTTACAAAAGATTGCCGGATTTTTAAGGCTCATTATCGATATCGGCGTAGAATAGAAACCCGGCCCATGCAAATATCGAATGGGACTTGAAGCCATCAGGATGCCATCGCGTTGCAGGATCCAAGCCAAGACGACAGCCCGAATCCGGAAAACGGCGTCCCGAAGGACGACCGTCCAAGAAAGCGCCATATCCTGCTGCGCGTCGATTCGTGGATCGATTCGACCGTCTGGAATGCCGGCTTCCGGCTTGGCGTCTGGTGGGAAGACATTACCATCTTCTTCCGGCGTTTCCGCATGCGCGGCTGGAAGAAAGTGCTATTCGAAGTGCTCGGCGAAGGCATGACCTGGGGCACGGCCGGCTCAGTGCTGATGCTGGCGCTCGCCCTTCCGGCCTTTGAAGACACCAAGGGCAACTGGCGGGCACAAAGCGATTTCGCCGTCACCTTCCTCGATCGCTACGGCAACGAGATCGGCCATCGCGGCATTATCCACGAGGATTCCGTGCCGATCGACGAGTTGCCGGATACGCTGGTCAAGGCGGTTCTCGCCACCGAAGACCGCCGTTTCTTCGATCATTACGGCATCGATTTCTTAGGCCTTGCCCGCGCCATGACCATCAATGCGCGCGCCGGCGGGGTCGTCCAGGGCGGCTCGACGCTCACCCAGCAGCTGGCCAAGAACCTGTTCCTGTCGAACGAGCGCACCATCGAGCGCAAGATCAAGGAAGCCTTCCTCGCCGTCTGGCTCGAATGCAACCTGTCGAAAAAGGAAATCCTGCGCCTCTATCTCGACCGCGCCTATATGGGCGGCGGCACGTTCGGGGCGGCAGCAGCCTCGCAATTCTATTTCGGCAAGAACATCACCGATATCAACCTGGCCGAAAGCGCCATGCTCGCCGGCCTGTTCAAGGCCCCTGCCCGCTATGCGCCGCATGTCAACCTGCCGGCCGCGCGCGCGCGCGCCAACGAGGTCCTCACCAATCTCGTCCAGGGCGGGCTGATGACCGAGGGCCAGGTCATTGCGGCGCGCCTCAACCCTGCAAAGGTCATCGACCGCGCCGAGGTCACAGCCCCGGATTTCTTCCTCGACTGGGCCTTCGACGAGGCCAAGCGCATCGCCACGCCCTTTGCCCAGCATTCGCTGGTGGTGCGCACCACCATCGACATGGGCCTGCAACAGGCGGCGGAGGAATCGGTGGAATCCAGCCTGCGGCAATATGGCGAGACCTACAAGGTCAAGCAGGGCGCCATGGTGATGATCGAGAATGGCGGGCCGGTGCGCGCCATGGTCGGCGGCCGGGATTACGGCGAAAGCCAGTTCAACCGCGCCACCAAGGCGCTGCGCCAGCCGGGCTCGTCCTTCAAGGTCTATACCTATACGGCAGCCATGGAAAAAGGCCTGAAGCCCGAATCGACCATCAGCGATGCGCCGATTACATGGCGCGGCTGGTCGCCGCAAAACTATTCGAAGGGCAGCTATTCCGGCCGCGTCACCCTGTTGACCGCGATTGCCAAGTCGATCAACACCGTGCCCGTACGCCTGGCCAAGGATACGCTCGGCACGGAAATCATTGCCGAAACCGCCAAGAAGATGGGCATCGAAACCCCGATCCGTACCGACAAGACCATGCCGCTCGGCACATCGGAAGTGACTGTCATGGATCAGGCGACGGCCTACGCGGTCTTCCCCGCCGGCGGCCTGCAATCACGCCGCCACGGCATCAGCCAGATCCTCAACTATGACGGCGATATCCTCTACGACTTCAATCGCGACGAACCGCCCGCCAAGCGCGTCGTCAGCGAACAGGCCAATGCCTCGATGAACTACATGCTGACCCAGATCCCGATCATCGGCACGGCCCGCAAGGCAGCCCTCGACAACGGCATCGTCGCTGGCGGCAAGACCGGCACGACGCAGGCTTACCGCGATGCCTGGTTCGTCGGCTTCACCGGCGATTACACCACCGCCGTCTGGTTCGGAAACGACGACTATACCTCGACCAACAACATGACCGGCGGCTCGCTGCCGGCCATGACCTTCAAGCGGTTGATGGACTATGCCGAACAGGGCATCGAACACCGGGCCATCCCCGGCATCGACAATCCGCTGCCAGGCCCGGATGCAAAGAAGAAACAACCCGAAACGGCCGCCGCAAAGCCCGCCGACGAAAATGCCCTGCCGCCGCTGGTGCGTCCCCGTTCGCTGTCTTCCGAGGTCACCCGGCTGTTGAAATCAATCGGCGAAAAGTTTGATACCGCCCCGGCCCTGAAAGCCCCGGCCGAACCACCGGGGAAAGTCGCCGGACTTTAGAACGCATCATTCCGGATTGTAGGGAAACAGCTGGATCTGCGTCTGCGTCGGGATCGCTCCGATGGCAACGACAAAAGTGCCGTCGAGCTTCAGCGGCGTATTGGCATTCTCGGTATAGCCGGCGATATCGCAAATGATGGAATTGAACGGGAAGCCCCGGCGATCGCCGATGCTGATGGTCAATTGCGTATGGTGGTTGGCCGGATGGCCGAGAGTGAGCTCGTATTCGGTTTTGCCGTTGTCGACCACGCCCATAAAACCGTCCCTGCCGCAGGTTACCGAGCCATCCGCTCCGCCCGAAGACGCCATCAGGCTGTAACCGGCCGATCCCTCGGCCTGGGCGGGAACGATTTCGAGGCGCAGGTGAACAGCCTTTCCATCGGCATCGGCCAGCGTTGAAAACAGAGTTTCAGCGGCCTTTTCGTCCGGCTTGGCATAGTCCAATGCGGCAACCACGGATACCGGCGGTTCCGCCATGGCGGGAGCTGCCCAGCCAAAACCGGCAACCGCGGATAAACAATACAAGACCCTCATGGACTTCCCCCCCATCGGCAGCTTTCGCCTGCAATCCTTCTAACACTGGTTGCATCTCGATTCCATATCGGCGCATCCCTGATTTCAAAAAAAACAACCCATGCATGCAATTTTGGGCGAAAACCCTTGACTCCGTCCCAACCGTTAATATTCTAATAAACCTTTGGATGTGTTTTCGGGGGCGTTGCCACATGCCATTTTCCTACAACAATAGCGCGATGATTCCGCTCAAACCGGGCCATTCCGTCAGCAAGGGATGGACAAGTGTCACCGGCAACAAGCCGATGGGCGTCACATGGCACTGGACTGCGATAGAAAGCCTTGCGACCACCCGCAAAGTGCTTGGCGGTCCCAGCGCCACCAGCAAAGGCATTGCCTCTGCGCATTACGGTATCGGCAGAACGTTTGCCGAAGGTGTGGACCGCTATGTCACCCTGGAAAACCGATCATGGCACGCCGGCAAGAACCAGGTGATGCGATGGGACGGCAAAAAATCGTTGAAGACAGAAAGCGGCGCACGCGCCTGCATCGGCGTGGAAACCTGCAATCTTGGCTATGAACGGCCGGGCGTTCCCGCCAAGGCCGATTGGATCGAGGCCGTCAACACCGACAGCAAATGGCTGATGAAAGTGCAGCCGTGGACGGATGAACAGTTTGAGATGATGGTTGCGGTCGGCAAGGAGATCCTTGCCCGATGGCCGCATATCGAGGTCCGCCACCACCATGGCCACCACGATATCTGCCCCGGCTACAAGCAGGACGTCGCCGGCTTCTCCTTCGCCGCGCTGCTGCGGCGCATCTATGACGACGACACCATCCCCGACGTCTGGTCAGATCTCTGGACGATCCTGGCGCGCCAAAAAATCCTTGTCTTTCTCGGCTACGACCTCGGCCCCTGGGGCGCTGATGGCCATTGGGGAGAATTCAGCCAGAGGGCGCTCGACGATTTCCAGAAGCAGTGCAAGGCGGTCCGGGTTCCGCATTGGACGACTTTTACCTGCTGGGACGTGCATGATGCACTCGCGACCCGGGGAACGACGATCGCGGCGGTCACCGCCGGCTGAGCTGCCATCCCACATCCGAAATGCACAACAGTTTGGGGATTTTGTTACCGGAGGGAATATCATGTCTGAGCCCATCGTCGACCGCGCCCATTTCGAAGCCAAATTTCCGAGTGCCAAGCTCTACGGCAAGACCCTGACCGCTGACCGCAAGCAGGGGTTCAACGCCATCTTCGACAGCTGGGATGCGGTCGAAAGCTACGATTCGCTGGAATGGCTGGCCTATGAGCTGGCGACGGCCTGGCACGAGACCGGCGGCCGGATGCAGCCCGTGCGCGAAGGTTTTGCCACAAGCGACGCGGGGGCCTACACGGCCGTGACGAAATACTGCAAAGCCCAGGGCATCTACAATTACGCGACGCGGCACACCAATGGCAATTCCTATTACGGCCGCGGTTATGTGCAGCTGACGCACGCCGTCAATTACAAGAAGATGGGCGAACATTTCGGTCTCGGCGATGCGCTTTATGCCAATCCGGACAAGGTGCTTGATCCGCATACGGGTGCAAAAATCCTCATCCACGGCATGATGGACGGCCTGTTCCGGCCCTCCAAGGGTACACTTCTCGATTATTTCAACGGATCCAGCCAAAAGTGGTTCGAAGCCCGCGATCTGATCAACGGCGACAAGGACAAGAAACCCGCCTGGACCGGCGGAAAGAAGGTCGGAACGATCATCGCCGATTACGGCAAGGCATTCGTTTCTGTGCTTCGCTACAAGTGAATGCCGCCCGGCGAAATGCGACGTCACGGTAGATGGTTCAAAACAATGATCGATTTCGGACCAGAATCGTGCGACGGTCGAGGCGACGTAGACACGCCTTTTCGAAGGCAGGGCTGCATTGTCTCGACGCCAAACGGTAGAATATCTTGTTCCGTATCCCCTTTCTCGTTGCCCTTGCCCTCATCGTCACCTTCGGCGTCGGCATCATCTCGACCGTTTCGGCGCTGAAGGCGACGGTCGGATTTGGCGCGATCGCGCTCGGGCCATGGGTTGCCCTTCCCGATGCGCAGACCGAAAATACCGATCCTTACGCCAAGGCGCACCGGGCACGCGCCGGCAAGCTGCTCTATGGCGGCGCAGAAGGCCTGGAGTTCACCGCCGCCATGGACAGCACCGGCGAAAAACTGTCCTCCGGCTGTTCCTATGATATTATAGGAACGACCCCGCCCGCCCGGTTCTGGACGCTTTATACGGCCAATGCCAGCGATCAGCCGGCCAAGACCGATCCGGCCCTGCCGTCAGCGATCAACGCCTGGACCGTGCTGCGCAAACCTGACAGCACCTTTGTCATCCATGTTTCACCAGCCGCCCAGCCCGGCAACTGGCTGGCAATCCGCCGGATTGGCCCCTTCAAGCTGGTGCTGACCCTGCTCGATACACCGACCGCCGGTTCCTCCGGTCTGATCGATCTCGCGATGCCGGCGATCGTCAAGACAGGGTGCCCCGATGCGTAGCATTGTCTTTGCCATCCTCGTCGGTCTTGTCGGAGCAGCCCTGCTCCACATCGTCATCGTTCTGGCGTTGCCGCGGTTTACCGGCAAGGACGCCTATAGCCGGGTCCTCGGCCTTTACGAGATGGACAGTTTCTTTTCGCTGAACGCTGAACCGGGACCAACGGGCCTTGCCAATGACGATCCGTACCTGCGCGTCGCCGTCTGCGGATTTTCGGTCGATGGAGGGCCTGCCCGCTTCGTTGCCAAGGGTGCCGTGCCCTTCTGGTCGCTGGCAATCTATGATGCCAATTCCAACGAGATTTTCAGCATGAACGACCATACGGCGGTCAACGGCAATCTGGATCTGGTGATGGCGACGCCGATCCAGCTGGTTGACCTCAGAAAGGCACCACCGGAAAACCTTGCCCAATCAATCCTGGTGGAAATGCCGGATGAAGAGGGCTACGCCGTCTTACGTGCACTGGCGCCTATGGATAGTTTTGAAGAGACAGCCCGCGATTTTCTGGCGGAAGCGAGCTGCGAACCGTTCCGCCGGTAATCGGGAAGCGGTTACCGCTGAAGAAGCATCGCGATAATGCCACGCAACAAGCATTCATCAGCACATTGCTGCGAACCTCAAAAACCAATGGATCAGTGCTTTTTAGCTTTGCCTGCGGGCGGCTTTACCGATGCTCCAGCCGGGTGACCGTCCAGGCGTTCGTAGCGAATGCCGGTAAACAACAGGATCTCGGCTTTTTGCGGCACGATCGGACCCATCGAGGGCTTGGGTGGTGCCCGTACAAGACGGTCCTCTAATCTGATAACCTCTGCCATGCTCGTCTCCAAAAATGGTTGAGACGGATGAACGATTGACCGATTTCACCCTGCCCGTTTTCGGGCTGACGCATTCCGGCTTGCTGCCCGGACAATCTGCGTCTTTCTCGTCTGCTCCTTCTTCCGGGAATATCCGGATTTCATGCCAGTCATGCAAGCGGGCCATTTTCGGCCTGGAGTTGCGGGCTATCGCCTGATTTGCGCTGCCGCCCGATTGAGCCATACGATCGTTAACAGTTACTTAACGGCCAAACCCAGTCTTCGCTATGCTCTGCCATCACCATGGAAATCATTGTGGGCAAAGATGTGGCCTTATCAAGAGATGTCCGGCACCGTAGCGCCGGACATGATCAAAAGCCCGCATGAACAGAATAGAGGAGAGACCACATACCGGCTGTTCCAAAGGGAACAGCACAGGCCCTTTCCGCTCTGGCGCCGCCGTTTAGCGCCGCGCCAGAAGGCCGATCACGAAGGAGACGCCGGCAATCGCCAGCAATGTAGAAACGGGCTCTTCGCGGATGCGCTCGCGCAGGCGCTCGGCAAGCACTTCGGCTTCCGATGTCACCACGGCCTTGGCACCGCTACCGATGGCAGATACGGATTCCGTCAGACGCGCAATCTCGGCGCGCAGTTCCGCAATCTGATTGTCGAGATCGACCCGCGCCGCGCTGGCTTCGATTTCTGCGACGGCTTCGTTCGGCACGGCTGAGAATTTCTTTTCGACCATAGTTGGGCTCCTTTTGCGATCCCCTCATAACGCGCCAGCCTGCCTTTGGTTCCCTGTTTCCGCTGGTCGGCGAAAGCTCTTTTCATCTCGCCTTCGGGCCTGCGCCGATCTGCGGAACGAAGCCGACCAGCTTTGCGTTTACCGTTGCCGGTAACGTGCACAGCAAAACAGCGCCATCTCAAAAAAGACATAAAAACAAAGGTGTTTGCACAGAACCGCTCGGCCTAGAACCCGAGGTGGTGCCGGATTGATAGGATGAACAACTCATGACGACGAAAAGACGATTTTCATTGAAGTCCACGCTGCTGGCGGTCGCTGCAACGGCAGCGTTTCTGTTGCCGGTAGCCGCACAGGCGGCAGAAGGCTTTGCCACCGCCAATGTCAACATGCGTTCCGGCCCGAGCACACGCTATCCGGCCGTCACCAGCATTCCGGCCGGCACCCCCGTGCAGATTCATGGATGCCTCGCCGACACGCCATGGTGCGACGTGTCCTTCTACAAGGGCCGCGGCTGGGTTGCCGGCCGGTATATCCAGGCGGAGTACCAGCGGCGGCGCATTTACGTGGAGCCGGACTACTACGACAATCTCGGCATTCCGCTGATCACCTTCGAACTTGGAAACTATTGGGATCGCAACTATCGCAATCGCGATTTCTACCGGGACCGGAATTCCTACCGCCGTGACCGCGACCGCGATCGCTATGATCCGGATCGCCGTCCGCGCCGGGATTACAACACGTTCGACCGGCCCCGCCGCAGCGATGACGACGGCATTACCATTGAGCGCCCCCGGCGCGACCCGGATCAGGAACGGATCGACCGCCGCCGCGACGACAACGCCCAGCAGTTCCGCGAAGATCAGAACAATCGGCTTGACAGGGATCGCCAGCGTATCGAACAGCGCAATCGTGCCGGTGGAATGGAACCCAGCAGCAGTCGCTTCGACCGGAACCAGTATAACGGCAATAGACAAAACCAGCGCAACAATGGCGGCCAAGCGTGCCTCCCCGGCGATCCGAACTGCGGCAACTAGATTGTCAAAATCAGGTCATTGACGAAGACGGGCGGCGCAATGCCGCCCGTTTGGCTTTGCAGGCCGCTCACCGCTGACGCGACGGAACAATATCATCGCGCATGGGTTGTCCCTTCATGATGGGAGAACAGCATGTTTCCAAGTCCTTTACCCCAGTGGACCGGAGAAGACCGCCGCCGGCAATGTCTTCGTAATGTCTATCCTGCAATCCTTCTGCTTGCCGCAAAGGCGCATCTCGCCGGTTGGAGCCGTGAAGAAATCCTCATCGCGATTGCCGACGCCGCCGACAGCCAGCTCTGCGATATGACCGAAACGGGCCCTTGATCGATAATAGGGATCCGTTCGAAGAACCTGTGCAAAAGTGATCTCTCTGCCGAAGTAGTACCGCTTTGACGCTGCGGTAAACGAAATGTTAACCACGTCGCCCTACTCTGACACTATCATTCAGCCATGAACGGCAGGGGCGGCATCGCCTTGGTCGGCATCAATGTTTTCAGCGCCTTAGCGTCGATTGCACTGTTGGCATCCACGGCGTCCGGCGATGTCTCCTGCGGATCTGTCTGAATTTCGGCACCCTTTCGGATGAGCGGCGAAACCCGTCTGTCCGAATTCGGGACGGTGGTGTTTTGCGTACGAATGGGTGTGTCCGTGACGGATCGGTTTCGTGAGTTGGAAAGACCGCAGACAGGGCGGCTGAAGGACGTGGTCCTGATGGCGACCGTGACCGGTTTTGATGGCCTTCGCCATCCCCGCAGAACCGACCTCAAGCAATTCTCCGAGCTGTTCGAGCCGCTGTTTGCCGCCTCCAGCGATGAAGCCCGCCGTCAGGCGGCTGCCGCCCTGTCCCAATGTCAGCATGTGCCGCAGTCGGTCGCGTTGCAGATCGGCAATGCGCCGGTATCGATCGCCGCGATTTTTCTCACCCGCTCGACCTCGGTTACCGATGCGACGCTCATGCAGATCATTCGCGCCCAGGGACCGGCCCACGCCACGGCAATTGCCCGCCGCGACAATCTTTCCGTTCAGCTGGTCGATGCGCTGGTCGAACGGCGCCAGACATCCGCGGTGCCGGCAAAGCCTGCCACTGTGGCCCCGCAGACCCCGGCGGCAGAACAGCGTCAGCCGGAAGTGACCGCGCGGGAAATGACCACTGCGAAACTTCTGCGCGAGGAAAAGCTGCGCGGCGATATCAGCTCGCTCGCTCGTGTCACCCGGCCGGCACATCCGGCGATCGAGCCGTTGAGCCCGCTGCACGAGGCACTGCTGGTTCGTTTTGCCCGCTCCGGCGAGGCCAATCTGTTTGCCGCCAGCCTTGCCAGCGCGTTGTCGTCAAGCCGGGATCTCGGCGAGCGCATCCTGCTCGACATTTCCGGCCAGCAGCTCGCAACGGCGCTTGTCGCCCTGGATATGTCTGCTGCGGACAGCCTTTTCGTGCTTTCGGCGTTTTATCCCGACCTTGCGGAGCGCTTTGGCGCTGCGACACGCGGCGATGCCTTGCTCGCCTCCCTGCACATCACGGCAAGCCGCGCCCGCGTTCAAGGGTGGCTGCAAACCGAACGCGAGGCGAGCGTGCCGGGACATCAGCCCTATCTTGCACCCGACCGGGGTACCGACCCGCGCCAAGCCGCCGCCCGGCAGGATACGGCCCGCACGGCCCAGACCGGCCAGCCCAAGCGATCTTTCGGCCGCACGCACTGAGCCGTCCAACAGATCAGCTGTCCTTTCCGCCCGTGACATCAAACAGGTCACCACGTCTATCGACTTCGATTTCCACCACCCAGCAATCGGGATCGAACCGGACTTCCCGGGCAACCGCCTCGTCTACCGTCCCGCCATCGACAGCCTCCAGCCGGATTTCAAACAACCGGCCAGGTGATGGATCGTCGAAAAAACTCTGCGGCGCCGGGGCATAGAACGTTTCCGTTCCGAGGCGCGAGCGCTGCCGGATGAAGATCGCCCCCGCCTCCTCCGCGCCCTTGCGCAAAACGGCCGCGTAGCCGCCAAGACCGAAGACCCGGCGAACGAGGGCAGACACGAAGATATCGGATTTCAGGCGCATGAACCGCTGATACACCCGGCAGAGCCGCGGCGCAAATGGCAGGCCGGATCGCGGCGCTCTAAACCCGGATCGCCAGCCGCAACCCGCCCCAGTGGCGGCCGTTGACGAAGATCGGGGCGGAAATATCCTTCATCAGCACGAAATTGCCAGCCCCCATGTCGCGCCGGTAGGTCTGCACCAGGAAAGGCTCGATGCTGCGGCCCGCGGCAAGGCCGACGCGATCGTTGAACATGCGGCGATTGCGGCAATTGGCGGTATTCCAGTCGGTGTCACCGGGCCGCTGCGGATGGGAAAACTTGCGATTGTGGGTCGGCAGATAGCCATTCTCGTCGATCGGCGCACAGAAGGCGATGCGTTCGTCGGACGTGGCGACCGGCTCCAGAATGGCTGGCAGGACGCGGTCGGTAAACTCGGTAAAACGGGTGGTCATCTGTACCGGGTTGCTTCCGGCGATCTGCCGGTACTGCCGGTCGAACAGGGCATCCATACTGATACTGCCGGACGCGACATGGCGCTCGAAGACCCCGGAAATCGTCGCGGCGACGGCGCATACGGTGCGTATATAGGGGCTGTCAGGCGTTTCAAGGCCGGCACTTGCCGTCACCTGGATGATCTTTTCCGAGACCGCGACGACGGTATCGACCCGGGCGGAAGCCGTCTGCAGCGCGCCGCTCGATGTGTGGATCTCGGCAGCGATACCTGTCAGTTGCTCGGCAAAGGCCGCATATTGCCGGTCTACGGCATCGGTTGTCCCGGTGACAGACGAGGCGCTGTCGAGGATCGCCGACATCACCTGCTCCATGCTGGCAAAGGAGCCCTGGATCTCGCCGGCCTTTTCCTTGACGCCTTTAGCCGAAGCCGAAGCCTGCTCTCCGGCAGACGTCAACCGCACGATGCGGCTGCGCAATTCGCCGAGCGTCTTCTGGATCGAGGCGGTGGTCTGCGATGTCTGCAGCGCAAGCGCCCGCACTTCGGTTGCGACCACGGCAAAGCCCTTGCCGGCATCGCCTGCCCGTGCCGCTTCGATCGCCGCATTCAGCGCCAAAAGGTTGGTCTGGCGAGCGATCGTGCCGATCTCGCCGGCAAACCGGTCGACATCCGACAATGCGCCGGAGAAAGATGAGATTTCCGTGCCGATTTCGCGCGTGGTTGAAACCATGTGGTCGATTTCGAGCAGCGAGCCCTGCAGCCGCTTGCCCTGCTCGCCCAGCACCGTGCGAGCGCTGGTGGCCGATGCATCGGTTTCGCGCAGCGAGCGGGCGACCTCGCCATTGGCCGCAGCGATCGAGCGGGCGGTGGCAGTGACGCTGGAAAAGATATCGACATGGCGGGCAGACAGGGCTGCCGCATCCTGGATGGCGCCGGCAATATCAACAAGGTCGATGCCGAGACCGGCTGCTTCACGCGCCAGATCGGCGATGACGCGTCCAAGGCCACGTGAGCCCGCATCGCTACTGTCGTCACCCGGCTCAATTCCGGGCATGCGCAAAGCCGTCGTCACCATCCCAATTTTCTCCTCAACCCCGATACAACCTATGCGAACAGGGTTAACGAAGCGAGAACGGGAATTTTGGAGCCCTGCAACGAGTGCGGGAAACTCAGAGTGCGCCGATTTCCTTCATTTTTTTCAGCACCTTGTCACTCGGCTGGCCGGTTTCGGGCAGACGGTAGTGCTTTTCGAAATGGCGGATGGCCGAGCGCGTCTGCTCTCCGGCGACGCCGTCGATCGACACGTCGCTATAGGCAAGATTGGTCAGCCCTTTCTGGATATTCATCACCAGTTCGCTAGAGGCGGGAATATCGGCCTTTGGGATATATTGCGGATCGACCTCTGCATTGCGGATTGCGGCGGCTACGGGGTCGAGATCTCCCTTGCCTGCCTTGACATTTTCATAGGGCCGCTGGGCGGGTTTCGCCGTGGCAAGCGCCTTTGGCCGCGTTTGCTGCGTACCGGCCGTGCCCTGCAGGGCCGCCAAAAGCGTATCGCTGGCGGATCCCGTCTCCGGACGGCCCGCCTGTTTTTCAAAGCGCAGGATTGCTGCGGATGTTTTCGGGCCGGTCTTGCCGTCGGCGGGACCGTCGTAGAAGCCGCGGCGCGCCAGCTCCTTCTGGATGCCGGCCACAAGTGCCGTGTCGGTCGCGGGTGTTGCTGCAGGAGCGGACTGGATGACCTGTGAAACGGTTTCCGTCTCAGGCTTCGGCTGTTCGATGCTGGCGGTCTGCTGCTCTTCATCTTCGCGCTGGATGACGAATGTCGTCACCTTGCGCGGGGCAAGGCTGTCGTCCTCTGCGCCGATCTTGGTCGATTGCGGATCGCTCAGCGGGATGCGTGTGCGCATGAACGGCGACGGATGTGCGCCCGGTTGATACCACATGGCATTGGCGGCGACGAAGCTGAAAGCGATGGCAAACGCCAGAGAGCCGCCGAAGACGCGCGGATTGCGCGCCGCCTGGCGGCCGGCAAAAGTCAACCCACGCATCGCAAAACCAGCCGCGACAAGGGCCGGGCCGCGTTGCGCCTTCTTCTTTTTCTCAGGCTGTTTTCGCTTGCGAGCCGTCATGACCTGCGCTCCCGTTCAATTCCCGGGCATCCGTCCGGCTCGTCTCCGGATGTGCCCGACCGTTTGTGCTGTCCCGTCTATGCTCCTTCAAGCGCGGTGGAAATTCCACCATCGTCTGTTCCACAGATTCCTGCTCGTCGCTGGCGCGGATGCCCGAGCCGTCGAGCGCGATCGTCACCGTGACGACGGTTCCCTCACCTGCCCGGCTGCGCATGTCGAACCGGCCGCCATGCAGCGCCACCAATCCCTTGACCAGCGACAGGCCAAGGCCGGTGCCTTCGTATTTGCGCGTATAGTCGTTCTGGATCTGCACGAATGGCTGTCCGAGCATTGCCAGCTTGTTTTCGGCGATGCCGATGCCGGTATCGCTGACCACAAGATTGAGATCGGTGCCCACGACTTCCGCATCTATCGTGACGAGCCCGCCGCGATCGGTGAACTTGATGGCATTGCCGACCAGATTGATCAGGATCTGCTGGATGGCGCGCTGGTCGGCATTCACCTCTGCGACATTGCGCATGATCCGGCTGGTCAGCTGCACGCCCTTTTCGCGCGCCTGCAGGCCGAGCATTGCTTCGCAGGCATTGACCACATCGGCCACCCGGAACGGCTCAGGGATCAGCTCGTAGCGGCCGGCCTCGATCTTGCTCATGTCGAGCATGGTGTTGACCACCGACAAAAGATGGGCGCCCGACTGGTTGATCAGCGAGACATATTCGCGCTGACGGTCGTTTTGGAGCTTGCCGAAATATTCACCCGACAGAATGTCGGAAAAGCCGAGAATGGCATTGAGCGGCGTGCGCAGCTCGTGACTGACGGCAGCCAGGAACCGGGTCTTGGCATCGTTGGCGGATTCGGCCAGCAGCGTCTTGTGTGCAGCTTCCGAGCGCAGGCGCGCCTCTTCGGAAACGTCGCGCGACTGGACGAGAATGGCGAGTTCGCCATCGATTTCACCCAGCGCCGTCATTTCGCAGCGCATGTGCACAAACTGCTCGCCTTCGGCAAAGACGTTGGGCCGTTCCAGGCGGATATCGATGGTTGCCAGGTGGCCGCCCTGCCGCAGAAGATCGATCGCCTGAAGAAAGACGATGCGATCGGACACGTGGATCTGCTCGATGAAGCCGCGGCCTGAAGGATTGCGCATCCAGACCAGATAGGCCTCGGCATCACGGCCGTGCACTGAAGTGACGGAACCGCGGGCGTCATGGATGGTCACCAAGCCCGCAAAACAATCATAATGCCGGGCGCCGTTGCCGGCAGGCTCAGACGGCTGTTCGGCGGCAGGAAAATCCGCTTTCCGGTTGCGTGCATAGGCAATACCACCCGCTGCAGCGATAAGCGCGGCGGCCCCGACAAGGGCTGCGCCGACCGGCAGGGCAAGCGACACCGGCAAGGCGGCGGAAAGTGCAAGAGGAACGGTCGGGAATGCGATGAGAGCAGCGGCGGCGACGGCGCGAACAAAGGCAAACTCGCGGACAGCCACCGGCTCTCCCGCCACCGGCCGGGGCAGCCAAAGGCGCGCGGCGTCGTCCACACGGGACGCCATCCTGCCAGCAATGTTACGCAATACGCTCAACGTTTAACCCTGTACGCTCGTTCTTTTCCGGACCCCGTCATGGTTCCGTCCTTTATAGGGAAGCTGTCTTCCTGCGGCCAAGGCGGCCGTTTTGAAGGATGACTTCACACCTTCGAATTTCGCACCGGCGGCTTAATGAAAGGATAAATCAAATTGCGACAAATCCCGTGAAACCGCCCGAAAATCCCATTCCGAAACAAATCGCCCGGGCTTTGTCTTTTGTGGTTAATGGGGTGTAAGCACTGGATTTCAGGCGGTTTTCGCCCTCGTGTTAACCTCTGTGGCAGCACCACCCCGCCGCGAATCCCGCATTTGCCGCCTCGGCCGGCCCGCCACCGCCTTGAACCTTAATGGCGGCCGTTAAAATGCGATGCAAATGCCATTCAAATGCCGATAATTCCAATTTTATGAAAAGACGGTGCAAATGCCACCGGTTTTGGCAAAGGCATGTTCCGAATCCCCGCTTAAGGTGTGATGACAAGGCGCCAAGGGAGCGAACCCGGCAGAGACCGGACGCAGGTTTGAGTGCCTTACCAAAGGATGGGCAAGACGATGTGGTTTCTGATCAAGGGAACATTCTGGTTTTCGCTGGTGCTGGTGCTCCTGCCGTTTCTCGATCCGGCAAGCACCTCGACGCTTGAGCGCGGCCCCAAGGTCGATGTCGGCGACACGGTCTCGGCCGCGACCGAGGCCTTCGGCTATATCAGCGCCATCTGCGTCGAAAAGCCGGATGTCTGCGTCAAGGGTACCGAGACATTCGTTGCGCTCGGCCACCGGGCCCGTGAAGGCGCCAAGATCGCCTACCAGTTCCTCGATCAGCAATTTGCCGAACCGAGCGATGCCGTCACCACCGGAACGGTTGCTGCTGCCCCTGCCGTCGACGTCACGGCCGATGTCGCAACTGCGGAACAGGCCTCTGCACAGCCCGAACCCATCTTCAACAGAATCCCCGTCCCGGAAAAGCGCATCGAGCCGAAGGCATCGGTTGTGCGGTAACGCTTGCCGGCTTGCTGCTTTCGACGTGATGTGGATCCAGCAGGCTGCTGAAAAACCCTGAAGATGATGATTTGACGAAAGCGACCCCACTCTCCGTCATCCTCGCCCTTGTGGCGGGGATCCAGAGACCCGACGTCTGTCGGGTCAAAAGACTCTTTCAGCTCAAGGACTTGAGCTGACTGGATCCCTGTGACGAGCACAGGGATGACGGAGGTTTTGGCTGTCGCATAATTTCCAAAATGATCAACCAAATGCCAGGAGAATGACTTTATCAGCAGCCTGCTAGATCCTCTCGACCTGTTCCGTTCCGGCAAGAAATGAAGATCCGCCGCCAACCGCAACAATGACGCTTAACCGAGTGCTGTTGTCGAGCGTGCGAGCAATCAGAAAACGCCTCAAGGCGAATAACCCGATCATCGGCAACGCCACGGCGAAAGACGCAGAACCTGTGTTGAAAAAGGCCCACAGAACCGCGACTGCCGACGCTACCAACAATATAGCCGATTTTCTCCATCGGTCCGCTTTGGAAAGGCCATCGACACCGATGAAGCCTCGACGGGAGGAAAGCGTCAAAGCGCATCCCACCACAAACACGGTAACCAGCACGCAGCGATAGGAATGGACAACCAGCGCATCGCTGAATTCACGCGCGCCGATGGCTAGGGATGCCATGATCAAAGGGGTGATGATCAGCAGGTGAACATTTATTCCCAGCATGAGCGGGTTGTCGGGAATGCGGAAACGGTAAAACCCGATAAGCTGGATGGCGGCCAACGCCGCGCCAGTCCAGCCGGCCAACCGCATGTCGAGGCCGGCGCGCCAGAGTGCCAGGAAAATGATGGAAGGCGCAGCCTCCAGAATATCGATCGCCCATTCCCGTTGCGGTGATGTTCTCATATGTGTTCCCCAAAGCAGAACCGGACGAGACGCGGTTGACGGCCAGCCGCCAGTTGGCAGGCTATGGATACATCTTCTCGTCAGAATTGCAGATTGGCGCGATTGCGACAACAGCGTATTTTCGAGCGGCATCACGTATCGTGAAATCACGTTTTGTATCCCCACGGCCTGCTCGAAAACCGCTTCACAGTTTTCCGCATCGCGCCTATATGAACGGCATGGACCAGCTGCACACATCGCCGATCACCCCGCTTGCCGAGATCATCGACAATTGCGCCTATCTGGACGATTGGCAGGACCGGATGAGCTATGTCATCGAGCTTGGCCGCAAGCTGCCGGAGATGCCGGAAGACAAGCGCACATCCGAGAACAAGGTTCAGGGCTGCGCTAGCCAGGTCTGGCTGGTCACCCATGCCAGCCCGGCGGCAAGCGACCCGATCCTGACCTTCGAGGGCGAATCGGATGCGCATATCGTGCGCGGTCTGGTCGCCATCGTGCTGTCGATCTTTTCCGGGCAGCATGCCTCCGATATCGTCAAGACCGACGCCATCGACCTGTTTGGCCGCATGGGGCTGATCGAATACCTGACGGCGCAGCGCGCCAATGGCCTGCGTTCGATGATCAAGCGGATCAAGGACGAGGCTGCCCGCCAGCTTATCGCCTAAATACCAAGATTGCCCGCTTCCGGCCGGTAGCCATCTGCTCCCCAGGCATGGTTCCTCCTTGTATCCGTCCGTGGCGGTGCGTAATGGCGGGCGAGTGCCAGCAAGGCGGTGCGCAGCATCAGCTTGGCCGAACGCGCCGGCCATTGCCGCTCCCGCTCGACGATTTCAAGCCCCTTTTGAAAGCAGCAGACATCCAGCGCCACGCCGCAGAGTTCCGGTCCGATCGCCTCCATGGCCTTTCCGACGCGAAACCGCGCGGACATTGCAGAATCGCTGAGATCAGCGGCCCTGCCCGCACCTCCGCTGGTCTTTGACGATAAAAGCGGCTCGTAACGCATGGTCAGCCGCGGCTGTAATTGTCCACGGTTAAAATCCGCATGCAGCCTCTCACCCGCCGTAATCGCTTCGGGCGGCAGAAAGGGCTGGCCGGATTTTTCCTTCAGCCGGGCGGCTGCACCCAGCGGCGATTCCAGATGATTGACCCGAACCGCCTGACGGACGCCCTCGACGGTAACGGTTGCGGTTTCGATGTCGCGATGCTGTTCCTGAAATGCCTCCGGCGAGCCCACAAGGGCGCGGCGCAGGAAAGGCAGTGCCTGTGCCGTTGGCCGAATGATGTCGCCTTCAAGGCTCACCAGCCCGAGGGAGCGCGCCTCATCGACCGTGGCTCCAGCAACCGGGCGCAGTGGCTTGCCGCCCTGCGGGCCATTGCCGTGGAGAACACGCATCACGCCCGCTTCGCCAGGTTCCAGCCGGACCGGAGCATGCGTGACGACAGCACGGACGAAACGGACGAGGTCCTTTTGCGCGCTGCGGGGGTCGGTTGTTGCCTCACGCATGGTCCCGCCCTCCCGGCGCGCCGAAGAAGCAGGTAACAACGCGTTCCAGCGCGGCGATGAAATCGTCGAAGGCCTGGTCGTCGCGCCGGTCCTCGACGACATTGCAGGCATGGCTGACGGTCGTGCGATCACGCCCGAAGGAATAGCCGATATCGGTCAGCGAAATCTGTAAGACGACATGGCAGACATACATGGAAATCTGCCGGACATGGCAGCTGGTGCGGCGGCGGTCGCGCCTGAGCGGCACGCGCTCGCCGACCAGCATGACCATCTCCGCCGTCACCTGCCGCACAAGGCGGCATCTGTGGTGGGCGGCGACAGACAGGACCGGGCCCCATGGATCGGCTAGCGTCCCGGTCCCCAGCGGCAAGATGGCATACCGGCCCATTCCCCCCCTCCCGCCGAACACCGGCAGGGACTGTTTCTGAGACGGGGGCGGATAAGGTGAATTGCTCAGATGCATGACTTACTCCCTTTGATAGGAATTAATTCATACACCCTAGTGTGATTACGGGGATGAAAGAAAGCGGCCGCCTGCAACTATCCGTTGTTTTCTTAACGATTCTCAGGTTTTTCAAAGAAAATATAGGTATATTTTCCTCGCTCAGTTTTTCTGTGCTGGCCTTCGGCCACAAATAAGCCGGCCTGTGGGAGCCAGACCGGCTTGGAAGTCTTATAGCAGATATCCGCGTCGCTTACTTGACGCGGCGCTTGCGGCGCTGGCCGAGGCCCATTTCCTTGGCGAGGCGCGAGCGCGCTTCGGCATAGGCCGGTGCGACCATCGGATAGTCCGACGGCAGATCCCACTTCTCGCGATATTCTTCCGGCGACAGCGTGTGATGGGTCATCAGGTGGCGCTTCAGCGACTTGAACGTGCCGCCGCATTCCAAACAGGTGATCTGGTCGTCCTGAACCGACTTGCGCACCGAAACGGCAGGCTTCGGCTTTTCGATCACAACGGCGACCGGTGCCGGGCTGCTCGTATTGTTCAGCGCAGCATGGACATCGCCGATCAGCGTTGAAAGTTCGGCGACCGGCACGACATGATTGCTGACATAGGCAGCGACGATCTCGGCGGTCAATTCAACCAGTAGATCGTGGCCCGAGCCAAGCGGTAGATCCGTCATTTTTTCTTTCTCCTATCGGAATCACTTCAAACATGCCCGCGACGGGTTTATCCCGGGCACAGCTAAACCATCTTGAGAAAGTGCCCAAAATCACGATTTCCCACCGGGCCAGATGCGCTTTGCTCCCGGCAACGACAGAAACCCACGACAAACCTCATAATACTCCCAATTCCCAGGGCTTGGAATCCGTCACCAAAGCGCCGGGACAACCCTGCGCCTCAAAGCAACAACCAATAATCACAACCCATGCTGGAATTTCAGAACGAAGTAATATGGAAATGGACACTTTGCCTTTACTCGATTAACATTGATCGAGCAAAAGTCCAATCATAATTTATGCGAGATTTAGCCTATTGATCTTCAAATGCGCTGCACCGTGGCGCATATACGGAAACATTACGATACATTTTGCCGCAGAGCCGCGCCACTCTGGAAGTAAAGACGGGTTTACTTGCCGTTAACCACATTGTCTTCACCAGTAAGAATGCCAAGCCCTGATCGTCTTGTGCTCTACTCGGCAGCTTAAGCGATCAAGGCGATAAAGCAGGCATCGCTTGACGCGATTCGGCCAGCCTCATGCTTCACGTCAGAATGCGTTCGATTAAAGGCGGCAACCTGGAAAGCGCGCTACAATCCCGCGGTTCTGTTGCGTGCGGATTATGCAGAGTATCAGCCCGGCTTTCGGCAGGTTTAAATGTTGCCGGATTTTGGACCGGCCTGCGGCATCTGGTCGGTCACGGACAGATTGGTCAGCCGGTACCCGGCCTGATGGGCGGCCTTGGCAAGCAGATGAGCCGACAACGGCGCCGTCAGCACGAAAAAGGCAAAACCGGCAAGGGCGCGCAACAGGATGGCGATATCCATCGCGTGGATGCCGGCGGCGAGCAGCAGCAGGCCGGAGCCGATCGTGCCGGCCTTGGAGGCTGCGTGCATACGCGTATAGAGATCGGGGAAGCGCAGCAGCCCAAGCGCTGCCAGCACGCTGAACAGCGAGCCGATCACCAAAAGCGCACTGACGGCGAGCGCAGTCAGCATGTTAGGATCACCTTCCATTACCGGGCTCCCTTTTTAGTGCGGCGCACCGGCTTGCCACGCTTGGCCTTCTGCGCTGCAGGTAGCAGGCGCCCTGCGCCCTTGTCCTTTTCCGGCGACAGGCCGCGCGCCAGGATGAACCGGGCAAAGGCGACGGTTGCCAGGAAACCGACGAGGCTGAGCGCAATGGCGATGTCGATATAGAGATTGAAGCCGCTCTTGATGGCAAGAACGGCGATCAGGCCGATGGCGATCGCCACCAGCATGTCGAGGCCGAGCACCCGGTCGGGCAAGGTCGGTCCGCGCAGGATCCGCGCCACCGTCAGCAGCAGTCCGAGCGACAGTGCAGCCAGCGCGAAATAGATCGAAGAGGACAGGATGACGGCGGCGCTCATAGCGGAAAGGCCTCCCGGATGCGGCGCTCGAAGCCGTTGGAAATTGCCCGTTTTTCCGCAGCCGGATCGTGGCAATCGAGCGCGTGGACATACAGCGTCTTGCGGTCGTCAGAGACACCGACCGACAGAGTGCCCGGCGTCAGGGTAATCAGATTGGCCAGCAGGGTGATCTCGAAATCACGGGTCAGCAACAGCGGGAAGGCAAAGATGCCCGGCCGCAGCCGCATGTTCGGCCGCACCACCAGGATCGCCACCTTGATGGCCGACAGTGACAGTTCCTTGAAGAACAGCGCGACAAGCAACAGCAGCTTGACGGGGCGGACACGATGGCGTGCCACGGCAAACTGTTCGCGCACCAGCCAGATCGACAGCGCGCCAACGGCAAAGCCGAGCAGCAGGTTGTGAACGGTAAAACTGCCGGACACGGCCGCCCAGGTCAGCATCAACAGCAGATTGACAACAAGGAATGTCATGGCGCACCTCCCGCCGGGAAGACGGATTGGAGATAGGCGGACGGCTCGTTGAGTGTCGAAGCGGCCTGCCGGGCAAGGTTCAGCAGGGTTTCGGGAAACAGCCCGATGAGAACGCTTGATACCGTCAGGGCGAGGATCGGCAACAGGGCGGTGATCGCCAGCGGCTGCGGTACTCCCGCTGGCTGCGCCTCCACCGGACGCCAATAGGCCAGAAGGAAAACCCGGCCGGTGGCAATCATGGTGAGAAAACCGGACAACAGCAGGATAGCCGCCAGCCAGGAAGAGCCGCCATCGATGGCGGCCTTGACCAGCATGACCTTCGGCCAGAAGCCGGAAAATGGCGGCAGGCCGGAGACCGAGAAAAACAGCATCAGCGAGAGGGCCGTAAACAGCAGGTGGTGACGATAGAGCCCGCCGCTGGCAGACAGCGAAAACCCGCCACTCAACCGGGCTGCGACACCGGCCGCCAGATAGAGCGCCGTCATCACCAGCATTGAATGCACAGCATAGAAGATCACCCCGCCGATCGCATCCGGCCCGCCGATGGCGATACCGGCAAGCATGGCGCCGATACCGGAAATGACGAGATAACCGAGCAGGCGGCGGGTATCGCTCTGCGCCAGCGCGCCAAGCGAACCGGTCAGCATCGTCAGCGCCGCGACGATCGCAAGGACAAGGCTCATTTGCTCAAGCTCTGCCGGAAACAGCATGACGCCGATGCGGATCAGGGCATAGATCCCGACCTTGGTGAGCAAGCCGGCAAACAGCGCCGACACGACGATACGCGGCGTGTGATAGGAGGCCGGCAGCCAGAAATTCACCGGGAAAGCCGCCGCCTTCATCGCGAAGGCGAGGATATAGAGCGCCGTCAGCGTCACCAGCGGCGCCGTCATCTGCAGGCCGGGCGCCTTGCGGGCGATATCGGCCATGTTGAGCGTGCCGAAGATGCCGTAGAGATAGCCGGTGGCGATCAGGAACAGGGTGGTGGCAACGAGGTTGAGAAAACCATATTTCACCGCGCCATCGATCTGCTCGCGCTCGGAGCCCAGCACCAAGAGGCCGAAGGACGAGATCAGCAGCACCTCGAACCAGACATAGAGATTGAAAACGTCGCCGGTCAGAAACGCGCCACTGACGCCGGCCATGAGCAGCAGCAGGAAAGGGTAGAAGCCATAGCGCCTGCCGCTGACATTGATGTCGTCGATGGCAGCGACCGCGCCCACCAGCGCCACCACGGCTGATGTCAGCGCAAACAGAGCGCCGGTCAGATCAACCGTGAACGCGATGCCGAACGGCGGTAGCCAGCGGCCCATCACCATCGTCACCGGTCCACTCTGGACGACATGCCAGAGAAGCGCCGCGTCCAGCGCCACCAGAGCTGCAAGACCTAGAACCGCGACCAGCGGCTGCGCCAAACTCTTGTGGCGGATCATCAGCAGAATGGCGCCGATGGCGAGGCACCAGGCGACCGGCAGGATCACCAGCCAGTCGAGCGCTGCCACCGGCTGAAGAACCAGAGCTGCAGAGAGATCGGCGGGAGAGGAGGAAACGGCCATGTCTGTCAGTATCCAAGCGGCGGCGGCTGGACGTTGTCCGGCTCGGCCACGAGCATTGCATCGGTGTTGTCCGTTTCCAGAACGCTATAGGCGCGCCAGGACAGCACCAGAAGGAAGGCGAAGAACGAGAAGGAAATCACGATTGCCGTGAGGATCAGCGCCTGCGGCAACGGATTGGCGGTCGCACCAGCGGGAACGTCGAGCCCTGCCCCGATCACCGGCGGCACCTCGCGCATGATGCGGCCGCTGGTGAAGATCAGCAGATTGACCGCATTGCCGAGAATGGCGACGCCGAGCAGCATGCGGATGATGTATTTCGACAACAGCAGGTAGACGGCCACAGAGAGGAAGATGCCGGTCAGAACGGCAAAAACGGGTTCCATCAGTCTTCCCCCCTTTCCTCAAGCGAGAGGGCAATGGAGGTGACCGCACCGACCACGACCAGATAGACGCCGATATCGAACGTCATGACGCTCGACAGCGGGATTTCTTCGCCGAGAACCACCGGATAGACCCATAGTCCGGTCATGAACGGTACATGGAAGACCATCGACAAAAGGCCGGACAATGTTGCGAGAAGCAGCCCCGCGCCGGCGATCGACAGCGGGTGAAAGACGATGGCCCGCCGCACCGTCTCGACGCCAAAGGCAATGCCGTAGATCGACAGGGCGGCAACGGCGATCAGCCCGCCGATGAAGCCGCCGCCCGGCTCGTTATGGCCGCGCAACAGAACGAAGATCGAAAACAATATCATCACGCTGACGATGACCGGGGCAATGGTGCGGAAAATCAGCGATTTCATCGGCCGGCCTCCTCAGCATCGGGATCATTATCGGCAATGCGGCGCATCGAGCCTGCCCGCAGCCGCACCAGCGAGAGGACGGCAAGCCCGGCAATCATCACCACGGCAATCTCGCCCAGCGTATCCGTGCCGCGGAAATCGACGATGATGACGTTGACGATATTGGCGCCGTGGGCGACGGTTTTGGAATATTGCGCGAAGAAATCCGACAGCGCCGTATTGAACGGCACTTGCGTCACCTTGAGCAGCAGCAGCCCGGCGCCCAGCCCGCAGGCAATCGCGATCGCAGCATCCGGCAGGGTCTGGCGGAACGGACGGTGATCCGACGGCGAAAGCTTGAGCCGTGTCATGACCAGCGCCAGGATGACGACAGCCAGCGTTTCGATCATGAACTGGGTGAAGGCCAGATCCGGCGCGCCGTAGAGCAGGAAGATGACCGCGACCGAAAAGCCCTGGATACCCAGCGACACGATTGCCGTCAGCCGGTCCTTGGCGAGGACGACGGCAAACAGACCGATCACGGCAATGATCATGATGGCCAATTCGTGCAGCGGAATGGACGGAAAGACGGGCGCCAGCGCCAGTTCGCCGAAGACGAACGGCGGCACGAGCAGAACGACCGCAATCGCCACAAACGTCATGGTCATGTAGCTATCCAGCCTGCCATTCTGCAGCCGCCGGGTGATGGCAAAGGACAAACGAAGGAGACCGCGGATGGCCTGATCGAAGCCGCGGTCCGGCCCCCAGCCGATCCAGGCGAGAACCGAGGCGACGGCCGCCCTCACCTGTGCAAGACCGACGTAAAGGGCAATACCGAGGACAACGGTGAGGCCGGACAGCGCCAGCGGCACGCCGATATGGGGAATAAGCGAAATAGCGACCGTGCGCGGCTCGCCGGCAATCGCAGAGGCCATCGGCGTGGAGAACAACGTATGGACGGTAGTCGACAGTGCGGCGGCCACAAGCCCGGCCAGCGCTAGAACGGCAGGCCCGAGCCAGAGCAGCACGGGTGCCTCATGCGCATGTTTGGGTGTGGCGACAGTCTTTCCAGCGAACGGCTTCAGCGCCACGGCAAAGGCTACGGCAAACATCAGCGCATTGCCGATTACAGTGAGAATGGCAAAGCCGATCGAGCGCGGATCGAAGGACGACAGCGCGGCATAAACCTCTTCCTTGGCCAGAAAGCCGAAGAATGGCGGCAGGCCGCCCATCGAAATGGCGGCGGCGAGCGCAATCGCAAAGGTCAGCGGCATGGCGACACGCAGCCCGCCGAGACGGGTGATGTCGCGCGTGCCGGTCTCATGATCGATGATGCCCGCCACCATGAAGAGCGCCCCCTTGAACAGCGAATGCGCAACGAGATAGAGCACCGCCGCCTCGATGGCGTAGGGCGAACCGAAGCCGGTGAGCATCACCAGAAGCCCAAGCGACGACATTGTTGTATAGGCGAGCATCAGCTTGAGGTCGGTCTGGCGCACGGCGAGAAGCGCGCCGATGACGAGGGTAGCGGCACCGAATGCCGGCAGGATGATCTGCCATTCCGCCGTGCCACCGAGCACGGGGTTGAGCCGCATCAGCAGGTAGACGCCGGCTTTCACCATGGTCGCCGAATGCAGATAGGCGGAAACCGGGGTCGGCGCTTCCATGGCATTCGGCAGCCAGAAATGGAACGGAAACTGCGCCGATTTGGTAAAGGCACCGCCGAGCACCAGAACGAGCGCTGCGAGATAAAGCGGACTTGCCTTGACCACCGGACCAAACGCCATCAGCGCCGAGAACTGGGTGACGCCGGAAATGTTCCAGAGCACGATCAGGCCCGCGAGCAGGAACAGCCCGCCACCGCCGGTGACGACCAGCGCCTGAAAAGCGGCACGGCGCGCGGCATCGCGGTGATGGTCGAAACCGATCAACAAGAACGAGGTGATCGAAGTCAGCTCCCAGAAGATAAACAGCATCAGGAAGCTGTCGGAGGCGACCAGCCCCAGCATCGATCCCATGAACATCAGCAGGAACGAGAAAAAGCGGCCCTGATGCGGATGGCCCTTCAAGTATCCACCGGCATAGAACACGATCAGCGCGCCGATGCCCGAAATCAGCAGGATGAAGCTCAGCGACAGGCCGTCGATCAGCCAGGAAAACCGGACGTTGAAGGACGGTACCCATGTGTAGCCGCCGGTGATCGCCGTGCCCTGGGCGATTTCGGCGGTAAAACCGGCAAAATGGACAAAGATCGCAGCCGGAATGAGGGCGAGCACCCAGGCGGCATTGTGGCCAAGCGTTCGTGTCAGCAAAGGTGCGACGAGCGCGCCCAGGAAAGGAAGGCAGAGGGCCAGAAATGTCAGGTCGGTGACATTCATGGGTCAGCGGGTTCCTTTCGTGAACGGGGGGCGAAAAGCAGGAACGGCGGCGGAGAATGCCACAGTGTCTACCGTTGGGAATAAGGCAAGCGATAGGTAAACTCAAGGTTACGGCGGGATATACAGGCCCTCTTCCCTGGTTGCGGCCCGTAAAACGGCAACAGCATTGCGCCCCAAATTTGATCTTCCGGCCAGTAACAGCAATTGCCGCAGCGCAAGTTCGTCCTATCTCCTGCGCCATAACGTCACGGAGAGGCCGATGAGCGAGAAAAGCACCCTGAAAGTCGACAGAACCGATGCGGAATGGCGGGAGCAACTGACCCCGGACCAATACCGCATCACCCGTCAGCACGGCACCGAGCGCGCCTTTTCGAGCCCGGATTTCGAACTGGGCAAAACAGGCGTCTATTACTGTGTCTGCTGCAACAGGCCGCTCTACCGTTCGCAGGCCAAATTCGATTCCGGAACGGGGTGGCCGAGTTTTTTCGAGCCAATTTCCATGGATGCAGTGACGGAGCATCACGACGTCTCCTATGGCCTCAGCCGGACGGAAATTCGCTGCGCCGATTGCGATGCCCATCTTGGCCATGTCTTTCCCGATGGCCCACCGCCGACCGGCCTGCGTTACTGTATGAATGGGGTTGCCCTGACATTCGAGCCCGAGTGAGCCTGCAGCCGGCAGATGTCGTGTTTCAGAATGATTGAGATGCCGTCTTGCACCGTCCTGCGGCCTACCCCGAATATATGCCGGGTCTGCAGCGTTCCGTTCTTAAGGGTTTTGCATCGCCGATGCTGTGGATGGGGAGACAGTCTTGAAATATACGCTCTTGTTGATCGCAAGCCTTTTCACCGCAATCCCCGTTTGGGCGTCGGACGGCTGGACCAGCTATGCAAACCCCCGCTTCGGCTACAGCGCCGAAGTGCCGCCCGGTTTCACGTTGACGCAGGAAAGCGACAATGGCGACGGCGCAACTTTTGAATCAAAGGACGGTGCCAGGCTGTTGATTTTCGGCGCCTTTGTCGAGGACGGCGCGTTTGCCGCCGATATCCGCCAGCGCATTGTCTGGGACAATCAAAAAGGCTGGCAGATCACCTATGAGAAAGTGACGCCGGGATGGGCAAGCTATTCCGGCGCAAGGGGTGCCGGTATTCTCTATTCCCGCGCCGTCGCTTTGTGCGACGGGAGTGCTGCCTATTTTCAGCTGACATATCCGCGCAAAGCGCTGAAGGCTTACAACCGCCTCGTCGGCCGCATGGTCAAATCGCTGCGCCCCGCGACGGGATGCAATCAGGCGCCGACATCAGCACCAGCCGCTGCGCCTACCTAAAGTGCTTGGGTCCACAACAGAGAGAAACTTATGAACCGTTTCGTGGTGATTTCAGGCTGCTCGGGCGGCGGCAAGTCCACCTTGCTCGCAGCGCTTTCCCATCGTGGGTACGGAGTTGTCGAGGAACCGGGCCGGCGCATTGTCGAAGAGGAGGCAAAGGGTAACGGGTCCGCCCTGCCCTGGATCGACATGGCCGCCTTTGCCCGCCGCGCCGTCGCGATGGCGCTTCAGGATCGGGATGATGCCGGCCAATATGAGGGCTGGGTGTTCTTCGACAGAGGGCTGGTCGATGCCGCCGCAGCGCTGGAACACGTTACCGGCGAGCCGGCATTGGCCGGGCTCTCTCAGCTGCATCGCTACTACAAACGGGTTTTCCTGGTACCGCCATGGCCGGAGATTTATGTGACCGACTCTGAGCGACGGCACGGCCTTGATGCAGCCATAGCGGAATATGACCGGCTTCTGGATGCCTACAGCCTGCTTGGCTACGACATCTGCGTTCTACCGAAGACCGGCATTGCCGAACGGGCGGATTTTGTCTTGCAGAAGCTCGCTGATGAGGAACAGGCGCTGTAGGACATAACGCCACAAGCCGCATGCGCGGCATGCCCGGCAAATGCCACCGGCCCAGGTTGATTGCGGCATGGACGCCTCAAACGAGAGGGGCAGCCGGCGGAAATCACCTCACGTTTCACTCACGCCCGAATTGCACCAGGTGTATAGTCGTTCCGTCTATCGCAGCTGCGTCCGCCGCTCTGGCGGCAGGACCGCATAACATTCGCGGGAGTTGAACAATGACACAGGTTGAAGCCGGGTTGGATGGGGAGACCGCGCCTTTGCGGGCTGGCGATACGTTTCTGGTCGAGGCGCCGTCGCAGGCGCCAGCGCTGACGGGTTATTTTGCGTCGGTCCTCATGACCGCCGCCGCAACGGTCGTCGCAATCGGTATCGATAGCGGCATGAGCATCCCCAATGTCTCACTCGTATTCGTCATACCGGTGATCATCGCCGGCGTTTCCTTCGGGCTTGGCGCTTCCATCTGCTCGGCGGTCGTTGGTGCGCTCGCCTACAATTTCTTTCTGACAGAGCCGCGCTACACGCTGGCGGTCAACGATCCGGCCAATGTCTGGGCGATCGCACTCCTCTTTTTCGTCGGGCTCATCGTCAGCAGCGTTGCCTTCACCTCGCGCCGCAGGGCGATCAATGCAGCCCTGCTGACAAAACAGGCCACCCTGTTGCAAGAGTATAGCCGTGACATGGGGGCAGCCGGCGATACGAAAGCGGTCGTTTCCATCACCTCCAAGACACTTGCGGCACTGTTCAATGTCCCCACTGTGGTGATCCTCATGACCGGGAATGAGGCCGTGTCCGTCAACAGCGCCGGTGGTCTGGAGCTTCAGCCGGCCGATCTTGATGCAGCGCGATCGTCACTGGTCATGGGATCTGTGGCGCGTGCGGGTGTCTACCCGGCTGTGGCCTCACGGTTTGATTTCTGGCCTGCGACGACTGCGGCGGGCCAGGATGCCGTCATTGGGCTGGCATTTGCGCCCGACCAACGGCCTTTGTCTCCCGATACGTCTGTCGATATCATTGCGCGTATTTTGGGCCTGGCGCTCGATAACCAGCATTTTCGGGCTGCACGCGGCACTCCACAGGCGGGTTAAGCGGGCCGCGAATGCAGAGGCGCCGCTTAGCTAGAAGCGCTGCTGATGCAGGTGAGAACGGCGGAATAATGCACGGCGGCGGCGGTGACGACGAAGCCGTGCCAGATGGCGTTCTGGAAGCGCAATTTTTCCCAGACGTGAAAAATCACCCCGCAGGAATAGATGATGCCGCCGATCAGGATGAGGATCAGCGTCGTTTCGGTCAGCTGCGACAGCAACGGACCGGAGGCGAAGACGCCGCTCCAGCCCATGGCGAGGTAAAGCAGGATCGCCACCTTGTCGAAGCGGCCGGGAAAGACGCATTTGATCAAGACGCCGACGATGGCGATCGACCAGATGCCAATCAGCATGCCGAACAGGTAGGGATCGTCCCAGCCGCGCTGCAAGAACGGCGTATAGGTGGCGGCGATCAAGATGAAGATCGACGAATGGTCGAAGCGGCGCAGGAACCATTTGGTCTGCGATACCGGATAGAGATTGTAGAGGAAGGAAATCGACAGCGTCGCCACCAGCCCGGCACCGTAGATCCAGGCGGCAACCAGCTGTCCCGACGTACTCCAGACGCTGGCATAGAAGATCATCGCCGTGACGCCGATCAGCGCAAAGGCAAGTCCGACACCGTGGACAACGCCATCGGCAATCAGCTCAGAGCGATCGTAGTTCCACTTGATGCCCTTGATTTCCATGCACGCCTCTCAACATTCATTTCGGTCCTCGCGTTGCGGCGACGGCCCCTACCCTACACAAACTGCCATTGCAGTTTGCCGTCAAGCGGGGCGCCCGGCAAGCCCGGCAGCTGCAACAATCTGACACAGGGTTTCGGGCCGAAACAGGGCGGGAAACATCAACAATTGCGACAGGCAGACATTTTGCCCGGTCATCACGGCCGATAACGAAGTGCGCTCACCAGGAGGGCAAAGGCAGCGGACGGCTGTTTGCGGCTGGGGTAATAGAGGTGATAGCCGGAAAACGGCAGGCACCAGTCATCGAGAACACGGATCAACCGGCCGTCGGCAATCTGCGCCTTGACCGCATCCTCCGGCAAATAGGTCAGACCCAACCCTTCGAGCGCCGCATTCACCCGAAGCGCGATATTGTTGAAGACCAGCCGCCCCTCGACCCGCACCCGCAGCTCATGCCCGTCCTTTTCGAACTCCCAGACATAGATGCCGCCATAGGTTGGCAGCCGCATGTTGATGCAGGAATGGCCGGTCAGATCGTGCGGTGTCTCAGGCTTTTGCCGCTGCTCGAAATAGGCGGGAGAGCCGACGACGGCCATGCGCATGTCGGGTGCGATCCGGACCGCGATCATGTCCTTGGCTACCTGCTCGCCCAGCCGGACGCCGGCGTCATACCGCTCGGCAACGATATCCGTCAGGCCATAGTCGACGATAACCTCGGCATTGATGTCGGGATAGTCCGGCAGCAGTTTTGCAAGCGCTGGCCACAGCACCGCTTCAGCCGCATGTTCGCCTGCGGTGATGCGGATGGTGCCGGCCGGCTTGTCGCGGAATTCGCTGAGCGCCGCCAACTCGCTTTCGATCTCGTCCATGCGCGGGCCGACCGTATCGAGCAGCCGGGCACCGGCCGGCGTCGGCGAGACGCTGCGGGTATTGCGGCTGAGCAGGCGCAGGCCGAGCCGTTTTTCCAGCCCGGTAATCGTATGGCTGAGCGCCGATTGCGAGACACCGAGCCGCGCAGCCGCCTTGGTAAAGCTCTGTTCGCGCGCAACGGCGATGAAGGCGGCGAGATCATGGATGGGCTGGCGCGGCATTCATGAATTCTCCTCATGAGGCTTAGTGCGTTCTAGCACCTAATCGCGGGTAATCGCACGCGCTAAATACGGGATCATCAATGGCCACACGAACGGCCAGCCTCTCCGGAAAGGATATCTGATGAACATCAAGCGCAGTGGTTCGGCCCCATCCGCAAAGGGACCTGCCGACTATTTCACCGGAACTGTTCGCATCGATGCGCCGTTTCAGGGGACGGCGCCCGCCCGCATCGGCGGCGCGACAGTAACGTTCGAGCCGGGCGCCCGCACCGCATGGCACACGCATCCGCTCGGCCAGACGCTGATTGTCGTCTCCGGTTTCGGCCGGGCGCAGCGCCTGGGCGGCCCGATCGAGGAGATCCGGCCCGGCGATACCGTCTGGTTCGAGCCGGGTGAAAAGCATTGGCATGGCGCATCGCCGGACACCGCTATGACCCATGTCGCCATCGCTGAAGCGCTGGATGGCAAGGTTGTCGACTGGTTGGAACACGTCACCGACGAACAATATCAGGCTTAATCAGGAGCGATCACAATGCAAAAACGCACACTTGGAAACAGCGGCCTTGAAGTCTCGGCCATCGGTCTCGGCTGCATGGGCTTGAGCTTTGGCTACGGCCCGGCCACCGAAAAGCAGCAGGCCATCACGCTGATTCGCACCGCCTATGAACGCGGCGTCACATTTTTTGACAGCGCCGAGGCCTATGGCCCCTACAAGAACGAGGAACTGCTCGGCGAGGCGCTGGCGCCCTTCCGCGACAAGGTGGTCATCGCCACAAAATTCGGCTTCGACTTCAATGCCGAGGGGGGACAGAGCGGCTTGAACAGCCGTCCGCAGCATATCCGTGCTGTTGCGGAAGCAGCACTGAAGCGGCTGAACACCGATGTCATCGACCTGTTATACCAGCATCGCGTCGATCCCGCCGTGCCGATCGAGGACGTCGCCGGAACGGTCAAGGACCTGATTGCCGAAGGGAAGGTCAAGCATTTCGGCCTGTCGGAGGCAGGCTCCCAGACCATCCGCCGCGCCCATGCGGTTCAGCCGGTGGCGGCACTGCAGAGCGAATATTCGCTGTGGTGGCGCGAGCCGGAGGGCGACATTCTGCCGGTACTGGAGGAGCTCGGCATCGGCTTCGTGCCCTTCAGCCCGCTCGGCAAAGGGTTCCTCACCGGTGCGATCAACGCGCAGACCACGTTCGACGATAAGGACTTCCGCAACACCGTGCCGCGCTTCTCCACCGAAGCGCGCGAGGCCAATCAGGCGCTGGTCGATCTGCTCGGCGAGATCGCTTCGGCCAAGCAGGTGACCCCGGCGCAGATCGCGCTCGCCTGGCTGCTTGCGCAAAAACCCTGGATCGTGCCGATCCCCGGCACCACCAAGCTGAACCGTCTCGAGGAAAATATCGGAGCCGCCGCTGTCGTCCTGTCGGCAGACGATCTCGCTGCCATCGAGGATGCAGTTTCAAAGGTCACCGTTCAGGGCGACCGTTATCCCGCCCATCTGCAGGCGCGGATCAACCGCTAACTCCAATAGAATTCCGAACGGGAGGTCTATCGGCAAGTCCGCCCACTCGCGTCAGGTAAAGACGCAAGTGGGCGGCCTTGATGCGATACAACCTCAGCGTGGAACAAGCTGCTCCAATTCGCCAAGCTTCTTCAGCGCAGCCTGCTGCTGCAGCCAGCCATAGTTGATATTGCTGGCGTTCAACGTGCTGCCCATCTGGAACGGATATTTGTCGAAATCGGCGAAGAACTCCTTGATCTTGCTCTGGATCGGCACGAGGAGCCAGATATTCCGGGCGAGGAAATCCGTCGCCCCTCCACCCTCGTCCAACCCCTTCTCGTAGGGATCCATGCGCAGATTGCAGATCAGTGCCCAACTCGGTATTTCCCGCGTCGCCGTGGCAATATTGCCGGCGCTGGCCATCGCAAAGCTCAGCTTCCAGTCGTTCCAGCGGATGGCGTTCAGGTTACCGCCCTGATCGAAATAATAGACGGAGTCGCGCGGCGGCTTCTCCGCTTCGCGTTTCAGCAGGGCAGTGAGATCGAAGCCGTCGAGATGGACCTTGAAGGTCTTGATCCCTGCTTGATACCCTTGCTTCATCTGTTCCTTGATATCCGGGATACCGGCGGCCGTGGCAAAGGTCGGCAGCCAGTCCATCAGCGTCACCGGATCGTTGATCTGCGTGCCTGGCTTTACCACGCCCGGCCAGCGCACCATCATCGGGATGCGGAAGCCGCCTTCCCAGGTGGTGCCTTTCTCGCCGCGAAACATGGTCATGGCGCCGTCCGGCCAAAGGGCGATTTCGGCGCCGTTGTCGGTGGTATAGAGCACGATCGTATTGTCGGCGATGCCGAGAGTATCGAGTTGATCGAGCAGTTGCCCGACATGGCCGTCATGCTCGAGCATTCCGTCGGCATGGATGCCTTTGCCTGTCTTGCCGACAGAGTCCTTCTTCAAGTGCGTGAAGATATGCATGCGGGTCGAGTTGAACCAGCAGAAGAACGGCTTGTCAGCCTTGGCCTGCCGGTCGATGAAGTCCTTGGCTGCTACCAGAAATTCCTCGTCTATCGTCTCCATGCGCTTGGTATTGAGCGGACCAGTATCCTCGATCTTGCCGTCCGCGCGGGACTTGATGACCCCGCGTGGGCCGTATTTTTTCACAAACTCGGGATCTTTCGGGTAGAAATAACCCTCCGGCTCTTCCTCGGCATTGAGGTGATAGAGATTGCCGAAGAACTCGTCGAAGCCGTGGTTGGTCGGCAGATGTTCGTCGTGATCGCCAAGGTGGTTCTTGCCGAATTGACCGGTGGCATATCCTTTCGACTTCAGCACGTCGGCAATGGTCGGCATCCAGTCCTGAATACCGTGCGGATCGCCCGGCATGCCGATTGTCAGAAGTCCGGTGCGGAAAGGTTCCTGGCCGAGAATGAAGGAAGCGCGTCCGGCCGTGCAGCTCTGCTGGCCGTAGCTGTCGGTGAAAATCGCGCCTTCGGCGGCGATGCGGTCGATATTAGGCGTGCGGTAGCCCATCAGGCCCATCGTATAGGCACTGATCTGCGGTATGCCGATATCGTCGCCGAAGATCACCAGGACATTCGGCACCTTGCCGGAGGGAGCGGCGGCTTGAGCCTGTGCTGCAGTCGTGGTGGCGATATTGCCGACCGCCACCACACCGGCCGCGAGAGCCGTTGTGCCGATAAGCAGGTTGCGCCGCGTTACATTGCTGATATCGCCAGATGCCGGTTTCATGCTGTCGTCGTAGGCCATGTGATGTACCTTCCATCGAACGTTGAACTGTGGCTTGAACTTGACTTGCACTGCTGACGCCGTAACCGGCCACGTCTTCGGTGCGTACGCAAGTACGTTACAGTAACATTCCGATATCAGTCACCTTGCAGTGTTCGCGAGCAGGCTCGCAAACACTGCGGCAGGCCGCAGAAACAGCGCCGGATGGCGAGCTCACGATACGACCGCCTACCGGTCGATCAGCACCGCGCATTTGCAATGGCTGGCAACGCGGCTGGCGGTCGAGCCGATAAAATAATCGATCAGGCCCGGCCGGTGCGAGGCGATGATCACCAGATCGCCTTCCGCTTCCTCGGCAAAATTGTTGATGACGCCGGCCGCCCCCCCCATGCGGATTTCAACGCGGCCGTTGGTCACGCCATGTTTTTCCATGAGGTCGGTCAGGGTCTTCTTGGCGTGGTCGCGCGACGCCTCGATCAGTTCCAGCGGGAAATCGACGATCATGTAGCCTTGAGCATAGGCGTTCAGATCCTCGACGACGTTGAGCAGGATGATCTCGCCGCTCTCGTCGAGCAGCGACTGGGCGCGCTCCAGAACCTTCTCGCCGTGCTCCAGATGGTCCATGGCAATCGGCACGATAATTCTCGAATACATGACTGTCTCCTCGGGTTCGCCGCGCCGTGCGCAGCGCATGATGGCCGCTTTACAGACCACCAGTTTCGCCGCATTGCGCGGATAGATTCAATATAGGTGTGCCAAGGCAAAAGTCACAACCCGCCATACGGTCGCAGTCCACTGTCAACAGGTTGAGAACAGTACATCCTCAAGTCGGCACCTTCCGTGAACGCCGCGCGCGCGCCATATAGGTCAGGAAAACTATCAGACGGGACGGGATCAATGGCCAACTTCAACAGACGCACGTTCATGAAGTTTTCGGCCACAGCATTGGTCACCGCAAGCACCGTCACCACAACCAAGGCAGGAAGTACGTCCATGACCGTTCAAGCCGAAGACCACGCCATCCGCATGCCAGCCTTCGTCGATCATTCGCATCTGGTCGTGCGCGACCTGCCGATGGTCTCTTCCTGGTACCAGTCGATCATGGGCTTGCAGCCGATCGAAAAGACCGCGAGCGGCGAGACGCTCGGGGTCGGCGGCCGTCCGCTTCTGACCTTGACGACGCAGGGCAATGCCGAAACAGCGCCGCAGAATGCGCCCGGCCTGTTCCACACCGCCTTCCTCGTGCCCGACCGCACCGAGCTTGGCCGCTGGCTGGCGCATATCGCCAACAACAACGTGCCGCTTCAGGGCGCTTCCGACCATCTGGTTTCGGAAGCCATCTATCTCGGCGACCCGGAGGGCAACGGCATCGAGGTCTATCGCGACCGGCCGCGCGAGGAGTGGAACTATCTGCAGGACGGCATGGTGAAGATGGCGACGCTGCCGCTCGACCTGCAGGCGCTCTATGACGAAGCCCCGAAGGACACGTGGAATGGCATGGCAAGCGGTACCGCCATCGGCCATATCCATCTGCAGGTTTCGGATATTCCGCAGGCCAATGCGTTCTTTGGAGATGTGCTCGGGCTTGACCTGATGGCCACATATCCCGGTGCCAGCTTCTTTGCTTCGGGCAAGTACCACCACCATGTCGGCGCCAATATCTGGAATTCGCGCGGTGCGCCAAAACGCCAGGCCAATATGACCGGCCTGTCGGACTATACCGTGCATTTCAACGATCCGGCCAAGCTGCAGAACGCCGTCGCCAAGCTCGACGAACTGGAGATCCCGGTGACCCGCAACGGCGATACCGTCTCCCTGATCGACCCCTGGGGCATCGGCCTGAAACTGGTGGGTTAAAGTGCCTTCCGCGGTGCCAAAACGGCCGCGCACATCGCACCTCTGCGGAGTTTTCAACAGGCTGCCTGCGGCGCTTTGTACCACTTCGCCGCTTAAAGTTGACTATTTATATCCACTATTCTAATGCCCGGACGTTCCGCTTCAAGCGGACGATGTCTAGGGGTTAGTATTTTGAAAAATAAGAGAATTCTTGTATATGCGCTGGCCGTTACCGGCCTTGCGCCGCAAGCCGTGCGCGCCGCTGAATGGCGCCCGTTTGCCGAAATCGACGGCACATGGCGCAGTGGTGATTCGAGCGCCGGCGCCGGGTTCTTCCTGCCCATCCTGCTTGATTCGGGCAGTGCGATCTTCATCGATACACAAGGGTCGTTCATCCAGGGCGGCGTCCAGCGCGGCTCGATCGGCGCCGGCTACCGGGTCCGCCAGGACAATGGCTGGGTTCTCGGTGCCTATGGTTATTACGACTACCTGAACAGTTCGCTCGACAATTCATTCCACCAGCTTTCCCTCGGCGCAGAAGCGCTGGGTCCGGTCTTCGAGACCCGGGCGAATTTCTACCTGCCGCTTGGCAGCGGCAAGGAAATCGACGGGGCCGGGCGCGGCGAGATCGACGGCGGCAAGCTGATGTTCCGCGAAGGCATGGAACGTGCCCGGACCGGCGCCGACATCGAAGCTGGCATGCGCGTGCCCTTGGGTGCTGCCGGCGACACGATGCAGCTGAAGGTGTTTGCTGGCAGCTACTGGTACGGCGGCAAGAACATCGACGACATGTTTGGCGCAAAATTGCGGGCCGAACTCTCCTTTGCCGACCTGCCTGGCCTTCCCGGCGGCTCGACGGTGACGATCGGCGCCTCCGGCACCTATGACAATCAGGATCGCCTCAAGGGTGCGGCGATGGCGCGGTTGCGCATTCCGCTCGGCGTCCCCTCGTCCGGTACCGCGGCCGATCCATTTGATCCGTTGATCCAGCGCGTCGAGCGCAACGGCGTGATCAAGACCCATCAAGGCGCCACCGGTGACCTCGAAGAGGCGGTGCTCGAATTCAACGGCGAAACCGCCGGTAACGTCGTCAATATTTCCGCCGCCAGCGGCAATGCGGCTGCCATCAACTCGCTACTGGCCGCAGCCGGCAACAACGCCGTCATCCTTGCCGACGGAACGATTGGCCTCGACAGCTCGCTGATGCTCGGCAACGGCCAGCTCCTGCTCGGCGGCGGTACCCTCATCGGCGTCCGCGGCGCGTCCAGCGGCGGCACCGGCCTGTTCCGCAACCAGGGCGCCACCACCACGCTGACCGGCTACAACCCGGCACAGGACGTCTTGACCATGGCTTCCAACAGCAGTGTGTCGAACCTGGCCATCACCGGCGGTCTCGCCGGCATCGGCAGCGCCGGCGCGAGCAATCTGTTCATCGACAATGTCGATATTTCCGGCACCAGCCATGACGGCATTCGCCTGAGCAATGTCGATGGCGCATGGATCCAGAACAGCAGCATTCACGATCTCTACATCTGCGAAAACAGCACGAAATGCGAGTTCTCGGTGTTCGACCCGAACCGTGCCCCCTATGCCGCCATCAGCGCGCACGGCACCAGCAACCTCACCATTGCCAATACGCATATCGACAATGTGACCTACGGCCTGTTCTCCGGCAGCGAGATCGACGACAGCGGCTGGCCACCGGTCATCACCCATGCGGCCAGCAACATCACACTCGACAACGTCACCATTTCGCGCACACGGCGTGAAGGGTTGCTGTTCGTGGCGGCGGATGATGTCAGCTTGAACAATGTGACCATCGACAATTCGGCGCAGGATCGCGACATGGACCTCGTCGTGTTGCAGGGCACATCCAATGTTCAGATCACCGACATGGTGCTGAAGGGCGGCATAAACGGCCTGATGCTGGTGACGTCGAGCAGCATGCCGGACGATTCCAAGACAACGAACGTCCATGTCAACGGGCTGACGATCGACGGGACCCGCAATGCCGGCATCTTCCTCAATCCGGTCTCAGGCATCACCTTCAACAATGTCTCGATCACCAATGCCGGAACCTATGGTGCCTATGTCTATGGCAGCGACTTCGAGTTCCTTGGCGGACCTGTCAGCGATATCGCGTTCAACAACGTCACGGTCGACAAGGCTGGCAAGGCCGGGTTCTACTTCTCCGGCCCATCGCTCGACGTCACCGGCAATGTCACCGTCACCAACACCCCGAGCGATTGCAAGGTCGATACCGGGTGGAGCGGCGGATCGCTGACGCAGGCGCCCGGAAAGGTTCTGACATTCAATGGCGGTGTTCTCGACCAGACGAACTTTGCCAGCCGCTGCAAATAGTCAGCAGGGGTAACAAGGACGGCCCGCACCGTGAGAGAGCGTGCGGGCCGTTTTCATTTTAAGCCCACGGAGTTTCCGGTCTGGTTAGTGGGCCACACCTGAGCCGCCGACGGCGACAATCGCGTAGGGCATGCCTTCGACCGGAATGGTTGCGGTTTCCGTCAGGGTTTGGCTGTCGATCATCCGCACCAGGCTGTGACGCGGATCGGTTACTGCGATGCGATCGCCGGCAACCGCAAGCCGCGGCCGCGGGTCGCGCCAATGGCCGTCCTTGCTGTAGGCCTCGGTGACACCGGCAGACCGGACGATCTCGCCGCTTACGACATCCAGCACATGCAGCTTGCCATCTTCCGTCAGGATATAGGCATTGCGCACATTGGCCGGATCGAGGATGAAATCGACGCGGCGGGTGGGAAGTTCGATGAGGCGATAGGGTGCTGCAGCGTCGGGATCGATCAGCACGACCTTGTCTTCACTATAATTGCCGAGAAAGAACTGCATCGATCGGCCACCGAGCAGGGTCGAGACCTTGCCTTCCGGCAGATCGCTGCCATAGGCGACCATCTCCAGCTTCGGTCCATCGATCCCGCCCGGCCGGGCGACGAGAACGCCTTCCGCGCAACCGAAGGCGACCAGACGCGCCGAAGCCGCTTCGCCATGCAGGCCTGTGCATGTGGCGGTATCGCCGAGCTGCTTGCCCGCCCGGTCGACAACACGCAGGCCAAGCCGTGGCGGCAGCTCGTCCGGCTTTACCTCCGTCGTCATGTCCGGCACGGAAACGAGGATATGCTTGCCCATCGGCACGGCCACGCCATGATGCGGCGCGGTGGTATCGATGCTGGCCGCCTGCCTCTTGCCTTCGATCAGTGCGCCTTCCTGAAAAAGATCGGTCTTGCCGCCTCGATCGTAGAAGACCGCGACATCATCACCGTGGGTCACCACATGGCCTGGTTTCTTACCGGTGATGATCCCGTCCAGCAGTTTTGGGTCGGAAACCTCGATGTCGCGATGCTCGCCGTGATCGGAAAGCCCGATACCCGTCGATATGATCTGCACCGTGTCCTTATCCCCCTGGACGGCGAAAACCGTCTTGCCGCTATCGCTGAGAGACAAGGCCGCATAGCCGCCAAGATCGAAGCGGCCAAGTTCGTTGCCGCTGGCGGCATCCAGCGCCCTAACGACCGGCTGGGCGTGATCGGCAACAAACAGCCGCCACGTTTCCTTGTGGTCATCGGCCAAGACCGGAAGGGGGGACAGCGCCGTCAGCGCCAGCGCGACTGCAGCCTGCATCGGCTTGCCAAAATGGGTCGGCATGGGTTCTCCTGCGATTGTATTGTAATAACGTTACATTTGATTTGTTATAAAGTTACACCCCCCTTTGTCCAGCGGGAAAATGCAGGCCCGGATATTCAAGGGGAATAGGGGGGCGCCGGCACCGCTGGCGTTCGCGCTGAACGGGCGTCACTCCGGAAGAAAGGCAAGCGGGGCTAGCTTGCCGTTTCCATGATGTCCATGCTGGGGAGATGGCCTGCTTCGGCCTCTGCGGATGGCTCCTGCACGGGAAGCTCGATGATTGGAAACAGTTCCAGGATGACCCGCAGGATGGCGAGCGCGGCCTTGGACCGGCACGCATAAAATACACTCTGCGACCGGCGGCGCGATGTCAGCAATCCAGCCTTCTTCAGAATGCGAAGGTGTTGGGAGGTGGCGGACTGGCTCAGTCCGAGGATCAGGGCGACCTGGCCGACCGATTGCTCCTCCCGCGACAGCGCGTCCAGCGCAATCAGCCGCATGGCGTTGGACATCGCATCCAGCAGCACGCCGCCATTTTCAATATGGGAGGGCATCAGCAAAGGAGACGCCCTCTTTCGGAGCCGTCCTTTCTCCTGGTTTGCGCGCTTCACCTCAGTCCCCTGCATTCTCATCGGCCTCATGTAGTAAGTGAAAGAACCACACCCGCATTTGAGTCAACTACTATTGCTCATCCACAACAACTGGTGTATTCACAGAATAATAAGATTAAAACTGCGTTACTAATCAGCTAGACGACAAAATTTCATCATTTTGTCACAAAATTGACGTGATGCTTGCTTGAAATTTAGGCAAATGCACAACAAAGTTGTTTAATTTCAATTCATTATCCAATGTAATATTTAAATAAATGCGACAACTCCCAGTAGTAGACTAATTGTAGCTAGAGTGCGGGGCTTGAAATGACGATCAATATCGCTGTCATAATTCCTTTTTATCAGGCCGAAGACGGAATCCTGCGCAGGGCGCTCGAATCTGTGGAGACACAGCAGCTGCCCGCAGGCGTCACCTTGAAGGTGGTCGTCGTCGATGATGCTTCGCCGCATCCTGCAAGCAAAGAGCTTGATGGCTTTGCCTTCAAGGGCGCCCATTCACTGACGATTATCGCGCAGACCAATTCCGGTCCTGCAGGAGCCCGCAACACCGGCCTCGATAGCCTTGCCGGTCAGGAGATCGATTTCGTCTCCTTCCTGGACTCTGACGACATCTGGAACCCCTTGCATATCCAAAGGGCGCTTTCTGCCCTGCGGAAGAGCGATTTCTTCTTCTGCAATCACGTCAGAAGCAAACATTACGGCGATTATTTCCGCTGCCTGCCCGAGACATGGCAGGCCCTCACCCAGAACCGGGGAACCGGACAGTCGGAAATGGTGAAGGTATTTGCCGCGGGCGAACTGACACGGACGATGATCCGCGAGTGCCCGCCACAAACCTCCACGGTCCTCTATAATTTCCGCAAGAACCCGGATCTTCGCTTCAACGCCTCCCTGAGAAGTGCCGGCGAGGATCACATCTTCTGGATCGAGCTATCGATCGACAATGCGACGTCGGTGGACGTTCGCGTGAATGTCAGCTGTGGCGAAGGCCTCAACCTTTATTGGTCGAATGTATCCTGGGAAAGCCCGAAATCGATCAGCATCCAGGGCTGCCTTGCCATCCAGTACAACTACATGCGCAACAACAACCGCATCTATTCCATGGATATCGAAACGATCTCCTTCAGGCAGAGACTGTATGAAGGAGCCTATGTCTACGCGATCCTGCGCGGGGCGGCCAAACGGTTCCTTCCGGACCCCAAGGTCTTCACGAAACTGGTATCGCATTACCCGACGTTCCTTCTGCGTAGCCCCGCCAACCTTGCCTTCTTCGTGATGAACAGGAAGGTGATGACGGATGTGACTTCGGTAAAAAACGTCCCTAGCGCAGACCTAGCCGCCTAGGACCCTGCGCGCTTTGCTGGCGTAATGCCGTGCCTTTTCGGGATCCTGCCCGGGGAGACAGATGGCACATTATGGAAAATCCAGAGAATTCCGAGCTCGTCATGATATCATCCGCGGCAAGAAACGCTAAGTATTCGCTTATACATCTCGTCAATCTCCAGTACCGGCCAACCGGGGGATTCACGAAACGCCTCGTCGATATCCTTATTTCACTTTCCATCTTACTGATCTTCCTTCCCCTTATTCTGATGATCGCAGCTCTGGTGAAACTATCGACGACGGGATCGGTTTTTTATAACCATGAAGAGATCGGATATGACGGCGTCTCCCTTCTGCGGCTGACGTTTCGAACCGCCTCCGCCTCGGGCGGCCAGGATTTTGCCCAGTACCTGACGATGACCGCGCAAACCGGCTCGACGCCCCGGCATCAACAGGACATCTCGCTTCCGCCGTTCGGCGCCGTTCTCCAGCAACTGGGCCTCGACCGGCTGCCCCAGCTTTTCAACGTGCTGCGCGGCGACATGAGCATCGTCGGCCCCTCGCCGCTGACGATGAGCGAGATCGAGCGCTACGGGTCCAATACGTCCTATTACATCAAGACGCGCCCAGGCCTGATCGGCTACCGGGTGGATGGCGGCACCGACGCCCACTATTTCCGCCGCCTGCAACTCGACAGGACGTATGCGGAAAACTGGACGCTCGCGGCAGATGTCAGGGAAATCTGGCAATTCTTCACCGCTGTGCGGCATTAACGGCCGCTTACAAACGAGCGGCCCGGCATCAGCCCTGGCGCTTAATCCGCTTGCGGCATTACCCGCCGGCACCGGCCCATTCACATCGGAACGCCAGGATGGGCTTTGAAAACCCTTTCAGCCGACGGCGCTTTGCCTGGGTGAAGAGGTCGGACGCGCCGTACTCCCGAAAAATGTTCTCCGACACCAGGATCTGATCGCTGGAGGCAGCATCGCACAGGCGGGCTGCCAGCTGTACGGTGGAACCGAACAGATCGTTGCTGTCTTCGACAGGCTCGCCGCAATCCAGCCCGATGCGGATATGAAGCGGCTCGTCATTGCCACGATTGTAGCGCTCGAATTCCTGCTGGATCGCCCTTGCGCAATCGACGGCTGATGCTATCGAGGCAAACGTCGCCATAACGCCGTCGCCGGTGTGCTTCACCTCGCGGCCGGAGAATTGTGCAAGGCACCTGCGCACCACTGCGTCGTGCGCTCGGACCAGTTCGGTCGCCATCCGATCGCCGAGGCGCGCCGTCATCGCAGTCGAGCCGACAATATCGGTGAACAGGATAGCCCGATGGCCTGAATCCATTTCAGCTGCGGATTGCCCCGGCGCCGGCGCCGGGTCGTGTATCCGGCCCAGAAACGCCTCGACCGCCGACAGGGCGACCTCGACGATCTCGCCGGAAACCAGCCCGTGCGCCTGGCGGTGAACGCATTGGGCCGCTTCGGCGTCCGGCGCGTCCATCAGGCAAAATGCGGTCCCACGCCGCTCGTCGAACCAGTAGGTCAGAAACTTCACACCGTATTGATCCTGAATCTCAAGATCCTTGCTATGCGCCTCGGCAACGTCTGCGGCCGTGGTTCCTGAAAGGTCATGCCGGTCGATGAAGATAGGCATCTGCGCGCTCCTGCCCCGAGCCCCTGCACCTATTGCAAGGTTGCAGTCTACGGCCTAAAGGCAGTTTCGTCTATTTTTAAGCATCCCATAATATATAAAGGGGAGGACATCGCTGCCTCCCCTTCTCGTCTTGTGCTCTGCCGTCGTGCCGTTTGCTCGCCGGGCGTTCGCTCAAGCGGCGTAACGGGTGCGCTGCTGCATCGGCTGCGAACGGCTGGTCTCTTCCAGCTTGAAGCGGGCAAGCAAGGTCTGCAGCTGGCGGCTTTCCTCGGCGAGCGTCTCGCTGGCAGCCGTGGTCTCCTCGACCATGGCAGCGTTTTTCTGGGTCATCTGGTCCATGTGGTTGACCGAGGTGTTGATTTCGGCCAGCGCCGTTGCCTGTTCGCGGGCAGCAGTCGCGATGCTCTCGACGTAATCGTTGACGCGCAAGACCAGCCGTTCGATTTCGACCAGCGCATCGCCGGTTGCCCGCACCAGCGATACACCACCCTCGACCTCTGAAGCCGACGCGCTGATCAGCGTCTTGATCTCCTTGGCGGCATTGGCCGAGCGCTGCGCCAGTTCGCGGACTTCCTGGGCGACAACGGCAAAGCCGCGTCCCGCGTCTCCTGCCCGCGCCGCTTCGACACCGGCATTCAGCGCTAGAAGGTTGGTCTGGAAGGCGATCTCGTCGATGACGCCGATGATCTGGCTGATTTTTGTCGAGGACCCTTCGATCCGGCTCATGGCAGTGACGGCATTGCGGACGATCTCGCCGGACTTGCCAGCGCTTTCCTTGGTCTCGCGCACCATGTCGCGGGCCTCGACGGCGCGCGCCGATGAGGTGCGGACAGTCGCGGTGATCTCGTCGAGCGCTGCTGCGGTTTCCTCCAGCGCTGCGGCCTGCTGTTCGGTGCGCTTGGACAGGTCGTTGGCAGCCGAACTGAGTTCCGCGGAGCTGTCCTTGATCGTGCCGGCGGCACCGCGAACATTGTTCATGGTCGAGCGCAGCGTTACCATCGTCGCGTTGACGTTCTGCTGCAGTTCGGCGAACGCGCCCTGGAAATGACCTTCCATGCTTTCCGACAAATCGGCATCGGCAAGCGCTGCAATGACGCGGCGCACTTCCGTCACGGCAAGATCGATGCTGCCGACCAGTTCGTTGACGCTGCCGGCAAAACGGTTGAGGTCGTCATTCTGGTAATCCTTGCCGATGCGGCCGGTAAAATCCCCGGCGACGGCTGCGGCAACAACCGCACTGATGCTCGACTGCAGGTCGCTGCTCAGCGCATGAAGGGCGGCTTCCTGCGCCTTCATATCGCGCATGGCCAGGGCGTTGCGGCGGAAGACCTCGACGGCGCGGGCCATCTCGCCGATCTCATCCTTGCGGGTGGCATCGGTGCCGGTGCTGTCGAGATTGCCTTCGGCAAGGCGGCTCATGGCAGCGGTCAGGTCGCGAACCGGCGCGGCAATGCCGCGGCGGGCAACCAGCAGGCTGACGACGGCACCAACGACGATACAGCCGGCTGCCGCAAAGACGGCAATGGCGAGCGCGACCGAGGAGGATTGCAGGGCATCGGCGCGGGCAGTGGCAAGCGCCTCACCCGAATAGGTGCTGTAGACCTTGACGGTGCTGGTGACGATCTTCTGCGCATCAAGTGCCTTGTCGAGACCGGCCTTGATGGCGGCTGTATCCTGCGGGCTGGCCTCGGCAATGGCGACCATGGCGCGGATTTCGCCGAAATAGGTTTCAAGCGTCGTGCGGATGGCCTGCAACTGCTTGAGTTCCGTCGCGTCGGCGGCGGCTTCGATCTTCGGCAGGCGGCCGAGCATTTCCGTCGAGCGCTTCTCGGTCTCGGCGCGGAAATCCGCGGCCTTTTCCGGCTGTGCCGCCAGCTGGTAGGTCATGCGGCTGATGGCGATGATATCGACGCGCAGGTCCATGGCTTCGCGGGCGACCTCTTCCCGGGCGCCAACCGACACGATGGCGGATTCCAGAGCCAGAATGCCGCGCGCGCCGACCGAGGCAATGACCAGGCAGGACAGCCCCATGACGAAAACGACAAGACTGATCTTCTGTAGAATGGAGAGATTGCGAAAATTCATGTCGGAACTCCGGCTGGGCAAATGACCGCACGCTGAACAAAAAAGGGGGAGCGAGGCATGATGCCTCTGGCAAGCGCAGCAAGGACATCGCGCCAAGACGCAATCGGATCGCGCCGAAGCGCAACCTGAGGTAATTGCGCTAATACTCAGTTAAGATTGCACTAACACTAAAGTTCAAGCCGACAATCAGGACCTCAAGGCAGCTCGGCCAAATCTCAGCAGACCTGCCGAGACGGCTTTTCGCCACTTCAAGTTGCCGGGTGCGAAGTCACCGGAAGACTTTCAGCTTGAACCTTGTCCACCCGGTCTCTATCTCGGATGCAGACCCCTCGCATTCCCCGGAGATTTCCTTGTCCATCTTCAAGAACCTGCCGCCCGCTCCCGTCGCCCCGAAGAAGCCGGTGACCGACACCCGCCACGGCATCACACGGACGGACGACTATGCCTGGCTGCGCGCCGACAACTGGCAGGCGATGTTCAAGGATCCGACGATCCTCGATCCGGAAATCCGCACGCACCTGGATGCCGAGAACACCTATATGAAGGCGGCGATGGCCGATACCGAGACGCTGCAGAAGACGCTGTTTGCCGAAATGAAAGGCCGCATCAAGGAAGATGACAGCTCCGTTCCGGTCAAGGACGGGCCGTTTGCCTATGGCACCTTCTACGTGACGGGCGGCGAGCAGCCCTCGTTCTTCCGCACCCCGCGCGATGGTGGCGAGCGCTCCGTTCTTCTCGACGGCGACAAGGAAGCGGAAGGCAAGGCCTATTTCCGGCTCGGCGGCGTCGATCATTCGACCGATCACAGCCGCGGCCTGTGGAGCTATGACGACAAAGGCTCGGAATATTACACGCTGCGTGTGCGCGATCTGGCGACTGGCGAAGACCTTGCCGATGTCATCGAAAGCACCGGCGGTGGCGGTGCCTGGGCCCCGGATGGCAAGAGCTTCTTCTACACCGTACTCGACGACAACCATCGTCCATCAAAGATCTTCCACCACATCGTCGGCACGCCGCAGAGCGACGACCGGCTGGTCTATGAGGAAGAGGATCCGGGCTTCTTCATGGGCGTCGGCGGCTCGATGCTCGACGACTTCATCTACATCGACATCCATGACCACGAGACCAGCGAATACTGGCTGCTGCCGACCTCTGATCTTACCGGCAAACCACAGCTGGTGGCTGCCCGGGAAACCGGCCTGGAATACTCACTGTCGGAGGGCGGCGATGTCTTCTACATCCTGACCAACGCCGATGGCGCCAAGGATTTCAAGATCATGCAGGCGCCGGTTGACAAACCGAGTCGGGAGAACTGGACCGACGTGGTGCCGCACACCGCCGGCCGGCTGATCATCGCGCATGGCGCCTATGCCCGCCATCTCGTCTGGCTGGAGCGCGAGGCTGGCCTGCCGCAGATCAAGATCCGCGACCGCCGCACCGGCGAAGACCATTCGATCGCCTTTGCCGAGGAGGCATTCTCGCTCGGCCTGCAGGGTGCTGCCGAATACGACACCGACGTCATCCGCTTTTCCTATTCGTCGATGACGACGCCGAGCCAGCTCTATGACTACAACATGGTGACGCGCGAACGCACGCTGCTGAAGACGCAGGAAGTGCCCTCGGGCCACAATCCCGATGACTATGTCACCCGCCGCGTCATGGCGCCGGCCTGGGATGGCGCCGAGGTGCCGGTCACCCTGCTCTACCGCAAGGACACGCCGCTCGACGGCTCGGCGCCCTGCCTGCTCTATGGTTACGGCGCCTACGGCATCGCCATTCCGGCTTCGTTCAACACCAATTGCCTGTCATTGGTCGATCGTGGCTTCGTCTATGCCATCGCCCATATCCGCGGCGGCAAGGACAAGGGCTTTGCGTGGTACGAAGACGGCAAGATGGAGAAGAAGACCAATACGTTCAAGGACTTCATCGCAGCAGCCGATTATCTGAATCAACAGAAATTCACGTCCTACGCGAACATCATCGCCGAGGGCGGATCGGCCGGCGGCATGCTGATGGGGGCAATCGCCAACATGGCGCCGGAGAAATTCAAGGGCGTCATCGCCGCCGTGCCCTTCGTTGATGTCTTGAACACCATGCTCGACGACACGCTGCCGCTGACGCCGCCGGAATGGCCGGAATGGGGCAATCCGATTGACTCCAAGGAAGCCTACGAGCGCATGGCCGCCTACTCACCCTACGACAACGTCTCGGAGAAACCCTACCCGGCAATCCTGGCGCTCGGCGGCCTGACCGACCCGCGCGTCACCTACTGGGAACCGGCCAAATGGGTCGCCAAGCTGCGCGAAAAGACCACCGGCTCCGAGCCAATCCTGATGAAGACCAACATGGACGCCGGCCATGGCGGCGCGTCGGGCCGCTTCCAGCGGCTGGAGGAAATCGCCTTCGAATATGCGTTTGCGATCAAGGTGGCGGGGAAGATCTCGTAGTCCGTATCAAGGCCTCATAGTCCCGGCTTCCCGACAGAATGGTCGTGATGCGGATGGTCTCTCTTTCGACGACGTATAGGATGACGATGCGACGCTCGAAGACAGCCATCCGCAGTCCCGGCCAGATGTCGGGACGCTCCACATAAGCAAGGGGCGCGATACCAATCTCTTCGCATTTCCTTCGAATGCGCCGCAGGTAGTTCAGCGCGGTGTCACTACTGCCGCTTTTTCCAAGACATATGAAAAGATCGCGCGCAAATCCGCCTGGGCGGCCTTTCTGAAAACCACCTTGTGCGGCTTCATCAATGGTGATTTTCTTCAGCCAGTTTCTCCAGCCAATCATCCATCTCGTCCATGCTGATATCAGCAGAGCCATCGCCCAGTGACCCGGCAACTCTCGACCGGACCGATGCCAGCCTGAGCTCATCGTCGCTTTCACGTTGAAGCAACAAATCCACGGCCTCCTGCAGCATGTCACTGAGGGAAGAATAGTCGCCAGCCTTCACCCGGCTCTCGATGGCGTCCACCATCTCGGACGGCAGCGATATTTTCAATATCTCGTTCATGGCCGATCTCCAACCTGGACGGGTAAAGTAAGACGAGCGTGGCATGTTGGCAATTCACCAGCAACAACTTCACGAACGTTGCAACAGCCGGCGACCGAGGTTGCAAGCCCCACGCATGTCTCAAGGGCTAATTTCCCGCGCAACCTCGCAGGGAGAATCGCGATGAAGATCGGTGACAGCATCAGCAACTATTATCGCCCGCAAAACGGCAACCAGGCTGCAGGTGCCGCCTCTTCCGGCCTCACACTCAATATCGATGGCGGCGGTGGCCAGCGCACGCAGGGGCCGACTGTTTCGATCAGTAGCTCGACACCCTCCTCCTCGCTGTCTTCGGCGCTGTGGCTATCCATGGCCGACAAGCTGGAAGGCGATACCGGCTCGATGACCGAAGCGCCAAAGGACAGCCCAGCCGACGAGCTCATGAAATGGTCGAAGATGTCGGTTGCCGAAAAGATCCGGGCACAGATCCTCGCCTCCAAGGACATGACGGAAGACGATCTCGCAGCCATGGACGCCGACGCCCGCGCGGCCATCGAGGCGGAAATCAAGGAAGCGATCAAGCGCCAGCTGGAAATCCCGCAGGATGGCGGCACGGCGCAGGCCGAGGCTGCCTCCAACGCAACGGTCTGACAGCCCCAAAAGCGCGTCTCGGCGCGCCATGCTTGATTGGCATTGCCGCCTCTTTCCCCGTAATCTGCACCCGGTATGGCAAGGGAAAGAGATCGTATGGCTGTCCATATAGCCCTGCTTCGCGCCGTCAATGTCGGCGGGACCGGCAAGCTCTCCATGGTTGATCTCAGATCGCTCTGCGAGAAAGCCGGTTTCATTGATGTGCAAACCTATATCCAGAGCGGCAACGTGCTGTTCCGCTCCGATCCACCGGCAGCCGATGCGGCTGTGGTTCTGGATGAGGCGCTCGCCAAGGTGATGGGCAAGGCGCCGGGCGTGATGGTGCGCAGCCCCACGCAACTGGAATCAATCGCGCAGAACAATCCCTTTGCCGATGCCAAGCCGAACTACCTGATGGTCTACTTCCTGCTGGAGAAGGCGCCTGCCGATGCGCTCGACAGGCTGATGGCGCCGGATGGCGAAGAGGCGCATGTGGCGGGCCGCGAAATCTACGTGCATTATCCGAATGGCTCCGGCCGCTCGAAATTGAAGCTGCCGGCGCTGAAACAGGCGACATCGCGCAATCTCAACACGGTGCGCAAGCTTGCAGTGCTTGCAGCGGAGATGGAAAAAGCAGGCAACTAAGCATTTCAGGCATGCTGCACAGGCTGAAAAAGCATTTTTATAAAATTGCGAAACACCAGTATCTGCTCTGGCAGGCTTTGCGGCTCCTTCAGCGCCTTCGACAATACGATGCCGCCCTCGATCACCGTCGAAACCATGTCGGCGAGCTGGTCCACGTCGAACGGTTCGCGCGGTGTATAGACAGCCATGATCTCCTCGAACATGCCCCGGAAGCGGCGGCGCCATGCCAACGCGGCCTGACGGTTGGTTTCCTGGATCTCGCGGTCGAAGAGCCGCTCGTAATAACAGATGGTCGCCACCAGACAGCCCGGATGACCGTTCGGCAGGTCGGAAAGCAGTTCTGAGAGAAGTTTGAGGCCGAGCAGGAACGATTGCAGCGGATCGTCCATCAGATCGCGCGCCCGGCTGAAAATCTCGTCGTAGATCCGCTCGTCGTTTTCGATGTAGCGGTTGAGCAATGCCTTGGCGAGTTCGTTCTTGTCGCGGAAATGATAGAAGAAACCGCTCTTGGTGATGCCGGTCTCGGCGATGAGCTCCTCGATCGAGGTGCCGCCAAAGCCCTTCTGCAACACGGCTGTTTCCGCCACATCGAGAATGCGGGTTCTCGTCTCCTCGCCCTTGCGCATGCCCCGCTCCTGTACCGCCGGTAGAGTTTTCAAAGGAAATGGACTGAACGGCTGCGCTCAACGATCGTTAATATCGCTGATAACGCACTGATTTTACGTATATTTTTAGATAACCACCCAATAGTATACCGCAATCCCTCTATTTTAGCATGTGGTAAAGCGTACAAATATCCCGACCTCGCAACGCCCTTTCACTGGTGACGCGAAGGGTAACGGAGGGTGGAGACCGTGAACAAATACAGACATGACCTGCCGCACCTGAAGGGTGGAATATTCCTGGCCGACGGCGGCATGGAAACGACGCTGATTTTCCATGAGGGCGCAGAGCTCCCGCATTTCGCCGCTTTCGTACTCCTGGCCGACCGGGATGGACGACAGAAACTGAAGGATTACTATGCCCGCTACCTCGCAATCTCGCCAGGAGGACGGTCCGGCTTCGTGCTCGACACCGCGACTTGGCGGGCCAATGCGGACTGGGGCAACAAGCTCGGCTACAGCGCCGAGGCCCTCAAGGCTGCCAATGAAGATGCGGTCGAGCTTCTGAGCGCACTTCGCGCCGAACGTGAACGCCCCGGCGCACCGATCGTCATCAACGGCGCAATCGGTCCGCGCGGCGACGGCTACAAGGCCGGCAATATGAATGCCGACGAGGCAGAGGCCTATCACGCAACGCAAATCGAGACATTTGCCGGCGCGGACGCTGACATGGTCACTGCGCTGACGCTGACCAGCATCGATGAGGCAATCGGCATCGCGCGGGCCGCAAGGCGCGCGAAAATGCCCTGCGTGATCTCGTTTACGGTGGAGACTGACGGCAATCTCGTCACCGGGCGGACACTGAAGGAGGCAATCGAGGCGGTCGATGCCGCGACCGGCTCCTATCCGCTCTACTACATGATCAACTGCGCCCATCCGAGCCATTTCGACACGGTGGTTTCGGGCAACGAGGCGTGGCTGAAACGACTGGGTGGCATCCGCGCCAATGCCTCAAAGATGAGCCACCAGGAACTCGACGAGAGCGAGACGCTCGATGCTGGCGATCCCGCCGATCTCGGCTGGCGCTACCGTCAGCTGACGCGCCGGATGCCGCAGCTGCGGGTTCTCGGCGGCTGCTGCGGCACCGACCACCGGCATGTGGCGGCAATCTGCGAAGCCTGCGTTCCGGAGGAGAAACTGAGCGCATGACAATACCAACAGGAGGATATCACCATGACGACGATCCGCCCCTACGGACGCAGAGGACTGCTGCGGCTGCTGGACCGGTGGCTTGGGCCCAAGCAGCCGGTCTTCGAAGAAATTGACCGGGCTGAACTGGAGGGCTTCGACGACTACCTGATGCGCGACATCGGTCTTTCGCTGTATAATGACGACTATCCGCGCCGCGACATTCACGGCAATGACCGCGCCGGCTTGCAATAAGGCGGTCCGATCACGATATCCGCATCGGCCGTAGGGTGATCAACCCTGACGGCCGGTGATGGGTTCAGCGCTGCGCATTCCGGCCGAGACCAGGCGGTCAAGACGATGTGCATCCGTTGTGGTTGACCGGGCGTTGTTCCCGGGGGAAACTGGAAGGCATGAACAATCTCTTTGCATCGCCGGCTTCACGGCTCGCAGCCTCCCCGATCCCCTTCGACAACAGCTATGCCCGGCTGCCGGCACATTTCCATGCTGCGGCCATTCCGACGCCGGTTTCCGAGCCGTGGCTGATCAAGTTCAACCGCCCGCTGGCGCTGGAGCTTGGCCTCAATGCCGATGCGCTGGAACGGGATGGGGCGGCGATCTTTTCCGGCAATGTGATCCCGGAGGGTGCCGAGCCGCTCGGCATGGCCTATGCCGGGCATCAGTTCGGCCAGTTCGTGCCGCTGCTTGGCGACGGACGGGCGATCCTTTTGGGCGAAGTCATCGACACCCATGGCAAGCGCCGCGATATCCAGTTGAAGGGTGCGGGCAAGACGCCCTATTCGCGGCGTGGCGATGGGCGCGCAGCCCTCGGCCCTGTCCTACGTGAATATATTGTCAGCGAGGCGATGTTTGCGCTCGGCATTCCGACGACGCG
>UBTA01000171.1 GCA_900468065.1 Hyphomicrobiales bacterium | reverse complement strand
GGTTTTCAATCTGGCCTTATGCGGCCTGTTTTTCCAGAGCGATTTGCGAAGCAAATTCACTGGGTGTGATGTTGCCTAGCGAAGAATGTGTGATTTCCGTCCTGGCATGCGTCAACGAAGAGAAAAGGGTTTCGTTGAGGCATTCGTCGCGGAAACTGCCATTGAAGCTTTCCACGACGCCGTTCTGCATCGGCTTGCCCGGCGCGATGTAATGCCAGTTGACGTGAGTATTTTGGCACCATTCCAGAATCGCCATGCTCGTCATCTCCGTGCCATTGTCGGAAACAATCGTTCGCGGGCTTCCTCGCCGGGCGATGAGTGCATCGAGTTCTCGTGCAAGCCGCCGACCTGAGAGCGACGTGTCGACGACCAGCGCCAGGCATTCGCGAGTAAAATCATCGACAACGGCCAAGACCCGAAAGCGACGACCATCCGTGAAGGCGTCGCTGACGAAGTCCAGGCTCCAGCGCTCATTGGCGCGCGAGGGCAGTGCCAGAGGCCGCCTCGAAAGCCCGTTTGCGCCCGCCCCGCTTGCGCACTGTTAACTTCTCTTCCCGATAGAGACGCCGGAGCTTCTTCAGGTTCATGACGATCCCCTGCCGATTCAGCATGAAGTGAATGCGCCGATACCCAAAACCACGGCGCTCAGACGCAACGGTCCTCATAGCCTCGCGGATATCAGCGTCATCAGGCCGAATGCTGCGGTATCGCACGCTCGACCGATCAATGGACAAAACCTCGCACGCCCGACGCTCGCTCACACCATGCTTCTCGCAGACATGAGCCACAGCATCCCGCTTCGCATGGGGCGTCACCATTTTTTGCGGCGACATCCTTCAAAATGGCATTGTCCAGCATGATCTCGGCCAACAGCTTCTTCAGCTTGGCGTTCTCATCTTCCAGAGCCTTCAGCTTGCGGGCATCGGAAACCTCCATGCCGCCAAACTTCGCCTTGTATTTGTAGAAGGTCGCCTCGGATATACCGTGCTTGCGGCAGACATCGGCCGTCTTCAAGCCGTTCTCCCGCTCCTTCAAAATCCCGATGATCTGTTCGTCCGTGAACCGTGAATGCTTCATGCCCGTCTCCTCGTTGTGACGGACTGTACCAAAATTTGGAGGAAGATCAGGGGCTCAGGTCAGGGGGCCCTGCCACCCTTG
>UBTA01000004.1 GCA_900468065.1 Hyphomicrobiales bacterium | reverse complement strand
CTTGAAAACCTTGAGAACCGTTATTTCACAGGCTCCCGGCTGTCCTTTCGCGATCGTCGTCATGGAAAACGACGCCGATGGGCTGGAAGGCGCGAACGCGGCAAAAATGTTCTTTGCCGATCACAGAATCAACGCCCTCGTCGTCGTCGCGCACCAGCGCGGAAATTGCCACGCCTACAACGCCGGCTGGTCGATGGCGCTTGCGACCTATCCCAATCTCAAGGCCATCGCCGTGATCGATGACGACGAGATCGCATCGCCGGACTGGCTCGATAGTCTCATTTCGGTACACAAACAAACGCATGCCGACCTGGTCGGCGGGCCGCAACTGCCGGATTTCGAAGACAAGACACGCAACGATCAGAAACGGCACCCGGTCTTCATGCCCCACTACGATACGACCGGCCCTGTTCCGATCCTTTACTCGTCCGGAAACGTGCTTGTTGCCCGGCAGGTGCTCGATGCGATGCCGCGTCCGTTCCTCGATCCGCTGTTCAATTTTATCGGCGGGGGAGACAGCGACTTCTATCGCCGTTGCCGCGAGAAGGGCTTTACATTCGCCTGGGCAAAGGACGCCTGGGTGGCGGAAACCATCCCGGCACGGAGAACGGAAGCTTCCTGGATCAGGGCGCGAAGCCTCAGAAACGGTGCGATCTCGGCGTTGCTTGAACATCGCGCCGCACCGGGGTTTGGTGGCCGCGCCAAGACGATCGCTAAATCGCTGGCACTGCTTGCAGTGTCGCCGTTTCGTGGTGTGCGATTGTGGAAATCAAGCACCCTGCCATCCGCAGGACTTTACCACTTTTACGTGGCGTGCGGCCGTCTGATGATGGAATTTGGAATGGTCAACGAGCAATATCGCAACCCGGAAAAGAACTGACGGGCGCCGACTTTCAGATCAATGTCCGGCTGCGGCAGCGCGCTTTTCGCTTTCAGGCATCTGGTCATGAGCCGTTTCGCCATTTTTGTCGACGATCGGAACAGGCTTGCGCTGCTTTTCGTTGGCGGAATTGGCGATACGGGCGACGTCAGCCTTGGAAAGATATTCGAGCTGCTCGATCAGCACGTCAAAAATCACTTCGTCACGCAGTTGCTTGTTCAGCCCGTCCTTAACCTTCGTCTTGAAGGTGGCAAGATCAAAATTGCTGGTGTCAGCAACGTTGATCAGCTTCTGACCGACGAGAATGTCGTACAGCGCATTCGTCACCGATTCCTTGAGCGGCACTTCCAGCATCTTGGCCTTCGCCTTGTCGACGGAGAAGGAAAGCTTGGTGAGAAAATAGCCCTGTACGGCGCCATCCGTGATCACCGGGACGGTAATCAGTTCGCCCTGGACATATTCCTGCAACGCGCGGCGCTCAGATTCCGCACTCGATTCCACCGGTGCCGATGCATGCTGGATCGAAAAATAGACGGACCCGAGCGATACGGCGCAAATCCAGACACCGGTGAAAACGAGCTTCAACATCAGAAATCGCCGTAGCGGAACTGCTGTTCGGTGTAGATGCCGTCCGCATCGGCTTCCTGCACGGCGGTCCTCAAAAGGTCCACCACAGAGCGGCAAGCTTCCATATGCGCATTCACCTTCTGCGAATTCATCACGAGCTTCGTCTTGATGTATTGTGTCTGCGAAACGAATGCCGGCGAAATTTCATTCGGCGAAGCGTCGCGATGCAGCATCGTCAGCTCATAAAGGCAACGGCTCTTGCGGGCATTCGACGTTTTCAGGTCGAAACTCGGGTCGATGCCGATCCGGGTGTTTTCATTGTCGAGGATCATTTCGAGACGCCCAAGCACGTTCTGGATACGTACGTCACTCGATGCTGCAACTTCCATTCTTTGGCTCCCGTTGGCGCATACCGCACGCGGGTCTGAGCCCATGGCGTGGTCTGTGCGCGAAACTTCTATGTCAGGTCAGCCCGGCATGTCCGGGATAGCCTCAGGCTTGTTCGTTGTTGTCTGGCGTGCCCATGAAATCGGCGACGGCCTTGCGCTGGTATTCCTGGACCATGCTCAGAGCGACATTGTTGTCATTGCCACCGAGAGATGCATTGACCCGGTCCGGCGCGTCTGACCCGACGATCCGGTCGGTTACCATGCGCTCGGCAATACCGACGCCATCGCCCTGAGCCATGACATTGCCGATCTGCTCGGCCATCATGCTCTTCCACATGTCACCGGCGGTGCCCTTACCGTAGATCTCTTCGCTCTCGCTCGGCAGCATCGACTTCACGAAATTCTGCAGCACCATGGCCTCGAATTTGCGGTAGCTCTCCGGAATCTTTTTGGCTTCGGCCCGATTGGTGATGTCGCCGAGACTGTTGGTCGGGCTGTCCTGATTGAGGACGGCGACCGTGTTGGCAAAACCGTTGCCGTTTTCCGCAAGGCTCGTCGCCTGAAAAGCAGCACGATTGGCTTTCAGGCGCGCCTGCGCTTCCTGCACCTCGGCCGGATCGGCGGCGCGCACAACATCCATCACCAGGTCGCTTGGAGGAGAAATGGCCATGCGGTATCCTCTTGGTCACGGAGCCCTTCCAAGCGCATGCATGTGCGCTAGCGATAACCCCATAATTTCAGCGTTTTAAGCGAACGGTCCGGACGCAATCCGCGGCCGTTCCCGAAGCCGCACTATGACCGGTCAACCTTACCGGAAGCTGGTGACTTGCTCATCACATGCTGGTCGACGAGATCGTAGATGGCCTCATCCGCCTCGGCGCGATCTTCCAGTACGCGGGCGTCCTTCATGTTTTCCTCAAGCCGGTCGCCCTTTGCCCGCTCCTTGAGAACACGGGTCTCGTGCCCTTGCTGGATGTCCAGAAGCATCTGGTCCTTAAGGGCAAGGCGGCCAAGCTGCGAGGAATAATGCCCTGAAAACATGGCGTGCAACGGGCTGGCGGACCCCATGGCATCGACCACGACATCAATGGTTTCGGCAAGATCGCGGCGTTTCCTGGCGGTTTCGGCCAGATCCCGCTCTGCCATCTGCTCCAGGTGCCGCTGCACGGTGACGAGGCGCTTGAGTTTCTCAGACCGGTTTTTCATCGACACTAGCCCCCTTGCATCATCGGGCCGAACCCATCGGCAAACAGCTTCAACATTGCCGCGATACCCAGATAAAGAAGAAACATGCCGCCCATGATCAGATAGGGCAGCGAGATGAAATAGAGCGGCATCTGGGGCGCCAGCTTGTTGACCATGCCGATCGCCAAGTTGAACAGCAGGCCGTAGATGATGAACGGGCTAGCCAGCCGCAGCATGATATAGAAGGTCGTTTCAAGCGCATTGGTCAGCGTGATCAGCACGCCCTGCGGATCAAAGCCAACGCCGAGCGGCATCACCTTGTAGGAATCCACAATGCTCGCCAGAATGACATGATGGAAATCCAGCATGAAAAGAACCATCAGGCCGGCAAAGCTGATCAAGTTGGTCAGCTGGTTTTCCGCTGTATCTTCCAGCACGTCCGCCGCCGGGGGGGCGTTGAAGCCGATCATCATCGTGATGATCGTTCCGGCAAACTGAAGCCCGAGAACATAGTATCGGGCGATCAGGCCAATGACGCTGCCGATGACGGTCTCGGTGGCGACGATATAGATGTAGGTATGTCCCTTGCCGGAAATCTGCGGATAGATTTCATCCCACATGATCGGCAGGATCGCCATGGAGATGGCCAGCGCCACGAAGATGCGGATCTGCACCGAGACACGGGCCGTCGAAAATCCGGGCATGACCATGATGCAGGCGCCGATCCGGCAGAATGCGGCGAAAAGCGCCAGCACTGTGCCTTCAGGGTCGGTGATCATGAAATCGAGCCGATAATCTTTATCTCGAGGCCCTTGGCGAGCTCGACATGCGAGAGAACCGGCAATGTTGCAAAAAGACGCTCGATGATCATGCGCACATAAGAGCGGGATTCGGGCGAACTTACCAGTACGAACGGCATGCCGCGGTCGAGATGTTCACGGATAACCTTGGTCGCCTGCTCGCTGAACTCTTCCAGATGGCGCGGATCGATGTCGAATTCGACGATTTCGCCCTTGGCGTCACGCTTCAGCGCCTGGTGGAAGACCATGTCCCATTTGTTGCCGAGGCGCAGGACGCGCAGCGTCCCGTTGTCGGCAAGGTCACCGCACAACTGCTGCGACATGCGGACACGAACGTGTTCGACGATCTGCTCGGTCTTCCTGACATGCGGCGCGAGTTCGGCGACCGCTTCGAGGATCAGATGCAGGTTGCGGATCGAGACGCGTTCGGCCAAGAGCAGTTTCAGCACGGCCTGCAGGCCGGAATAGGACATATGCGAGGTGCAGATTTCGTCGGCAAGCTTGCGGTATTCCGGGTCCAGCCGCTCGATCAGGATCTTGACGTCCTTGTAGGACAGAAGCTGCGGCAGATTGTTGCGGATGACTTCGGACAGATGCGTCAGCACCACCGAGACGTTGTCGATCGGGTGGAAACCTTCACGCTTCAGATCCTCGGTAAAGGTCTCGAGGATGGAGACCGCCGGCATGCCGAATGCGGGTTCGCGGATTTCGTCGCCCGGGACGCTCGGTTTGCGGCCGCCGCCGGTGACGACGATGACTTCGCCCACGCGCACGGTGTTGGATGCGATCGTCGTGCCGTGAATACGGATATGGTAGGCCTTGTCGGGGATACCGATATCGTCGGAAACCTTGATTTCCGGGACAATCAAGCCGTACTGGCCCGCGAACTTGCGGCGCATCTTGCCAACACGGAACGCCAGTTCCTGGTGTGCGCCGAGGAGGCGCGTTGATACCTGCTTGCCGAGGAGCAATTCGATCTCTGCCGTCTTCAGGACCGACTTGACCGAGTCCTTTTCGCTGTCGGTCTTCAGCTGTGCCGTCTGCTGGTCCTGATCACGCTGGAGCTTGTTGGCCGCGGCCAGCTGACGGGGAATGACCCAGCTGAGAAACGCCATGCCGCCGCCAAGAACGGCGAACGGGAAGAATGGCAGACCTGGCATGAACGCCAGCATGATGATCAGCCCGGACGCCACCATGAGCGCCCGCGGGTAGCCGCCGAGCTGGTTGATGACTGCCTGATCGGTGGAACCGGACGTGCCGCCGCGCGAAACGAGCAAGCCTGCGGCGAGTGACACGATCAGGGCCGGGATCTGGGACACAAGACCATCGCCGACCGACAGCTTGACGAAGACGTCGGCCGCTTCACCGATCGACATGTCATGGCGAACGTAGCCGATGATGATGCCGCCGAAGACATTGATGGCGGTGATCAAAAGGCCGGCGATCGCATCGCCGCGGACGAACTTGGACGCACCGTCCATCGAGCCGAAGAAAGAGCTTTCCTCTTCCAGCTCGCGCCGGCGCCGTTGCGCTTCCTTCTCGTCGATCAGGCCGGCCGAAAGGTCGGCGTCGATCGACATCTGCTTGCCGGGAATGGCGTCGAGGGTGAACCGCGCGCCGACTTCGGCGATACGCGTTGCACCCTTGGTGATGACGATGAAGTTCACCGTGATCAAGATCAGAAAGACGATCAGGCCGATGACGAAATCGCCACCCATGACCAGTTCGGCAAAGCCGGCGATGACACCACCAGCCGCATCGTGCCCTTCATGACCGTGTGAAAGAATGACGCGCGTCGTCGCAATGTTGAGCGCCAGCCGGGTCATGGTGGAGATCAGCAGAATGACCGGAAAGGACGAGAAATCCAGCGGCTTCTGGATCCACAGCGAAACCATCAGGATGAGCACGGAGAAAGCGATGGAGAAAGCCAGCCCGATGTCGATCAGAAACGGCGGTATCGGCAGAAAGAGGATCGACAGGATCGCGACGATGCCGAGCGCGAAGCCAATATCACGGCCTTTGGGCGCGACTTTCGGAATGATCAGTGCAGGAGGTTGTGCCATCGGAAATTCCGTCTCTTCATGAGAGGCGGACAGCATTCATACCTGCTGCCCAAACTAAGCAGCAGGCCTAACGCACCAAACTTGCGCGAAGGTGGCATCGATGCCGGAAAGAGAAAGCAAATGTGTTTTTCGCAGCGGCCGGCTGACTTCCCGCACGCCGGCGGCTCAGAAGCCAGTTTGAATGCGGGAAAAGACGACGTCGGTGAAGATGGATATCTGCGCGCCGACGAAGGAGGCGGAAAGGGCAACGGTCACCAGAACGGCCAGGATCTTAGGCACGAAGGTCAGGGTCATTTCCTGAACCTGAGTCAACGCCTGGATGAAGGCGATGACAACGCCGACCACCATGGCGGCAACGACAGCGGGCCCGGAAGCGACGACCACTGTCCAGATCGCCGCTTGCACGATATCGAGGGCATCCGCCTCATTCATTGGCTATCACTTTATGGTTACGCCTGGGCCGATAACCAGTTCTTGCTTGTTATCGAGGACGGCAATGATTCCATCCGAGTATAGCTTTACTTCCTTGACGACACCAGTTGTCTTGCCATCGGCGCTGGTCACCGTCTTGCCAATCACGGCATTGGCTTCGCTGAGCGACGTGCGCTGCAGCAAGCTTTCCAGATTGGTGTTGGTCTTGATCGTCTGTTCGACCTGCGAGAAGGTCGCCAGCTGAGCGATCTGCTGGGTCGAATCCATCGGCTCGGTCGGATCCTGGTTCTTCATCTGAGCGACGAGCAGCTTCAGGAAGCTGTCATAGTTCAGGGTTGCCTTTGCCTTGTCAGCTCCAGATTCCGTTCCCGATGCCGTGGGTACGTAGCCGTTGGCTGTATTGACGCCGCCTACCGCCATGGTGCGATCTCCTTGCGAATCTGTTCGATCGTTGCCGGGGTGATTTCCTGATTATTCAGGATCCTGTCTTCGAGAGCGTAGAGGCCGCGGATGGCCTTCAGCGCGTCAAAGGCGCGTCCTTGAGTGACCATGCCGTCGACTTTCTTCAACTCCGACACGACTTCGTCATTCTTGAAGCAGGTCAGCAGCATGACCACCGACTTGCGGAACATGTTGGTCGATTGCTCGGCGCCTTCAGGGTTGATCAGAATCATCTGGGCGATGAAATAGAGCTGCTTCAGCGGGGTCGTCGCGTCCTCCGGCTGCAGAACGTGGTTTTCAAGCAGGAAGGTCACGTCATTCAGGAATTCGACTGCCACCTTGCGGTCGACGCGCAACACCGCCCCGTTGACAAAAATCCGTTCGCCCGACTTCAGCGAAATACGCAATGTGCTTTTCATTTGAGTCCATCCCTGATGATGGTTGTGATATCGATAATGCCCTGGAAGTTCGAGGACTCGCGCTTGCGAATCTTTTCCGTCTCACCGAGAATCCAGATGGCTATGGAAATAAGGTTGGCGCGCAATTCGTCATTGAGCTGGTTGTCCGAAGCGCGGAGATCCTCGATGAACCGGATCCAGACCCGCCGGGTATAGTAGATCGCCTCGATGGCCTCCCGCGAGTACCCCTTCTGCTGCTTTGCGGCTGTCAGCAGCGCAATCGAGCGGTCGAGCACTTGCCGTTCGCGATCCTTGGAGTCGGCAACGCCGTCCTCCATGATCTCGGCGTATGAAAACTGATACATTCAGACATCCTTCATGTTTGTCCCGCTCCTCACCGCATCAGAGGAAATTTATCAAACTCAACTGCTGTAGCCGCGAGGTTAGCGTGTAGGAAGTCTCAAGCTGCGTCTGCAAAGTCTTCAGCATGGTAGAGGCTGCGAAAGTATCGATGCCCTCAAGATCCAGCTGATTGGCCTTGATGATCTTGGTCTGCGCATCGATCGAGGTATTGGCCTTCTTGACGCGCTCCTGTGACAAGCCGAGATTGCTCTGCATACTGATCAGGCCCGTTACCGCAGCACCCATATATTCAATGGCCTTGCCGGTGACCGCACCACGAACTTCATCGCTCAAACCGGCACTGAGAAGCTCGGAAGAAACGATGCTGGCCAGGGCAAATTTGCGGGCACCTTCGGTATTGAGATTCGTTGAACTCTGGATGACCTCATTGGCACTGATGCGGCTCGTCATGTTCTGGCTGGATGCGTCCGACCAATCGGCCCACTGGGAGCCCGGGACGGACGGATCCTCATACATCGGCGCCAGCTTGTTTTCGATGAAGTCGGTCATCTGCGCTTTGGTGAACTGCGTGACCGAAGTTAGCGGTGGCACCTGGACCGGTTGCGCCGTAATAAAGCTCGACAAGGCCGCATCATAGGATGCCTTGGCCGCGGACGTTGCCGAATATTCGGTAAAGGGCTGCACATCGGTATTGATGCCGGAGAACAAGTATTCCCCGTTCAGAGACGTATTGGCAGCTGATGTGAACGTCGACATGGCTGCCTTGTTCTGACCCTGCGCGATTTTCAGGAGATCGGCAGTGCTGTTATCCCGAAACGTCGTCAAGGAGTTCAGCGCCTTTTGCGCCGCATCCTGCATTGTCTTCAAGGCTTCCTGAGATCCCGAAAGCCTTTGATTGACGATGGAGTTGGTGCTTTTCAGCGTCGCAAGCCGGTCGAGCTGGGATGAAATATTGACCGACCGCGACGTGGAGGTACCCAAAGCCAGACCGTAGTCGGCATGAACCCCTGTCGAGACTTCGTCATTCAACTTCATCATTTCTACCTGACCGCGTTGGATGGTCAGGCGCATGGCATTTTGAACGGCCAGATTGGAAACGAAAGACGCTTTCATGATTTTATCCTACAGCTTGCAGAAGGGCCGCCATCATGGCGTCCACTGTACTGACCAATTTCGCCGATGCCTTGTAAGATTGCTCGAGGTCGAGCAGCTGCGACAATTCCTCGTCGAGACTGACGCCCGTGACGTTGCTCAATGCATCCTGCGTGCGCGACAGCATGGCTGTCTTGTTGTCATTGGCGGTCGATGCACCGCTGCGCAGTCCTTCCAGCCAACCGATCGAGGAGGCCGAGAAATCCAGAATACTGCTGGAGCCATCGAGGCCCGTGGCGGGATCGAACGTCATGTCGGCACTGAGCGATGTCAGAAACTTATCCAGAAGTGCCGTATAGCCCGAGCCACCTGATGTATTCGACTTGTAGGTGGGACCGTTGAAGCCGCCGTCGCGGACAAGTGCCGGATTGCCCGCCGCAAGTGGATTGATTGCCAACGAAGCTGCCATGCCGGGAATCGCCGGCGGGCTCGAAGGAACGGTTGTGCCCGACCAGGTAAACAGACCCGGCTTTGCCGTCGTGGCCGGTGTGGTATTTTCCTGAAAGAGCGTTACCAGACCGCGCGCGATCTCGTCGAGTTGTGATTGGAATTTGGGAGCGAGCTCGTCCCGCATCTGAAGGAGGCCGGCGAGCTTTCCTGCTCCGGATGTATCGGCTCCGCTGCCGGCCTTGAGCGGTACGCCATCCACATAAATGGCGTTGCCATTGGTCGTCGCGTTGAAGGCAGCCGTGGGTTGAAAGGTAACGGCACGTGGACTGTTTTCAAACAGGACCGTCCCTTCCGACGTAAAGATGACTGTATCGTTATTGGCGCGCGTGACCGTCGAAATGCCGACAATATCGGAAATCTGGCGAAGCAGCTTGTCACGTTGATCCAGCGCGTCGCTCGCATCGACGCCACTGGCCGTCGCGCCTTTTACGGCGTCGTTGGCTGTTTCAAAATCAGCCAGCAAGCCGTTCAGCTTTTTAACCGAAGCATCGATTTCCTTGTCTGCCTCGTGGCGGACATCCTGAACGGACGTAGACGTCTTGTTCAGAGACTTGGCCAGATCCGACGCGCTCGACACGGTTGTCGCGGCGATGGCCGTGTTTCCAGGTGTCGATGCAAACGTCTGCAGGCTATCGCGAAACGCCTTGAGATATTTGGACGGCGAGGTCTCGTAACTATTGCCGCCGAGGGCTGCCTTCACCGTTTCCAGGCCGGTCAAAAGCGCGTCCTGGGCGGAGGATTGCGAAATACTGATGGAATGCTGCCGCATCAGCGCGTCGTTCTGTGCGCGCTGAATGGACACGATCTGCGCGCCGTTGCCAGTGGAGCCCAGCATTGCCATGCGGCGTGAATAGTCCGCATTGCTGACGTTGGCGATATTCTTCGAAACGAGTGCCGTTTGGGCCGCCGTGTTGTTGAATATCGTCTGAGCAGTGTTGATGGCTGATGACAGCGACATGACGCAGACCGTACCTTTTCAATTATCGCTTCAGGTTCACAAGAACGTCCAGCAGGTCGGCGCCTGTCTGGAAGACTTTCGAGTTCGCCGTGTAGCTACGCTGGGATTCGATCATCGCCGTCAGTTCGTTGGCGATATCGACGTTGGAGCCTTCAAGCGCGCCGGACTGAATGCTGCCGAAGTCGCCGGAGCCGGCAAAACCGGTGATGATGACGCCCGAATCCACGCCCTGCGAATAGACGTTGCCAGACTGCGGAACGAGATTGTCCGGGCTCTGGACGCTGGCAAGCGCCACGCGGTAGCGTGGATCGAGCGTGCCATTCGCGTACTCAACGTACACGACACCAGCCTTGTCAATCTGATAGCCCTTGACCTTGCTCGGCGCACTGCCGTCGATCTTTCCACCATCACCCTGGAAAGCGGCACCGAGTTGTTTGGTATTGCTGAGATCGATCGTCAAAGCGCCGAGATTCGCACCCGTACCAGGAAGCCCGTTCATCGCCGACGTGGTGACCGAGGCAGTAGCAGGCGTCAGATTTCCACTTGCGTCAAAATTCAGTGTCTGCGTACCGAGGCGCCCCACGACTGGTGGGCCGGCGCTGTAAGTGGTGCGGTCTCGAACCTCAACCGTCCAAGCATTCGGCCCGGTCTTTTTGTAGACGAAGTCGAGGAGCCGCGAATTGCCTTGGCTATCAAAAACGCTGAGCGACGTCGTGGATTCTTTGCCGACAGGATCAGCCGAGTTAAGGGTCGCACCCATGGTGCCCTTGGTGGAGCCTTTTGCCACCAGACCGTCAGAAGCAAGATTGACCTTCGTCAGACCGTCAAAGCCATTGACGACAACCGTCGGGTCAACACCCGCCTGATATTCATAGCCCATCAGGCTGTAACCGGCCGAATTTACCAGGTTGCCATCGCCATCCGGCGTGAAAGCGCCGGCGCGGGTAAGAAAATTGGAACCGTCGGCACCTGAAACGATGAAGAAACCGCCGCCATTGATGGCCATATCGGTTTTGTTCGTGGTGTAGGTCGTCGGGCCTTGTTCCGAAATGCTGTAGCGCACGTTGGTTTCGACACCGCCGGAATTGTACGAGCCATTGCTTGTCGGCAGGATCAACGAGGAGAACTCGGTCGAGGCCCGCTTATAGCCGGTGGTGTTGGCGTTGGCGATGTTTTCAGCGACCGTGCCCAGGCGGTTTGCCTGAGCATTCATGCCGGAACCACCGGTTCTCATCATTCCGTAAAGACTCATGTCCGATCCTCGTTTTCGTCGTTATGGCAAGACTATGGAGTGGGCCTTGCGTGAACCTGTCTTGGGGTGCCGGATGCCGCACATCCGAACCCCCGTCGAAGATCAGCTCCAGTCGATGCAGTAGCCAAGGAAACGCTTGGAATCGATCGGGTCGAAACCGAGCCGCTTGCGCAGCTTCTTGCGCAGCTTGCTGATATGGCTTTCAACGACGTTTTCTTCGACGTCTTCATCGAAAATGCCGTAAATGGCATTGAAAATCTGAGACTTGGAAACGCGGCGTCCGCGATTGGAGACCAGGTATTCGAGAATGCGGCGTTCGCGGCGCGGCAAGGCAAAAACCTCACCCTGGACTTCCGGATCCCGGCCGTCCGAAAACACCCGGATCGGCCCGATGTCGGTAAAATTCACCAGAGCCTTCAGGCGGCGGCGGATTGCTGCCGCACGTGCCAGGATTTCGCGGGGGTGAACCGGCTTGCGCACAACGTCATCGACGCCACAGTCGAAGAACGCCAATGTCGTCTCCAACGATGGGCTATCGCTGATTGCGATGACTGGGGCCGTGGAACGGTCCCGGATAGCACGCGGAAGGCTCATCGCCTTTTCGCCCTGGCCGATCAGGAACGCCTCGACCGCATCGATATCGCTATCGGCCGCCTTTGAAACCCAATCGCCGAATTCGCTTGGATCGAACCCCTGGGAGGGTACGCCCTCCCGTCCGAACAGTGAAGTATATCCGTCTTTCACGAGCTCACGCTCATCAACCACTACGATCATTCGTCCGCCTCCGAATCAGTATCGCGCATCTATGGTTAAGAGATACGAATCGGGGGATTCATGAACAACTATGGGAACTTACTGGCTGAAATTAATACTAGATTAAGATTTGTGTACCGATTTGATCTACATCTAGTGGGCTCGCGCGGATTTGGCACTAAAATTCATGTGGAAACGTTAACGTCATGTTAAGAAAACGCTTGGGTCAATTTTCTAACGCAATCTTGCCGCATTCGTCTGACGCGAATTAAAGATTTTCATTATTCATCTTAAAGTTGAATTATTGACAGAAGTTAGACGCATTCGGCGTCCATTTCCCGTAGCCTGTCGCCACCAAATTGGAGATCACCCGGCAAACATATTTCTTCTGGGCGGGGTCATTGTTGGGCCCGGCATGGTAGCGGGCGACGGCCATCGTCCAGGTTTCATGCCGGGCGTGAAGATTTGACAGGAAACGAGCTGCATATTCGACATTCTTTCGCGGGTCGAGCATCTCGTTGGGGGACGAAAAATTCTCTCCGTGGAAATAGTAGTTGATCTGCATGCAACCGAGGTCAATCAGCTTAGCACCCTGCGCCCGGGCTGCGCTGAAGCGCTGCAAGACCGCGTCAGCGCTGCTTTCAAAATATGCCTTACCTTCAATATTCATCGCAAACGGCTGAAGCGATCCCTTGCGGCCGGTTTCCGTCAGGCCAACGGAATATAGGATTCCTGCCGGTATCTGGTACTTTGCCGCCGCCGCCGTGATCTCGCTTTCGCACACGCCGGGGCTCGCCTGTGCACTACATATAGACGTCACCAGTGCGGTTAAGCTCAGCACCAGAAGACGCATCGCCTGTACCGCCATTGCCTGTCCACCTTTCGCGGCCCTGCTCCTGGGCACCATTGTCGTTGCGCTGGCCCTTGGAACCATCGCCCGCCGTCTCACGGCCCTGCTGGCCTGCCTGAGGCTGTGCTTGCTGCTGGTTGCTGCCACCAGACGAGTCCGAGGCGTTAAAGACGATGTTGACCTGATCGACGGCGAAGCCTTGTGCCCGCAGGGCCTTGACCATGGCGCTCTGATCGTCGCTCAACTGACGGAAGGCATCGCCGGTCTCAACCTTGATTTCGACCTGCAGCTCATCGTCCTTGAGACGCAACGTCGCCGTAACCATGCCGAGATCAATAGGGTGCATCTGAATCTTCAGCGTATTGAGGACCTTGCCGGCTGCGGCATCACCCGGCGAGGCCGGTGCTGCAGCGCCGGACTGGAGCGTCCGCGCCCATTCCGGGTTGCTGGCGATCTGGCTGGTGACTGCCGCCGCATTACTGGACGGAGCAAGACCGAGATAGCGACGTGCTTCCAGGACGGTCACGGCTTCTGCCTTAACCGACGCTGCGGCTGTGTCGTTCTTGATGACAGCCTTGTCTCCGTCGGAACCAAGGTTCATGGACACAGCCTGCCCCTTGCCATCGGCGCGGGCGAAGCGGAAGACCTGATCGGACCCTGCCTCCGTGGCATTCTTAACCGCATTTGCATCGCCTGCCTCATGCGCACCGGCTTTGCCTGTGGTTGCATCCTTGGCAGCGGCCTTGGCTTTCCCGGCCCGCTCGGCAAGCGCCTGGAGTTCAGACATCACCGGGGCAGTTTCGTTGGCAGATGCCTGATTTGCGGCAGCCGGAGTTTGCGCCGCGTCAAGCAAATTCAACAATTGGCTGACATCAGCAGAGGTCGCATCGCCTGAAGGGTTTGACGCCAAAACATCATCAGGCGTTTCCGTTGCGCCGCTGCCCTTCGTAAGGTCCGTCTTTGCCCCCTTCAGAAGGCCGGACACCTTATCGCCCAGCGGTCCATCAATGGTTTTACCAGCATCTGTGGTTGCGCCGTCAATGCCGGCGAAGCCGTGTAGTTCGCCTTTGCCGTCGGTACGCTTCAAAGTGAATTTCTGCGCTGAATCGCTACCCACCGGCCCATGTTCACCATCCTGCCCCGGGATCGACTTGGCCAGCGTGCGTAGAGCCGGATTGGAAGAGCTTTCGAATGTGGACTTCATGAAACCTTCTTCCGAAGCAACCCCGTTCCGAGAGGAGCCTTGGCCAGCTTCGGCCTCTACCATCTTCGCGTTCTGCAAAGCGGCCTGATCGGGAGCGGCGCTGTCTTCCGCACCGGTTTTTCCGCTGATTGAGACGGCTGGCTGCTTCTTCTTGCCGGCGTCGGCGAAAGCGTTTTCGAAAGCGGACCGTTGACCCGCCGCGTCCACGTCCTGACCATTGGCTGCAGACTTTGAACCGGATCGCGCCGATCGCGCTGGGCTCGTGGCCAGCATGTTATCATCTACGAACGTCATTTTGTGTCTTCCTCCTTCAGGAGAGAATCGATCTCGTCGAGCTTCGAGCGGCCAGTGCTCAGAAACGCGTCGTAGACCGGATCAGCCGGGCTCGCCGCCGACAAAGCCGTCTGTTGCGGCTCGGCCGGTTGTGCGGCCTTCACGGCCGCGTCGGACGCCGGTACTGCAAATGGGCTTTCTCCGCTGCCTGTACCGGCTACATCCTCTTCCAAACTGATTTCGGATTTGACATTAGAAACAGTTGCTTGTGTCAGGCTTTCCGGTTCGGGTGCCCGCAACACTTCTTCCGCGATGACGGTTGCCGCCTGGCGCAACGCCTGGTCCCGTGGCGAAAGCTCGGCGTCGGGAATGGAACTGATATCTTTGACCGCCTCCAGAATGCCCTTGGAAGATACCCCAGCAAGCCCGGAATACAGGCTCGCCAATGCCCTCGGTTCCGCATCTGCGACATCCGACAGGTCCTCGGCGCGTGCAGAGGCGAGCGTTGCGAGTTCCTGCATACCGCCGATCGCAGCGCGCCGGGCAATGCGCAGATAAACCTCGCGTTGCCGCGGCTTGTCCATGAAACCGAGAATCTCCTGAATCTTGGCTTCCGTCTGCTCACCATAATTGGCCACAGCCAGCTCGACGAAAACATCCGCAAACTGGCTGGCATAGGGAGATGTCAGGAAGCGCCGGGCATAGGAAAGGGAATAGACAAAACCCTTGTCCGGCATGGCCCCCTTGGTCGCGAGAGAGATCGAGCGCCGCAAGGCTGCTTCCTCGATATTGGTCCCGGGAGCCGTCAGCCGCGCCCAATCATAATATTGCAGTGATTTGGCAGGGCTCTGTTGTGCCGTTGCGTTGCCCAGGACCAGGTAAAGGTATGGACCGACACGGGAATTGCGGTATTCAGCGATGGCCTTTGCCAGGTTTTCCACCATCAGCCCGCCCTTGCCAGCAAGGTAATGGCTCAACGCATCGACGACACGCGTATCGAAATTGCCTTCGATGTCGTGGTTGGCAAGATAGGTCAGCGTTTCGGGATTGCCGCCGCTCATCGCATAAATGAACGCGGCATCGACATTGCGCGGGTCATCGAAGACCGAGGGATCCGCATCCCGCAGACGCTTGTCGATGGCAGCCAGCATGAAGCGCTGCATCTCGGACGCCGAATGATCACCGAGAACGATCGCATCCTGGATATTTTGCAGGGACCGCAGCATCTTGTAGGGCGGCAGGTCTTCCTGGTCCTGCGCACGGGCCTCCATCGCGGGAGCCACCCCGAAGGCACATGCGCAGAGAAGGAGGGTGCGGATCGCCTTCAACATTGTCATCAACCGTGATCTGTCTGAAGCAGAATTTCGATACGGCGGTTGGCCGGCGCCAGCGGGTCTTTCGTATCCTGCAGACGCTTGTCGGCAAAGCCGCTGATCTGGCTGACGCGGTTCTCGGCGAGGCCGCCGCGGATCAGCATGTAATAGGCGCTCTGGGCACGATCGGATGACAGCCGCCAATTGTCATAGGCGCCCTTTTTGAACGGCCGTGCATCCGTATGGCCGCGAATAGCGATGGCGCCGCTGCGGGCCGAAAGCAGCTTGCCGATCTTTTCCATGGCAATCACCATGTCCTTTTCCGGAACTGCCGAACCAAGCCCAAACATCGGCGTGTCTGCCTGCTCGCTGATGGTCACCAGCAGCCCGCCTTCGGTTGGCGTTACCAGCAAGCCTTCAGCGAGTTTGCCGGCGGAACCGCCTATTTCCTTCTCGATCTCGGCCTTCAGGGACTTGGCAGCATTTTCATCCGGTTTTACGGCAGCAGTCTTATTGCTGGCGGCCTCTTCGGGCGCAGGTTTATCGACTGCAGCCTTGTCTGCCGGAGCGTTGTCTGCCGGAGCCTTCATTGCGACTTCGGATTGATTATCGGCAGTAATAGCCTTTTCCTTGGATGCGTCTTCGGGACCATTGCCGGCTTTCGCCTCAAGGCTATCACCACCTTTTTCGGCGTTCTGCAACTCGACCTGCTTCGTCCAGAAATCCGGATCGAACGGATCGCGATAGGCTTCGCCGCCGTCTGCGCCCGTGGCAGGACCGGAGGTCGATGCTCCGCCGTCGCCCTTGGCGCTGATATTGGCATTGCGGCCGACCTCGTTGACGATTTCGGACATCACAGAATATGGATTTTCGAAGAAGTCGGCGTCGGAATACTGGGTTTCTTCACCCGAAGTTGCGGTCATGTCGTCGCCGCTTTTCGCCGATCCGCCCGTCTTCGTCTCGGTGCCGTCGACCTTCGACTTCATCTGGTCTTCTTCACCCTTGGCATCCTTGGCCGGCTGCTTGACGCCCTTTTCGGACGGCTTTGCATCGGTCAGCTGCACAGGGTTGAAATAGGAGGCCAATGCCGCCTTCGTCTGCGGATTGGCCGCGTTGATCAGCCACATGACGAGGAAGAACGCCATCATCGCTGTCATGAAGTCGGCATAAGCAATTTTCCAGGCACCACCGTGATGGCCCTCGTGACCGCCGCTGTGACGTTTGATGATGATGATTTCGTTTTTGCCGTGGTGGTGGCCTTCGTTTTCGCTCATGCCAGCACCTTGCCAACGGTATCGGCCCATGCGGCCATTCGTGTCACCAGGATCGAGTCCCCGAACTCCACCGTCAGATCGATGTCGGCCGTTTCCTGATGACGGAAAATCAGTGTTTCATCATCGAGATGACGCTTCAGCGCCTCAAAAAGGCCAAGCGGACCCTTGACCGTGATCTTCGCACCTTCGCCAGCGCCGATTGAATGCGTGATCATCCGGGCAAGGTCGCCAATGGATTTCTGCAGCAGCACATCGTCCATCACAGGCGCCAGCACCCGCGCCGTCTGATCGGCAAGCATGGTTGCAAGTTGTGACCCCATGTCGGAATAACGGTCGTAGATCATGGCAGCGATTTCATTTTCGCAGCGAACGCGCATGGCCTCGAGCTCTGCCGCATGGCGCGCGTTCAACGCGGCAATTTCGTTAGCGTGCAAACTCTGCTGTTCAGCCTCTGCCTCCGCGCGCCCTTGTGCAAACGCATCGCGGCGTTCTGCTTCAACATCGATTACCGGCTGAACCTGCTGCTTCATCGTGAAAGTACCGTTGGCCGGAAAATCGTCGTCCAAATCCGGGAAATATCGCGGCGGGACCAGGGACAAATCGACCTTCGGCGCACTGAAATCCTTAAGATAGCGGGAGATGGAAGCGCTCATCGTCGTCCTCCCGTGGCACAGATTATCGCCACGCCCAAGCTTGCCGCCTGTTCGGTTGCAGACAGCATGGGGCTAACAAGCCTGAAAACATAAGACTGTGACACTTCCGGAATGTCTCCTTTGAGCCTTGCGGAGCGGGAGGACCGCACGACCCGAACATTTTCAATCCGTATTGGTTTGCGCTGGGAAAACCCGCGGCACAGACCGCATACAACGGCAGCACAACATTCATGTTGACCGGCAACCGGGACGAGGATGGCTGCGGTTGGAGACTATCCGGTCAAACTTGTGCGAAAATGTAGGTCAGAGGCATATCGTCTCTCGCTGGTAAGCTTTCGCTCTGCGAGCCGATATGAGGTGTTGGACCGCGCTTGGGCAATGAGCGCGGTCCAACCGTTTCCACCAAACCGATGACCGGCGGGATGATGGAAGAAGGCTTCGCAGCCCCGAAAACGAGGCGGCGAAAGATGCTGCCAGGACCGGTTCAAGCCCTCCGGTCCGGCTAATCGATTACTGCTGGAACAGGCGCAGGATGTTTTCGGAGTTGGTATTGGCGATCGAGAGGGCCTGGATACCAAGCTGCTGTTGCGTCTGCAGTGCCTTGAGGCGTGTCGATTCCTCGTTCATATCGGCGTCCACCAAGCGGCCAACGCCCTTGTCGATCACATCCATCAGGTTGGCGACGAAGTTTTCCTGCATGTCGATGCGGCTGGTGATGGCGCCGAGCGTCGAAGCGGAGTCCGTCAGGTTGCTGAAGATGGCATCGACGGCTTTGATCATGCCTTCGATATCGTCATAACTTGTGGTGGCGGTCAGCTCGATGAGGTCCGAGCCAGCCGGCGCTGTACCGCCGGCAACGGCGAGCAAGTGGTATGTGGCGGTCGTCGTGGTGGAACCGTTCGGCTGGGTAACGGCAACCGCCCTGGTCAACTGACCGAGCGAGGCACTTTTGGTATCGATCAGGATCGACGCGGCTGTGTTGTAGTCGAGTGTCGAGACCGACACAGTGCCGTTTGTCGACCGGTTGAAGGATGCGACAATCGACTTGGTGCCTGCCGGCGTCGTGCTGTCGTTGTACAGCCAGTTCTCGCCCGAGAACGAAGCGGATTCAGCGGCAGAGGCCAGCTGGTTCTTCAGTTCCGCCAGTTCCTTGTTGATCTTCGTCTTGTCCACGCCCGGCTCGCGCGCTGCAACGAGCTTTGCCTTGATCTCGGATACGACGTCGATTGCGGAACTCAAGCCGGCATAGGATGTATCGACCTTCGCCGCGCCCAGTCCGAGCGCGTCCTGAACGGTCGACAAAGCAGCGTTGTCGGAGCGCATGGTGGTCGCGATCGACCAGTACGCAGCGTTGTCGGCTGCGGTTTCGACACGGTAACCGGACGAAATGCGATTCTGCACTTCTTCCATGTTCGAATTGATCGAACGCAATGTCTGGAGAGCCGCCATAGCGGCGGAATTGGTCAAAATGCTGGTCATGGTCATTGCCCCAGTTCGAAATTAAACGGAACATTCCGGATTGATAACCGGCAGCGACGGGACCAGCGTCATGCAAACTGCTCCATGTTTAGCCCAGGAACAGCCTATCGCTCTTAACGAACACTTAACTATCAGATAGTTAACAAATCGTTAAGAGCATTAGCAAGTCAGTAATCAAAATGAAGGAAAATAAACTTCAATTGCCAAATCCTTAACATCGCAAGGCGGCGCAGAAACGGAAAACCGCGCCCCTTGCGGGACGCGGTTCTGTTGGGAGTCTGGCGGGTCGGCGTTGAAGCCCGTCCGCCAGCGCTATCCTCTTCCCTGTTCCGATTAACGGAAGAGCGACAGGATGTTTTCCGAGTTGGAGTTGGCGATCGAAAGAGCCTGGATGCCGAGCTGCTGCTGCGTCTGCAGAGCCTTGAGGCGGGTCGACTCTTCGTTCATGTCGGCGTCTACGAGGCGGCCGACACCCTTGTCGATCACATCCATCAGGTCGGCCATGAAGTCGTCCTGCATCGAGATGCGCTTGTTGGTGGCACCCAGCGTTGCCGCAGCGTCCGTCAGGTTCGTCAGCATCTTGTCGACGGCGCTGATCATGCCTTCGATGTTGTCATCGCTGGTCGTTGTGTACAGTTCGATGGTCGTAGAGGTGGTCGCAGCGGTCGTGCCGGCAGCGACGAGCAGGTTATAGGTCGCAGTCGTGGTCGTCGTGCCGTTTGGCTGCGTGACGGTGATGCCCTTGGTCAGCTGGCCGTTGGCAGCTGTCTTGGTGTCGATCAGAACCGAAGTTGAAGCGTCGAAGGAAAGAACCCCGACCGAAACGGTGCCGGAAGCGGAACGGGTGAACGAGCCAACCATTTCCTTGGTGCCGATTGCAGTTGTCGTATCGTTGTAGAGCCAGTTTTCACCGGAGAAGGAAGCCGACTGCGCGGTCGAAGCCAGCTGGTTCTTGAGTTCGGTGATTTCCTTGTTGATCTTCGACTTGTCAACGCCCGGTTCGCGAGCGGCAACCAGCTTGGCCTTGATTTCCGAGATGACGTCGATGGCGTTGTTGAGGCCGGTGTAGGCGGTGTCCGTCTTGGCAGCGCCGAGACCGAGAGCGTCCTGAACAGTCGAAAGAGCCTTGTTGTCCGACTTCATGGTCGTTGCGATCGACCAGTAGGCGGCGTTGTCGGCGGCGGTTTCGACGCGCAGGCCGGAGGAGACGCGGCCCTGGGTCGTTTCCATGCCAGCGTTGATCGAACGCAGGGTGGAGAGTGCTGCCATTGCAGCCGAATTGGTGAGAATGCTTGTCATGGTGTTACTGCCCCTTTTGAACAGGTGAAATGGAAGGGACATTCCGGTCGTTACCGGGGAAACAGCGGCCAGCTTCATGCCTGCTAACGCGTTAAATTTCTTGGTTAACCCGCTGTTTCGATGGCCATAGAAAACACCAACATGGTTAAGGAAAACCTAAAGGGCCGAATATTTTTTGGAGAAAGAGAAAAATCTCACCAAAAGAAAAAACCGCACCTCTTTCGAGATGCGGTTTTCTATAGGTCGCGGGACCGGCCGTTTGGGGGGGATGGCCGGGCCGCGCCGTTTTCGATTAACGGAACAGCGACAGGATGTTCTGCGAGTCCGAGTTGGCGATCGAGAGAGCCTGGATGCCGAGCTGCTGCTGCGTCTGCAGAGCCTTGAGGCGGGTCGACTCTTCGTTCATGTCGGCGTCTACGAGGCGGCCGACACCCTTGTCGATCACATCCATCAGGTCGGCCATGAAGTCGTCCTGCATCGAGATGCGCTTGTTGGTCGCACCGAGGGTTGCAGCCGAGTCTGTCAGGTTCGTCAACATCTTGTCGACGGCGCTGATCATGCCTTCGATGTTGTCGTCAGTGGTGGTTGACGTCAGTTCGATGGTGGTCGAACCAGTCGGCGCCGAAGTACCAGCAGCAACGATCAGGTTGTAGGTAGCAGTCGTCGTCGTCGTGCCGCTTGGCTGCGTAACCTGGATGCCCTTGGTCAGCTGGCCGTTGGCAGCCGTCTTGGTGTCGATCAGAACCGAAGTCGAAGCGTCGAAGGAAAGAACGCCGACCGAAACGGTGCCGGAAGCGGAACGGGTGAACGAGCCAACCATTTCCTTGGTGCCGACTGCAGTGGACGTATCGTTGTAGAGCCAGTTTTCACCGGAGAAGGAAGCCGAAGTTGCCGTCGAAACCAGCTGGTTCTTGAGCTCGGTGATTTCCTTGTTGATCTTGGTCTTGTCAACGCCTGGTTCGCGAGCGGCGACCAGCTTGGCCTTGATTTCGGAGACAACGTCGATGGCGGCGTTCAGACCGGTGTAGGCGGTATCCGTCTTGGCAGCGCCGAGACCGAGAGCGTCCTGAACAGTCGAAAGAGCCTTGTTGTCCGAACGCATGGTCGTTGCGATCGACCAATAGGCAGAATTGTCAGAAGCGTTGCCAACCTTCAGGCCCGAAGAAATACGACCCTGGGTCGTTTCCATGTCAGAGCTGATGGAGCGCAGCGTCGAGAGTGCTGCCATTGCAGAAGAGTTTGTCAGGATGCTTGTCATTGGGGTTGTCCCTCTAGATACAAAATACAAGATTGGGGACATACCGGACTAAAATACTTACCGGTGATAACGGCTCGGCATCATGCCACTCGGCTCCTGTTGGTCAGGAAATCCAAATCCGTTATGTGAGGGTAATGTCGCAGGGAAGTGTTGCCATATGTTTAAATGCCCTGCGAATATACGCACGGCACCAGGCGCGTCAGGGCGCAGCCGAAATTACGGCCAATTGAAAATTATATATGCAATTCAATGATTTGCTTGTTTTTCAGCACGGAATGGCCGGCCGAAAAAGAGACGATCCGTTAACCAAGCGGGCGAGATCAGTTGAAAGATCGCACCAGGCTGCCAACAAGCAGGTTCCAGCCGTCGATGAGAACGAAAAACAGGATCTTGAACGGCAGCGATATGGAAGTAGGCGGCAGCATCATCATGCCCATCGCCATGGTAATGGTGGCGACGATCAGGTCGATGACCAGGAACGGCAGCATGATCAGGAAGCCAATCTCGAATCCGCGCCTGATCTCTGAAATCATGAAGGCAGGCACGACGGCACGCAGATCGACCCTGTCGCCGACGACGACAGTCTGTCCCTTCTCCTTGGCGATGTCGATGAACAGCTGCAGGTCCTTGTCGCGGGTATTGGCGAGCATGAACTCCCGGAACGGTTCGGCGATGCGCGTCATTGCCTCCGTTTCATTGATCTGGTTCTCCAGGAGTGGATTGACGCCGTTCTGCCAGGCGCGGTCAAAAGTCGGGGCCATGACGTAAAAGGTCATGAACAGCGCCAGACTGACCATGATCATGTTGGACGGCGTCGTCGCAAGACCCATGCCGGTGCGCAGGATCGCGAACGCGATGACGAAGCGGGGAAAGCTCGTCACCATGATGAGAATGCCAGGGGCTACCGACAAAACGGTCAGCAGACCGAATGTGCGGATGATCCAGGAAGCGACCGAGCCGTCGATAGGCGTGTTGAGGATATCAGCGGGAAAGCCTTGCGCTCCCGCTATACCCGACATCGCCAACATGGCGGCTATGAATGCGATAGTCCGGATCATGAGCGAATCATTGAATAACAAATGTCCTGAAGATAACATTGGTTACGCGCCCTTCGGAGCGAAGGTCAACCCGTTCTTCTATGTCATCCTTGAGATACTGAAATCCGCGCGGTCCCTGGATCTGTTGCAGTGACACCGTTTTGAGATAGGCGGCGATGTCCTGATGGATCTGTTCGGCCATAACCACATCGGGCGCGCCCTTGAAAAGCAGGGCAACTTCAAGCCGGATCCAGTTTTCAGTGGGATAGGCCAGGTTGGTGGTGATCGCATCCAGCTGAACGATACCGTTGGCCTCGGTTGCGATTTTCGGCAACCCTTCGTCCTTCTTTCCTGCTTCTCCCTCAGGTTTCTGGCCGGCTTTTTTCAAGGCGATTGCGGCCTTGGCTTCCTCGACGATCTTGGCCTCCTCGGTGCTGAGCGGTTTGGGCGCCAGCATGCCGCCGACCAGCCAGCCACCGCCGCCCGCGATCAGGGTCAGGACCGCGAGCGCTGCGATCATGACGACCGGCGATGTCTTTTTCGGGCCGGCATTGGCGAGATCGGCTTCTTCCATCTTCAAAATCCATCAAGAGTTGGCCGCTTGTGCGACGCGGTCGAGCCGTCAGATCGGCGAAACGATATCCATCACCTGCTGGCCCCATGGCGGCTGCTGCACCTCGGTCAGGCGGCCGCGCCCACCATAGGAGATGCGCGCCTCGGCGATTTTCTCGTAGGAGATCATGTTCTTCGCATCGACATCGTAGGGCCGGACGATACCCGCGACATTGAGAATGCGGATTTCATGGTTGACCCGGACCTCCTGGGAGCCGCTGATCAACAGGTTGCCGTTTTCAAGCACCCCTGTGACGACGGCGGCGACGAGAAGGACCAACTTTTCGGAACGCTCGGTCGTACCCTCGCCCTTGGACTTGGTGTTCGAGCCATAATCGAGCCCACCATTCCAGCCAAAGTCGCTCGTCTGGGATTTACCATTGGCTCCGATTTTGAAACCGCTGTCATTGGTGCGGCTCCGATCGGTCTTATTGTCGAACGATGCCTTGTCGTCGATCCGGATATCGACCGTGAGGATGTCGCCAACCTTCAGTGCGCGGGCATCCTTGAACAGGGCCGACTGATTGTCACTCCAGAGCGAATAGCCGTTCATGACCTGGCGTGGCTCCTTCGGATACATCGCCATTTGCGGCGTCTGCGCATATTGCAGTCCGCTGCCGATCGGGCTCATGGCTGGAGCCCTGCCGATCTCGTTGAACGTCTGGCTCTGGCATCCCGACAGCAGGCTGGCGGCGAGAAGAACCGAAATCGGATATCTCATGACGGTTCCTTCGATGTGTCCGGGTCTGTGGCACTGGAGATGACATTGGTGACAACCGCTGCCTTCTCATTGCTCATTTCGCTGAGAATCAGGCTCGATTGGCGTGGCGGAAGCTGCATCAGGATCGCCGCTGCAACGCCGGGATTGACAAGCTCCAGCTTGGCTGCCGCCGCATCCGCCTTCATTGTCTTGTAGATTCCCACCAGACCGATCTGGGCCTGCTTGAGAAAATCGTTGCGGCGCTTCAGCCAGTCCTCGTATTCGGAGCGGCGCTTCTCCAGCGTCGCGATGCGTTCGTCGATATCGAACTGCAGCTTCTCGAGGTCTTTCTTCTGCAGGAGATAACGCTGGTCGCGGGCCGCGTCGGCGATATTGGTGCAGAACTGCTGGATTTCGCCGCCATTGGCCGGAATGCCAACTGCAGGTGCTGCAACTTCCTGCGCGAAGGCGCCGGGCATCGCCAGCATGGTGCAGCCGGCAGCGATCAGCATCAGGCGGCGGCTCAGGCTTTTTGATGTGCCGGGAAGATTGTGTGCAATCATTGCAGGACGAGCTCCGCCTGGAGGGCACCGGCTGTCTTGATGCCCTGGAGAATGGAAATAATGCCATCGGGTTTGACGCCGATACTATTGAGGCCGGCCACGAGCGAACGCAGGTTCGAGCCGTTAAGGATCGCAACCGTACCACCCTCTTCGGATGCCTGGATCGTCGTATTCGGCTCGATCTCGGTGCGGCCGCGCGAGAACGGTTCCGGCTGCACGACGGTTGGCGTTTCCGATACCTGCACCGTCAATGTGCCGTAACTGACGGCCACCTGCGCTATGCGCACATCCTGCCCGATGACGATGGTCCCCGTTCGCTCGTTGATGACAACGCGCGCGGGAACGTCGGTTTCGACGACAAGGTTTTCGATATCGGCCATGAGACGGGAAAGATCGGCCATCTTCGGCTTGTCGATAACGACCGACTGCGAATCCCGTGCTTCCGCCAGGCTACCGCCGAACTGGGTCTTGCCATAATTATTGATCGCTGCAGCCATGCCGACAGCAGTCGAGAAGTCCGGGTTGCGCAACTGCAGCACCAGATTGAAGCCATCCTTGAACTTGGCCGGCAATTCGCGCTCGATAATGGCGCCGTTAGGAACGCGGCCAGATGTCGTCACACCCTGCGTCACGGATGCAGCATCACCCTGCGCGCTGAAACCGGTCACGACGACAGACCCTTGAGCCACCGCATAGATCTGGCCGTCAGCACCCGAAAGCGATGTCATGACCAGCGTGCCACCCCGAAGCGAGGTGGAATCGCCAAGCGATCCGACCGTCACATCAATACGGCTGCCGGGGCTTGCAAAAGGAGGAAGATTGGCTGTCACCAGAACTGCGGCGATATTCTTCGACCGGGATTCGTTGTCCTGTGTCGAAATGCCGAGATTCTGCAGCATGGCGCGCAGTGATTGAGCCGTGAACGGTGCGGAGCGCAGGCTGTCGCCAGTTCCCTGCAAGCCAACCACCAGACCATAGCCGATCAGCTGGTTTTCCCGGCCGGACTGGAGTGAAGCGATATCCTTGATGCGCGACGCAGCCTCGGCCGGCACGATCACCATGGAAAGGACGGCGACGAGTGCCAGGCACAATTTGCCGATACGAAAGATCATTTTGCCACCACGTGAATTGTACCATCGTCCATCACCGTTCCAGAAACGATGATGCCGGAATCGGTGTTGCGCACGCGGATCAGATCACCGACCGCGGCGTTTTCCAGCGGCGCACCGCCGGCTGTGATCGTCAAAGGGCCATTGCTGAAGACGATCCGGACCGCCTTGCCGCGCTCAACCGCATAGGGTTCCCGCAAAGCGGAAACGATAATGACGCGCCCTTGAAGCAGGGTGCGGCTGGTCACCTTGCCAGTAATCTGCTCCGCCGAGGTCGCGTAGTCGCCCGTAAGAGCAGGATTGGTCACCTCGACCTCTTCCAAACGGCTGGCATCGATAACTTCGCCCGGATAGATCGTCTGGGTGGGAATGACAGCCATGCGTTTTTCCGCATGCGCGGCGTCTGCCGACATCAGGCCGGCACAAATGGCCCCGGTGACGGCCAGTGCCCGCAGAAGGAAACTTCCGCGGGTAGCAGCCGCCATCACGAACGATGCATTGGCAATCCGGCGAAACGTCATGTTTGCCATTCCCCTCTTTTATCTCAGGTTCTTACTGACCGTCGCAGCCATTTCATCGGCGGCCTGGATGATCTTGGAATTCATTTCATAAGCGCGCTGAGCGGAGATCAGGTCGGTGATTTCCTTGACCGGATCGACGTTCGACGCTTCGAGATATTTCTGCTTGATCTGCGCGTAGCCAGGGTCTGCAGGCGTGCCGATCACCGCTTCACCGGAGGCCGGTGTCTGCTTGAAGAGATTGTCACCCTGCGGCTCGAGGCCCGCCTCGTTGACGAAGTTGGCAATGGTCAGCTGGCCGAGAACAGTCGGGACCGTGTCATTACCAATGCGAACCGAGACCTCGCCCGAAGCGCTGACCGTGATCTGGCTGGCATTCTGCGGCACGGTGATTGCAGGAACGACAGTGTAACCATCGATCGTAACCAGCTGGCCGTCGGCATTGGTGTTGAAGGCGCCGGCGCGCGTGTAAGCCGTTTCGCCATCCGGTGTCTCGATCTGGAACCAGCCGCGTCCGATCAGCGCCATGTCGAGGTCGTTGCCGGTGCTGACCAGGCTTCCCTGAATATGCAGGTTGCGAACAGCGGAGGTCTGCACGCCGAGACCGATCATTGCGCCTTCCGGCACGATCGCCTGGTTGGCGCGGTTCGGCACGCCCTGGGCGCGTTCGGTCTGGTAGAGAAGGTCGGAGAACTCCGCCCGCGCGCGCTTGTAGCCGGTCGTATTGATGTTCGCGATGTTGTTCGCGATCACTTCCAGGTTCAGCTGCTGGGCGTTCATGCCTGTCGCGGCGATCGAAAGAGCCTTCATTACATTTTTCCTTTAGATCGGCATACGTGCGATTTCGAGATAGGCGCTGACCACCTTGTCGCGAATGGCGATGGCGGTTTGCAGCGACTGCTCGGCGTTCATGACGGAATCGATGACTTCGCGGGTGTTGGCTTCGCCACGGATGCCCTGGATCGAATTGACTTCCGACTGCTTGAGGCTGTTGGTCATTTCGGTCGCCATGCTGCCCATGACTTCGGCAAAGCTCTGCGACTTTCCGGCTGCGGCCGCGCCGCCAAGGATGCTCTGGGCGGACGAGGCACTCGACGTAGAGGTCACGTCCTTGACGGTCGAGATTGCCGCGCTGATGGTTTTGATTGCGTCGATCATTATTGCGAAGCCCTCAGGAGGTCGATGGTTGCAGAAATCAGGTCGCGTGCCTGCTTCGTGGTCTGGAGATTGGCTTCGTAGGAGCGATTGGCTTCCCGCATGTCGGCCATTTCGATCAGCACGTTGACGTTGGGCAGCTTGACCATGCCCTTGCCATCGGCGGCCGGGTTGCCCGGATCGAACTCGATGCTGAAATCGGAATCGTCAGTTCCAAGGCGCTGAACCTCGACGGTGGAGGCGCCGCTGGCCCGGTCGACTTCCGCGGCGAAACTGACTGTTTTGCGGCGGTAGGGATCGGTGCCGGGCGCGTCGCCGGTCGAGCGGGCATTGGCGATGTTTTCTGAAACGATGCGCAGGCGCGTCGATTCCGCTTCGAGACCGGAGGCCGAAACCTTGAGAGCTGAAACCAGAGGATCCATGGCTGTTATTTCCGTACCGTCATGAGCATCATCCGGTGAAACGCTTTGACGAGCCCGGTATTCAGCTCGTAATCGCGTTTGACTTCACCCGTTTTCATCAGTTCCTTTTCCAGCCGGACGCTGTTGCCGGACTGCTGAACCTCGGCATCGGTGAGCATGCTGGTTTCCGTCACCTGGGCCGCATTGCTGCCGTCGGTGAAATGGGCTGGATTGGTCGCAGCCATCTGGAAACCGGTTTGCTGAAGAACGCTCTCGAACGGTTTGACGTCCTTGGCCGCGTAGTGCGGCGTATTGGCGTTGGCGATGTTGCCGGCCACGACGTTCTGGCGGACTGCCAGCCATTGCGCCTGCCGGGACGCGAGATCGAAAAGCTGTATAGGTTGCATCATGCGACTCCATGCTTGTTGCTGGAGAACCTAGGCAAGCAATCTTGCGTGGGACTGAATTGGAAGGCGTCTTGAAAATATGGCGAACGCATGCGCCTTGAAAACGGCGCGTCAGCCGCAAAAGCTGAGCCGCACGGTGCCGGAAATCCGAAGTTTGACGCTCGCCGGCCTCGGCGTGAGCCGTCCGCCTGCCCGTCAAACAGGAACAAATGCAATCATTGCATGGAAATGAAGGCGGACCGCTCAATCAGCCTGATAGACGTCGCCCTTGGAGGTGATCATCACCCAGCGCCCGTCACGCTGTTCCAATGTTGCTAGGCGGCTGTTGTCCGGCAAGGCCGAGCCGATGCGGACGATGTACATGCCGCTGCTATCTTCGATCAGCGCGCGGCCGTTGGCCACGTGCATCAGCTTGAAGCCGGTGGCGGAGGGGAATGGCTGCTCCAGCCCTTCCTGGACGCCGGGCTTCTTGGCCTCTCCGGCGTTGGGAACCGTGGCTGTCGTCAGCTGGTCAATGGCCGCTTGCGTCGCCGCGTCGGACTCCATCATGGCCGTGGGTGATGCGGAACCACCGGGGCCTTCGCGGCCCGGTACATCGCGCGTATTGCCCTGCCACAACGTCGGCATCGAGAACTTGTCCTGATGCAGAAACGCATACCAGGGGAAGAACGTGGCGATTGCGGCAAGGGCCACGCCCGTCGCGCCCAACGCCTTGTCGATCAGCGGCGTGCGTTCGCCAAGCTTGCGCTGCGGGACGATTTCATCAGCATCATAATCTGTCATGGCTTACCTCCGCATATTTCCGGCCTGACCGACGTTGGCGGCCGCCTTCAGCGCATTTGCAAGGTCGGTGAACGCATCGAAGGCCGGCGGCTCGCCGGGCGTCTGTTTCAGAATGTCGTAGATAACAGGGACCTGCTTGATCGCCATATCCAGATCGGGGTCGCTACCCGGCCGGTAACCGCCGATCAAACGCAGATCGCGGGTTTCCTCAAAACGGTGGATCAACGACTTCAGGCGGCCGACAAGCTTTTCCTGATCCGGCGTCCACGCCTTGCGCGCCAGACGCGAAACCGAGGCCAGCGGATTGACCGGCGGATATCGCCCTTCTTCGGCAAGGCTGCGATCCATGACGATATGGCCGTCGAGAATGCCGCGCGTCGAGTCAGCGATCGGATCGTTGTGGTTGTCGCCATCGACGAGGATGGAGATGATCGCGGTGATCGTCCCCGCTCCTTCGGCGCCCGGACCGGCTCGCTCCAGCAATCGCGGCAGTTCGGTGAAAACGGATGCCGGATAGCCGCGCGCAATCGGCGGCTCGCCCGATGCGGTGGCAACTTCACGGATGGCATGGGCAAAGCGGGTGACGCTGTCAACGATCAGCAGGACGTTGTCGCCCTGATCACGGTAATGTTCGGCGATGGTCACGGCGGTCAGCGGCGCCATCTTGCGCAGCATCGGGCTTTCATCGCTGGTCGCCACCACGGCAACCGACTTGGACAGGTTGTCGCCGAGCGTATCCTCGATGAATTCGCGGACTTCACGGCCACGTTCACCGACCAGCGCAATGACGACCTTGTCGAAAGCATCGGCCCGGGCAAGCATCGAGAGCAGCGTCGATTTGCCGACGCCGGAGCCGGCGAAGACGCCGAGACGCTGGCCAAGGCAGAGCGGGGAAAAGATATCGATTGCCCGCACACCGGTGCGGAAGCCGTGCTCGACACGCTTGCGGGTCATCGACGGCGGCGCGGTGTTGGAGATCGGCCGGCGGATATCGCCCTGCAGCATCGGCCCGCGCCCATCAATGGGTTCGCCGAGCGAATTGATCGTGCGGCCGCACCAGCTTTCGGTGGGCGCGATGCGGAAAGCACCTTTGCGGATCACCGTATCATGAATGCCGATCGGATCGCCCGGCTCGATCGGGCAGACCACCACCGTTTCCTGCTCGACCTTGACGACTTCACCAAGGTGCACACCCGTCGAACTCTTGTGGGCGACGAAATCGCCGAGGCGAACATGGCGGGAAAGCTCGGTCACCGTGTAGTAACCTGCCGAGATGGACTGGACATGCCCGCCCGGCGCGATCGAAAACTCCGGATTAGAGTAACGCCCGACCAGGCCTGCGAGTGCCGCAAGCGATGTCGAGGAATTGCGAATCTGGAGTTTCTCGTTCTGCATTCCGGTTCCTGCCATGTGCCCTACCCGCTCTCAGTTGATCGGGGCGAGGCCTCAGTCGTCTGATACGATCAGGATTGTTATTTGCTGCCGCCGAGCGTCTTGATCGCTTCGCTCATCGACGTTTCACTGTCGCGCATCAGGGCCGTAATGTTCTCGAAAGCGCGCGATACCATGATCAGCTGCGACATTTCCTGCACCGGATTGACGTTGGATTCCTCGAGATAGCCCTGCATCACACCGACATCGAAGCGGTCGACGACCGGCTCAGCCCCGGATTTGGGAATGACGGCGCTGTTATCGTGGCGCATGAAGCCGTTGCTGAAATTAGCTTCGTAAAGACCAAGGGCCGCCACCTGTCTGCCATCCTGCTGGATGGAGCCGTCGGCGCCGACCTTGATTTCGCTGGCCTGCGAATTGAGCTGGATCGGCGCACCACCGGCATCGAGAACTGGGTATCCGCGCAGAGTGATCAGATCGCCGGCTTCCGTCAGAGTGAAGCGGCCATCACGGGTCAGAGCCTGGCCGCCACCTGGTGTCTCGATCTGGAACCAGGCATCACCCTTGATGGCGAAATCCAGCTGGTTTCCTGTGCGGTTGAGACCACCATTGTTGGTGTTGAGGAATTCCTGGCCTTCGGAAACGAACGACACCTTGGTGGGCTTCGTATCGCCGAGCAGCTGGTTGAATTTCACTTCCGTGGCGCGAAAACCGACTGTGCTGGAGTTGGCGACGTTGTCAGCCAGCGTGTTCATGCGTTTTTCAAGTGCCATCTGCGACGAGACGGCCACATACATACCGGTCTGCATTTCAGCGTCCCCCGAGTTTCAGTGTATTGATGGAAAGGAGGAGATCAGAGGAAATGCCATAACCGCTGGATGAGCCGAAGACGGCCAGCGGATCATAGGGATCCGAAGAATTATTGATTTCCCAAAGGGCAGTAAAGCGTTCGAGCATCTTCGACAGCTTGGCCGGATCCTTGAAATCCTTGACGTCGATTGCCTTGTCGATCGCTGCAGCCTGCTTGTCGATATCGGCCGCGGCGAATTCGTCGGGCATCTGCAGCAGGGTGCGCGTAACCTGTGCCAGGGCATCGTCGGCCAGCAATCCGAAAGCACTGGTGATCGTGGGTGCCGTACGCTCAAAATAAAGCGCCAGGCGGACGCCGGCATTGTCTTCGCCGGCCGTCTGTTCCAGCGTCTGGCGGGCATACTTGTCGGCGACGCCCTTCTGGGCCTTATCGAAAGATGTCGCTGCCGTGCCGTTGCGGGCAAAATTCAGCGATTCCACCAGATCCGAATAGCGGCTGTCGGTCAGCTGCTTGGCAAAGGAATCGTCCTTATCGACACCCTCGGTCAGGACCTTGCGCATGAACGCCTTGGCGTAGCCCATGTCTTCAAGGCCGTGCGCCTTGATGGCGTAATTATAAAGCCGCGTATCGGCGAAGAAGTCGTCGATCGTTTTGACGTTGCCGATGTTGGCCAGATAATATTCGGTTTCGCGCGCCACATCCGGTTGCTCGGACACACGCTCCAGCGACTTGGTCAGGTTGCCTGCTATCATCTGGTAGCTGGTGTAAGTCGTCGTCACGACGTTTCCCCGTTCATCCAATAGACATGACGCACCGTGCGCCGATTGAGCGGGAACCTGACGGCTGTTGCTTGCGCGAACCTGTTTCCCCGCAAGGCCGGCCAATGTGGCCTACAGCCAGCCTCACGCAAGGCTGGCGGCCTAACGATACCGTTGAAAATCCATCATTGCGGCAGGTATCGAAATGAACATCATCATCGGGCTCCTTTTGACAATGGGCTGTATTCTTGGCGGCTTCATTGCCATGGGCGGCCATATGGAGGTCCTGAATCAGCCCTTCGAGCTTGTCATCATCGGTGGCGCCGGCATCGGCGGCTACATCATGGCCAATTCGATGAAGGTGTTGAAGGATACCGGCAAGGCACTCGGCGAGGCCTTCACCCACAAGGTTCCGAAAGAGCGCAATTATCTCGACACGCTGGGCGTTCTCTACAGCCTGATGCGCGACCTGCGCACCAAGTCGCGCAACGAGATCGAAAGCCATATCGACAACCCGGATGAATCCTCGATCTTCCAGTCAGCTCCGACGGTCCTGAAGAACAAGGAACTGACAGCCTTCATCTGTGACTATGTCCGCCTCATCATCATCGGCAATGCCCGTTCCCACGAGATCGAAGCGCTGATGGACGAGGAAATCAACACGATCACCCACGACAAGATGAAGCCCTATCATGCGCTGACGACCATGAGCGACGCCTTCCCGGCCATCGGCATCGTCGCCGCCGTTCTCGGCGTCATCAAGGCGATGGGTGCCATCTCGGAATCGCCGGAAGTTCTCGGCGGCAAGATCGCCGCCGCCCTCGTCGGCACGATGCTCGGCATCTTCCTGTCCTACTGTATCGCCAGCCCGGTCATCGCCAATATCAAGGCCGTCCGCGACAAGCAGAACCGCCTCTACATCATCGTCAAGCAGACGCTGCTTGCCTACATGAACGGCTCGGTTCCCCAGGTTGCGCTCGAATACGGCCGCAAGACCATCTCGGCTTACGAGCGTCCTTCGATCGACGCGGTCGAGCAGGAAATGATGAACCCCGGTGGTGGCGGCGAAAGCAAGGCGGCCTGATCCGATGACCTCAGCGACCACGAACAACGTCCATACCTTCGACCGCAAGCTGCTCGCCCGGATGACCGGCGCACTCGGCGATACCAAGACGATCAGCAAGCTATGCAGCGATCTCGGCCATGTCTTTGCCGAGTTCCTGCCGGATATTTTCCAGAACGAGACCGGTCTCGATATCGAGATCGCATATGCCGGTTTCGATACGGGCCTGAAGAGCGAACTGATCGCCAATCTCGGCAACGGTGTTGCCCTGTGCGACACGACACTGCGCAACTGGTGCCCCGATTTCGTCATCAGCTGCGATAGCCCGGTGATCATCACGCTGATGGAAATCCTGCTCGGTGCGCCGGCTAATACCATCGAGGAACCCAAGCCCCGGTCGCTGTCGAACATCGAGCTCGATGTTGCCACGATGATCTTCGAAAAGGTCGCTGACGTGCTGAAATCGGCAGTCACGGTTGCCGGTAGTTTCGAACCGGTGGTCGGGCGGCCCTACAATGCCAGCCAGCGGCCGGCTCCGGACCCGGACGTCGCCGATGTCTACGCCGCCTGCATCAACGTGACGATGGGCCTCGGCCCCGTTCTTTCGACCTTCTCGATCATCGTGCCGCAGCAGACCCTTCTGAAAACAGCTGTTGTTTTCCCAAAAGGCGTCGGCCAGGGCCGCAAGGCCAAGGGCGCGTGGGGCGAACAGCTCGAACAGCAGGTCCGCCGTTCCACGGTGAGCCTCGAAGCGCGCATCAAGCTGCAGAGCCTGACGCTGGACAGCATCAGCCGCCTTCAGCCCGGCGATGTCATTCCGTTCCAGGACGCCAAGGATGTGCGCGTCGAGATCAACGCCAACGGCCGTGACCTCTATATCTGCGAATTCGGGCGATCCGGCACGAAATACACAGTGCGGATCAAGGATACACACGGTTCGGAGAGCGACATTCTCCACCACCTGATGAGTTAAAAACCCCCTGCCTTACCCGGCAGCATGGTTGGGGCAAGTTTCAACTGGAATAGTTTGCACATGGCACCGAAGAAAGCACCAATAGAAGACCAGGCGATCCTGAGCGGCGGCGATGCCGAGCTCGATCAGGCCATCGACGATCTGCGTGGCGTCCTGCAAAGCGATGCCACCGGGACCGCGCTGGACAATGATTTCGGCATGGATTTCGCCGCCACCTCGACGGTCGGCGAAACCTCGGATTTCGGCAGCACATTTTCATCGGAAAATGATCTCAGCAGCTTCGGCGGCGATTTTGGCGCCAGCAACAGTTTCGCCGATCTGGCGGAGACTTCGGCTGCACCGGCCTTCGACGCCGGTTCGTTCGGCGGAAAAGCATTCGGCGGCGATACGTTCGAAGACCAGCCTGCCGGCGAACCCGGCAGCGGCATGACGGCCAATCTCGACCTGATCATGGATATCCCGATCGATGTCCAGATTGTTCTTGGTACCAGCCGCATGCAGGTCTCCGGCCTGATGAACTTGACGGAAGGTGCGACGATCGCGCTTGACCGCAGGATCGGCGAACCGGTGGAAATCGTCGTCAACGGCAGGGTTATCGGTCGCGGCGAAATCACCGTTCTCGACGAAGATGAAACACGTTTCGGTGTAAAACTCATCGAAATCAAGGGTACCAGTAAAGTTTGAACCCGGTTAGGGTCATGAGGATCAATCCATGATGGATTTCGACAATTTCGAGGCTTCGGCGCCCACAAGGCCACTCACCCAAATGGACAAGGCCGCTGCGGTTCTCCTTGCAATGGGCAAGCCCATTGCCGGCAAGTTGTTGAAATTCTTTACGCAGAGCGAATTGCAGGGCATCATCGCTTCAGCGCAGTCGCTCAGGTCCATCCCCCCGCATGAGCTTGAAATCCTGGTGAACGAGTTCGAGGACCTGTTCACCGAAGGTGCCGGCCTGATGGACAATGCAAAGGCCATCGAAGGCATCCTCGAAGAAGGCCTGACGCCGGATGAAGTCGACGGCCTGCTCGGCCGCCGCACGGCCTTTGCCGCCTATGAAGCCAATATCTGGGACCGCCTGCAGGATTCCGACCCGGCTTTCGTCGCCCAGAGCCTGGGCAAGGAACATGCGCAGACAATCGCCTATGTCCTGTCGATGATGCCATCGACCTTCGGTGCGAAAGTCCTGCTGCAGCTGCCGGAAAGCAGCCGTGCCGACATCATCAACCGCGCCGTCAACATGAAGACCGTCAGCCCCAAGGCCGCCCAGATCATCGAGGCCCGCGTGGTCGAAATGATGCGCGAGATGGACGCCGAAAAGAACTCGATCGGATCGATCAAGATCGCCGAGGTCATGAACGAGCTGGAAAAGACCCAGGTCGATACGCTGCTTGCCTCGCTGGAAACACTCAGCACCGAATCGGTCCGGAAGGTTCGTCCGAAAATCTTCCTTTTCGACGACGTTCTCTACATGCCGCAGCGCAGCCGTGTGCAGCTGTTCAACGACGTGTCCGGCGACATCATCACCATGGCACTGCGCGGCTCCAGCATGGAACTGCGCGAATCGGTCCTCGCATCGATCGGCGCCCGCCAGCGCCGTATGATCGAATCGGATCTCGCTGCCGGCGACGCCGGCATCAATCCGCGCGATATTGCCATTGCCCGCCGCTCTATCACGCAGGAAGCCATCCGTCTCGCCGCCAGCGGCCAGATCGAACTTAAGGAAAAGGAAGCGGCGGCGGCTTAAACGGCCCCGACGGTTTCCATCGTCCAGCTGAGACACAGAGACCCTTAACCGGTTCCGGTTGAGGGTCTTTTCCGTTTGGCGCCCCGGTTCCCACCTACTTTCTGTGAAGCGCCGGGTTTCCGCGCATATCTTTCTTGCATGCCTTGCTGGCCCGGCTCACAACAGGCCTGCCAGCAAAGACTGCTGCCGCCAGAGACAAGAGGTCTTCATCCGATGTCGGACGATCAGGACAAAGACAGCAAAACCGAATCGCCGTCCGAGAAAAAAATGAGCGACGCCATCGAAAAGGGCAACACGCCTTTCTCGCGCGAAGTCACCATGTTCGCCTCGGTCGTCGCCATCTATATCTTCATCGTTTTCTTCCTGCCGGAAGGCTTTGTCACGGTCGCCGAATCGCTGAAAGACATTTTCGAGCAGCCGGAAGCCTGGCGCATCGATACGGCGACGGACGTCGTTGCGCTCGTCTCGCACCTGTTCTGGAAGGCGGGAGCCCTACTCATCCCGTTTTTCGTGCTGCTCATCGTGTTCGGGATCGGTTCCTCCATTCTGCAGAACCTGCCCAGCCCCGTTCTTGACCGGATAGCACCGAAGATGAACCGGATTTCGCCGGTCGGCGGCTTCAAGCGCATCTATGGCATTCAGGGTCTTGTCGAATTCGCCAAGGCCTTCGCAAAGGTGGCGGTCGTTTCGCTCATCATCGTGCTGACACTCTGGAACGACTATTACGCCACGCTCGATTCGATGTTTTCGGACCCGTTGACGATCTTTTCGACGATTTCGAAGGACTTCAATCAGATCATGGTCGTCATTTTGATCTCGACAGCCGTCATAGCCATCGCCGATTTCTTCTGGACGCGGCATCACTGGTACACCGAACTGCGCATGACGAAGCAGGAGGTCAAGGAAGAGCTGAAACAGTCCCAGGGCGATCCGATCATCCGCGCAAGGCTGCGTTCGATCGCCCGCGACCGCGCCCGCAGGCGCATGATCACCTCGGTTCCCCGCGCCACTCTCGTCATCGCCAACCCGACCCACTATGCCGTTGCGCTACGCTATGTACGCGAAGAAGGCGATGCACCGGTGGTGGTTGCCAAGGGTCAGGACCTCGTTGCGCTGAAGATTCGTGAGATTGCGGAAGAAAACGGCATACCCGTTTTTGAAGACCCGCCTCTCGCACGCTCAATGTTTGCGCAAGTCTCGGTGGATAGTGTGATTCCACCGGTATTTTACAAGGCAGTCGCCGAACTGATTCACCGGATCTATGCAACGCAGCCGAAACGGATGACGTGATCCCAATGAAAAAATGCGAATATTCGGAACAACGCGAGAAAATAGTAGCCGACGCGATCCGTCCTGTTGCGACGGAATTGCGGTTGATCGATGCCGCCGACTTTATCGCGATGCTGCGTTTTGAATCGCATGGGAGCCTGGCGGACCTGGTGTCGTCGGCCGCGGAACTCTATTTTCTTCCCGGTACCGTGAACTTCGGCATCGGCGGCAACTATTCCCTGGACTGGGGCACAGAGCCGGAAATTACGCTTGATCTCGAATTGAAGCCGGATGGCGTCACCGTCTATGCTCAGCTGGCGCTGGGCAAGAACTCGGCCGGCCTCGAAATCAACCACATTGCGTTTCAAAGCCCGTCGAATGATCCCGACGAGAATACTGCGTTCCTGGCGAAGAGCCTAAACGCCGCAAAATTCGTCAAGTCCTATCCGACCGCTCTTGCGAACTGAGCTGCGGATTCCGGCCATGACGGCCGAACCAATCCCCTTAGCTGATATAACCGAGACGGATTGCCTTGGCGATCGCCTGGATTCTGTTGACCGAATCCAGCTTGGTCGTAGCCGCGCCGAGATAGGCATTCACGGTATGGACGGAAAGTCCCATCTTCTCGGCGATCTCTTCGCTGATATAGCCATCGCCGGCCATCTGAAGGCAACCGATCTCTCGGTCGCTCAACGATTCCGACGGCAGCATGCGGCGTTCGTCCGCGCCCAGAAGGTCGGTCATGATCTGGCAGCTTCGGCCGTGCAGATCGATGATCACTTCGCTCGGCACGTCGATATAGCTTCCCAGGAAGAGGACGTAGCCATTGCCCTGGGCCCCAAGCCTAACCGGCAGCGCCAGGCCGGAATACGGCAGGAGCCGTGCCGTCAGGCGCTGGGTAAAGCGTCCGAAATCCGGGGTCTCCGCCGCCTGATGCTCGCCCGTGCCATTCCACAGGATCGGCAGCAGTGACGTATCCAAATGCGCCAGCATCTCGCTGCCATAGGCAGAAACGAGCTCATGCGCCATGGCCTCGGTATCAACGCCCCAGTTGTCGAGGACGCAGCTTAGCTTGCGTGTGGCTGGAAGGCCGTTTCCGTTCAGCCGCAGAACGGCAAAGTTCTTGGCGTTGATCTGCTTCTGCATCGCCTGCAGCCGCGCCACAAGCGTCGCAGCCTTTGAGGCCCTTGCCTGTTGCCTGCCGGCCTTGGCATCATCGCCGGTGCGTGCATGGGGGAGGAAATAGGTCATGACCGGCCTCCTAGACGAGATTGTTGCGAACGGCGTAGGCGATAGCCTCGGAGCGGGTCTTCGTCGCCGTTTTGCGCATCACGCTGGTGATGTAATTGTTGATCGTGTTGCGCGAGATGCCGAGGATGACCGCGATCTCGTCGCTGGTCTTGCCCTCGGCGATCCAGAACAGGCATTCGAGTTCGCGTTCCGTCAATTCAAAATCGCGGTCGGTGCGTGCACCCCGTTCGGTGGTGAAGCTGGCGAAATATCCCGTCAGCAGGCCGACATCGCGCAGGCTTTCCTGAGAAAGGATCACATCTTGCGGGAAGAGCAGCATCAGCGACAGACGGGCACGCCCGACATTGAAGGTGATCGAGCAATATTCACGGCTGGTGCCACGGGCAATATCGATGTCGTCAGGCAGGCTCATGAAGACCGGCTGCATCACCGACAGGCATTTCTCCATTTCATTCGTCTTGGAATGAAGTTGCGACATGACCTTGCCGAGACGCTTGACAACGTCGAAGGGCCAGTCGGAACACACCACGAAGTCCAGACCTTCATCCTGCGACAGATCGTACCGCGCGAGCAGATAATGGGTGGCGCCGACATATTCCGTCAGGGCCGCCAGCCCCTTGCCCAGGTTGCCGCGCTCGGCGAATTCGCCCAGCCTGCGAATGAGCTGCTCCTTGGAAACCGGCCGCCCAACGCCACGCACACCAGCGATTGGCGCAGGCCAGATCGCAATTTCCGTTTGTAGAGCATCCATGACATTACCCCCGTGATGGATCCGCCCGTGCTCATTCCAGCACTTTTCGCCGCCGCCGCTGGCGATCGTATCGAGGCTTTTCCGCCTTTCCCCGACACTTAAGAAATCAGTCTGCGAATCACTACATAAATGTACATCGCTCTCTGTGAAAAACTACTGCCCGCATTTCGGGATTTACTTTTGACAAAAAGCATGAAACGATTCGTGAAAATCTGATTTGCACTACGACACACAAAACTGAATTGCTTCCCTCTTTATTTTAACACGCTGTAACAACATTGGTTTTCAGCTTTCTCTCGAACTGTGACGCGCCGCCTTCCCTCTCGGAGGCCGCGCGATGCCTCCCCTAGCGGTTTAAAACCTCCAAACAAATCATCGCGGTGCCAACGGGTCGATTTTGTCAAGTTTTCATTTTTTTATTTGTTCCTTACGATGTTGCGGAATTACATCAGCCATAGGCATCGTCTAAATCAACTGATAAAGACAAAACCGGAAGTTAAATTGCAAATATTTCCAATGTAATATTTAGACTATCCTGAATCCGGACGGAATCGCGGAATCAATACATACGCCGCTGCTGGCAACACCGCAGACAAACCGATTTTTGCACTGAGAAAAATTAACAGTTTGTTAAATATAACGAATCCAGAGGCCATGATGACTCCAGTCGGGCAGACCTCGATTCTTACGGGCACGTCTCCGTGCCGCGACAATACAGAAAACCGCCGCGAGTCTATTTTCGACAAGGGATCGATGCTGCCGATTTTTGCGCATGGTTTTGCGGATCGGCCGAGACCACAAAGGAAAGCCATGGAGATCAAGACACACTGCGTCAGGCCGCTTTCGTGTCGAAAAAGATTTATCCTGTGCAAACTGAGAGACCCGCCAGGGCTTGGCGGGTCACTTGATCACGGAAGTGACTTTTATCAGGCCGCTTTCTCGGCAACCCACTTGCGAAGGATCTTGGCGGCGCGTTCCTCGCTGATTTCCACCATGCGGGCGAGCCTGCGTTCCGGACCTTCCTTGACGCGCCGGTTGAAACCGCCTTCGCTGTCGTCGCCCAGACTGAGCAGGTCATCGGTGCTGTCGAAGCCGAAGTCGGAACCGAAGCCTTCCATCAGCGCGCCTCCAGCACCACCGTTTGCGGCGGGCGAGAAGTCCGGCAGTTCAAGGCCGACCGGCTCGTTATCGTTGAGCGCTGTACCCCGGCCACCCAGGCCCATCGAGCGGGCCAGAGGACGCATGCCCATCCAGACGACCAGGAAGGCGACTACGATGAAGGCAAGCGCGTTGATGATACCGCCGAGATTGCGGGTCAGCGTTTCCATGATGCCGGGGCCAGCAACCGCTTCATCGAGCAGCTGCGTGTTGACGAAATCCATAGCCGTCAGCGTGATCATGTCACCACGCGCCGGGTCGAGGCCAACGGCAGAGGCGACAATTTTTTGCATGTCCTGGATATAGGCGTCGATCTTCGCCTGGTCGGCACCTTCGCCGATCATGGCGGCTACCCGGCCGCGGTTGACCACGACTGCGACGGAGAGCTTTTCCAGCGTATAGCTGCTCTTGACGGTGGCGACGGTCTTCGAGTTGATCTCGTAGTTGGTCTGCTCTTCCTTCTTCTCCGTCTGGTCGTTCGATTGCGGTCCGGCCGCGCCGCCTGTCGGAGCGGCTTGCGGAACGTTCTGCTGAACTGTCGCGGCATTGTCGGCCTGGTGCTGGCTTGATTTCTGCTCTTCCTTGGTGACCCGGGTTGACCGCTCGACGCGCGATTCAGGATCGAAGACCGTTTCCTGGATCTGCTGGGTATCAGTGTTCAGCTTGGCGGTGACACTGGCGCGAAAGTTGTCCATGCCGAGGAACGGCGTCAGAGCCTTGTCGATGTTGTTTTCGACTTCCCTCTGGACGTTCTGGATGATGCCAAGCGACTGGTTCATGGCACTATTGGCAGGATCGTCACCGGAAGCCAGGAGCTGTCCGGTCGAATCAAGGATGGTTACGTCATCGATGCCGAGGCCCGGAACGGAGGAAGCCACCAGATGGCGGATCGAAGCTGCGGCATTGCGGCCGATATTGGCGCTGGCACGGATCATCACCGAAGCGGTCGGGTTCTGCTCGGCTTTTCTGAAGCTGCCGCGATCGGCCATGACGATGTGGACGCGGGCGGCGGAAATTCCGGAAATCTGCTGGATGGTGCGGGCGATCTCGCCTTCAAGGGCGCGGACGCGGGTGACTTCCTGCATGAAGGAGGTGAGGCCGAGTGAACCGACATTGTCGAAGAGTTCGTAGCCGGCATTGGCGCTGTTGGGCAGTCCGCGCTCAGCCAGATACAGGCGCGCCTTGCCCGTCATGCCAACCGGAACCTGGATGCTCGCTCCATCGGCGCCCACTTCAAAATTGATGTTGGCTTCGGCAAGGGCGACGCTGACCTGGTTGAGGTCGTTGCTTTCCAGCCCGACATAGAGCGTTTCGTAGGAAGGTTTGTTGACGTAAAGCGCAGCAGCGAGAACGATCGCCACCGCGATGACACCGGCTGAAATCAGCGCAATGAGCTTGCTTTGCCCGAGACTGGCCAGGTTTTTCGTGACCGTCGAAAGTTGATCCAACAGATTCATTCTGTTTCCGCACCCAGTGGCACATGTTCCGTTCAGACAACATCGCCTGGGGAGTGAACATGTGCAGATCCAAACATTCGGGTTGCCGATCGATCTGGCGCTTCGTCAAATCACGCGCAAATCTACCAGTCCCGATTGGCACACTAGAAAACGAAACTTGCGCGAACTTGTCTTGGGGGCGCCGGCCCGCCTTGTCCGCCATTCCCGCCGCATACCTGTGCGAAAGGTGGCAGACATCTCTGCATTTTCCGGTTTGCGCAGACCCCGCAAACACGGGGGCCATCTTTCGACGGCCCCGTTGGAGATTTCTGCATTCACTGACGAGAGCGGCAGATTACAATGCGCGGTCTGTGTAACGAGCGCGGTCCGCGTCGATTTCAGCCTGAGAATACGGCTTGGAATTGTCGTCGAAGCTCGTCCAGCCCTGGCCTTCGTAAGCGGTCCGGCGCGCAGGCAGATTGACCCAGTTCGAGCGCTGCAGGATCGCTTCTGCCTCTGCGGCGCGCGACTCCTCTACCTTCGCCGTCACCAGCGTGCCGCCACGGCGGACGCCTTCAGCGTAGACATGGGCATCACGCTCATCGACACCGGAATCTGTCAGCGCACCGATGATGCCGCCGGCAGCTCCGCCGACCACCGCACCAGCAACCGCGCCAGCAGCCGTTGCGGCAAGCCAGCCTGCAGCCACAACCGGACCCACGCCAGGGATTGCCATAATGCCAAGGCCCGTCAACAGACCACCGACGCCGCCGACGGCGGCACCGATGCCAGCGCCTGCGCCTGCGTCTTCGGCGACATCGTTGTTGCCACTCTTGTGGCGGCCGTCGGCGTTATTGGAAACGATGCTGATATCGCTGTCGGAAATGCCTGCGCCTTTCAGCTGCTCAACAGCGGCAGTGGCGTCGGAATAATCATCGAACAGTCCGGTAACGGTCTTCGTCATGGTTGTTTCTCCGTGTGGTTATTTCTGGTTTTTATTGTTTGCGGCGCTTACTTGGCGACGATGTTGCCCTGGTAATCCATGGAGACCATCACGGGCTTGCCGTCCTTGGTGGCCTTCGCCTGCCAGACACCCTTATCGTCAAGCTTCAGTTCCGTCACATCGGCATATCCGCCTTCGACGATACGATCCTTGGCCTGACCTTCTGTGAAGCTGTTTGCGCCTTCGACAGGTGCAGTGGCGTTCTGATCGGATGGCGTCGCAACCGCCGGCGTGTCGCCATTGGGATTGGCGGAGGGCGTTGCTGCCTGTGCGAAGACGGACGATGCGGACAGGGCGACGATCGCCGATGCGATGATAAATTTGTTCACTGGGATCTCCTTGGGATCGTGAAATGATCCTCGGCGACATAACCCTCCAGTGGCAGCAAAGTTCCGCTGTCTTTTGATGATGATCAGGAAAACCGTAACGATTCCTGCAAATTAGTTCTTACTGCAGCAAACTGGCCTTCAGAGCGAAGCGTCTTTCAAAAGACCCGGAAAGCCTGCGCGTAAAGCTGAAACGTCGAGCGCGCGCCACATTGTGCGCTGCAGCAATACCTGAAAGATTGAGCGCTTCTGTGTGCCATAGGCACCGGCCCACGGTCTCAAAACAGGCACAGCCTCAGACCGGCCCGAAAACAAAACCGCCGCTCAAGACGATTGTCGAGGCGGCGGTAAAATTAAGCAGGGAGAAGTCGGTGCGGGCTAAAAAGCCTCGAAATCGCCTGCCGCCTCGGTCAGCGGCTGAGAATGACCGTGACGCAGCATTCCGTTGCCGAGCGACTTCTGCATATCGGCAAGCTTGACCAGATTGAGCGCCGTCGTCACGTCCACCAACCAGGACTGCGGGATGGCCGCTGTGACGGTGTCGATGAACTCGGCCAGACCACGCGTCTTCTGGACGGCCAGATCGATGCCCTGCAGGACCTTTATCCGATCAGGCGATTCCAAGACCGCCTCGCCATGAATATCGCTGAGCATCGGTTCGATCCGCTCGATGAGATAAGCCACATCATAGAGTTCCGAAACGATGCGCATCATCACATCCGGGAGCGCCTCATCGACGTGAGGCATATGGCTCTTCAATTCAGTCAGCATTACACGCCCTCACGCTGGCAACAAATGCCGTCCGGGAACACCCCACCGAACGGCTACGCTAAACACCTTGCCAAAGCACATCCCGGGCCTGACCCCGGGATGCCACCCAAGCGCTAGAAAAATTCGATCGCATTGTCGACCGGCTTCGGAACGGGCCTTGGGCGCTGTTCCTGAGCCACAGCCTTCTGTGCTTCCACGCCCGTCAGCGCATATTGCCGGGCACGGCCGCTCAGCGGCCAGTATTCGAGCTTGCGGCCATGATCGCCACCGGTGCTCTCACCGACCACCTGGATTCCTTCATCCATCAGGAACTGGCGCGCAAACAGCGCGTTCTGCTCGCCGACATTGGAGAAGCGCGCGATCGTCTTGGCACCACCAAAGATCTTCGCCTCAAGGCGCTCGCGGCGGGCCCCCTTCTTCAGGAGCCCGTTGATCAGCAATTCCATCAGATGCACGCCGTAACGCGTTGCATCGCCGCCTGACGAAATTGCATCCGCCGAACCCGGCAGAAGGAAATGGTTCATGCCACCGACGCCCGCGACCGGATCGCGCATGCATGCTGCCACGCAGGAACCGAGGATGGTCGAAAGCACGACATCTGGATCGTTGACCACCTTCCATTCGCCCTGGATGACATGCACACGCCTGGTCGCAGCCTCAGTGATCATTTCAATGCCCCAAATACGGCTTCGATTGCAGCTTTCATCTTTTCGATGGTGAAAGGCTTGGCGAGCACGTTGTTGGCTCCAAGTGCCGCAGCCTTGGTCACCAGTGCACGGTCGCCCTGGGCCGTCAGCATGATAAAGGCGGCCTTCTTCGTGGCCGGATTGTTGCGCACGGCAGCAAGCAGGCCAAGACCATCCATCTTCGGCATGTTGAAATCGGAAATCACCAGGTGATGCGGCTGAGCCGCCATGATCTTGGCCCCCTGCTCGCCATCACCGGCGACGGTGATCTGCTTGAAACCAAGCTGCTGCAGGGCATCGCCCAACAACAGGCGGCTGGTGACCTGATCATCGACGATCAGAACTTTGATTTTTTCCGCTAGGGACATTATTCGCTTCCTTCTCTTCGGGCGGCAGTACTTTTCAGGACTTCTTCCCCGATTGAGCCGAGGGGGAGTTGTGTTTCGACGGCGCCCAATTCGTAGGCAACCCTCGGCATTCCATATACGACGCAGGTTTTTTCATTCTGTCCGAATGTGCGGGCACCTGCGTGGCGCATTTTTAAAAGGCCGGATGCGCCGTCGCGGCCCATTCCGGTGAGAATGACACCGACCGCGTTGCGTCCGGCGAGTTCCGCGACGGAATCAAACAGCACATCGACGGAAGGACGATGACCATTGACCGGTTCGCGGTCCAGCAGACGGCAGCTGGGCGATGTGGGATTGACGACCTGCAGGTGGCGTTCGCCGCCAGGGGCCAGATAGACCTTGCCGATCTCCAGCCGGGCACCGTCGGTGGCTTCCGCGACAGTTGGCGCGCAGATGCGGTTGAGGCGCTCGGCAAAGCTCTTGGTGAAGGTGTGCGGCATATGCTGCGTGATCACCGTTGGCGGGCAATTGGCCGGGAATTTCTGCAGAACCGTGATCAGCGCCTCGACGCCGCCGGTCGACGATCCGATCGCGACGATCTTGCGGCCGGCGCGGTAATCGGAAGCAGCATTGGCGTTGGCAGCGCTCGGGGCCGCAACCTTGTTGCCAGAAATGATGAACTTGCGCTGCGAGCGGGCAGCAGCCTTTACCTTTTCGGTGAGATCGCGGAACGGATGCGGATCGCCCGGCAGCGGTTTACCGACACAATCGAAGGCGCCGATTTCCAGTGCCGCCAGCGACGCTTCCGCGCCCTTGTGCGTCAGTGTCGAGACCATGATCACCGGCATCGGGCGCAGGCGCATGATCTTTTCGAGGAATTCCAGCCCGTTCATGTTGGGCATCTCGATGTCGAGCGTGATGACGTCGGGGTCGAGGTCCTTGATCGCCTGGCGCGCCTGCATGGCATCAGCCGCCTGGCCGATAACCTGAATTTCCGGATCGCTGCTCAAGATAGCAGTGATCAGCCCACGCATGGTGGCGGAATCGTCAACAACAAGAACGCGCGCAGCACTCATGAGCGGCCTCCATGTGGTTTGCCGGTGTAGCGATAGGTGGTGATGCCGATGTTGTCGAAGACCGACTTCGCATCGCCGGATACACGCTCGGAATGGCCGATATAGAGATGACCCTTGGGATTGAGCATGCCGCCAAACCGCGACCAAATCTTCATCTGGGTGGGTTCGTCGAAATAGATGACGACGTTGCGGCAGAAGATGACGTCGACCTGGCCCTTGAATGGCCATTGCGCCATCAGGTTCAGTTCGTTGAAGGTGATCAGCTTCTTGACGCGGTCGTCGATCTGCCACTTCTGGCGGCCGTTGACTGAGGTTTCGGTGAACCACTGCTTGCGCATCGCCGGACTGACGGTCTCAAGGGCGGTCGCGTCATAGGCACCGGCCCGGGCCAGCGCCAGGATCTTCGGGTCGATGTCGGTCGCAAGAATACGGAAATCGTAGTCTGCTGCATTCGGCAACATCGACAGAACCGTCAGCGCGATCGAATAGGGCTCCTGCCCGTCTGAGCAGGCCGCCGACCAGATGCGCACCCGGCCACCATTTTTGGCGCGGGCCAGAAGTTCCGGCAGCACGTCGGACTTCAGATGCTCGAAATGATGGTTCTCGCGGAAGAAGCGGGTGAAGTTCGTTGTCAGGTGCGAAAGCATGTCACGGCGCTCAGCGGCACCGGCAGGCGATGAAACCAGCTGGCAATATTCGCGAAAGCCCTTCAGGCCGATATTGCGGATATGCTTGGAAAGCCGCGAATAAACGAGCGAAGCCTTCGATTCATTGAGATAGATGCCGGCATCGGCATAGATCATGGCAGCAATCTCCACGAGGTCGCGGCGGGTCAGCGGATATTCTCCGCTCGCCAGGCACTCGTCCGGAGGTAGCTTGCTGTCAAAGGCGGCTGGCATGCTCATGCAGCTTCACTTTCAGTATGAGGAAACACGGCTTCCAGTTCGATCAGGCAGATCATCCGCCCTTCGATCGCCAGGATGCCGCGGGCAAATGTCCGCTCGAACTCGGACGTCATATCCGGCGTCGGCTGGATATCCTCGTCCTTGATCGTCAATATGTCGGAGACCGCCTCTACGAGAAGGCCGACGACCTTGTTCTTGACCTGTGTCACGATGATGACGTGGCGCACGGTCGGCTCGGCCGGCTTCATGCCGAGGCGGGCAGACAGGTCGATGATCGGCAACACCGCGCCGCGCAAGTTGATGACACCAAGCACATATTGTGGCGCATGGGGCATCGGCGTTGCGGGAGCCCAGCCACGGATTTCGCGCACGGACATGACGTTGACGCAGAATTCCTGATTGCCGATCCGGAATGCGATGAGTTCGCGCTCTCCATTCGTCAGATTTGTTGCGAGAAGCGTCATAGTCCTTACCCTGCGGCGGCGAGCGATGTTTCGGTGTGGAGGGACTGGCCGCGCGATGCCGAAACGACGGCATCGACGTCCAGGATGAGCGCAACGCGGCCATCACCGAGAATGGTGGCGGCGGCAATGCCCGGCACGTGCGTGTAGTTGGCCTCGAGGCTCTTGATGACGACCTGACGCTGGCCCTGGATGGCATCGACCATCAGAGCGCGCTGGCCGCCGCCTTCGGATTCCACCAGAAGGGCGACACCTTCGACCGGATTGGCCTGGGTTGCGCGGAAGTTCAGGATGCGACCGACATCGACCAGCGGGCAGAACGAGTTGCGGATCGAGATCAACCGCTGCGTCGCACCGAAGGAATGAATCGCTGCCGCATCCGGCTGCAGGGTTTCGACGATTGCTGTCAGCGGCACGACCAGCGTCTGGCCGGCAACGGTGACGACCATGCCGTCGAGGACGGCCAGCGTCAGCGGCAGGCTCATGGTGAATACCGAGCCTTGGCCGGGCTTCGACGAGATGTTGATGCGGCCGCCGAGCGCCTGGATGGAGCGCTTGACCACGTCCATGCCGAC
>UBTA01000168.1 GCA_900468065.1 Hyphomicrobiales bacterium | reverse complement strand
TGCCAAGATCATCCGAAATGACCGTACCGCCGCTCAAGATGGCGATGTCTTCGAGCATGGCCTTGCGACGATCACCAAAGCCTGGCGCTTTGACATGGTGCTAACGCACTGATTTACCGTCCATAAAAACCCCGGAGTTAATTGAGATGTCGTGCCACTGCGGTCAGCGATGACGCTGCGTGCATTCTGATCGCCACAGGCGATGGCCGACGACATTCTTCGCCGTATCGGTGCTGTTAATTTGCGACGCCTATTTCAAACCGGTATCGAAGACCGGTATCGGGCAGTCGGCCGTCGAGATCCGACTTGAAGCGGCAAGAGTATTGCCCAACCTTGAGGAGGCCCTCGTCAGAGGGAGAAGCAACCGCCCCTCGAGGCCGTCTGTAGCCTACCAGCACATTAAGGACCGCTGACGTTTCTGTCATCGCCAGGGAATTCGAAATTTGGCGCATCGTGGACGTCCACCAAAATGCCTGCCGCATCGACGAACGCCCGAACGAGGTCGCGCACTGCGCTCAGCGGAAACCGCTTGCGGTCTGCCTCTCGGCAAGCCTTGAGCACGGCCTCATAGGCAAAACCACGCCGTTCCTCCGGCCAAGCATCCAAAAATGCAAAAACGTCATCGAGCCCCGCGAGTTCCTCGATGAAGAGTTTTCCTTGAAAATAGATAGAGCGGTCAAACCGATCCGATGCCACTGTTTCCTCCCTTCGGCTTCGCACACGGGCAAAAAATACGATGGGACTTTGACGCGTTCATGGCAATTTGGGGACCGTTGGTCGAATCAACTGCTGACCGGAACAGAGTTCGAAATCCAGGGTTTTCTCCTCGCCATGTCGAAAATCAACACTTCTTGAGATTGTGCGCGCGACGGCAGCAGACACCTTTTCGTGCTTAGCCTCGAGTGGCTGGAACCGACGTGAAAAAAATTGGACCAAGGCTGCGTTCATTTCGTTCAAAGGAAACAAGACAATGACGATCTCAAAAAATCGGCACCGAACCGGGTCGCGATAAGAATGGTCCCCAGAGGAGGAGGCCTTGATCACTAGGGACAACGCGCTTGATGTTGCACTCGCGGACGGGTCTGACAAAGAGAATGGACGCCCACAGGCAGAGACGGATTTGAACGATATGCACGATGCCGCGCCGCCGGAACCGGCCTTATCAATTCTTGGTCTTCTTCGTGAGGCGGCAATCTCCTCCGATGGCGAGCATATCTCCATCAGCGACATCCTGCATGGCATGAAAGATCGAGCCGCGGCAGCTCTAATCCTGATCTTCGCGTTGCCGAACGTGCTGCCGACGCCGCCCGGCACATCCACGGTGTTGGGCTTCCCGCTCATGTTAATCTGCGCCCAACTGGCGACAGGGCTTCCCGTCTGGCTGCCGCGCCTGGTTGGCGGTAGATCGGTAAACGCGCCGCGATCAAACTCATCCTGGTGAAGGCCGAGCCTTGGCTGGACAGGACTGAGCGGCTTCTGAGGCCGCGCATTGCGTGCTTATCCACCCCCCTTGCACAGCGACTGTTGGGCGTTTTTGCTCTCTTGCTTTCGATTATCCTCGTGCTTCCGATCCCGCTCGGTAACGTACCTCCCGCAGCCGCGCTTTGTCTCATTGCGCTGGGGCTGTTGGCTGCAGACGGCATTTTTATCGCAGCGGGCATACTTGCCGGCTCTGTATCGCTCATCATAGTGTGGGGCGTGGTCTACGCTCTGGCGAGCGGGGCCGGGCTCGCGCTCAAGGAGCTGTTCGCTGCGGACGGCTATCCACCGACAGCGGCAGTCATCATGCTTCCCTTGTGTCGTCCAGCTTTGAGCGCCGAAAGAACATCATCGTAGGGGATTGGCTCAGGGACCATTCGGAGTGCGTGCGTCGACTCTACCACGTACGCGTCCGATGCGCAGGACGCGAGAACGGCGCGTTTCTCTTCCACCATAGATCCGTGGCGTTGATAACGTCCGTCGGATGGGAAGTGCCGCACCGGATAAAAGCAGTGCCGACGCGCTGAGCGCCTTAGCACCGTCGCTCTGGAGGGGAGGGTTACGCGTTTCCATCGTCAACATCGTCATTGAGCAGCCTGATGACGCTGCTGGCCGCCGCCCCGCGTGGACGATCGTTCGCCAGAAAGGCTTCGCCATCCGGCGCAAAGAGGTGGTGTTTGGCCGCGAAAGCCACAAAGGAGATTCGGGCGGTGTCCGGCTCGACTACTCCATTGAGAGCAGCCGGGCAGGCATTGAGCGCAAAGGTATGCGTGGTGTCGCGACCGGAATACGGCCAGTCCACGAGGGGTCGGTAGACCTGCATGACGGAACCGACCGACGCCGGGTGTCCTAGGCCGGTCAGGATATTCACGGGTCTGTCAAACATATCGTGTTGCAATGTTTCCTCCTTCCCACGGCCCGATCGTTCAAGGGACGCCGGACCGCCGGCGTCCCCCTCTGCAATTTTAGCACTAGGCCACTTTTTGTCCTTCGATCTGCACCGGGGGCTCCGAGCCCGGAGCGGATTGGATCTCAATCTTGCGTGGCTTCATCGCTTCCGGGATTTCCCGGACAAGGTCGATCGACAACAGACCATTTGTGAGTTCGGCGGCCGTTACCCGAACGTGATCGGCAAGCTCGAACCGGTGTTCGAAGGGGCGGCCCGCGATGCCGTGATACAGATAGCCTTCCTGCGAGGGTTCGCCCTTATTGCCGGAAACGGTCAGCAAGTTGGACTCCGAGGTCAGGGTGAGATCATCCTGGGAAAAGCCCGCCACCGCAACGGTGATGCGGTAGGTGTCGTCGCCGGTCTTGACGATGTCGTACGGCGGCCAATCGCTGCTTGCACGGGCACGCTGCGCATTCTCCAGCAGGTCAAAGATACGATCGAAGCCAACGCTCGACCGGAACAGGGGTGCATAGTCAAAAGATGTTGCCATAGCCATATCCTCCTTGAGCAACATGGATACAGAAGCGCCGAAGTCAGCGCTCCAGCTATTTTCGGTCCTCACACGAGCAACCGTGACAAACGATTTTGGATCCCGAGGTCGAGGATTCAAGAGCCGTCTTAAAAAAATTGCCTGGTGTCTTAGCCGAAGAGATCCGCGAAGCGGGATTCACTACGTCCAAGGCCTCCAATGGAAGGCAGGCTCTTGAAGTGGTTATCAGAAAGTGGCCGGATATCGTCGCGTGCGATAACACCATGCCTGAAATGAACGGGCATCAGTTGTTCGCCAAGATACAGATGAATCACGAGCAGCTCGCTGCGGGCGGGTTCTGATTTGCTTGCAGCACA
>UBTA01000202.1 GCA_900468065.1 Hyphomicrobiales bacterium | reverse complement strand
TCAGCGATATCGCCGGCACTGCAGTAGATATCAGGCCTGTCCGCGGCAACGGCCTTGAGCTCCGCAAGTGCGTTGCCGACAACGATGCCCCTTGTGCCGGGAAGGTCGAACATGCTGCGGTCGTTGTTGGTATCGCCGGCGACCACGACATCGTCGTGCGACAATCCGAGCTGACGGCACAGCCAGGACAGGGCCGCGCCCTTGTCGACGCCCTTGGGTAGGATGTCGAGGTCGCGATTGCTGGAATAGACCAGACGGGCGGCAATACCGGCATTTGCCAGCCGTTCCTCGATAGCTGCCAACGTTGCTGCCTCTGCATCGAGCAGATACCAGCTTGATTTCTGCGCGTGCTGATAAACGTCGGGCTGGATGGTAATGTCAGGCATATCGGACAAGGCGCTGGCAATCCGTTCGCGGTCGAAACCGGCGCCGATGGAGCCAGAATAGAGTGCGGCGTGGGAGGGCTCTCTCTCGTGGTCGAGCATGGTGCCGACGCCGCCGATATAGATATCCGGCTTCGGCAGCGCCGTCGTGGCGATAAACGCCTTCTGGTCCTCGATCAGCCGGCCGCTGTTGAGCACCAGCAACGGCCGGTCGTCCGGGGCGAGACTGTGCCAAGTCTGACGAAACCGCGCCTCCGCATCGCTGTTTCCTGCCAGCGTCCCATCGATATCGCTGCAGAACAACCGGACGCGCCTCAATCTCCATCCGTCCATGGTTCCGCCCATTCATTGTCATCGATCGCCTGCGGCATCGGCCGTCCCTCGACGACGCCGATCAGCTGCTGTGCGATGCCGGTCCAGGTGAACAGGCTGCGCGCCTTGTGGGCGCCCATACGCGACAGCCGCCCGTAGAGCCGCTCGTGCTTCAGCGGTTTCATCATGGTGATTCCGAGGTCGTATTTGTCGAATGGATCGGCAAACAGCGCGTGGCGGCCATAGCTGACGGCGCGGAACAACCCGCCGTGAATGGTGATGATGGTGGGAGTGCCGCTGGCCATGGCCTCGATTGCCGTCATACCGAAAGGCTCGTAACGGCTCGACAGCACGAAGATATCGGCAGCGCGGTAAAAATTGGGAAGATCGTCGTCGGCCACGAAACCGGAAAACACCACCTTGTCGTTCAGCCCGAGCGTAGCGACGCGTTCCTTCAGTTCAGCGAGAATTCCCGTCTCCTGCGGGTCCATGTTTTCGCCGCCGACGGCCAGATGCAGGCGTGCCTCCGGCTCACGCTCGGCCAGAACGGAAAAGCCATCGATCAGAAGGTCATAGCCCTTGTTGGTGGCAAGACGGCCCATTGCCATCACCACCTTGCCTTCGAAGCCGAAGCGCTGGCGCGCCATCTCGCGCGTCGCCCTGGAGACGGGGAAGAAACGGTTGTCGTCGTAGCCGGGAGGGATCATGTGCACCCGGTCGCGCGGCAGATTGTAGTCATTGACGAGCATTTCCACCTGGATCGGCGTCGTGGCAATCACCATGCTGCAGGAGCGGTAGATGATCAGTTCATGCTTGATCCGCTCGGAAAAGTTGAATTCCTTGTCGAACTCGGCAGCCTTGTCCGGATAATCCGTCTCCATCTGGCGCTTCTTCCAGAGGCCGAGCGAATGCGGCGTATGGATATGGGTGACGGCAAGCGCCTCCGACAGACGCTGTCCGGCAATACCCGCGTCCCAATAGTGGCTGTTAATCAGCGTATAGGTAAAATTGTTCTTGCGAATGAAGCGAACCGCATTTTCGCACCATTCCATCAGGTGCTTGTGGAGATATTCCTTCGCAATGAAGTCATTGCCGCCGCAGGGAATGCGGATGACGCGGACGCGGTCATCGACCTCGTCGAATTCCGGCTGGTCTTCGAACCGCCGCGTGTAGATATCGACCTGATGGCCGAGCAGCGCCAGCTTGCGGGCGAGTTCGATGACGTAGACGACCTGGCCACCGGTGTCGGCGGCGCCAAGCGGCGGTTCCGCAGCGACATATCCGTGCGTGGAAACCAGCGCGATCCGGGGAAAGTGAGCGTGGGGCTTTTCAGTGGAAACAGACATTTATCGAGGTTCACGATCTTTTTGGGAGGTGAAGCATGCAGTGCAGCATGCAAGGGGCTCACATCGCGAACGGGCGGGGCTGAAGAAAGTTCCATAAAAAACCCGGCACGATGGCCGGGTTTGTCTGTTCGTTGCGCTGCGGCTGCTTAGGCAGCCATCGCCTTCTTCAGGTTCTCGTCGATCTTGTCGAGGAAGCCGGTGGTCGAAAGCCACGGCTGGTCGGCGCCGATAAGCAGGGCCAGGTCCTTGGTCATGAAGCCGCTTTCGACCGTGTCGACGCAGACCTTTTCCAGCGTGTCGGAGAACTTTGCCAACTCAGTGTTGTTGTCGAGCTTGGCGCGGTGAGCAAGACCACGCGTCCAGGCGAAGATAGAGGCGATCGAGTTGGTCGAGGTTTCCTCGCCCTTCTGGTGCTGGCGGTAGTGACGGGTGACCGTGCCGTGAGCGGCTTCGGCTTCGACCGTCTGGCCATCCGGCGTCATCAGAACCGAGGTCATCAGGCCGAGCGAGCCGAAGCCCTGGGCGACGATATCGGACTGGACGTCGCCGTCATAGTTCTTGCAGGCCCAGACATAGCCACCGGACCACTTGAGCGCCGAGGCGACCATGTCGTCGATCAGGCGGTGTTCGTACCAAATCTTGGCTTCCTTGAACTTGTCGGCAAATTCGGCTTCGAACACAGCCTGGAAGATATCCTTGAAGCGGCCGTCATAGACCTTGAGGATGGTGTTCTTGGTCGACAGATAGACCGGAACGCCGCGCTGCAGGCCGTAGTTCAGCGATGCGCGGGCGAAATCGGTGATCGATTCGTCGAGGTTGTACATGCCCATGGCAACGCCTGCTGCCGGTGCGTCGTAAACTTCATGTTCGATTTCCGTGCCGTCGTCGCCGACGAACTTCATCGTCAGCTTGCCCTTGCCGGGAAACTTGAAGTCGGTGGCGCGGTACTGGTCGCCGAAAGCGTGACGGCCGACGATGATCGGCTTGGTCCAGCCGGGAACGAGCCGCGGGACGTTCTTGCAGATGATCGGTTCGCGGAAGATGACGCCGCCCAGAATGTTGCGGATCGTGCCGTTCGGCGACTTCCACATCTTCTTCAGACCGAATTCCTCGACGCGCTGCTCGTCAGGCGTAATGGTCGCGCACTTGACGCCGACGCCGTGCTTCTTGATGGCGTTGGCGCTGTCGATCGTTACCTGATCGTTCGTCGCATCGCGATTTTCCATGCCAAGGTCGTAATATTCCAGATCGATATCCAGATAGGGATGGATCAGCTTTTCCTTGATGAACTGCCAGATGATGCGGGTCATTTCATCGCCGTCGAGCTCGACGACCGGATTGGCGACCTTGATCTTTGTCATGTTGCAAACCTCTGCATGGGGTTGGATGGATAAGGGTTTGCGCCCCTATAGCATCCAGTTCACCACAGGCAAAGGCATACACACGCAATTCCGCGTGCGTTTCCCGCCGATTGCAAAACCTCTCTTCAATGGCCCCGGACGACGCGCGGGAAATCTGCAGCGCGCGGCTTTGCATAGCGTCTGTCCTCGCGAACAAGGATGCTTTCCGCATCGAGCGAGGCAATCGGCGTATGGCGATCGGCCGGCACCAGGCCATCGAGCTGCAAGGCAAGATAGCGGCCGCAGCAAACTCTCAGGAAGGATGTGAAATTCTCCGGCGGATGGCCTTCGCCGAGCGATTCGACATAGAGCCGACCGATCAGACGGCCAACCGACATGCCGTCGCGGTCGCCTATATCGTCCAGAATGGACCAGAAGAAACTCTCAAGCCGTATGCTTGTCGCCACACCGTCGATCCGCACCGAACGGGNNAACACTTTGCCAGAGCGCCGGGTCGGCGCCGATGAATAACCTGCACATCCGTTCCTCCCAGAACTCCAGCCTGAAGTGTTCACCCTTCGGTGCGGTTTGGCAAGGCCGTTGTCAGGCAGCAGATCGGGTCAACGGCGCGTTGTGGCGGATTTCCGTGCCGAGCACCGTGAGGAACTGGCCGATCCAGGCAGGGTGGGCGGGCCAGGCG
>UBTA01000166.1 GCA_900468065.1 Hyphomicrobiales bacterium | reverse complement strand
GATCAGCACCGCCGCTGCCGCGATGATTACCGACAGCCTGGCTGGCCGGACAGAAGAGATCGACCGCGTCGGCAATGCGGCCGCAGCGCGCATCGCCTCGACGCTCTCTGACCACACGGCAGAACTGGACCGCGTCAGCACCCTCGCCGCCGACCGGATTGCCGGCAGCCTGACCGGCCGCACCGAAGAGATCGACCGGATCAGTGGCGCAGCCGCAAGCCGGATCACCGAGACGCTCACCACCCACACTGCTGAACTCGATCGCGTCACGGCAGCCGCCGCGACACGGATCGAGGCCAGCATCGAAGGCGGCACAGGCCGTATCGAAGAACGCCTCGGCACGATGGACCGCGCCCTTTCAATCGGCCTCGACAATGTCAGCCGCACGATCGAGGGCAAGGCAGCAGGTCTCGTCACCAACCTGCGCGGCGCTGTCGGCGAAGCGGCCCAGGGCATTGATGCGGAAGCACTGCGCTCTGCCGAACTGCTGGCCAAGGCCGGCGACGACTTTGCCCAGGCGATGGCTGCACGGCAGGCCGATTTCCAGTCGGCTGTGGAACAGACGGCCGCGACCGCAGCCATGCGCAGCGCCGAACTTGCCCGCTCCGTCGGGGAAGCATCCGATGGCGCAGCCGCCCGGATTGCCCAGACACAGTCGCGCGTTGCCGAACAGGCTTCGTCGCTGAGCCAGAGCCTCACGGATGTCGAGAAGGCCCTGGAAGCGCGTGGCAATACCATCCGCACCACCCTCGACGACAGCACCCGCGAGCTCAACTCGATGCTGGCCGGCCGCTCCGCAGAGCTGTCACGCATTATCGACGAGCAGGCCCGCCCGATCATTGATCAGTATGCCGCAACAGGCAAGGAAGCAGCCGACCGTATCAGCGAAGTGGCTCAGCAGAGTGCCGACCGCCTGCGCGCCGAAAATGCCACGCTGCTCGACAGCCTGAGCGCACGCACTGGTGAAACGCTGAATGCGATCTCAAGCCGCGCCGAAGAAACGGCCAAGGCGATGAAGATGGTCGAGAACCGTCTGCAATCGACGGCCATGGGCCTGATCGACCAGCTGTCGGCAAGCAACAGCTCGATTGCCGGCGTCATCGAACAGGCCAGTGCCAATCTCGGTGCCATGGACGAGCAGCTGGAATCGACAACCGCACGCTTCTCCGAGTCCGCCACCCGCGCCTCGGATATGCTGTCCACCTCGACCCGCCTTCTCGAAGGCAAGGTCGACAAGCTGGCGGATATTTCCGGCTCCACCCTGTCGCAGATCGGCGGCATCGTCGGCCGCTTCGAGGATCATTCCAAGGTCCTCGGCCAGGCATCCGATCTCCTCGCCGCCGCCCAGTCCAATCTGGTCAGCACGCTGGAAGAACGTCAGGATGCCCTGCGGACACTGTCCATCGGTCTCGTCAGCCGCTCGGAAGAAATCGAAAAGACCATGCATGCCCTCGAAGGCTTCGTCGACGGCGCCTTCCAGCGGGCAGAAGATCGCTCGGCCCAGGTTGCAGGCAATCTGCGCTCCGGCATCCAGTCGTCCTTCAGCGATGTCGGCCGCATTCTGAGCGAAGCCGAACAGCGCGCCGCATCGGCCGCCGAAGCCATGCGCAACGCCGTCGTCAAGGCCGGCGACGAAGCCAGCATGTCGGTCGAATCGGTGTTCGTGCGGGCGGAAGAGCGCTCCAACGAGATTGCCAGCAACCTGCGTGCCGGTGTCCAGTCGTCCTTCGCAAATGTCAGCAAGACCCTATCGGAAGCCGAAGCCCGCGCCGCATCGGCGAGCGAAGCCATGCGTGCCGCCGTCACCAAGGCCGGTGAAGACGCCAGCCTCTCGGTCGAGGGCGCCTTCGTCCGTGCCGAGGAACGCTCCAAGGAAGTCGCGTCCCGCCTGCGCGGCAGCGTCGGCGCTTCGCTTTCGGACATCGATCGCCTGATGACCGAAACCAGCAAGAAATCGGACGGTGCGGCCGAGCACATGGGTTCGGCCATCCGCCAGGCTGTCGAAGAGGCGGTCAGCCGCTTCAGCGGCGCCACCGACGAAATCCGCCGCTCGGCCCACGAGATCCGTAAGGAACTCGACATGACCCGCGAAGAGCTGAAGCGCGGTGCCTTCGATCTGCCGGAAGAGGCCAAGGAAAATGCTTCGGTCATGCGCCGTGCGGTCGCCGAACAGATCAAGGCGCTGCAGGAGCT
>UBTA01000165.1 GCA_900468065.1 Hyphomicrobiales bacterium | reverse complement strand
CTCCCCAGCGGGGAGAAGGGGAGACCGGCGCCACAGCCCTTACCCCTGCGGAAACTCCCGATACTGCGGTAGATCGTCGGCGATCTCGTACCACGGCGCTTTCGAGCCGACGAAAATATGCGACGCGGGCCGGATCGACGGCGCATCCACCAGCGTGCCCATGGGGACATGGGCGTAGGCGCCGTCGCGTACCACCGAATAGACCAGCGACCCGCAGGTGCCGCAATGCACGTCATGGGCCTCATCGGCGTTGCCGTAGATCAACGGCGCTTCCGCGCCCTTGACCAGCTGAAACCGCTCGCGCCTGATCCCGGCAATCGGCTTGAAGGCCGATCCGGTGGTGCGCCGGCAATTGGAACAATGGCAGTTCATCGCATATTCGAAGGCGTCATCGACCGCATATTCGACAGCGCCGCACATGCACTTTCCCGCAAGGAGGGACGGAGTTTCAGGCATGTCATGTCTCCACAAGCATCAGTGGCCAGCAATCAGCATGACCCGCGCCGGGTGAGATCGCAACGCCTCGAACCCGCACCTGCCAGCGCAGCCTTCAATATTTTTATCCCCGTTCATCCCCGCCCTTCAAACCTGTGCGATACTTTTTGCGTCCCATCACGGATACACCGGAAAGCGTTGCCGGCGAGGTGGGNNAAAGGCGGTTCTCCTCCGGCTCGAAAATGAGCCGGGCGTGCCGGGTAGCCACACCAGGGGCGGTTCACCCCGCCGGACGGTTTTGCCGTCCAAGGGTCCAGGGCTAAACCCCGCCGCATTGAAAGGCCTGGCGGATAAGCGGCCGGGCCGGGGCATTGGAGGCTTTCTCCTGACACGGGAAAGCGCAGAAGAACCTGAGAAGCGCGGCAAAAGACATCGAACGGGGCGCTGAGAGGTGTCACCTACTACTACTACTTTACGAGGCACTTTCCAGCGCCCCGGCCAAGTCAGCATGAAGCAAACCCACGGCGGATTTTTCCGGGCGTGGCTTGAGGTGTTGAGGGAACCGCAAACTCCCTCTTCTCCCCATCGGGGAGAAGGTGGCCCGCAGGGCCGGATGAGGGGGGCGAA
>UBTA01000122.1 GCA_900468065.1 Hyphomicrobiales bacterium | reverse complement strand
TCGGGCACCTTCTCCCCGCTGGGGAGAAGAGGAAACCCACCTCCCCCTTGAGGGGGGAGGTCGCGACGCAGTCGCGGGTGGGGGTGACCACACCGCGAACACCATCGTCAATCGAGTATGCCGAAGATCACCCCACCCCGGAGCTTCGCTCCGACCCTCCCCCTCAAGGGGAGGGTAAAGCAGCCCTTCACCGCCTGCAAACCGCCCGCGACACTGCCAACCCTTGACTTTCACGGCCGATCGTCCGACTTCACCAGGGGTATCGTCCAAGGAGTCCGACCATGAGTGAACAGGCCCGCAGCACCATCGACCAGACCGAGGTCGACCGGTTTTCCGCCATGGCCGCCGAGTGGTGGGATCCGAAGGGCAAGTTCCGGCCGCTGCACAAGTTCAATCCAGTCCGCCTCACCTATATCCGCGACCGTGTTTCGGACAATTTCGGCCGCGAGGCCAAGGCGCTGCAGCCGCTGAAGGGTCTGCGCATCCTCGATATCGGCTGCGGCGGCGGCCTCCTGTCCGAACCGATGGCCCGCATGGGTGCCGGCGTGGTCGGCGCCGATGCCTCGGAAAAGAACATCATGATCGCCAAGACCCACGCGGCCGGCAGCGGCGTCGCGGTCGATTACCGCGCGGTGACGGCAGAATCGCTCGCCGAAGCCGGCGAGACTTTCGATGTTATCCTCAACATGGAAGTGGTCGAGCATGTCGCCGATGTCGAATTCTTCATGAGCACCTGCGCCTCGATGGTGCGCCCCGGCGGCCTGATGTTCGTCGCCACCATCAACCGCACGATGAAGGCCGCAGCGCTCGCCATCTTCGCCGCCGAAAACGTTCTGCGCTGGCTGCCGCGCGGCACCCATCAATACGAAAAGCTGGTCCGCCCCGAAGAGCTGGAAAAGCCGATCACCGCCAGCGGCATGGAAGTCACCGACCGCACAGGCGTCTTCTTCAATCCGCTGTCGAACCAGTGGAACCTGTCGAAGGACATGGACGTCAACTACATGATCGTCGCCAGGCGCCCTGCGTAAACGCAAGGCTTCCTGACCTCTCCCGCCATCGAATTTGCGGGAGAGACGTTACTCGCCGGCCGTCAGACGCCGCCTTGCCGCGCCATCCATTCGTCCCGCAGCAGCGCATAGATGAACTCGTCGCCCCAGATGCCGTTGAACTGGTCGTTCTGGATCAGGTGCGCTTCGCGCCGCATCCCCAGCCGTTCGACAACCCCGACCGATCCGGCATTCGCGGCATCGAGCCGGGCAAAGGCGCGGTGGAAATTCAGCCTCGAAAACGCAAAGTCCAAGACGGCCCGCATCGCCTCGGTAGCATAGCCCTTGCCTGCAAAGGCCGGATTGAAAATATAACCGACTTCCACCTGCCGGGCGATCGCACTTTCAAGCTTCAGAACCACTTCGCCAACGACAGCGCCATCCTCACGGCGCTCGACGGCAAACACGGCGGCATCGCCATCCGTGCGAAGCCGCGGCACGCTCGCCTTCTCGAATTTTTCGGCAGATTCAACATCATCGAGCGGCTCGGCATAGAGATAACGGTAGACTTCCGGCTGGCTGTGATACGCTTGGAACGCCGCAAAATCACCGGGCACGAACCGCCTGATTTCAAGGCGCTCGGTCGAAAAGCGAAGGTCGGAAAAATCCATCAGTCTCGAAACTCCATTCTGCATACGGCCCGCAGATGGGTATCAAGCCGTTGAATTAAAAGAGTGCGACAATCATCCTGCGATGTGGAAAACCTGAAACCCGCAAGGGCGACCTTCAGAAGCCGATACAGCAATCATCCCCGCACCTCGCCACTATGCTAGACTGCAATGGATCGGGCCAGACGGAGAAAATCACGCCTTGGGCCGTTCCGTTCTTTGACAGTGTGGGCTGCTTGCTACGGGCTCCGGCAACAATCAATCGGCTTCCCACTCTCCTCCGCCATCCTCACCCTTGTGGTGGGGATCCAGCAGCGCCGCGTCTGCGGCGCACAGACTCCTTAACACCACGACGTCGTGCTGGTTGGATAACGGTTAAGAGGTGGCGCCCAAACGTTAGCCTTCAGCGATAACGTCAGCAGATGTCGTCCGGCAAGGTTCAGACCTCCTCAATGATCAGCTTGTCGATCCCCTGCGTAAGCTTCCAGTAAGCAAGAATCCCACCACCCGTCCGTCAGACGGTGAAAAGCCTCGACAAAAACCCATCGCCGATACAACGTATGGCTGTCCTAACAAGGGAGACTGCGTTGCTACGCTCGGCAACCGTAATCATCAGTACGCTATGCTTCGTTATATCCTTGCCGATAGGTGCCGAAGCCTTAACCAAGGAGCAATGGAACCGCGCATATGGGAGCCTCAAGGCGCGTCCCCTGTTGCGCCATGATCGCATAACGTCCTGCATATCCGGCTTTGAGGACACAATTTCTGAGGATGAGCGAAAAGAGATCGAGTCAATGAATACGGTGCCGGCCTCCGAGGTGATTGCATATGTCTGCGCACGTTTCATCAACGCTATAGCCGATGGCGGACTGACCTACGAACGATACAAGGAATGGACAAGCGACCCAACGGGTGCCTGGATAAAGCACCTTCAATAAGAACACGCAGCCACGATCCCCGCCCCACACCGCTGTGCTAGACTTTCAACGTCAGCACATGGGCAAGCAGATCGGCCTGCCCCTCGCCGTTTTCTGCCGCGATCCGCCGGACTTTTTCCCGGTCGATCACATAGACTTCGCCATCAGGGGTGAAGGGTTCTTTGAAGGTGAAGGCTCTCGCTGTCACCCCATGATCGTGAAGATATTCCAGCCGCTCGGCACCATCCGACCAGTCAGGGACGCGGTGCTCCGCCACCCACCACAACACCAGTGGCGGCCAGCTGGGTTTGATATTCCAGTTGCGCCCATGCTTCAGCGCATCGGCATGAACCCCATTGTAGGAAAACGCCATCAGCGATTCGATGTCAGCCCATAGCGACAAGGAGGATGGCGCACTGTCGAAACCGCTGCCTTCGATGAAGCGTGGAAAAACCTGCATGCCCCAGCTGCGTGGTCCGGGCACGCCGCGATAGCCGGATCGGCCGACAAAGCCGGATGCCCGCGATGCCGCCTCGAAATTGGCCGGCTCGCGCGAGACGAAACCCTCGACGCGGGGATCGCCGTCTGGCCCCACATGCAGGCCGAAATTGTAGATGGCCAGACGATGTCCGCCGGCCGTCATGTCAGTTCACATCGTCCGGCAGCACCGGCAGGGCGGCAATCTCGATGCCCTCCTCCAGCAGCGCCTTGGCTTCATCGATCGTCGCCTGGCCGATCAACCCACGCTGCTCGGCTTCGCCATAATGGATCTTGCGGGCTTCCTCGGGAAACTTCGCCCCGACATCCTCCGCATTTTCGCGGATCGAGGTGACGAGTTCGCGGATCTTGGCCACCGCTTCCTTGCGGGCCTGGTCCATCATCAGCACCTTGGTCTCGTCCCTCTTGCGGGCCGTCGAGACCGAAGGCGCCATCAGTTCCTTGCCGACCGTGGCCGAGCCGCAGACGGGACAGGAGACAAGCCCGAGCTCAGCCTGACGGTCGAAATCGGCGCTCGAGGAAAACCATCCCTCGAACGAATGGCCGTTGTCGCAGGCAAGCGTGTATTTGATCAAGCGGCCACGTCCTTGGAAGCGCTGGGCACCTCCTCCAGCGTAAACGCCCGGCCGTTCTTCAGGTTCGGAATTTTCGCCCGCGCCGCAGCAACTGCACCAACGTCGATCTCGGCGATAACGATGCCCTCGCCGGTGCCGCCGGCCGAGGCCAGAATGCGTCCCCACGGATCGATGATCATCGAATGGCCAAAGGTCTCGCGGCCATCCTCATGTACGCCAGCCTGGGCGGCGGCAATAACAAACATGCCGTTCTCGATGGCGCGGGCGCGCAGCAGGATTTCCCAATGCGCCTCGCCGGTCTGGCGGGTAAAGGCGGCCGGCACCGACATGATCTGCGCCCCGGCCGCGGCCTGCGCCCGGAAAAGCTCGGGGAAACGCACGTCGTAGCAGATGGCGCAACCGAGCTTGCCGAACGGCAGGCTCGCCAGCCGTGCGGTGCCGCCCGGCGTGTAGGCGGAGCTTTCCCGCCAGCTCTCGCCATTGTCGAGATCGACGTCGAACATGTGGATCTTGTCGTAATGGGTGATCTTCTTGCCATCGGGGCCGAACAGGAAGCCGCGATTGGCCATCTTGCCATCGGCAAGGCCGATCGCCGTCGAGCCAACATGCAGATGGATGCGCAGTTCGCCGGCAAGCTTCGACGCTGCAGCAACGATCAGATCGTTGCTCTCGTCGCGCAGCGCCGCCTTCATCGCAGCACGGTCGCGCTGCAGCGCACCAGTCATTTCCGGCGTCTGCACATAGGTAGCGCCCTGTGCTGCAGCTTCGCGGACGAGCCGCACCATCGTCTCGGCATTCCGTGCCGGATCGACACCGGAACACATCTGGATCGCTGCGGCCTTGAATGTCATGAAAGCGTCTCCTTACGCGGCGAGCATCGCGTCCAGCTTGCCGGCGCGATCCAGCGCATGCAGGTCGTCGCAGCCGCCGATATGGGCATTGTTGATGAAGATCTGCGGGAAGGTCGTGCCGCCATTCGAGCGCTCGATCATTTTCTGGCGAACCTCGGGAGCATATGTCGCGTCATGCTCCTCGAACTTCACGCCCTTGGTTTCCAGAAGTTTCTTCGCAGCGGAACAATAGCCACAGAATTGACGGGTATAAATGACGACCGAAGCCATGAGTTGATCTGCTCCTTCGCCGGCCCTGCGCCAGCGTCACATACCGTGTCATATAAGACCGGACACGGCTCTTGCAAAGGTCAAAACGGTCACATCCGCCGCTCCCGCCTTCTTCAGCGCCCGGGTGGCGGCCGATACCGTCGCCCCCGTCGTATAGACATCATCGACCAGAACGACCCGCTTGCCGAACAGCGCCGCCCTGCCGGCCTCCGTCACCGAAAAAGCGCCCCGCACATTCTCCTGCCGCTGGCTGGCGCCCAGCCCCACCTGCTGAACGGTACGGCGGTTGCGGATCAGCGCTGTCGCCAGAAAGGGTTTACCCGAGCTGCGGGCAATCGCCCGGGCAAGCTCGGCGGACTGGTTGAACTTGCGGCTCCAGAGCCGGAAGGCATGCAGCGGCACCGGAACGACCGCATCGCACGCCCGGACTGTGCCGTCGCTGGCCCGGATCATCCATTCCGCCATCATCACGGCCAGATCGGTGCGGTCGCGGTATTTCAGGCCGTGGACAAGCGACTTGGCAATGCCGTCATGGATGGCAACCGAGCGCAGCCGCTCGAACACCGGCGGATTGGCGATCGCATCGGCCGACAAGATGCCGGCCCCCAGATCATGCGAAAACGGCAGCCCCAGAACCTCGCAATACGGCCGCTCGATCAGCCGCAGCGTCGCCCAGCAAGCGGGACAGACGCCACGATGCTGCCCGGTCATGCGGCCGCAACCGGCACAGACCGGCGGATAGACCGCATCGACCGCCGCAGCCCACAGACCGCGCAGCCCCCCAAGCAGGCCATTGCCCCGCCGCCATCCCGGATTTTCTGGCCCTTCGTCCCCCATAAGGTTGACATTACGGCGAGCCGGGTTTCATTGCGATCAGATTTTTGGGCGATCAGGAAAGCAAAGCCATGGATATCGTTTTCGACCAGACGCTCATCGAAACCCGCCGCAAGCGCGCCTTTCGCAACGGGGATCCAAAGGCGCAATTCCTGCTGGAGATTGCCGCGCAAGAGCTGTCCGAGCGCCTGAGCGTGGTCGAACGGCATTTCGACAAGGCGGTCGAACTGCATGGCTATACCGGCCTGACAGCCCGCTACATAGCCAACACCGGCAAGGTGACGGATATCGAGCGCGTCGAAACGGATGCTGCTTTTGCCGCCATTGATGAAAAAGTCTCCGTCGCTTCACTGGAGACGGTGCCGCTCGCAGCAGAATCGGCAAACCTCATAGTTTCCCCGCTGTCGCTGCATCTGACCAACGACACACCCGGGGTGTTCATCCAGGTGCGCCGTGCGCTCAAACCCGACGGCCTGTTCCTCGCCGCCATTCCCGGTTCAGGCACCTTGCAGGAATTGCGCGAGGTGCTTCTTGCCGCCGAAAGCGAATTGACCGGCGGCGCCAGCCCGCGTGTCATCCCCTTTGCCGATGTCCGCGATATCGGTGCGCTCCTGCAGCGCGCCGGCTTCAGCCTGCCGGTCGCCGATACCGAAAGCTACACGGTGCGCTATGCGTCACTGTTTTCGTTGCTGAAAGACCTGCGGTCGATGGGCATGACCAATCCGCTCGCAGCCCGCAGCCGCAAGCCTCTGACCCGCAGCTTCTTCGTCCGCGCCGCCGAAATCTATGCCGAGCGCTTTGCCGATCCGGACGGCCGCATCCGGGCGACGTTTTCGATCATCTATATTTCCGGCTGGGCCCCGCACGAAAGCCAGCAGAAACCGCTGAAACCCGGCTCGGCAAAGCAGAGGTTATCCGATGCGCTGAGCACCCGCGAACTGCCGCTGAAAGGTGAACAATAGGAGCGCCTGTCAGCCTTTAGACAGGCCGGGCACCAATAATGGCGGTGGTGATCGTTTGAAAGACGGCGAGCAGGGAATCCGAGAACGCCCCTAGCCCGACCATCATGCCGATCGAAATCAGGGTGGCCAGCAGCCCATACTCGACTGCCGTGGCACCGGATCTGTCTTTCCAAAGGTGAATCAGTGTCTTCATGTGCTCCCAGCCTGCCCTGCGCATGCCCATCGGATGACTTCATCCGAAAGCGCGAGCATGCGCCCCGTCAATATCGGAATCGGCATCGACCCCAGGCTGGCAGCGAACCGGAACACGGGGGGCCGGAGCCCCCGGTTCACAGGGACATCAGCAGCCGCTTTTGCTTCCATCACTGTCGATAATGCAGACTGCGCCCGGCATTTCCTGCAGCACGCTGCGGCGCACTGTGTAACGCTTGGTGGGCGGGCTGCTCGGGATCGAGCCGGTCTGAATATTATCGTAGTCGATCGGCGCGTCGGCCAGCACCTTGTTGTCCGTCTTCGACGTCAGCATCGGTGTCAGAATGAGGGTCAGCGCGATGACGGCAGTACCGAACAGCAGCGACAGATTAAGCGCACCGGTGCGGCGGCTCTGGGGTGCCGCCAGATCCTTGTCCTGTACCGTTCTCCAAAAATCGTCATCGACCATCGTCTGCCTCTTCGAATACGTGCGTTTCCCTGAAGCCGGTTACGCACCGCTTCACCATGTCAACGCCAATAAAAAACCGGCATCGGCTACGGGAATCATCCCCAAACCATTAGACACCAGTACTTACTCGAAGCTGATTTTGCGGGAGGGTGATAAATGTTCGATTAATAAAACAGAAATTTCGAGGATAGGTTTAGAGCAAATCCATTAAGTAGGGGATAAGTGGCTCGTCGGCTGGCGGCATCGGGTAGTCGCGCAGGGCATTTGGGCGAACCCATTTCACCGCCTGGCCTTCCCGCCCATGGGCAACCCCTTCATAGCGCCGGCAGACATAGAGCGGCATCAGCAGATGAAAATCGTCATAGGTGTGGCTGGCAAATGTCAAAGGCGCCAGGCACGCGACCTTGGTGCGAACCCCCAGCTCCTCGTCCAGTTCACGGATCAGCGTTTCTTCCGGCGTCTCACCAGGCTCGACCTTGCCGCCGGGAAACTCCCACAGCCCCGCCAGCGACTTACCCTCCGGCCGCTGGGCAAGCAGGATCCGGCCATCGCTATCGACCAGCGCGCAGGCCGCAACAAGCAGAATTTTCCGGCCGGCAACGTCCATCATCATTCCCCTTCACGCCGGTAGGCATACCGGTAGACATCCCTGAAGCCGAACTTACGATAAAGCTTGATCGCCGCGTCATTATCACTTTCGACCGAAAGCCAGGCGGTGCGGGCGCCACGAAGTCTGGCCCAACGCAGCGAGGCGTTGACTATGGCGCTCCCGACACCCTGCCGCCGGACGCCCTGAGCAACGGCAACCTGCAAGATACCGGCGAGATCATTATCATGAACGGCGAGCGACACCGCGATCGGTCCTTCGTCCTGCGCCTCGAAGAGAAACAGCCCGCACTCGGGCTTGATCGCGTTGATGACTTCGGCGAGACCGGCCTTATCCTGGCTGCTTTCGCCACAGATCTGCAGCCGGGCATCGACAAAACGGCCGACATCGCGCAACGGCAGATGCTCGATTGCTTCCGTCGTATCGTTTGGCGGAATATCCGCCATCATAACGATGGTCTCAGAGAATACCGGCCAACGATGCTCATCCATGTAGGCAATCAGCGGTGGTGGCGTCAGCGGCGTCTGGCGAACGGTCAGCGGCCTTCCATAATCGGAAAAGCGCTTTGCGGCCTTTAGAAGCCTGATCTCGATATCGCGGCTGTCGGACGGATCGAGGGGATTGACCGAATTCAACCGCTTGGAATCATGGCCCGCCGTCAGCCGGATCAACCAGCTGCCGTCATACTGCACCGAAGCCGCAGGCCAGGCGCGAAAACCCACGGCCTCCAGGCGGCGCACGTTCGGCAAATCGGCTTTCGAAATCGTATCCTGCACTGCCATCAGCTCCGGTAGTCGCCGTTGATCTCGATATATTCCTTGGTCAGATCGCAGGTGTAGACGGTCGCCTTGCCGGATCCGAGACCGATCTCGACACGGATGGCAATGTTTTCTTCCTTCATCACGGCCGTTGCCGCGGCCTCCGAATAGGTCGGATCGCGCTCGCCGTCGACGGCGACACGCACATCGCCGAACCAGATCGCCAGCCGGTCGCGGTCTGCCAGTTCGCCAGCCTTGCCGACAGCCATGACCACGCGGCCCCAGTTGGCGTCCTCGCCGGCAACCGCTGTTTTAACCAGCGGCGAATTGGCAATCGACAGGCCAATGCGCTTGGCAGCCTGGTCGCTTTCGGCACCCTCGACGGTCACCGCAACCATCTTGCGCGCACCTTCGCCATCACGAACCACCTGTAGCGCCAGATCGCGCAGGAGATCGTTCAACGCCGCACGGAAACCATCGAGCGCCGGATCGGTGGGGCTGACGATCTTTACCTGACCATCCTTGCCGGCGGCACCGGTGGCAAACAGCATCAGCGTGTCAGAGGTCGAGGTGTCGCTATCGACGGTAACGGAGTTGAAGCTCGGGCCTGTGCCTTCCGACAACAGAACCTGCAGGGCCTGCGGCGCGATATCCGCGTCGGTAACGACAAAAGACAGCATCGTCGCCATATCTGGCGCGATCATGCCGGCGCCCTTGGCGATGCCGTTGATGGTGACGGTGACGCCGCCAATGTCAGTGCTGCGCGTGGCAACCTTCGGATAGGTATCCGTGGTCATGATCGCCTTGGCAGCCTCAAACCAGAAATCGCCGGTCGCCTGCACGGTCATGTCGCTGAGAACACCCGCAAATTTCGTCGCATCCAGCGGTTCGCCGATGACGCCGGTGGAGGCAAGAAACACTTCACCGGTCGAGCAACCGACCGCTTGCGAAGCCGACTGCGCCGTCAGCTCGGTCGCCGCCTTGCCCTTCTTGCCGGTAAAGGCATTGGCATTACCGGAATTGACGACCACGGCGCGAGCAATGCCGCCAGACAGGTTCTGACGGCAGAAATCGACGGGAGCCGAGGGGCAGCGTGATTTGGTGAAGACGCCGGCGACAGAAGCCGGTTCATCGAAAACCATCAGCAGCACGTCGGTGCGGTTCTTGTACTTAATGCCGGCAGCGGCAGTTGCCATGCGGACGCCCCGAACGGGCGGCATGTCGGCGAAGGATTTCGGAGCAAGCGGAGAAACGGAACCGGACATGATCAACCCTGTTTAGCGGTGATGGCCCGGCCTGGCGGGCCCACAAACGAAATCCCGAAAAGCCTGACGCCTCCGGGACCTGTGTCGTTCAATTGATATCGGATGGACGTGACCGCTCGAATACGGGCGGGCACGTCCGATATCATCAGTTGGCGGTCGCGGCTTCCGCCTTGTTGGCGTCGTCATAGGCCTTCTTCAGGGCCGGGTCGGTGATGTCGACGCCAGCATCCTTCTTGGCCGCAGTCAGAAGCTCGATATACTTGTCGCGCATGACCAACTGCTTGACCTGCGGCTCGACCTGTTCAAACGGCGGCGGCGGCTGCATGCGCTTGTCTTCGAGCAGGATGACGTGGAAGCCGAACTGCGTCTTGACCGGCACTTCCGTGTACTTGCCCTTTTCGAGCTTGAAGGCGGCTTCCGAGAATTCCGGAACCATGCGATCCTTGGTGAAATAACCGAGATCACCGCCATCAGCCTTGTTCGGGTCGGTCGACTTTTCCTTGGCGATCGTCGCGAAGTCCTTGCCTGCATCCAAATCCTTGATGACCGCCTTGGCTTCTTCCTCGGTCTTGACCAGGATATGACGGGCCTTGGCTTCTTCCTGTGCAGGGATCTTGGCGATTTCGACGTCGTAGCGGGCCTTGACCTCTTCCGGCTTGACCGCATCGACAACGTGCTTCTTGAAGAAGGCGTTGTGCAATTCGCGGTCGGTCAGATAGGCGAGGCGCTTCTTGAAGTCTGCATCGTTCTGCAGGCCTTCCTTGTCTGCGTCCTTGGCCAAAAGCTTGACGTCGATCAGGCCGGAGAGTGCCGCGGCGCGCTTCTGATCTTCCGGCAGCTGTGCCAGCTGCGGATCAAGGCCGGTCAGAGCGTAGTCCAGCTCCGACTGGTGGATTTCCGCGCCGCCAACCTTGGCGATGACGGGATCGGCGGCATCCTGTGCCGCTGCCGGGCCTTGGGCGGCCATGACAGCGATCAGGGCAACTGCCGCAAGCATCTTGTATTTCAACATCCTCATACCTTCCACGCTGGTATCCGGAACCGCGGTTACGGCCGGCCTCAAACGCTCCACATCATCAGATTGTGGCCGTTCTGTAGCCTCCTACCAAGCTTCGATGACAGAAACCCATGGGAATAAGGGTGTCTGTCACTCATCGTTGGTATTCGCGAACCTTAACTCCCGTTGACATAATTCGACCCCCCTCTTATCTGTCACGCAACCTCGCGTCCAGAACAGTTCCGGGCGTTTCATAGTATTTCGCGGAAATTGACCGCGTTGGCGACATAGAAGAAAGGACCATTCTTATGGTCAGTCTCGGCGGCATCGCCCGCAAAATCTTCGGTTCATCGAATGACCGCCGTGTGCGGGGCTACAAAGCCAAGGTCGATGCCATCAATGCGCTGGAAGCTGAAACCAAAGCGCTTTCCGATGAAGCACTAGCCGCCAAGACCGTCGAGTTCCGCCAGCAGTTCGCCGACGGCAAGACACTCGATGATCTCCTGGTGCCCGCCTTCGCGGTTGCCCGCGAGGCTGCACGCCGGGCGCTCGGCCTGCGACCTTTTGACGTCCAGCTGATCGGCGGGATCATCCTGCACGAAAAATCGATCGCCGAAATGAAGACCGGTGAAGGCAAGACGCTGGTGGCAACCCTGCCAGTCTACCTCAACGCGCTGGCCGGCAAGGGTGTTCACGTCGTCACCGTCAACGACTACCTCGCGACGCGCGACTCTGCGACGATGAACCGGATCTATTCTTTCCTCGGACTGACCACGGGCGTTATCGTCCACGGCTTGACCGACGATCAGCGCCGGGCGGCCTATGCCTGCGACGTCACCTACGCCACCAACAACGAACTCGGCTTCGACTATCTGCGCGACAACATGAAGTACGAGCGCAACCAAATGGTCCAGCGCGGCCACTTCTTTGCGATCGTCGACGAAGTCGACTCGATCCTCGTCGATGAAGCGCGCACCCCGCTGATCATCTCCGGCCCACTCGACGACCGCTCCGATCTTTACAACACCATCGACAAGTTCATCCCGATGCTGTCGCCGGAAGACTACGAGATCGACGAAAAGCAGCGCTCCGCCAACTTCTCCGAAGATGGCACCGAAAAGCTGGAAAACCTGCTGCGCGAGGCGAACCTGTTGAAGGGCGAAACGCTTTACGACGTCGAGAACGTCGCCATCGTCCATCACGTCAACAACGCATTGAAAGCCCACAAGCTTTTCCAGAAGGACAAGGACTACATCGTCCGCAACGACGAGATCGTCATCATCGACGAATTCACCGGCCGCATGATGCCGGGCCGCCGTTATTCGGAAGGCCAGCACCAGGCACTCGAAGCCAAGGAAAAGGTCACTATCCAGCCGGAAAACCAGACGCTGGCCTCGGTCACCTTTCAGAACTATTTCCGCATGTACTCGAAGCTCGGCGGCATGACCGGCACGGCTTCGACGGAAGCCGAGGAATTCGGTAACATCTATGGCCTGGAAGTTGTGGAAGTGCCGACCAACCTGCCGATCAAGCGTATCGACGAGGACGACGAAGTCTACCGGACGGTCGAAGAAAAATACAAGGCGATCATCGCCGAAATCAAGGAATCGCAGGATCGCCAGCAGCCGGTTCTGGTCGGCACCACCTCGATCGAAAAATCCGAACTTCTGGCAAAGATGCTCAAGGACGCGGGCTTCCAGAATTTCCAGGTTCTGAACGCCCGCTATCACGAGCAGGAAGCCTATATCGTTTCGCAGGCCGGCGTGCCGGGTGCCGTGACGATCGCCACCAACATGGCTGGCCGCGGTACCGATATTCAGCTCGGTGGCAACCTTGAAATGCGCGTCGAACGCGAACTTGGCGAGATGGAACACGGTCCCGAGCGCGACGAAAAGGAGGCCGCGATCAAGGTCGAGGTCCAGCGTCTAAAGGACATCGCTCTCGCTGCCGGCGGCCTCTACGTTCTGGCAACCGAGCGCCACGAAAGCCGCCGCATCGACAACCAGTTGCGTGGCCGCTCCGGCCGTCAGGGCGACCCTGGCCGCTCGAAATTCTTCCTGTCGCTGCAGGACGACCTGATGCGCATCTTCGGCTCCGACCGCATGGATTCGATGCTGCAGAAGCTCGGCCTCAAGGAAGGCGAAGCGATCGTCCATCCGTGGATCAACAAGGCGCTGGAACGCGCCCAGAAGAAGGTCGAAGCCCGCAACTTCGACACCCGTAAAAACCTTCTGAAATACGACGACGTGCTCAACGATCAGCGCAAGGTGATCTTCGAGCAGCGCATCGAGATGATGGATGCGACCGATATTTCCGAGACGGTCGCCGACATGCGCCACGAGGTCATCGAGGACATCGTGGCCAAGCGCATTCCAGAAAAAGCCTATGCTGAACAGTGGGATGCCGTCGGCCTGAAGACCGACGCGCAGAACTCGCTCAACCTCGACCTGCCGATCATCGAATGGGCAGCCGAGGAAGGCATCGACGAAAACGATATTCGCGAGCGCATCACGGCCGAGGCCGACAAGGCCGCAGCAGACCGCGCCGAGCGGTTCGGCCCGGATATCATGCTCTATGTCGAACGCTCCGTGGTTCTGCAGACGCTTGATCATCTCTGGCGCGAGCATATCGTCAACCTCGATCACCTGCGCTCGGTCATCGGCTTCCGTGGCTACGCCCAGCGCGACCCGCTGCAGGAATACAAGTCGGAAGCCTTCGAACTGTTCCAGGCACTTTTGGCGAACCTGCGCCAGGCCGTGACGGCGCAACTGATGCGCGTCGAACTGGTGCGCGAAGCGGCAGAAGCGCCGCAGCCTGTGCCGCCGGAAATGGTCGGTCATCACATCGACCCCGACACCGGCGTTGATGACTTCGCTGAAAGCGTCGGCCTGAACTTCGTCGAGCCCGAAAACCGCAATCCGCAGGATCCGTCGAGCTGGGGCAAGGTTTCCCGCAACGAAGCCTGCCCTTGCGGCTCGGGCAAGAAATACAAGCACTGCCACGGTACGTTTGAAGCATAAGCATCGGAAACTTGATTTTATAGGCGTTATCGCTTATTTCTGAAGTGGCAGACGGGACGGCAATCCCGTCTGCCTTGGACTTACTTAGCGAAGTTTATCCGGACTGCTATTGACCAGCCAGTCCGGGTTTTCCGCATCATAAGCGTGATGCTAAATGGCTTTTGCCACATAGAACACCTCCGGGTTCGATAGCAAGGCCGTTGCCACAGCCGGGGAGCCCGTCTTCCCGGTTGCGTGGGCCGGCACCACGCACGCTGCTTCTGCCCCCGAATGCAACCGATAATAGCATATCGATTGTCGTTGTCAGCATCCTGGAACTCGCCTTGTGGGATTGGTTCCGGACAGCAAAACTGTGTGCCGCAGGCTCTATCTCCACCGTTTGTTAACGCTGTTCTGTCAAGACTGGCAGCCTGTTTTGCGTAGTTTTGGGTATTTCAGTGTTCATCGCAGCCTGTCAAACCGCTGGTCGAATTTTGCCGCCCGCAGTGAGGGACCGGCTGTCGCCGCTGGTTGAAAAACTCATTCCCGTACTGACGAGCAGCGATCCCAAACACCTTGCGCAACGCATGGCGCTTGTTGCCTTTGCCATCCGCGTCGTCAGCGCCGCCATCGCCTTCGTATCGCAGATCATCCTGGCCCGCGTCATGGGCGAATTCGAATACGGTATTTTCGTTTTCGTCTGGGTGCTGGTCGTCCTGTTCGGAAACCTGTCCTGCCTTGGTTTCCATACTACGATCATCCGCTTCCTGCCGCAGTACCGTGCCCGCGAAGCCATGGCCGAAATCCGCGGAATGACGGCGACCGTCCGCATCTTCGCGCTCCTGTCGGCGACCGGCGTTGCCATCCTCGGCATCGGCGGCCTCTGGTTGTTCGGCGAACATATCGAAAGCTATTATATCCTGCCGCTTTATCTCGGCATCTTTTCCCTGCCGATGATTGCGCTGGGGGATGTCATGGAGGGAACGTCGCGTGCCCATAGCTGGGCCGTTTCGGCGATGAGCCCGACCTATATCGTCCGGCCGATGCTGATTCTCGTCCTCATGATGCTGGCAGTAACACTCGGCGAGCCTCATACCGCCCAAACCGCGATGATCGCGGCCATGGCTGCGACCTATCTGACCAGCGTCAGCCAGTTCTTCATCCTCACCTGGCGGTTGCGACGCCGGTATCTCAAAGGACCGAGCCGCATCGAATTCGGCGCATGGATCAGGGTGGCGCTGCCGATCTTCCTGATCGAGGGTTTCGGCTTCATGCTGACCAATTCCGACGTCGTCATCGTCGGGCTTTATCTCGATCCGGCCAGCGTGGCGATCTATTTTGCCGCCGCCAAAACCATGGCGCTGGTGCATTTCGTGATGTTCTCGGTCAAGGCAGCAGCCTCGCCCCGCTTCTCCGCTGCGATGGCCAATCCTGATCGCCAGCAACTCGCCGTCATTGCGGTGGAAAGCGCCAAATGGTCGTTCTGGCCATCACTCCTGGTCGGCCTGATGGTCCTTGCCTGCGGCTCGTTCCTGTTGTCGCTGTTCGGTCCGGCCTTCGTCTCCGGTTATCCGCTGATGGCGATCCTGTTTGCCGGCATCATGGCTAAGGCCCTGGTCGGTCCGGCCGAAGCCTTCCTGACCATGGCCGGCCAGCAGAAGCTTTGTGTTGCGCTTTATGCGGTAGCCCTCGTCTGCAATCTGGCGCTCAACGTCACGATGATCCCGATGTTCGGGCTGACCGGTGCTGCGATGGCCACCGCCGGGGCAATGTTTGTCGAAGCGATCCTTCTCCATCTCGCGGTCCGCCGCACCTTCGGCATTGTCCTGTTTGCCTTCGCCGATCCGCATGCCAGAATCATCAAATCAGAGGCACCTCGCTCATGACCGGCAACCCGCATTTTCCTGACGACGCCAACAGCCGGTCGGCACGTATCCTCGGCGGCCTCGTTCAGCCGAGGCCCGATCAACCCGTTGCCGACAACACCATCGCCATCGGCCGCCCCGGCCGCGAGCTTTGCTTTTATCCGGCACGCCAGGGCTACGAATTGCAGACGGAACTGGATTTCCTCTCCAACCGGGCGATGGAGCCGAACGTCTTCTTCACCGGCCGTTTCCTGGCGCCAGCCATGCCGCGGCTTGAAGACCGGATCATCCGACTGGCGCTGATCCGCGACAATGACGAACGCCGCAGCCGTATCCGCTTCCTGATGCCGTTTTCGATCGAGAAGCCGGGTTTTTCGATCGGTGCCCCGATCATCCGCGCCTGGTCCAATCCGTTCGGCCCGCTCGGCGTGCCCCTGCTCGATGCCGAGGATGCGGCCGAAACCATCGACAATTTCTACGAGGCGCTCACCTCCCCGACGGCGAACCTGCCCGGTGTTCTCGTGCTACCCGACATCCGCCTGAAGGGCAAATTCGCCCAGCTTGCCCGCGCTGTTGCCATCGGCCGCAACCTCCCACTGACGGTGACCGACACCTTCTCCCGACCGATGCTGGAAAGCCTGCAGGACGGACAGACCTATCTGCGTCATGCCATCAGCGCGAGCCATCTGCGCGAACTGCGCCGGCAATGGAACCTCCTGGAGAAGGTCGGAAGCGTTTCCTACAATGTCGCCCGCCAGCCCGGCGACATCCGGGTGCGCATGGAAGAGTTCCTGGCGCTGGAAGCGAGCGGCTGGAAGGGCAAGCAGCGCACGGCCATGGTGCTCGACCGTTACCGCGCCGCCTTTGCCCGCGAAGCGATCACCAATCTGGCCGAAGCCGACAGCGTACGCATCCATACGATCGACCTTGACGGCACGGCCATTGCCTCGATGATCGTCTTCATGATGGCGGGCGAGGCCTATACCTGGAAGACGGCCTATGACGAACACTATGCAAAATATTCTCCCGGCAAGCTTCTCCTCGCCGAATTGACCGAATGGCACCTCGACGATGCCAATATCGTGCGTTCCGACAGTTGCGCCGTTCCCGATCATCCGCTGATGAGCCGTTTCTGGGAAGAGCGCGAGGAGATGGGTACGCTGGTGATCGGCCTGAACCAGAACCGCGACCGCGACGTGCGCCAAGTGGCAGCCCAGCTGCATCTTTATCGGAACACCCGCAACATGGCGCGGCTGCTGCGTGAAAAAATCCGTTCGCTGGCCCCACGCTCGCTGCGATAGAGGGACACACGGGCGCAGGGGAAGGGAGATGAGTCAGCCCTCTGCCGCTGCCCGATCGCGCAGGATACGGCGGATCACCTTGCCGGATGTGGTCAAGGGCAGGCTGTCGAGAAACTCGATCTCGCGCGGATATTCATGCATCGACAGGCGGGTCTTGACCCAGTTGCGGATCTCCGCTTCCAGCCCCGGTCCGGCCTCGCAGCCCGGTTTCAGCACGATATAAGCCTTGACGATCTCGGTGCGTACCGGGTCCGGCTTGCCGATGGCGGCTGCAAGCTGCACGGCCGGATGGCCGGCAAGACAGTCCTCGATCTCGCCGGGGCCGATCCGGTAGCCGGACGAGGTGATGACATCATCGTCACGCCCGAAAAAGGTGACATACCCTTCTTCGTCCTGAACGCCCTGATCGCCGGTCGTCATCCAGTCGCCGATGAATTTTGCCGCTGTCGCCGCCTCGTTGTTCCAGTAGCCAAGAAACATCACCGGATCAGGACGGCGGACTGCGACCTGTCCGACCGTACCGACCGGAAGCGCCCTGCCCTCGCCGTCAATGATCGCCACGTCATGGCCGGGCGCCGCCTTGCCCATGGAGCCGGGTTTCAGCACGCCGAGATTGGCGGCCGAGGAGAGCACGATATTGCACTCCGTCTGGCCGTAGAATTCGTTGACCGGTACGCCAAAAGCCTCGCTTGCCTGCTCCCAGGTCTCACGGCCAAGCGATTCCCCGGCAGACCCGATGGTGCGCAGGTTAAGACGATAGAGCGAACGCGGGTTGTCGACCGATTTCATCAGTCGTAGCGCCGTCGGCGGGATGAAGGCGTTGCGCACGTCCATCTCCTCCAGAATGCGAAAAGCCATATGCGGGTCGAATTTCTGGCCGGGGGAGGAAACAACGGGAACACCGAGCAGCAGAGAGGGCAAAAGCGCGTTCAACAACCCGCCGGCCCAGGCCCAGTCCGCCGGCGTCCACATCCGGTCGCCAGGCTGCGGCAGGAAGGCGTGGTGGAACTGGAAGCCAGGGATGTGACCAAGCAGAACGCGATGCCCGTGCAGCGCGCCCTTCGGCGGACCGGTCGTGCCCGATGTGTAGATCATCATAGCCGGATCATCGGGCGTCGTATCGGCAGGGGCAAAATTCGGCGCGGGCGTCTGCGCAAGGGCTGCGAAGTCGACCGTTTCCGGCGCTCGGTGATCCACCAGAACGCCAACCTTCAGGTCCGGCAACCGGCTGCGGATCTCTGCTATTTTCTCATAGCCGAACCGGTTGGTGACGATGGCCGATGCGCCCGCATCGCGCAGCCGGTATTCGAGCGCCTCGACCCCGAACAACAGCGCCAGCGGCAAAGCGATAGCACCAAGCTTGTAGATGCCAGCATGGGAGATGGCCGTCTCGAAACTCTGCGGCAAAAGGATCGCCACCCGGTCTCCCCGCTTGACGCCCTGTTGTAACAACCCTTGGGCGAAGGCAGAGGATTGCGCCGCGAACGCGCCATAAGTCAGCGACAGGTGGGCACCATCCGGGCTGAAATGCTGCAGGCAGATCCTCCCAGGCTCACGCGCGGCCCAGTCATCGCTGACTGCTACGCCGATATTGAACTTTTCGGGAATCTGCCAGCGGAAGTCGCGGCGCAGATTGTCATAGGTATCGCTGATCGGAAGCATGTGCCCGCCGCAAGAAATTTCGCTGCAGCGCACCTAACACTTCCGGATCATGAAATTCAACTAAAGCCCGCGCGGAGTATCGTCCCAGTATGATTTCGGCTTTAAGACTGATTGCAGACTTGCGGCAAATCCTTGAACATTTCGGCTGCGGGCGCAAAATCTGTAGAGACCATCCCGGCAAACCGATATCCCGAAGCCTCGTAAAATGGCCGGGCCTGCTCGCCAGCGACAACATGTAACGACAACGCCCCGAGCTCTGCAGCACGGCGCTCGGCTTCGGCGAGTAACTCTCTACCTATCCCCGTCCGCCATAGCTCAGGCGCAACGAACAGGTCCTCCAGTTCAGCCCGAACAGCGCCCTTTTTGGAAAGAACCGTTACGAAGCCCACAATCTCCCCGCCGACCTCCGCGACAATGGCATTGGGTACGTGCTCGGTCCGAACCTCCTGAGTCTCTGGAAGAGCTTTCAGCTCCTCAACATGATCTCCCCAAGCCAACGAAGATCGCAGCTTAAGTGCTCCAAGCACAACCCGATCCTTGTCATGTGCCACTCGAATGAAAACTGCCATTGCAACTCCTATGCACAAGGCAGTCACTAAACCAAAGTCCGCTGTCCATCGATAGGGATAAAAGCACGCTCAGCGGCTAACCGACGGAATTGCAACAATGAACGTTCGTAGCGAGCCTCTCGAGGTCTGCCACAAGGACCATGCTCCGTTCGGACTTTCCTTCAGATTCTCGTCTCACGGGCGAAATGACTCACCTGGAGTTTACCAAGCTATCGCCGCATCAGGACACGAAGACGACTTCGCGGCTATGGCGATCATTCAACGCGCCAAGCAATTCGTCCTGCGTTCTATATCCGGCAAAGAACAGATCGATGACGGCACCGGCGGCGCTGACACCTTCCTGGCTGCGCAGCCTAACGCCGCGCTCCGCGCACCATGAGAAAAGCGCACCGGACAGTGCGTCAACATCATCGAAAATGGCGCAGGACGTAGCAGACTGGGACATGCTCGACTCCATTGTTGCAGGCAAAGTGTGCCGATGGGGGATTGATGTGTTCCAGACTGGGCACCGCCGAAGAATTTTGCAATCGAGATGCAACAGGGCGGTTAATCGTCTTTTCGACCTGTGCTGATTTGGCGCAAACCAACGGCGATATCCACGATCCACACGCCAGATAGTTGTGTTTCGATTAATCAAGTTGCGTGCCGCGCGCAAATCGTTGGCACGCTCACCGAGGCGATTCGAAACCTATGCAATTCTGATTGGAAAATTGAAGTGGTGCCCCGTGCCGGAATCGAACCAGCACTCCTCTCGGAACCTGATTTTGAGTCAGGCGCGTCTACCAATTCCGCCAACGGGGCACGGATACCTTTCGGGGTAGCAAAAAGCGTTTACACGAACCTTTTCGGAACGGTCAACCGGGATTTTGCAGATCGGTGGGTGGGAATCACAAAACTGTGCAATTCGCATCCGCAGCAAATCATTTACAGCATGGCCAATCCTGCCTAAAAGGCGGGAACCGAAACTGGAAATGCTTGATGCTTCGACGCCTTTACGACTGGACCATGTCGCTCGCCGCCCGGAAATCCGCCGAAGCGTGGCTCGCAGTCATCGCTTTCGTCGAAAGTTCCGTCTTCCTGGTTCCAGCCGATGTTCTCTTCCTGCCGATGGCGCTGGCCCGGCCGGAGCGTGCCTATCGCTACGCGCTGGTGGCGACGATTGCCTCCGTGCTTGGTGGCATCGCCGGCTGGTATATCGGTCACTACGCCTTCGAGGCGCTCGCCAAGCCGATCCTGCATTTCTACGGCAAGCTCGAAGCCTTCGAGGCGATGAAAGCATCGGTTGGCTACGAAACACTGGTGCTTCTGCTGGTCACCTCCGGCCTTGCGCATTTGCCGCCGATCAAGGTGGTGACCATTCTCTCCGGCGCTGCCAACATCAATCTCGGCCTGTTCATCATCTCGGCGATCGTTGCCCGTGGTGCCCGTTTCTTCCTGTTGGCCTGGCTTCTACAGCGCTACGGCGAAGAAATCCGCGATTTCATCGAAAAGCGCCTCGGGCTGCTGGCAGCGGCGGCCGCCGGTGTGCTGATCGCCATGTTCGCTGCCTACCGTTTCCTTGCCTGACATTCCGATGGAGCCCTCCGTGAGCGACAGCCTGACCCAGTCCCCCCGCGGCCTTCTGCCGTCTGTCCTCGCCACACTCGGCATGACCGGCACTGTCGGGGGCGCGCTCGCCTTCGAGCATATCGGCGGCTATATCCCCTGCGCGCTCTGCCTGATGCAGCGCACACCTTATTACTGGGGAATCCCGATCGGCATCGTCGCGATTGCCACTTCTTTCCTGCGGCTTCCCGTCTGGACGACACGCGCGCTGCTCATCGTCATTGGTATCCTGATGCTGGTGGGTGCCGGAACCGGCGTCTATCACGCTGGCGTCGAGTGGCACTTCTGGGAGGGACCTGCGACCTGCGCAACATCGGCAGCGGGCGTTTCCGGCAATGTCGGCGACCTGCTTGGCGATCTCGACAGCAAACACGGCCCGTCCTGCGGCGATGCGGCCCTGCGCGTGTTTGGTCTTTCCTTTGCGGGATGGAACGTCATTGCCAGCCTGATCCTGGCGGCCATTGCCCTGCGCGGCGCTGCCAAGGCGTAATCGGTTAGCCGACAAGCGGCCCCGGTTATTTTTTGAAAGCCTTCCCCCCACCGTCTTCCTCGCCCTTGTGGCGGGGAACCAGCGGCACCGCGTCCGCGGTGCATAAGACTCATTTCACGCGACAGACGTCGCGTGGCTGGATTCCTGTGACAGGCACAGGAATGACGGAGGATCTTGGGGCCACGGCCTCGGTCTACTCTCAAGAAATGCTCAAAACCGCTACGGCTGCAGTTCGACGTCCCAGTAGAGATAGTCCATCCAGCTGTCATGCAGATGGTTGGGCGGGAACAGCCGGCCGTTGTTGTGCAAGTCCTGCACCGTCGGGTGGAACGGTTTCTGGTGCGGGAACATGCCCGCCAGGCGCGGCATCTTGCCGCCCTTGCGCAGATTGCATGGCGAGCAGGCGGCGACGACATTTTCCCAAGTTGTCTGGCCGCCGCAGCAGCGCGGGATCACGTGGTCGAAGGTCAGATCATCCGGCGATCCGCAATACTGGCATTCGAACCGGTCACGCAGGAACACGTTGAACCGTGTGAAGGCCGGATGACGGGACGGCTGCACGTAGCTTTTCAGGCAGACGACACTCGGCAGGCGCATGGAAAAGCTGGGGGAAGAGACCCGATGATCGTATTCGGCCAGGATATGCACACGGTCTAGGAAAACGGCCTTGATCGCGTCCTGCCAGGACCAAAGCGACAAGGGGTAATAACTCAGCGGCCTATAGTCAGCGTTCAGCACGAGCGCTGGGAGGCCGTGTGGTGAGACTGCAATCGTCAAGCCAGTATACTCCTGCTCGATTCGGCACCTGCACCTTCTATATTAGGCCCGTTGCGTCAGGATTGTGAAGCCAAAAGGAAAAAGGAAACAAAAGATTCGCTTTTTGTCTTATGGAGTGGCCGGCGTGCCATCCCGGCGCATTTCAGTGGCATAATAGGCCCAGAACAGACGCGCCGCGACACTGCGCCATGGCGCCCAGAGTTCAGTCAGCATATCAAGTTCGCGCACCGAGGGGCGCATCTCCAGCATCAGTGCATGGCTGACTGCATTTTGCAGGGCAACGTCCCCGACCGGAAATACATCCGGATGGCCGGCGCAAAACAGCAGATAGACCTCCGCCGTCCAGCGGCCGACCCCCTTGATGGCGGTCATTTCGCGGATCGCGGCACTTCCCTCGACCGAACAGATCGCCTCCAGATCGAGTTCGCCGTCGAGCACGGCGCGGGCGACCCGCCGTAGCGTATCGGCCTTGGCGCGCGACAGGCCAACCAGGCGGCAATCGTCGTCGGACATCGCCGTGACGCTGGTCGCATCGATACTGCCGAGTGCCGTTTCCATGCGGTTCCAGATGGCGGCGGCGCTGGCTTTCGACACCATTTGCGAGACGATGATATTGGCGATGCCGCGATAACCGGGATCGGCGCGGCGCAGCGGCACCGGGCCGGCCTTCGACACGACATGTTCCAGCCGCGCATCGAGCATCACCAGCCCATTGAGGCCGGCATTGATATCCTCATACGTGCGGATGATCCGCATCTCCAGCCCTCCGCTGCGACATCGACGTTCGGTCTATATAAGGGCAAAATCGATGGCTGGAAGCGCGCTTCCGTGCCAAGAAGAAATTATGAACAAAACTGTGTCAAAACAACCGGTGTTCCGCTTCGCCCCAAGCCCGAACGGCCAGCTTCATCTCGGTCACGCGCTATCGGCCTTTCTTAACCACGACATGGCCAAGGCTAAGGGGGCGCGCTTGCTGCTGCGGATCGAGGATATCGACATTGCCCGCTCAACGCCGGAATTCGAGGCCGGCATTGTCGAGGACCTCGCATGGCTGGGGCTCGACTGGGAGAAACCGGTGCGGCGGCAATCGGAACATCTCGATCTCTATCGCCAGTCGCTCGGCAAACTGATCGACCGGGATCTTGTTTATCCGGCATTTTTGACGCGGGGCGCGATCAAGGCCACCGTTGGCGAGTTCGAGGCAAAGGGCAAAGCCTGGCCGCGCGATCCGGATGGAGCGCCACTTTATCCGGGTGAGGAACGCAAGCTATCGGCCGATGCCCGGCAACGTTTGCTGGCCGGCGGCAAACCGCACGCGTGGCGGCTGGATATGGCCAAGGCGCTGGCTGAGCTGAAGGAGCCGCTGACATGGCAGGAGACCGGCACCGGTCCGAATGGTCAAACCGGCGTGATCGCGGCCGACCCTGCCGCTTGGGGCGATGTGGTTCTGTCACGCTCGGACGCGCCGTCGAGCTATCATCTGGCGGTCACCGTCGATGATGCGCTGCAGGGTGTCAGCCATGTCGTTCGGGGCGGCGATCTCTTCCACGCTACATCGGTGCACCGGCTGTTGCAAAGCCTGCTTGATCTTCCCCAGCCCACCTACCATCACCACCGGCTGATCTTTGGCCCCGATGGCCGCAAATTGTCGAAGAGCAATCGCGACACCGGCATCGCCGCCTTCCGGGAAGCCGGCAAGACACCGGACGATATCCGCGCAATGGTCCTATAGGACGTTTTCCCTGGGAACCTCGGCCTCCCCGGCCGCGCTCTCCACCTTAACCTCGTCTTCCCGCGGCCCCATGATGTGGCGGATGACCATGCGCTTGACCTTGTACTTCATAATTGCCGCATTGATCTCGGCACCGAGAATGAAGATGACCCCGACGATATAGAGGAAGACCAGCGCGATCATGATCGAGGCGAGACCGGCATAGGTCGAAACGTAGGTAGCGAAAGTGGCAATGTAGGACGCAAAGACATAGGCGCCGATCGACCAGGCGATCAGGGTCAGGATGATGCCCGGCAGAACATCCATGATCTTGCGGCGTCCGTCCGGCAGCCAGAGATGGCTGACAATGAGACCGGTGGTCAGCATGACGAACACGCCGACCAGGCTCCAGCTGTCGATCATGGTCAGGAGGCCGTTGAACCAGGGCAGATAGGTGCCGGCATAGCGGATGGCCAGCGGCACAGCCACGAGAAGCAGGCTGACGATCGCGAGGACCAATACGCCGGCAAGGACGAACGCAAGGCTGGCCACCCGGGTCTTGTACCAGGCCCGGCTTTCGGCCACCCGGTAGGCGCGGTTGAGCGAGATCCGTAACGCCTCGACGCCGTTGGAGGCGAAATAGGCGGCGGCGAGAACCGACAGGGTGAGCAGCCCGCCGCGCGGGATGGTCAGCACCCGCACCACTTCATCGGAGATCGGCTTGGCGATCGATTCCGGCCAGGTATCGAAGATGAAATGCACCGCGGTCGTGGCAAACTGGTCGGCGCCAAGAAAGCTGCCGAGTGCCGTGCCGAAGATCAGGAACGGAAAGATCGCCAGGAGAGTGGAGAGCGCCACATGGCTTGCCATGGCCCAGCCGTCGTCTTCGCTGAAATGCCAGAGGGCATCGAAGACGACCTTCCAAGCTATGCGAATGAAGGCCGGCATTCTCTCTCCAACTGTCTCATCATGTTCCCCGGATTGTAACCCGCTCATGAATATGGGAAACCGGGCGGCAATTTCTACAGGAAACACCCCATTATGACCGACCGTCCCTCGATAATCGTCACCGGCTGCTCCTCCGGTATTGGTGCCTGGTGCGCGCGCGCCCTCTTGAAGGACGGCTGGCGGGTGTTTGCCACCGTCCGGAACGTGGAGGATCTTGCCGCGCTCGAAAACGACGGCATCGAGGCCTTCCTGATGGATTATACCAAACCGGACACCATATCCAAACTTGTCGACGACGTGTTTGCCCGCACGGGCGGCAAGCTGGATGCGCTGTTCAACAACGGCGCCTATGGCCAGGCGGGCGCTGTCGAAGACCTGCCGGTGGAGGCACTACGGCTGCAGCTGGAAACCAACGTCATTGGCTGGCACGACCTGACACGGCGGATCATCCCGGCGATGCGGGCACAGGGCCACGGACGGATCGTGCAGTGCTCGTCCATTCTCGGCATTGTACCATTTAAGTGGCGAGGCGCGTATAATGCGTCGAAATTCGCGCTTGAAGGCCTGACGCTGACCATGCGCATGGAGCTTGAAGGCAGCGGCATCGAGGTGAGCCTGATCGAGCCCGGGCCAATCACCTCGCGCTTCACCGCCAATGCGATCATCAATATCGAGCGCTTCATCGATCTCAAGGGCTCGGTACATGCTGTTGAATATGAACGGCAGATGCGGCGGCTGAGGGGCGAAAGCGGTCCTGCAAAAGGCAAGCTTGAGCCCGATGCGGTGTATACTGCGCTGAAACGCGCATTGACCACGAAGAAGCCGAAGCCGCATTACATCGTGACGCAGCCGGCCAAACAGGGTGCGCTTTTGAAGAAACTGCTGCCGGCCGGGCTGTTTTATCGTTTCATCAGCCGCTTCGGCTGAGCTGAAAGGCAAGGGTAAGTCACATGCATAGTTTTCTCACAGGCTTGACATTGCTCGTCATGGGCCTTGTCGCCATCGTTCTCATCCGCGGGCTCCTCCATATGGCAAAAGGCGGCGACGGCAACACATCCAACAAGCTGATGCAGGCCCGCGTATTCCTGCAGGCGGTGGCGATCGTTCTGATCATGCTGACGCTGTGGATCACCGGCGGCGGCCGCTAAGTGATGGTGAAACTCAACAAGATCTACACCAAGACGGGCGATGACGGCACGACGGGGCTGGCCACCGGTCCGCGCCGCCTGAAGAGCGACCTGCGCGTCGAGGCCTATGGCACAATCGACGAGGCCAACTCCTTCATCGGGCTGGCACGCCAGCATACGCAGGAACTCGCCGCGCTCGATACGATGCTGATGCGCATTCAGAACGACCTGTTCGACCTTGGCGCCGACCTCTCGACACCGGATACCGGCGAAACGCTGGCCTATGAACCGCTGCGGATCATCGCAGCACAGGTCACGCGGCTGGAGGTCGAGATCGACCAGTTGAATGCCGATCTCGATCCCCTGCGCTCGTTCGTGCTGCCCGGCGGCAGCGGCGCTGCCGCGGCATTACACATCGCCCGCACCGTGGCGCGGCGAGCGGAGCGGCTGATGGTGGACCTTGCCCGGATGGACGGCGAGATCGTCAGCGGCGACGCGCTGGCTTACGTCAACCGGCTCTCGGATTTTCTCTTCGTTGCCGCCCGCTGGACCAACGGCAAGGGACAATCGGATGTGCTTTGGGTTCCCGGAAAAAACAGATAAGCTTGACGCTGATCACCGCTTCGAGGGACTGACGCGCCTATGTTCATACCGCTGCACGACGCGAACTCCCTCAAATATATCAAGGTACAGTATGTCACGATCAGCCTGATCGTCATCAATACCCTCGTCTGGCTGATCACCGGGCCGCTAATGGTGCCGGAAGAGTTCACCAATGCTGCGACGATGGGGCTGGGCTATATTCCGGCCATCGCCTTTGACTACGCGCATCTGGCGCCGAACCTCGTGCTCGTTCCCGACGACGCCACTTATATCACCTATTCCTTCCTGCATGGCGACTTCTGGCATCTGGCCGGCAATATGCTGTTCCTCTGGGTGTTCGGCGATAATGTCGAGGATGCGCTGGGGCATTTCCGTTTCCTTATCTTCTATCTTCTCTGCGCGGCCGCCGGCGCCCTGACGCATGGGTTGATCAACACGGAATCGCAAGCGCCGCTGATCGGCGCATCGGGCGCCATTTCCGGCGTCGTCGCCGCCTATTTCCTGCTGCATCCGAAGGTGCGCGTCTGGGTGCTGGTGCTGTTCCGCATCCCGCTGCCCCTGCCCGCCTTCATTCCGCTGGCCTTCTGGATCGGTCAGCAATTCTTCATGCTGATCATTGATCCGGAAGGCGGCGTCTCATGGGGTGCACATGTGGGCGGCATCATTGCCGGGCTGATCCTGGTGGTCATTTTGCGACGCCGCGGCGTGCCGCTGTTCGATCGTACGATCGTCACGCCACGGGCCGTGCGGCATGTTGAAGCAGCAACGGTGGGAGCGCCACCTGCTGCTGCCGAGACGATCAAGAAGCCTACGCCTTGGGGCCGGCCCACCTGACTTTAGCCCGACAATGGCTTAATTGCTGCGATAGCCGATTGAAAACAGCGCGCTAACGGCTCGATCACAGCGGCAGGGCGCCATAGCCTTGCAGAAGATGATTGCGTTCTTCCAATTTAATATTGACGCGCACGTAAACGTCAGTATTTTTCCCATGGCAATCTTGCGGAGGAGCACTGGGCAAAGATTGTAATTGGAGAAAAAACGCGTATCGATGTCGCCAACCGACAATCAGGCCGCTGCGTTAAAGCGCATTTTCTCGCAAACGTTTCGTAAGGAAGGACATCATGAAAGTTCTGGTCACCGTCAAGCGTGTCGTCGATTACAACGTGAAGATCCGGGTCAAGCCGGATGGTTCGGGTGTCGAGCTTGCCAATGTGAAGATGTCGATGAACCCGTTCGACGAGATTTCGGTCGAGGAGGCGTTGCGGCTGAAGGAAGCCGGCAAGGTCGAGGAAGTGGTCGTCGTGTCCGTCGGTCCGGCCAAGGCCGAGGAGACCCTGCGCACGGCACTTGCCATGGGTGCCGACCGGGCGATCCTGGTCGAGACCGATGATCAAGTCGAGCCGCTCGCTGTCGCCAAGATCATCAAGGGCGTGGCCGAGGCCGAACAGCCCGGCCTGATCATCGTCGGCAAGCAGGCGATCGATGATGACAGCAATCAGACCGGCCAGATGCTGTCGGCCCTCTTGGGCTGGGCCCAAGGCACATTCGCCTCGAAGATCGAGCTTGGCGACGGCAAAGCTGCCGTAACCCGCGAAGTCGATGGCGGGTTGCAGACGATCGAAATCAAGCTTCCGGCGGTGGTGACCACCGACCTGCGTTTGAACGAGCCGCGCTATGCCTCACTGCCCAACATCATGAAGGCGAAGAAGAAGCCGCTCGACAAGAAGAGCCCGGCCGATTTCGGCGTCGATACCACACCGCGTCTGAAGGTTCTGAAGACCGAGGAGCCGAGTGGCCGCAAGGCCGGCATCAAGGTCAAGTCGGTCGCTGAACTCGTCGACAAGCTGAAAAACGAAGCCGGCGTCCTCTAAAAAAACCAGAATAAGGAGACTAACACCATGGCC
>UBTA01000139.1 GCA_900468065.1 Hyphomicrobiales bacterium | reverse complement strand
GCTCTGGATTTCGGCAGCGTCTGGAACTTCCAGATAGGCGACGCCGGCGGCTTCAGGGGGCAGGTTTTCCAGCATGCGGGCGATGGCTGGAATGGCGGTCTCGTCACCTGCAAATAGATACCAGTCTGCGTCGGCAAGCCCGCCCCCGCCGGGGCCGAGTATCCCCACTTCCGTGCCGATGGTGACGGCCTCGGCAAAGCGCGATCCCGGTCCGGCATCGGCGTGCAGCACGAAGTCGATATCGAGTTGACCCGTGGCAAGGTTCACCGAGCGCACGGTGTATTTTCTCATGGACGGTTTCAGGTCCGGCCGATTCCACTCGATGATGCCGCTCTCCCCGACAAAGGGCCATTGCGGTTCCTCAAGGCCGGGCTTTTGAATCAGCAGGTTCAGGTGCAGGGCATCGAGACGGGCAAAACGGGCGGTGTTGTCGCAACGGAAGGTTATGCGCCGCATATGCGGTGTCACGTCCAGGCAACCGGTAACCGTCAGAATCTGGAAATTCGGCGGCCGCGCGGCATCGGAATGGTCGCCGGTCCAACAGATCGCCGGACCGGTTCCCCCTGCGAATTCGAGAATGTGGGATGCAACGGTCATGCGCGCGAAATAGAGGTGCTCGAAGTCGGGTGCTTCGATATCGACCCGTGTCAGTCCCCCCTCGGTAGAAAAGCGGGCGCTGCAGCCGAAAAGCCTCAGCAAGATATCACCGGCTTGCTCGCTGATCTCGGCGTTGTGTTCGAGCATGTGATGGCAAAGTTCGGCAATCACTTCCTGCGGATCGGCGAGGTCGATGAGCGCCTGTGCCGTGTAGGGTCTACCGTCCATTGAAGGTTCCTCTTACTGCGGCAAACGCGAAGCGTCGAAATCGAGCCAGAAGGTGCCCTTGAGCGGTACACTCAAAAATCGCCTGTTGATCTCGGCAAGGGTCTCATTGGGGTTGATATCCCCGAAGAGTTCCGGGTGAATCCATTTCGCGTAGCATTCGAACACCAGAATATTGAGAACCGAAATCGAAAGCTGATGAGAAACCGCATACGCCCGGCCCTCGCGCACTGCCGTCAGATTGGCGCGTACATCGCTCATGACGACATGGGCGAAGGATTGCGATGCGGCCTGCGCGCCGACATTACCGCCGAGCACGAGGCCGCCTTGGGCGGCAAGATGCGGGCCGCCGGTGGCGATATAGACCTCCGGATCCCTCTCGAGCACGAACTCGGCGCTGAGTTTTCCGTCATAGCCGGGCATATCGGCGCCGATACTTTCGCCACCGGCCAGTCGTAGATAGTCCGTCATGCGGTTTTCACGCCCCGGCGTCGAACAACAGATGGCGCCGGCATGGGCATCGACCAGAACCGACTTGCGGGCAACCCCCTTGGTGCGCTCGCTGATGCGCTGGTAATGCGGCCGGAGGAATTCGCCGAATGACCGCGCATCGGCCTCACGTCCGATGACCTTGCCGAGAAGTTCGAGGGAAAAGATGGCCGTGTCGGCTGGTCCGTCGCCATTGTTTTGCGGGCCATCGAGAAAGACGACGGGCACGCCGGCGGATTCCAGCGTCGCGGCGATCTCCATCCAGCCATGGTCCCAGATGGAAACGACGTAGACATCCGGCCTGACGGCAAGGATTGCTTCCGGCGACGTTTTCGACGCCACCACACCGCCGGCCGCCGGGATGGCGTCGATGGCCGGGAAGCGCTGCTTGAGGTCGTTGTAAAAGCCCCGGTCAATGCGCTGCGGCGCCGCCCAGCCGGCAAGCCGTGAGATCGGATCGGGCTCGATCAAGGCCAGCGACAGGATAAGCAGGCTCTCGTTGGTGGCGATACGTTCAGCCGGTTTGGCTAGGCGCACCTTCCGCCCGGCCGCATCCGTGAACCGGATGTCGGCATGTGCGGGCGGTGCAAAGAGGAGCGAGAGAGCGCCGAACGCGACAAGCAGGAAGAGGGCGGCCGGTAAACTTGCGACCCTCTTCCTGTCTATGATTGGCTGCTCGCTTACCATACGTATTTCAGGCTCGCCGTAATGGCCCGGCCTGCGCCGTAGTTGCAGCTTCCGCCTGTAATGTTGAGGCAATGGGAGACATACTCCTTATCGAAGAGATTGGTGACGTTGACGCGAAGCGTGGTTCCCGCAAACGACTTGTCCATGGCGCCGAAATCATACTGGGCCCCGATATCGACTAGGGCCCGGCCGGGAATGCGCAGCGCATCCAGATAACCGGCGTCCGTTTGGTAGGACGACGTCATGCGAAGGCCGGCGCTCAGCGACAGGCCTTCAATGGCGTCCGGGTGATAGTTCAGCCATGCACTGGCCTGATGCTCCGGCAAGCGCAACATCTCGCGCCCCTTGGCGATGGCGCTCGTGCTTTCCAGTACCTCGGAATGCGAATAGGCATAGGCAGCAAGCAGGTCGAGTTCGGGCGTCACCTCATACTTGGCTTCCAGCTCAAGGCCGCGTACGCGCTGCTTTCCGGTGTGGATGTTGTAGAGCGCGCTCGTGGGGTCCGGTGTCAGGCCGTTCTCAAGAGTGAGCTCGAACAGCGAGGCGGTAATCATGCCGTTGCCGCCCGGCGGCTCGTATTTTACGCCGATTTCGTATTGCCCGGCCTTTTGCGCCTCGAACGGCGTGCCGGCCTGGTTAGAGCCAAGTGCTGGCAGGAAGGTGGTGGAGTAGCTGACATACGGGGCGATGCCATTGTCGAACAGATAGGTGAGACCTGTGCGCCAGGTCAGTTCGCGATCGTGGTTGGAAACGGTCGGCGATCCCGGCAGCATCCGGTTCTGCGTATCAATGTCGGAGAGATCGTAGCGCAGCCCGAAGGTGCCGATCCAGTTGTCATAACGGATCTGGTCCTGGACATAGAGGCCGATCTGGCGCTGCTCCTGAAGCCCCGAGCGTTGGATTGCCGGAACCGGAATGGACGTTCCGCCATAGACCGGGTTGAGATAGTCGAGCGGTGGCACTCCGGAGATGCCGTTGCCGAAATTGGTGGAGGAATTCGCACGCAGATAGTCGATCCCGAAGAGAGCAGTATGATCGAAGGCGCCGGTATCGAAGCGCGCTTCAAGCCGGGTATCGACGTTGAAGCTCGAAACCCAGTCGTCGGAAACGGCCGAGGCGCGGTTGAGCGTATGGCCGTCCGGCTGGTAGGCGAAGGCGGGATTGACCAGCACGAGGAACATGTTCTGGTCGGAGCGGCCATAGCGCAGGTTCTGGCGTACGGTCCAGGTCTCGTTGAACTCATGCGAGAATTCATAGCCCAGCGCGTAGAAATCGCGCTCGAAGACGCTGGCGTCGGGATCGCCGAGAAACAGCTCACGCGGGATTTGCCCCAGCGGGTTTTTGATCAAGGTACCGAGCGCTGGATAAAAGCGGGGATTGAAATCCTGCGGCCGGTCCTTCTGGTAATAGCCGTAAAGCGTCAGCTCGGTCTGGTCGGTCGGTGCCCAGGTCAGGCTTGGCGCGAGCATCAACTGGCGCTCCCGCTCCCGGTCGATTTGCGTGCCCATGTTCTTGCCTAGACCGGTCAGACGATAGGACCAGTCGCTGCCTTCGCTGACAGTGCCGGTAAAGTCGAACGTGCCCTGGATGCCGCCATGGGAGGAGGTCTCGATACCGAGTTCGTTACGGCTTTCTGCCTGTGGCCGCTTGCTGACTTCGTTGACGAGGCCGCCGGGGATCGAGCGGCCATAGAGCACCGATGCAGGCCCTTTGATCACGTCGATGCGTTCCAGCGCAAAAGGATTGATGTTGGGCGTCGCATAGTTAGTGGGGTCGCCGGGCAGGACCAATCCGTCCAGCCAAACCGTGCCATAGGTGTTGAAGCCGCGGATGTAGAGCCAGTCGTAGCGGATGTCGTAGCCGTTCGGATCAGACAGAATGCCCGGCGTGTAGCGCAAAGCTTCCGGAACGGTATTGGCACCCTGCGCGTCCATCTGATCGCGAGTGACGACGCTGACGGCCTGCGGCGTTTCCAGGAGCGACGTGTCTGTCTTGGAGCTGCTTAAGCTGCGGTTGGCGACGATGCCCTTGTCCGGCCCCTTCGGATTGTTCCTTGCTTCGACGGTGATCTTTTCGAGCGAGGTGGCGGAGCCGGCTTCCTGAGCAAGGACCGGTCCGCAAAGGCTGATAGGGCCGCATATCATGGTCCAGGCCAGCAGAATCTTCTTCTGTTTGGGGCTGATCGTCCGCTTCACGGACCTTGCCTCATCATTTTCGCCCAAAACCGTCTTCTGCCCGCTCATGAACCGTCCCTCACGCAATTGCATCTCTGATAAACTTGACCGACTAAATCAAGTTAAGATATTGCTTTAGGGCACTTGTCCCACATGCGGCAACGAAGCGACCTTTGCGCAACGCGCAGATATGTTTGTTCGCAGCCAAAGTTTCCGTTGCGGCGACCGGCGCCAGACGAGTGGTAAGATTTCCGGCTCAAACCGGGAGCATGAAACGTTTCGAAGGGTTGGCGATGACGTCCTCCACGATCCAACCGGACATGGAAGCTGGCGACGGACAGCACAATACGGGCAAGCGGTTGCGGGTGCGCGATTTCCTGCGTCAGGATGGCGTCGTGCTGGAGAGCCCGGATGACCAGCTCTCGCTCGATGATACGCTGATGAAGGGCGAATTCCTGCATCGGGAACTCCGCCGCGGGCTCGTGCTGCATGTCAGCGACGCGATCGAGGAGCGGCCGTTCACCGCGACATCGCAGCTCGACGAAGAATTGTCCTGCATCTTCTTTCTTGACGGCAATGTCGATCTTGCAATCGGCGACAGGCGTTTCGCGTTCCATGCGCAGAGGGGTGTGGCAAGCGGCGTCGCCATCATGAACGCCAATCCGGAGAGTTTCCAGCGTGCCTCTCACGGACGCCAGCATTTGCGGCATCTCGTTGTCTCGGCAACGCCAGAGTGGCTGCATCTTGATGCTCTGGAGGATGTCGCCGATACCAAGGGCGGTGAACGGTTGATTCGTGAGCATCTGGCCGAACATCGCTGGACACTGTCACCGCGCATGTCGGAGCTCGTCCGGCAGATTTTTGCGCCGTTGCCGCTACTGCCGGCAATGCGCGACCTTTACCTTGAAAGCCGGGCTGTGGAGCTTGTCGCCGAAACCATGGCGGCGGTCCTCCATGCCAGCCGTCGTGCGCCGGCAGGCATGCTACTCACCCGTCAGGATGCCGTCTGCCTGGAGCGCGCCAAGGATTACATCGCCATGCATTGGGCCGCTCCGATCAATGTCGATATGATCGCCCGCGCGGCCGGGGTCAGTGCAAGTGGTTTGCAACGCTTGTTCCGCATCTCTGAAAACCAGAGCATCTTCGAATATGTCCGCACGCTTCGGCTGGAGCGTGCTTTCGCGGCCTTGCGCAGCGGCGAGGTAACGGTGCAGGAGGCAAGTGCCATTGCCGGCTATTCAACGGCTGCCAATTTCGCAACCGCCTTTCGCCGCCAATTCGCAACCACCCCGCGCACGGTCATGTTGACGCGCTAGCCGCGGATTAAGCTGTTGTTCAGGCAGAAATGTTTGTCCGGATGAAAAACGGACACCTTAAACTAAGTGCGTAAGCGGCCCTCAAGGAACTGCAGTGGACTCTGGCCTCACTGCATCATGTCAAAACTGGTTGACAAGGTGGCGGCCGGTTAGGCCGCCTTCCTTGCTGAATCAAAGGGAATTTCGACATCGACGATAAGCGTTGAGACCTGAATCCCGCGCTCCAATTTTACGCTGACCTTTTCGCTATCGACCTGCATATGCTTGGAGATCGCACGAAGGATTTCGTCGCGCAGCTTGGTGACGAGGTCCGAATCGCCGGTCGAGGCACGGTCATGGGCAAGCAGCACTTGGAGCCGCTCGCGAGCGGCTGGCGCAGATTGCGATCGGGAGAACAATCGGAAAAGATTCATGCCGCTTTCCTTCCGAAGATCTTGCCGAAGAAACCCCGCTTTTCGCCAGGGATGGTAACAGGCAGGATTTCGCCTCTGAGCCGGCGGGCCGCCTCGAAATAGGCCATGGCGGGAGCGCTGCGGCCATCTGCCAGGGTGACGGGAGCGCCGACGTTGGACGCACGCAACACATCCATGCTCTCCGGAATGATGCCGAGAAGCGGTATCGACAAAATCTCCAGGACGTCATCAACCTTGAGCATGTCGCCACGCTCCGCGCGGGCTGAATCGTAGCGGGTAAGCAGCAGGTGCTTCTCCATCGGCTCGCCGTTTTCCGCCTTCACCGTCTTGGAATCAAGAAGACCGATGATACGGTCGGAATCGCGGACCGAGGAAACTTCTGGATTCGTCACGACGATCGCGACGTCGGCGTGGCGCATGGCGAGCGTTGCCCCACGCTCGATGCCGGCAGGGCTGTCACAAATAACCCAATCAAAAGCATTCTTAAGCGAGGCAATGACTTTCTCGACACCTTCCGGTGTGAGGTTCTCCTTATCGCGGGTCTGCGAGGCCGGGAGCAGATAGAGCGTTTCCACGCGCTTGTCGCGGATCAGCGCCTGCGTCAGTTTGGCTTCGCCTTGAATGACGTTGACCAGATCATAGACGACCCGTCTTTCCGCGCCCATGACGAGGTCAAGATTGCGGAGGCCGACGTCAAAGTCCACGACCACGACTCTCTCTCCATTTTGCGCCAGGGCAGCGCCCAATGCTGCGGTTGACGTTGTCTTGCCGACGCCGCCCTTGCCGGACGTAACCACGATTACCTTGCCCATGTACCTCTCCAATTAAAGTAGGAATACGTCTTCGATTAGCTGAGCGCTTCAGCTTTGATCGTTTCGCCTTCGAGCCAGATCTGCACCGCTTTTCCGCGCAGGGCCGGCTCCATGTCCTCGGCGGTTAAATAGAATCCATCGATCGCGATCAGCTCTGCCTCAAGCTTCCGACAAAAAATGCGGGCCGAGGAATTCCCCATCGTACCCGCCATCACCCGTCCGCGGAGCGCGCCGTAGACATGAATAGACCCGCCGGCGACCACTTCCGCACCGGATGCGACCGAGCCCACGATCGTGACGTCGCCTTCCGGGTATAAGAGCGATTGCCCTGAACGGACGGGTTGGCTGATGACGATTGATGACATTGCTCTTGGCAAGGGTGCAGCAGGCGACACAACGCTCTCTGCAGGAGCTGTTTTCTGCGTCTCGTCAGTGGCCGGGATTTCGACGTCGGAAGCAGGGCGTCCATCCGCCATCGCGGGGGGCAGGTCCGGGCCAAGCAGCGAGGAGCGAGCCCCTTCGATCCCCATGATCCTGACGTTTCGCATACCCAACTGGCTGACGAGATCGCGCAGTTGCGCTCGCTCAAGCTCAAGTCCTTGAACATCGAGCACGATCGGACGCCGCAGGAAAAACCCGGCAGAACGGGAGGCAAGCGCGTCGAGTTGGACAAGCCAGTCGTCGAACGGCAATTCGGGTGTCAGTGCGAGCGCAAGGAAGGATCGTCCCTTGAGACGGATCGGCCGGGATTGTGTTAACACATCATTCAACTTGGTAAATTTTCCGTTGCCTTGGTGTAGCGAGGAAATGGTTAACAGAAAGTTAACAACGAGCTATGTGTTGTCATGATTGACGAGTGGCCGTGGCGTCATCGCGGGCAGTCGAAGTCTTCCTTTCGCCATTCCACTGAAACGGCAGATGAGCCGTTGCGACCCAAATCGCGACACCGCCCTTAATACGAAAGCAGGACCGCAAACAGTCGCGCGCCGGGTGGTTGAAGGGGATTGGGGACGCCTGCTATTTCAGCGGACCGCTTCGACGGGCGCGGTGTCCGCCTTTACGGCAAGTTCCGCCAGAACGAGCGAACTGACCCCGGCGATGAAGAAACCGGCTGCCAAATTCATTGTCGTGCCATCATAGAAGTGACCAATTCCGATAGCGAACAGGGCGGCAATGAGGCTCGACCCTGAAGCGATCAGCGATGCGCCCAACCCCGCAACCTCGCCAAGAGGGCGCATCGCCATGGCATTGAGATTGCCGAACAGTATCCCGATGGCAAAGAAGGCCAAAAACAAAAACACCATCAAGGCGGCCAGTGGCAGACCGCCGTCCCAGAGCATTGCTGCGAGCAGCATGAGAAAACCGGTGGATGCCAATCCTACAAAGGCGGCACGCGCCATGGCATCCATCCCGAACCGCTGTACGAGCTTTGCGTTGATGAAGGAGGCAAGTCCCACTCCTGTGGCGAGCATCGCAAAATAGAGGGGGAATGTTTCCTTGATTCCATACGCGTCGAAGAACAAACCGGCAGCTGTGCTGAGATAGAGCAGCTGCGCCCCGAACACGATCCCTGTCGCGAATATCAGCAATGCCACGCGGCGTTTTGACAGGATGCGCCGGCCGTTGAGGAGCAGCAGCTTGGGCCGGAATGATATGCGTTTATCGGCTGGCAATGTTTCCGGCTGTCGGACCATCAGCCAAATACCAAGGAATGCCGCCATAGCGAGATAGACGCCAAAGACGGATCGCCATCCGGCAAAGGAAATCAATCCCTGCGCCAAGGCAGGAGCCAGCATCGGCACGAGAATGAAGAGGGTAAACATCAAGGACATGACACGAGCCATTGCATCGCCCTTGAACTGATCGCGGATCATGGCGCGTGTTGAGATCTTCGGGCCGGATACGCCCACGCCCTGAAGAAACCGGCCGAAGATCACCATTTCGAGCGATCCGGCCAGCATCGCCGTGATGGTTCCGGCCACATAGATGCCGAGGCCAAGCACCAGCGTCTTTTTGCGTCCCATCGCATCGGACAATGGTCCCAGGAGCAGTTCGCCCAACGCCATGCCGAGAATGAAAAGAGATATGACGTGGTGGGTGGACAGCGGTGGTGCATCACCGACGTCTTCGCCAATCTGGCGTAACCCCGGCAACAGCGCGTCGATGCTAATGGAGGTCAGCGAAGTCAGCATGGCATAGAGGGCAATGCGTTCGCGAAAGCTGATGAAAGACGTCATTGGCCGCATATACTAAAGGGATTCGCTCTAGCCTATATCATTTCCCTAAGGAGGGTTCGTATTCCTGATGGGCTGGTCGGCCTCTAAAATGATTGTTTCGGAGGCAACCTATATGAGGCAGAGAAGGGCGTTGAAATGACCGCGAAAAGAGAGCGCGCGGCACTGGCGCTGTCTGCCTGTCTGTACAAAGTGCCCGGTCTCCGCATGCCGCTGGCTCGCTCTCTCGTCTGTGGTTGAGGTACCGATAACCTCTACAGGAGGCGAAAGGCCGGGCGCGCGGGGGTTCTGCCTGTGCATGACCATAGGAAAAGCCGCCGGTCTCATTCCACCCTTCAAAAAACTGTCATTTTTTTCAAAAACGGTG
>UBTA01000156.1 GCA_900468065.1 Hyphomicrobiales bacterium | reverse complement strand
GGACCGATTTTCCCGTCCCGTACAACAGGTTCGACCTGGCGATAATCGTTCTAACCGTTCCTGTTTTCGTGCTCTGGATTGCCGAGCCCGAAGGCACTCCGACAGCGATCGCCGCGTGTCTTGCCGCCGTGCTGCACTCCGTACGGCTCTGGAGATGGGGTGGATGGAAGACTTCCGCCGAGCCGTTGGTGATGGTCCTGCACGTCGCTTATGGCTTCGTGCCTTTAGGTTTCGCGGCGATATCACTTTCCGCAGCCGGGTTCCTAGACCTGTCGGCGGCCATACACGTCTTCACCGTAGGCACTGTCAGCGCGATGATGCTTGCTGTCATGACCCGCGCCACGAGAGGTCACACAGGAAGGCAACTTACCGCCTCATCCACGACCCGCGTTTCCTATGGCGCGATATTCCTGTGCGCTTTGGCCAGGCCGCTCGCGACCCTCATGCCGGAGCACATGGTCGAAGTCTACTCCGTTGCGGCCGCTTTGTGGATCGCCGCATTTGGCCTGTACCTGATCGAGTACGCGCCGATGCTGGTCTTCAGAAGGAAGCCTTCCGCCCGCGCTGCATGAATGTCGCCTCTGGACGAAACCCTAAATTCGAGACATCGCTCACGCCCTAAAACGCACGGTGTCTCAGTCATTCAGCCATCATTCCCGGCGACCATGGCGGTTCGTATGTCAAGCGAACTTCCACGCCGTCGTATTCCCCTAAACCAAGAGCGCGTTGTCGGACGGCGTCCATCAGGAACTGCGTTGCGGGACATCCCCGGGTCGTGGTTGTCATGGTGATACCCAACATGCGGCCCTCCCCCGGATGGATGTCGTAGATCAGTCCGACATCGACCACGCTCCGCCCGATCTCGGGGTCTATAACCCCTTGAAGGGCGTCCATGACCGCTTGTTGCTGTAGCGACAGCTCCTTACTTCGGGTCATCATGCCACGGTCCCGGTCTTGATCATCAGCCGGAACGCTTCACCGTCGCTGTCATAGCTGCCAGCCCATTTGTGGCCTCGTTCGGTCAGTTCTCTGAACAGGAAGACTGGCTCGCGTCCGAGAACTGCGAAGAGGACTTCTCCCGGCGCCATTGTCTCCAGTTCCGAGAGAATGCGGACCATCGGCTGTGGCGGGTCGAGTTCGGAAAAATCGAAGGAGCGGGCCGCCTCCGGCCACTCGTCTCCATCCTCCACGTTCTCGGAGACAAGCACTTCGGTCGCGCGTGGCGTGAACTTCACTTCGAAGTCGCCGCTAGCGAGTTCAGAGACCCTGTGTACGTATCCCTTTTCCTCCATCACCTTGAACAACGGCTGCGGACTGAATGGCGCGAGCAGCGTCAGCCCCTGCCCAGGGGCGAGGCTTTCCACCGCAGTCATGATCGCCGGGAAAGGCGCGCCGCCGTCTGCGAGAATTGGCCTCACGTCGAGTTCGATGAATTCCAGTGCCATGTTTTCACTCCTGATGATTTGTCTTGGCGTAGAATAGACGCGGCATAATCGCCCCGTCGGGAAGGCGCGTATCGGCGGGTGCGTAGATCAAACGGCGCGCGCGGACGTATTCCACGGCTAGGCCGATCACGGCAGCACACTGACAGAGGCTTGCCGCCTGGAGAAGCAGCTGTGCATTGGCAAGGATGGCTCCTGCTCCGGCAATCACCGAAAGATAGAATATGAGGAACCATCCCCTCGCATGGCGCTCGTTGACGAGGTCCTGCACCTTGGGAACGGCCACGCGTCCCATGACGGGACCGTAGGTCTCCAGCCACGTCAGAAACGGGACGATCTTGAACATTTGCGAGAGGCCCAGACCCGAAAGCCAACCCAGAGCAAGTACGTAGAAGGCGGCGGTACCGACGGGAATGCGCACACCGGAAAACCAGGCCAACTGCAACAGCGTTACGCCCGCCACCAAAAAACCGAGAGCCGCCACACCCGCGACGGAGTTGAGCTCAAGGGCCTTGCGTCGTCTGGCTCTATACATCCTCCCGACGTCGATGACGTAGAAGACCGTCGATACGCCTGTCGCTGTGAGGGCGACCGCTGTCGATATGGTCGAAACGCTGGTTCCCCACAGACCCGACGCTACTGCCGCGTACAGAAACAGGAGCGCGCAGAGCGCGGTTGAAGCCGTGCGTCGGCTGCTTCCTTTCACCTCGGGTGCAAGCATGACCATCGCGAACAAACGATAGCTCACTCCAAGGGCGGTGATGGTCATCCATCCCAGCAGGCCCGACGCCGCGTGAAACGGAGCAAGGTAGGAGAGCCGCGAAGCCACATCCGGAAAATCGACAAGGCCTGAAAGCACACCCGCGAACACGCTTCCGGTGAGGGCCGTGGCGACAAGTCCCGCAAGTCCGCTCAAAACAAGGATACCGGGAACGTCAAACGATTTCTCAGCGATTATTGTGGTGGCGAGCGACACGGTCAGCATCGTGAACCCCGACGCGAGGGAAACACCTCCTAAGGGCATAAGCTCGAGGTGATTGGTTATCCGTCCCGAAAG
>UBTA01000181.1 GCA_900468065.1 Hyphomicrobiales bacterium | reverse complement strand
ACCGTTACGGAAGGGGCGGGATGCTCGTAGTCGTCAGCGACCTTGCCGGCGTCCGGAATCTCTATCCAACGTGTCGTCGCCCCGCCCGCGCATTCCTGCACGACGGGAAACGCGACTACGTCGCCGGGTTTGAATGCGTCCGTGATGTAGGCGCGGAAAACGAACTCGTCGTACTCATCGTCGCCGAGATTTCCGCCAGACCACATCAGCTCGCTCACGCCACCGGTCTTTTTCTCCCCGTAGAGGTCATAGGCCTTGGCGTACTCTCCAAGCGTCTTCTCCATCTTCCATCCGGCCTTGGGCATTGGCTTCACCGAGATAACGCCTTCGGGCAACCTCACTCTTATTGCAACCGTCGACTTGCCGTCGCACCCATGGGGAACCCGGAGGACCGCCTTGTAGTTGGACGCGGCCTTGGAGGTCGAAGTTTCGAGCGAGACGTGTGCAAGTGCCGGGATCGCGGTGACTGCGGCCAGCGCAATAGCCGCCAGGCAAGTCTTTAAATTGGACACTAGGTTGACCTTTCGTTTCTGACATCGCCAGCATGGCGTCTGTTCGGTAAAATCCGTTCGCTTTGATAAAAGCGATGGCCATGGATATTCTTGATGGAAGGACCAAGCTTTGTTCTACATCAATCCGAACGCGGATCGTTCATCCCCAGTAGCTGCCGAGGCTGCTCGGCTACGGAAACTCTTAGATCGTTTTGCACTGGGTGACGGCACATCGGAACGCCTCCTCAGGCAGGAGGTCGCGACCCGTCCTAACGGCTCAGGTCCAAAGCAAATGGCGGCATGACGGCCGGGACAAATCATGGAATTACTTGTTCTGTGTCAAAGAGGAGGAGACCCGTGGGCTTTAGTCTCCATCTATCGGTTCAGGCATTCCGCCACCAAGGAGCACGAAAATGAGAATGATTTGCAAAGCGGCATTTGGAATGGTCGCCGCACTAGCCACGATAACGACAGCCGCATCGGCTGCGGACTTCGAGGTCCATATGCTCAACAAGGGCAAAGACGGGATCATGGTATTCGAGCCGGGTCTTACCAAAGTCGCGAAGGGCGATACCGTGACCTTCATCCCCACCGACAAGTCACATAACGCCGAAACCGTGAAGGACCTCCTGCCCGCCGGCGCGACGGCGTTCAAGGGCAAGATGAACGAAAGCGTCAAGGTGACGTTCGACGTCGAAGGTGCCTACGTGGTCAAGTGCTCGCCGCATGTCGGGATGGGAATGGTCGGCTTGATCGTGGTTGGCGATCCAAAATCGAATGTTGATGTCATCAAGACGGCAAAGCTTCCCAAGAAAGCGCGTGATCGTCTCGACGCCGACATTGCCGCCGCTGCTATCTGACGGACGACGAACTGGAAAACGCCCGGGCCAACCGCACGGGCGTTTTCTGTATGAAAGGGACGTAACCGGCTTGCGCGTGGACATGCGCGCGTTCCGCGTGGTATCTGTCTCTTGATCGTCCGTACACAGCTACGGACGTTGGGAGTTGCAGGTCAAAGGATGGTGTCAGGGTTCAACGCGTACGCCCGTGTATGGTCAAAGAACCTGTTGCGTCGGAGGTGGTCGGACACCCAGAGTTACGCCTTCGCGACATCCTCCGTTTTGATAGCCCTCATGCTTCGCTATTTCCTGATGGGCGTACTTGACGACCGGGCAATCTACATTCTTTTCGTTCCCCCGATGCTTCTTGCCTCACTGGCCGGAGGCATCAGGCCCGGGTTGGTCGCGGTCACGCTTTCGATCTGTTCGGCCGCTTACCTCAGGTCGCTCATACCTGGCGGTATCCAGGTTCCTGAGATGGTCGTATTCGCTGTCGTCGGTGTCGCCATTGCCTACATGGGCGAGTCGCTTCACGTTGCCCGTGCCGACATCTCAAGGGCCGAGCAAGCCCTCGGGACCAGAGAGGCGCACCTCAAATCGATTCTCGACACGGTTCTCGACGCAACGATCGTCACCGAGCAGGACGGGAAGATCGTTTCCTTCAATGCCGCCGCCGTCAGGCAGTTCGGTTATTCCGAAGAGGAAGCAGTCGGACAAAACCTGAGAATGCTGATGCCGCAGCCCTACCGCCGGGAACACGACGGCTACCTCCAGAAGTATCTCACCACCGGAGAAAAACGCATCATCGGCGTCGACCGTGTCGTGGTCGGACAGCGCAAGGACGGATCGACTTTCCCGATGAAACTGGCGGTCGGTGAAATGATCACGGGAGGGAAGAGGTTCTTTACCGGGTTCGTTCGCGACCTCACCGAACTCGAGGAGTCGGCGGCCCGGCTTCAGGAAATTCAGACCGAGCTTGCCCGCCTTGCACGTTTGAACGAAATGGGGGAAATGGCCTCGACGCTTGCTCACGAGCTTAACCAGCCGCTCTCAGCCATCGCCAACTACGTTCACGGCTGCGCGTACATGCTACGGAACTCGACGGATGAGAACGCCGAGCGCCTGCGCGACGCGATGAACGAGGCTGGCCAGCAAAGCCTGAGGGCCGGACAGATCATCAAGCACCTTCGCGAGTTTGTCACGAAGGGCGAGACCGAACAGGCCCCCCACAACGTCCGCGAACTCGTAGAGGAGGCTGGCGCTCTGGCGCTGGTCGGGTCCCGCGAGAAGGGTGTGCGCACGGTATTCGACTTCGCATCCGGCGCTGAACTTGTCATGGTGGACAGAATCCAGATTCAGCAGGTCCTCACCAATCTCATGCGCAATGCCGTCGAGGCGATGAAAGACACGATCCGGAAAGAACTGAGGGTGGCAATCGCACCCGGCGACGATAGCGAGATAATCCTCCTTGTGGAGGATTCCGGCCCGGGGATCGCACCCGACATTGCCCCTGACCTCTTCAAGCCCTTCACCACGTCGAAAGCAGGCGGCATGGGTATCGGTCTCTCAATATCCAAAAGGATCGTGGAGGCACACGGTGGCAAAATGACAGTATCTGAAAGCCCTCTGGGAGGGGCGCGTTTCAGTTTCACACTGCCTGCTTACAACGGGGATGATGATGGCGACTGATGACTACACCGTGAACATCGTGGATGACGAAGAGGCGGTCAGAAAGTCCCTGGCGTTTCTTCTGACGACGCGGGGGTTCGCCGTCAGGGTCCACGAATCAGCAAGCGCATTCCTGGAAGCCGCGCCGAACCTTCGCCAGGCGGTGCTCGTCACCGACTTGCGGATGCCTGACATGAGCGGCGTTGAGCTGATAAGGCGGCTTGGCCCCATCGGTCGACGTATCCCGTCCATCGTCATCACGGGTCATGGCGACGTACCCATGGCGGTGGAAGCAATGAAGGCGGGCGCTCTCGATTTCATCGAGAAACCCTTCGATGATATCGTCATCATTGACGCGATCCGCCGCGCTGCCGATCGCTTGACCGATCTCCATGCCGGGACCGAGTTAGCCGAAACGGTTATGGAACGGCTGACGACTCTCAGCGATCGCGAGCGTCAGGTGCTCGACCAGGTGATAACGGGCCAGCCGAACAAGGCAATTGCCTTCAACCTCGACATCAGTCCACGAACGGTCGAAGTGCATCGATCGAACGTGATGGCGAAAATGCAGGCCCGCAGCCTTCCGGACCTCGTACGGATGACGCTCTCAATATCCCCTGCCCCGCCGCAAAACGGGCGGCGGTCTTGATCTGAAACAATGCGTCGTCAGGTGGCATGCGTTTAAGTGGTTCTGCGCAAACCCTGCGCGAACAACGCTATGGTTCTCATTTGCCGACCTTTTCCACCATCGTCGCCATAGCACGGGATTCGGCTCTGCTCCGATCCCTTTCGTTCGCGCTCGAGGCTCATGGTTACACCGTAAGGGCATTTTCGTCATGGCGGTCCGCACGAGCGAGCGTTGACGCTGCAGGATGCGTAATTCTGGACGGCTCGTTACCCCTTTCGGACAGGATTGCCTGCCTCGGAGTTCTGGAACGCGGCGGGAGAGTTGTTCTTCTGGCGGAGGACCAAGCCGCAATTCCCCGAAGGCCCGGCCTGCAGGTGTTGCTCAAACCACTGTCGGGAGCGGATTTGTTGAGTGCCGTAGCGTCAATACGTATTGACCCGTAGTGGTACAACCGAATTACGCGTCG
>UBTA01000148.1 GCA_900468065.1 Hyphomicrobiales bacterium | reverse complement strand
CTCCCCGCGCGCGGGGAGAGGGTTAGGGTGAGGAGCAATCTTGCCTATTCGTCCTTCACGAAAATCGCGTCGTAGTTGATGACGCGGGTCGGATCGACGTAGATGTCGCCGTCGCCGCCCATGCGGGGCGACTTGGCAACGACGCGGCGTTCGTTGGTAACCGGGATCCACGGCGCATCCGCCATGATGTCGGTGAAGATCTTGCCCCATTCGGCCTGACGCTCGGCGGCCTTGGCCGGGTCCGACATCGAATCGGCGGCAATTGCGCGGGCATCGAGATCCTTGTTGCAATACCAGGACCAGTTCCAGCCGCCCTGAACCGCGCCGGAGCAGCCGAGGATCGGGCCGTAGAAGTTGGACGGATCCGGGAAGTCCGCGATCCAGGCCATGCCGCCCGACCAGATCATCGGCGCTTCGCCTTCGGTGCCGCCTGCGGCAATCACGTTGGCCTGCGCCAGGGCGCGGACCTCGGCCTTGACGCCGATAGCGGCGAGGTCCTGCTGAATCGCCTGGGCGATGCGCGGCTGTGGATCGGTGTTGGTCGAGTAGAGGATGGTTTCGAAGCCATCCGGGAAGCCGGCCTCGGCGAGAAGCGCCTTGGCCTTCTCGACGTCGAAGGCATAGCCGGTAAAGGCCTTGTCATAGCCCGGCATCAGCGGCGGCAGCGGCTGGTTGGCAGCCGTTGCGCGGCCATTGAGGATGCGGGTGATGCGCTCCTTGTTGATGGCCATGTTCAGGGCCTGGCGCACCTTCACATTGTCGAATGGAGCGACCTTGGTGTTGAGCGTGATGTAGCCGGTGTGCAGCTGCGCGCCATCGACGATGATCTCGGCACCCTCCGGCGAATTCTTGATTTCGAGGAATTTTGCCGGCGGAACGCCGTCGCCGGCGATATCGACTTCGCCCTTCTGCAGGCGCAGCAGCGCTACCAGCGGCTCCTGGCCGACTTCAACGGTGAACTTGTCGATATGCGGCATGTCCTTGACGAAATAATCCGGGTTGCGCTCGAACACGAGACGCTGGCCGACGGTCCATTCCTTCAAGACGAACGTGCCTGAACCGACCGGCTTCTTGCCGAAATCACCGGCCGCGGCCTCGACGGCTTCCTTCGGCACGACGGAGGCGAAGTTGATGGCGAGCACGTGCAGGAAAGTGGCGTCCGGGCGCGACAACGTGAAGACGACAGTCTGATCATCCGGCGCTGCAATGCCGTCCAGCGTCGGCGATGTGCCGCCGCTGACCGCGTCAAAACCCTTGATGGCGCCGAAGAAGCCGGCACCCGGGCCTTGAGTCTTCGGATCGACGGCGCGTTCGATCGAGTATTTCACGTCGGAAGCCACGATCTCGCGGCCGTTGGTGAACTTCACGCCCTTGCGCAGCTTGAACGTATAGGTAAGGCCATCGGGCGAAACGGTGAAGCTCTCCGCCAGCGACGGGATCAGGTCCGGCGTGCCCGGCGTATAGTCCATCAGGCGTGAATAGAGGCTCTTGATCATCGACCAGTTGACCCAGTCGTAGCCGACGGCCGGGTCAAGTGTGGCGATATCGTCCTTGTAGGTAATGACGATATCGCCGCCCTGCTTGATGGCGTCCTGCGCGAAGGCAGGCAGCGGGGTGAAGGCGAGCGCCATGGCGATTGTCGAGTGTCTAAGCCAGCGTTTGAACATTTTTGAGTTCCCCTTTTTGGTTGCTGATGTGGTTAGCGCGCACGGATGCGCGGATCGATGAGTGGTGCGATCAGGTCGGCGACGAGATTGCCGATGACGATGGCCAGCGCGGAAACCAGCGTCACGCCCATGATGATCGGGATATCGACCTGCTGGATTGCCTGCCAGGCAAGCTGGCCGATGCCGGGCCAGCCATAGACGGCCTCGACCACCACCACACCGCTCATGAATTGGCCGATATCGATGCCGATCATTGCCATGATCGGCATCGATATCGGCCAATT
>UBTA01000085.1 GCA_900468065.1 Hyphomicrobiales bacterium | reverse complement strand
TCGGCGCCGGAGTTGCCGGCCTTTCGGCCGCCCTTGCCGCAGCCAAGACCGGGGCCCGCGTCATCATCTGCGACGAGCAGCCGGAAGTCGGCGGCGCGCTGCATTACGACAAGAGCGTCACCATCGACGGCCAGGACGGTTATACCTGGGCTCAAGCCACGGCCACCAATCTGGCGAAGATGGACAATGTCACCGTGCTGCCGCGCACGACGGCATTCGGCTATTACGCCCAGAATTTCGTTGGCCTCAACGAGCGCGTCACCGAGCATCTGGCCAAGCCCGACAAGAAGCTGCCGCGCGAGCGTCTCTGGCAGGTCCGCGCCAAGCGCGTCATCATCGCCACCGGCGCTATCGAGCGCCACATGGTGTTTGCGAACAACGACCGCCCCGGCATCATGCTGGCGTCTGCCGCCCGCACCTTCCTCAATCATTTCGGCGTCGCCGTCGGCAAGAAGGTCGGCGTTTATACGGCGAACGATTCTGCCTATGAAGCCGCTTTCGATCTGAAGCGGGCCGGCATTACCATTGCTACCATCGTCGATAGCCGGGAGCAGCCGGGCGAGGCAGTTCTCGCCGAGGCACGCTCGCTTGGTATCGAGGTTATGGCCGGTCATGCCGTCGTCGATACCGGTGGCAAGCTCCGGGTGTCCTCCATGTCGGTCGCCCGCAATGGCGGCGGCAGTGCCCGCAAGATCGCCATCGACGCGCTGCTGGTGTCGGCCGGCTGGACGCCCTCGGTGCACATGTTCTCGCAGTCGCGGGGCAAGGTGGCCTATGACTTCGAAAGCCAGCGCTTCCTGCCCGGCACCTATGCGCAGGATTGCCTGTCTGTCGGCGCCTGCAACGGCACCAACGACCTGCAGGCGACCATTGAGGAATCGCTGGCCGCCGGCGAACTGATGTCGAATGCGTCCGGCTTTACCGCCCCGGAAAAGTTGGCTCTGCACGGCGTGAACGCTTTTGACTGGACCGGCGGCATGGCCGGTGCTGCCGAGGGTGCTGGTCCGGACACGACGGTGAAGGCGTTCATCGATTTCCAGAACGATGTCTGCGCCAAGGATATCCGTCTTGCGGTGCGCGAAGGCATGCACTCGATCGAGCATATCAAGCGCTTTACCACCAACGGCATGGCGACCGATCAGGGCAAGCTGTCGAATATCCACGGTCTGGCGATCGCTGCCGAAACGCTTGGCCGCGAAATCCCGAAGGTCGGCCTCACCACGTTCCGCGCGCCCTACACGCCGGTGACCTTCGGTACGCTGATCAACCATTCGCGCGGCGAACTGTTCGACCCGACCCGCAAGACGCCGATGCACGCTTTGGAAGAAGCGCAAGGCGCGGTGTTCGAGGATGTCGGCCAGTGGAAGCGCGCCTGGTACTATCCGCGCTCCGGCGAGGACATGCATCAGGCCGTCAACCGCGAGTGCAAGACGGTGCGCGACGTCGCGGGCATCTTCGATGCCTCGACGCTCGGCAAGATCGAGGTGGTCGGCCCGGATGCGGCGCAGTTCCTCAACCTCATCTACACCAACAGCTGGGACACGCTGAAGCCCGGTCGCTGCCGCTACGGCATCATGCTGCGTGAGGATGGCTTCGTCTATGATGACGGCGTTGTCGGCCGCATGGCGGAGGATCGCTTCCATGTGACGACGACCACGGGTGGAGCTGCCCGCGTCATGAACCATATGGAAGACTATCTGCAGACCGAGTTCCCGCATCTGAACGTCTGGCTGACCTCGGCTACCGAACAGTGGGCTGTCATTGCGGTACAGGGGCCGAAGGCCCGCGAGATCATTGCGCCGCTGGTCGAGGGTATCGACCTGTCGAACGAAGCCTTCCCGCATATGAGCGTTCGCGAAGGCAAGATCTGCGGCGTGCCGACCCGGTTGTTCCGCATGTCGTTCACCGGCGAAACCGGTTTCGAAGTCAACGTTCCCGCCGATTTCGGCCCGGCCGTCTGGGCTGCGATCTACGAGCGGGCGCAAGCGCTTGGCGCCTGTGCCTACGGGACCGAGGCGATGCATATCCTGCGCGCCGAGAAGGGCTACATCATCGTTGGCCAAGATACCGATGGGACCGTGACCCCGGACGATGCGTCGCTTTCCTGGGCTGTTGGCAAGAAGAAGACGGATTTCGTCGGTATTCGTGGCCTGCGCCGTCCCGATCTTGTCGCCGATGGCCGCAAGCAGCTGGTCGGCCTTTTGACCAAGGATCCGAAGGTCGTGCTGGAAGAAGGCGCGCAGATCGTTGCCGACCCGAACCAGCCGCTGCCGATGACGATGATCGGGCATGTGACCTCGGCCTACTGGTCGGAAAACTGCGGCCGCTCGATTGCTCTGGCGCTGGTTGCCGGCGGCAAGGCGAAGATCGGCCAAACGCTCTATGTGCCGATGCCCGACAAGACGATCGCCGTCGAGGTGAGCGACATGGTGTTCTTTGACAAGGAAGGAGGCCGCATCAATGGCTGATTTGATTGGGGCTGATCTCGCAACCCGCACCCTGCCGCTGTCAGGCTTCCACGGCGGCTCCGGCGCCGCATCGCTTTCCGTTGCAGCACCCGCAACCCGGATTTCGCTTCGGGCCAAGCCCGATGCCGTTGCGGCACTCTCGAGTGCGCTTGGGCTTTCACTGCCGGTCAAGGCCAAGACATCGACTTCCGCGGACGGCCGCCATGCGCTCTGGCTCGGGCCGGACGAATGGCTGGTCATCGATGAAAACGAGGCCGACCTGATGGCGGCTGTGGCATCCAGCAACGTGCTGCATTCGGCAACGGATATTTCCCATCGCAACACGGCACTGATCGTCAAGGGACGCGGCGCCGAAGTGGCGATCAATGGTGGTTGCCCGCAAGATTTGTCGCTCGCTGCCTTCCCGGTCGGCGCCTGCTCGCGGACGGTTCTGGCCAAGGCCGAGATCGTGCTTTTGCGCACCGCCGAGGATACATTCCGGGTCGAATGCTGGCGGTCGTTTTCACCGTATGTCTCGACGCTCCTGGCCGAAGCTGCCGAGGATGCCGGGAACTGATCGCTGTTACGCTATTGGCTATAAGCCCCTCATCCGGCCTGTCGGCCACCTTCTCCCCGTAGACGGGGAGAAGGGACCAGCGGCGAACTCCGCCGTCCTCTCCCCGCTTGCGGGGAGGGGGCTAGGGTGAGGGGCCCTTGCCATCCAGTGCCGCCCAAGAACGTCAATGCAGGCCGGGCCAGCCGATCCACTCCACCCAGCGGCCGTGAAAATCGGCGCGGCCGATCGGGTGTTTTTCACCGGATGGCCAGATCTGCAGTGTCAGCGCTGCGCCATTGTGTTTCTGTTCGTCTGCTTCCATCTGTAGGCGCGCCAGCGGCGCCTTCTGTGTCGCGCGCGCTCCGGCGGCAGCGATCAGGGCTTCACCCTTTGCTTTGGACGATGCGGGCAGATATTGCCAGGCGATGGTATGATAAACCACGTGAACCTGATCTTCGCGCACCTCCTGCAGGCGCTGTTCCAGCCAGTCCACTGCGTCGGCGCGGTCCACAGTCTGGCGGTTGCCGGCGGCGATCGACAGCGCAAAACGGGTGCGTTCAAGCCGGTCCTGCTGGTCGGCCCAGATGTAGGAGAGCAGGCGCAGGGCGTCGGCCTCGCTTGCCGGGTTCAGCGGATTGAGATCACAGCCGGCACGGCTGGCGACGTGAATGCCAACGTCGAGCGGCGGCATCGAGCCACGCCATTCCGGGCCGATCAGCACCGGTGAGGGCCGCAAGGCCCAGGGTCTGTTTCCAAATCTGTAATCGTAGCGATCCCATTGCAGGTTGAGCCCGGCGCTGGCGCCGACTTCCGAGAGGACCAGCGGTTTTTGCAAGAGGCTGGAGATGGTCAGGAAACCGGGAAGCAGGGCGCCGGACCGGCGCACCTCGTTGGTCTGCGGCGCCGATGTCAGCCGGTCGAGGATGAAGGACGCATGCCTCTGCAGCGCATTCTCGATGGCACTCCACAAATCGTCGTCATTGTCGATCGGATGTGGTGGATAGACGGCGGCCAGATCGCCGTCGGTGCCGGATAGAACCAGTGCATGCAGGGCACCAGCCAACCGCAGCGGCACGGAATCACCGCTCGGCGAGGGATCGCCCGCCCAGGACAGGATCTTTTCCCCGACCGGATGACCGGCGGTCAGCCGCGTGGAAGCGATCATGCAAAGTCTTGCGGTGAAGGGCGAACCGAGCTCGCGGCAGGAATTTGCCTGCTGGGTGAAGGCCCGGCGGATGGTCTGCTCCAGTGCCGGTTCCTCAGACATCGTCAGGCCGATCCTTCGGGTCGAACTGGATGATGGTCAGCCAGGTGGCCGTCAGGGCCGGTTTGCGTTCGCCTTCGATATCGACGGTGACCTCATAGGTCACCATCAGCATGCCGGCGCCGCGGAAGCGGGCCTCGGCCATGGTAAAGCGGCCGCGGACCTTGGCGCCGCTTTTCACCGGCGTCACGAAGCGCACCTTGTCGAAGCCGTAGTTGATGCCCATCGTCTGTTCGCGGATCTTTGGCAGGCAATTGTAATTCATTGCCGACAGCAGCGACAGGGACAGGAAGCCGTGCGCGATCGTACCGCCGAACGGCGTTTCGGCAGCGGCGCGCACCGGGTCGGAATGGATGAACTGGTGGTCGTCGGTGGCGTCGGCAAATCCGTCGATGGTCTCTTGCGTGACCGTGATCCAGTCGGAGATACCGACCTCGGTGCCCACCAGGTTCTTGACGTCAGATAGCGAAATTTCCTGCGGCATTCTCTTTTCCGATCAAAAACATCCCCCCGGTTTCTCTATAGGCCGCTCTGGGGAAAAACGGCAATCGGCTGAGGAGCATAGGTCACCAAACTTCGACGTGGAAACCGACACTGCGCGCAGCAATCATGCCGATACCGGCATTGGCTGAAGGCAGCAGGCTCTGCCAGCCGGAGCCCGGCCGGACTGGCAGATGGACCGGATGCGGTGCGTGGCTGCGATTGATGACGATGGCAAGGCGGGTGCGCCTGTCCTGCACCGTGTCGCCGGTGGACGGCAGCATGACCAGATGATCTGTCGTCGCACTTTCCCAATCGCCCGTCGTCATCGGCTGGCCGTCGAACCGCAGCCATTCGACATCGCCATTTCCGGTGAAGAACGTGGTGTCGCGGAAGGCATCGAAGCGGGCACGGATCTGCGACAGTGCGGCGGTATGGGCGATCAGTGTCTCGTCCAGTTTGCTCCAGTCGACCCAGGTGATGGCATTGTCCTGGCAATAGGCGTTGTTGTTGCCGCGCTGGCTGCGGCCGCCTTCGTCGCCTGCCGTCAGCATGATGGCGCCGCGCGTGGCAAACAGGGTCGACAGCAGCGCCATGACATCGCGGAGGCGGAAGGCCTGGACCTCGGGATCGGCGGTTGCGCCTTCGACGCCATTGTTCCACGAATGATTTTCGTTATGGCCATCGCGGTTGTCCTCGCCATTGGCTTCATTGTGCTTACCGGCATAGGAGACGAGATCCATCAGCGTGAAGCCGTCATGGGCGGCGATGAAATTGACGCTGCGGGTCTGCTCGCCACCATTGCGGGAAAAGATACTGGATGATCCGGCAAGGGCCGTCGCCAGATCGCCGATCGTGTGGCTATCGCCGCGCCATGTGCGGCGCAGGTCGTCGCGCGCCCGGTCGTTCCATTCGAGGAAGGGCGCCGGGAAATTGCCGAGCTGGTAGCCGCCGGGGCCGATATCCCAGGGTTCGGCGATCAGCACGCGGTCTTTGAGGACAGGATCGGTGCGCATTTCGGTGAGCAGCGTGGCATCGCTGCTGAAGCCGTTGGCATCGCGGCCAAGGATCGAGCCGAGATCGAAGCGGAAACCATCAATCCCCGCAGAAAGAACGAAGTGACGCAGGCTGTCGAGGATGAGCTGGCGCACCACCGGGTGATCGCAGGCGATGGTGTTGCCGCAGCCGGTATCGTTGATCAGTTCGCCCGACCGATCCGTGGCGTGGTGGTAGTAGATGTGATTGTCGAGGCCGCGCATGGAGAGTGTGGCGCCGAAGCGGTCGCTTTCGCCGGAATGGTTGAAGACCAGATCGAGAATGGTGCCGATGCCTTCGGCATGAAGGGCTGCAACGGTTTCGCGCAGTTCAGTCATGCCGCCGGGCACAAGGCGGGGATCGAGCGCCATGAAGGCGATGGGGTTATAGCCCCAGCCGTTGGAAAGCCCGAGGGGCGGCAGGTGGCGCTCGTCGATCCATGCGGTGATCGGCATCAGCTCGATGGCGGAGACGCCGATACGCTTCAGGTGGGCAATGATAGCGGGATGGGCAAGTGCAGCAACGGTGCCGCGCTGATGTTCCGGCACATCCGGATGCAGCATGGTGAAGGGACGGACCGCAACTTCGTAGATCAGGCCGCCGGTCTGGAAGAGCGGTGCTTGCCGTTGTGCGCTCTGCGGTTCCGTGACGATTGCCTTGGGCACGAGATCGGCGGTGTCGTCGCCGAAGGCCGACAGGCGGGGATGGTAGTGGAAGGCACGGTCGAGTTCGCGGGCGTAGGGGTCGACCAGCAGCTTGGCGGGGTCGAACCAGAGGCCATGATCCGGATCGTAGCTCCCCGAGGCACGAAAACCGTAGCGGGTGCCGGCAGGCGCATCCGGGACGGTCAGGCTGTGGATACCATCGTCGCCGCGCTGCATCGGCAGGCGGCGCAGTTCCCGGTTTCCGGTCGTGTCGTAGAGGCAGAGTTCGATGCCGGAGGCGGTGCTGGAGCGGACCGCAAAGGCCGTACCGCTGCCGGTGAGCGTGGCGCCGAGGGGGGAAACGAGCGGGTTCGGCATTGGGGGGCACCTTGAGGATGATGTGTTGGCGTCGGCAGTTTCGTATCAGATTGGTTTGACAGTGATTTGTCCCCGCTTTGGCGGATGTTGCAAGCGGTATGTTTACCCTCCTTTCGAGGGGAGGGTCGGAGCAAAGCTCCGGGGGCTGCGGCATTCGCAATTGACTATGGTGTTCGCGGTGATCACCTCAACCCGCCGCGCTGCGGCCGAGCCCTCAACACTTCAAGCCACGCCCGGAAGATCCGCCGTGGGTTTGCTGGTTTGGTTTACTTGGCCGGGGCG
>UBTA01000075.1 GCA_900468065.1 Hyphomicrobiales bacterium | reverse complement strand
CGTCGGTGGCCGGATGGCGCGGATATCGAAGCCTTCGGCCCGCATGCGCGCGGCAATCCGCACGGCCCGGCCATTGTCACCGATCAGCACCGGCAGAATCTGCGATCCGCTGCCTTGGACGCCGAGTTTTTCTGTCAGTTCACTATTGGCAAAGCTGTACAACGCGCCGAAATCGGCACGGCGCTGCGGTTCGTCCACCAGCATGCGCAGGGACTGGCGAACCGCTGCCGCCATCAGCGGCGAGGGCGCTGTCGAATAGATGAAACCGCGGGCCCGGTTAACGAGATAATCGCAGAGCACCGCACTGACGCCGAACAGCGCGCCGGAAACGCCCAGAGCCTTGCCGCAGGTATGCAGCACGATGACGTTCTCACGATTTTCCAGACCGGCGGCAAAACCGCGGCCATCCTGGCCGAAAACGCCGGTCGCATGGGCCTCATCGATCACCAGGAAACCGCCATGCCTTTCGGCCACTGCGGCAAGCTCCGTCAAGGGTGCGCGGTCGCCATCCATCGAATAGAGGCTTTCAACGGCAATCCAGGGATGGCCTGTTCCGCCTTCGGCCCGCCAGCACTTGATCGCCTGGTCGAAGGATGAGGCATCGTTGTGGGCAGCGGCCACCGCCTGCGCCTTGCCGGCCTGAATGCCCTCATGCGCACTGGCATGCACCAGTGCGTCATGGACGACGAGATCGCCCCGCTGTGGCAGGGTCGAGAAAAGTGCCGTGTTGGCAGCATAGCCGCTGCCGAAATAAAGGACGCGCTCGGCTCCGAAAAACGCAGCGGCCTCCGCCTCCAGTGCCTCATGCTCCGGGTGATTGCCGCGCAGCAGCCGGGAACCGCCGGCACCGGCCGGCACGCCGCGCTGAACGGCGGATGCAATCGCCGCCGCCAGCCGCTCCGAACCGGCCAGAGCCAGATAGTCGTTCGAGCTGAAATCGGCCCCGGCCCGGTCGACCAGGAAACGCCGCCGGCCTTTTCGTTCCAGGCCCGCCAGCGTGGATTCGTAGCGGGCAAGACCTTGAGCCATCATTGCGATAGTCCCAGGTCCATCGGCTTCAGGCCAAGGCGGCGGAACAGGGCGGTATCATGGTCCTCGCCCGGGTTGTCCGCCGTCAGAAGCGTATCGCCTGAAAAGATCGAATTGGCGCCGGCGAAGAAACAGAGCGCCTGCATCTCGTCGCTCATCTGCGTGCGACCGGCAGAGAGGCGCACATGAGCTCGCGGCATCAGGATGCGGGCGAGCGCGATGGTCCTGACAAATTCGATCGGATCGACCGGTTCGGCATTGGCAAGCCGCGAGCCGGGGATCGGGATCAGCATGTTGATCGGTACGCTTTCGGGTGGCTCGGGCAGATTGGCGAGCGTCACCAGCATGGAGATGCGATCATCGGTCGTTTCGCCCATGCCGAGAATACCACCGGCGCAAACCTTCATGCCGGCATCGCGGACATTGGCGAGCGTTTCCAACCGGTCGGCAAAGGTGCGTGTGGTAATGATCTGCGGATAGAATTCTTCCGACGTATCAATGTTGTGATTGTAATAATCGAGCCCGGCTTCGGCCAGCGTGCCTGCCTGCTGCGGCGACAGCATGCCGAGCGTCATGCAGGTTTCCAGACCGAGCGCCTTGACGCCTGCCACCATGTCCACCAGCGTGTCCATGTCGCGGTCCTTGGGGCTGCGCCAGGCGGCCCCCATGCAATAGCGGCTGGCCCCTTCGGCCTTGGCCTTGCGCGCTTCTTCCAGAACCCTTTCCACCATCATCAGCCTGGAGGCCTTCAGCCCCGTCGGGGACCGCGCCGACTGGCTGCAATAGCCGCAATCCTCGGCACAGCCCCCGGTCTTGATCGACAAAAGCCGGCTGATTTGGACGGCATTGGGATCGAAGTTTTCCCGGTGAACCGACTGGGCCTGAAAGAGCAGATCATTGAAGGAAAAATTATAGATAATTCCTGCATCTTCGAGGGAGAATCGTGGCGTCTCGGCGGCTGCCTCATGAGGAAATTGGTCTCCAGCACGCTTTTCTACCGTGAAATCGGCATGATTTTCATCTCTCAGCATCCAACATCCCATTTGATAGATTAAAGTAATAATTATCTATAATTTACTGAAGAGTAGAAAACCGCAACCGCCTTTTTGATGCAAAGCGGATAAATTCACGCATTGCGCGTTTCCAGGAAGCCGCAGCAAGCGCCGTAAGCAGGCAAAATCTGGGAACAAAAAGATCTGAAAAAATCGTCAGCCGACGATGGCGAAGGCATCTCGCGTCGCGCCGGACGCATTGCGGACGGGCTTTTGGCCGATCCATTGCACGTGACGTTCGAGAACCGGAGCGGCGTTCTCGATATTGCCCTGACGCAGAAATGTCAGGATGGCGCGGTGATCGTGATCCGTGCGCACTTCCCATTCGGACCGCCAACTGGCGAACAGGAAACGGGCGCTGGCCGCATGCAGATCGCTGATGGCAGCCAAAAGGCGCGGCATGCCGCAGGGGGTGAGAATCAGCGTGTGAAAACGGCGGTTGGCCTCTTCCCAGGAGCGGACATCATGGGAATTGTCGCCCGCAACCGTCGCCTCTTCGGCCTGATCGAGGATCGCGGCCGTCAGATGCGGTGCTGCATGACGAAGAGCCAGGACCTCAAGCGCTGCGCGCATTTGCGCCACTTCGCGCACTTCCTTCAGGTCGAAGGACGCGACCCGCACGCCGCGGCGCGGTTCGCTGACCGCCAGACCCTGCGCTTCCAGCCGGCGGAAGGCCTCGCGCACGGGCACGTGGCTGGTTCCGAATTCCTCGGCGATATGGTCCTGGCGCAGCTTCGTGCCCGGGTCCAATTGTCCGGTCACGATCCTGTCGGCAAGGATGCGGCTGATGCGGCTGGCAATCGTGTCTTCGCTCGCTGAGGTCATGTTTTTATAGATAATTTGCCGGGGCGGCGCTGTCGAGGGCGCGATTGTAATCATTGAATATCTTCACAGTCTTCAGGCGTTCGACGAGGGCCGCGCGCCGGGTGCTGCGCCAAACGGCTCTTGACGCTCCGTCCAAAACTGTGCCTAGATTGACGCATTCACCAGGGGGGTCCCGACAAGGGGCTGAGATTCTGCTGGCATGATCGGTGGCTTTGCCGCCCTCAAGCAGCGCAGTGACCCGTTGAACCTGATCCAGTTCATACTGGCGTAGGGACGGTGCAAGCGCTGCTCAGACTCGGATTCCGTTTGCGGATTCGCGTCAGCGTCTTTTCATCATTCCGGCTCTGATGACTGGGTCTCCAACTTTGGAGCCTCAACCATGACTATTGCCGCAAAGAACATTACTCCCACAGTCACCACCGGCCCGCTGCCGGCGTCGCGCAAGGTGCATATTCCGGGCGAACTCTACCCGGACATCCGCGTGCCGATGCGCGAAATTTCCGTGCATCCGACATCTGGCGAACCGCCCGTCACCGTCTACGACCCCTCCGGCCCCTATACGGATCCGGCCCATCTCGTCTCGATCGACGCCGGTCTGCCCCGCCAGCGCCAGGCCTGGGCTACCGCGCGTGGCGATGTCGAGACCTATGACGGCCGCCACGTCAAACCGGAGGACAACGGCTTTGCCACCGGCGAACGGCTGACGCCGGAATTCCCCCACCGCAATCAGCCTCTAAGGGCCAAGAACGGCAAGGCCGTGACCCAGATCGCCTATGCCCGCGCCGGCATCATCACGCCGGAAATGGAATATATCGCCATCCGCGAAAATCTCGGCCGCAAGCCGCCGAACGGTGCGTTGATCCGCGACGGCGAGAATTTCGGCGCCAGCATTCCCGATCATGTGACGCCGGAATTCGTCCGTCAGGAAATTGCCCGCGGGCGGGCGGTCATTCCCGCCAATATCAACCATCCGGAATCCGAGCCGATGATCATCGGCCGGAACTTTCTGGTGAAGATCAACGCCAATATCGGCAACTCCGCGGTCACCTCGTCGATGGCAGAGGAGGTCGAGAAGATGGTCTGGGCGACGCGCTGGGGCGCCGATACCGTCATGGACCTGTCGACAGGCCGCAACATTCACAATATCCGCGAGTGGATCATCCGCAATTCGCCGGTTCCGATCGGCACCGTGCCGCTCTATCAGGCGCTGGAAAAGGTCAATGGCATTGCCGAGGACCTCAATTGGGAGGTCTATCGCGATACGCTGATCGAGCAGGCCGAGCAGGGCGTCGATTATTTCACCATCCATGCCGGCGTACGGCTCGCCTATATCCCGCTGACCGTCAACCGCGTCACCGGCATCGTCTCGCGCGGCGGTTCGATCATGGCGAAGTGGTGTCTTCATCACCACAAGGAGAGCTTCCTCTACGAGCATTTCGACGAGATCTGCGATATCGCCCGCGCCTATGACGTGACGTTCTCGCTCGGCGATGGCCTGCGGCCCGGCTCGATTGCCGATGCCAATGATGCCGCGCAATTTGCCGAACTGGAAACGCTCGGCGAACTTACCCAGATCGCCTGGGCGAAGGACTGCCAGGTGATGATCGAAGGCCCCGGCCATGTGCCGATGCACAAGATCAAGGAAAACATGGACAAGCAGCTGGAAGTCTGCGGCGAGGCGCCCTTCTACACGCTTGGCCCGCTGACGACCGATATCGCCCCCGGCTACGACCACATCACGTCCGGCATCGGCGCTGCGATGATCGGCTGGTTTGGCACGGCGATGCTCTGCTATGTCACGCCGAAGGAGCATCTCGGCCTGCCCGATCGCAACGACGTCAAGGTTGGCGTTATCACCTACAAGATCGCCGCCCACGCCGCCGATCTGGCCAAGGGACATCCGGCCGCCCAGCTGCGCGACGATGCCCTGTCGCGGGCGCGCTTCGAGTTCCGCTGGGAGGACCAGTTCAACCTGTCGCTCGATCCGGAAACGGCGCGTTCCTTCCACGACGAAACCCTGCCGAAGGAAGCCCACAAGGTGGCGCATTTCTGCTCGATGTGCGGGCCGAAATTCTGCTCGATGAAGATCTCGCACGACATCCGCGCCGAGGCGCAGAAGGAAGGGCTGGAAGCGATGGCCGCAAAATTCAAGGCGGGCGGCGCCCTCTACATGCCGCTTGGGCCCAATGGAACCGTCGTGCCGGCCGGAGAGTAACCATGCGCGTGCTGATCAGGGGGGCCGGCGTTGCCGGCCTCACGGTGGCCCATGAACTTGCCATTCTTGGCATCGACGTCACGATCGCCGAAAGTGCGGCCCAACCCGGCGGCGGCGCCTCCTGGTTTGCCGGTGGAATGCTGGCGCCGTGGTGCGAGCGCGAAAGCGCGCCGGAAACGGTGGTGAGGCTCGGGCAAGGCGCAGCTGACTGGTGGGATGCCGCCCTGCCCGGCCATGTCGTCCGCAGGGGCACATTGGTCGTTTCACCACCGCGCGACACAGCGGAACTCACCCGCTTTGCGGCCCGTACATCGACGTTCGATTGGCTGGACAGCGAAGAGATCGAACTCTTGGAATCGGACCTTACCGGCCGATTCCGCAAGGGGCTTTTCTTCCGCAACGAAGCCCATCTCGATCCGAGGCGCGCGATCACTGGGCTCTACGGGAGGCTGGCGGCAATGGGTGTGATCTTCCATTTCGGCGCCGCCCCGGATTTTCCAGTCGATGGCTTCGACCATATCGTCGATTGCACAGGCGCTAGCGCCATCGGGACATCGGCGGGTCTGCGCGGCGTTCGGGGTGAAATGCTTGTGCTGGAGACGCCGGACGTGACACTCTCGCGTCCGGTCCGCCTGCTGCATCCGCGCATTCCGCTCTACATCGTGCCGCGTGGCGATGGGCGCTTCATGGTCGGTGCGACGATGATCGAAAGCAACGACCGCGGCCCCATCAGCGCCCGCTCACTGATGGAATTGCTCAACGCGGCCTATGCGCTTCACCCGGCCTTCGGCGAGGCGCGTGTCATCGAGACCGGCGCCGGGGTCCGTCCGAGCTATCCCGACAACCTGCCCCGGTTTTCGACCGATGACGGCATCATTCGTGTCAACGGATTGTACCGGCATGGTTTTCTGCTCGCGCCATCCCTCGCACAGGACGTCGCCGCCCACATTCTCTCCAACTCGAAAACGAACGCCACGCGGCCGGCTACCCCGTTCGATCCGGTCCCGGCAGTCAATCGCAGATACGAAGATCCCATGGGAGCCAGCCGATGAAACTGACGATCAACGGTGAAGACCATCAAACCGACATTTCCGATCTTTCCCAGCTTCTGACGTCGCTGGAATACGAGGGCGACTGGCTGGCGACGGCCGTCAATGGCGAACTGGTGCACCGCGAAGAGCGGCCCGGCTTTGTGCTCAGTGACCGCGACCGCGTCGAGATCCTGTCGCCGATGCAGGGAGGCTGATATGCTTGAGCTCTACGGAACCTCCGTTTCTTCGCGCCTGCTGCTCGGCACCGCACGTTACCCCTCGCCCGCCATCCTTGCCGATGCCGTTCGAGCCTCGAAAACCGATATCGTCACCGTATCACTGCGCCGGGAAACGGCGGGCAGCCGCACCGGCGGCGCCTTCTTCGAGCTGATCCGCACGCTCGGCGTAAGGGTCCTGCCCAACACCGCCGGCTGCCACACGGTTTCAGAAGCGGTGCTGACAGCGAAAATGGCGCGCGAAGTCTTTGCCACCGACTGGATCAAGCTCGAGGTGATCGGCAACCATGATACGCTGCAGCCCGACGTCTTTGCGCTGGTCGAGGCGGCGCGCATTCTGAGCAGCGAAGGATTCAAAGTCTTCCCCTACACCACCGACGATCTTGTCGTGGCGGAGCGGCTGCTGGAAGCGGGCTGCCAGGTGCTGATGCCGTGGTGCGCGCCGATCGGCTCGGCGATGGGGCCGGTCAATCTGCCGGCGCTGCGCAGCATGCGGGCAAGCTTTCCCGATGTGCCGTTGATCGTCGATGCCGGTATCGGCCGGCCATCGCATGCCGCCACAGTCATGGAACTCGGCTTCGACGCCGTTCTACTGAATACAGCGGTCGCAGGAGCAGCCGATCCGGCCGCCATGGCCGCGGCTTTCACCGGCGCGATCGAAGCGGGACGCACGGCGTTTCACGCCGGAATGCTGGAGCCGCGCGACATGGCGGCTCCATCCACCCCGGTCATCGGCAAGGCGGTGTTTTCATGAAGCTCGACCCTTTCTACCTGATCGTAGACAGCGCCGAATGGATCGAGCGGCTCGTGCCGCTTGGCGTCAAGCTGGTGCAGTTGCGCATGAAGGACTGCAACGACGTCGAACTGCGGGCCGCCATTCGCCGCGCGAAAACGGTCTGCGTGGCATATGGTTGCCAGCTGATTGTCAACGACTATTGGCACGTGGCGATCGAGGAAGGCTGTGATTTCGTTCATCTCGGCCAGGAAGACTTGGCCACCGCCGATATCGGTGCCATTCGCGCTGCCGGGCTCAAGCTCGGGCTCTCGACCCATGACGGGACGGAACTGGAGACGGCACTCAGAGCAGCGCCCGACTATGTGGCGCTCGGGCCGGTCTGGCCGACCATCCTGAAGAAAATGAAATGGGCACCGCAAGGGCTGGAAAAGTTGCGCGACTGGAAGGCGCGGATTGGTTCGCTGCCGCTGGTGGCGATCGGCGGCATCAATATCGACCGGATCGATAGCGTCTTTGCCCATGGCGCCGACAGCGCCGCCGTCGTTACCGACATCACCCTCAACGCCGACCCGAAAGCGCGCGTGCGGGAATGGATCGAACGCACGGCGCGCTTTCGATGAGGAAGCCCGGATGAATCACATGCCGCATGTGCTTGTCGTCGCGGGCTCCGACTCCTCCGGCGGTGCCGGGATCGTGCGCGATATCGAAACGCTGGCCGCCTTCGGCGTCAAGGCTGCGGTGGCGATCACCGCCGTCACCGTCCAGACCCATCATGGCGTCGAGCATGCCGATCCCGTGGCACCGGACCGCGTGGCGCAGCAGATGCGTGCGGCCCTGGCCGCCAATCCCGTCGCCGCCATCAAGATCGGCATGCTGGCGACATCGGCGACGATTGCCGCCGTTGCCAAGGTACTTGCGGATCATCCTGACATCCCCGTGGTGCTTGATCCGGTTCTGGTCTCGACGTCCGGCCGGGCATTGTTGCTCCCGGACGCGACGGATGCGCTGCTGGAACTGTTTTCCTCTTGCACGCTCGTCACCCCCAATCTGCCGGAGCTTTCGGTTCTGGCGGCAGTGCGGGGCAGCGTACCCGATCAGGCCCGGAGCCTTTTGACGGCGGGGGCAAAGGCGGTTCTGGTCAAGGGCGGACACGCTAACGGTATGGAAGCCATCGATATCCTCTTCCAGCCGAAACAGCCCGAACAGCATTTTGCATCCCCTCGCCTCGCTGCAACGATGCGCGGCACCGGCTGCATGCTGTCCACCGCAATTGCCGCGCGCCTGGCCTTCGGCAACCCGCTTTCCTCCGCAATTGCCGAAGCCAAGGCCTTTGTGCACGGCAAGCTCCGCGAAACGTGAACAGCCATCTGCCCGTCAATTTGCGATGATAGCCGGCAAATGAGTCCGTTGGACTGCCTCGCTCCATGCTGCCCTGCTAATCTTTCTTAGGGGGAGCGCTTCGGACGCGCTATATTTCGGAGGTGAAGACCGTGGTGGAGAGATTCGCGCCGATGCCGCATGACATGAATGGTAAGAGTAATCAGCCTGTAGAGACAGACGACGAGCAGCCTTTCTTTGATCAGCTCCGCATGATGCAGCGGGCTTTTGTCGCCTCGTCTGTCCGCAAGACCATCATATGGCTCGCAATCGGGATCGTCATCGTGATATTGGCGACGGCGTTCGGGCAGATCATGCTGAACCGATGGTACAAACCTTTCTACGATACGCTCGAGCGGCGCGATCTCTCGGCGTTTCTGAGGCAATTCATCACCTTCGGCCAGATTGCCGGCGCACTGCTGGTTCTCAATGTGCTGCAAACGTGGCTCAACCAGTGGATCCGGATCAAGCTGAGAGAAGGCCTGACGCTTGATCTCATCGGCGAGTGGATGAAGCCCGCGCGAGCCTTTCGCCTTGCAAATGCGGGCGCGATCGGCATCAATCCGGATCAGCGCGTGCATGAGGATGCCCGTCATCTCGCCGACCTGACGGCGGGCCTCACCATCGGCCTGTTCCAGTCGGGTATTCTTCTCGCCAGTTTTGTCGGCGTGCTGTGGTCGCTCTCGGCCGGTTTCATCTTTCACGTCGGCGGCTATGATCTCAACATTCCCGGCTACATGGTCTGGGCAGCCTTCCTTTACGCCGGAACCGCTGCGGCCGTGAGCTGGTTCGTCGGCCGCCCCCTCGTCAAGATCAATGGCGACCACTATGCGCGGGAGGCGGCCCTGCGCTTCTCGCTGATGCGGGTCAATGAACATATAGAGGCGGTTTCCTTGTCTTCCGGCGAAGGCAATGAGAAGCGCCGTCTCCAGCGCGATCTCGCCTCGGTTCTGGAAATCAGCAACAAGCTGATGATGGCGCTGACACGGCTGACATGGGTGACCTCCGGCTATGGCTGGCTCACGGTCGTCGCACCCATCGTCATCGCAGCCCCGGTCTATTTCAATGGCGATCTCAGTTTCGGCGGCCTGATGATGGCCGTCGGCGCGTTCAATCAGGTGAATACGTCGTTGCGCTGGTTTGTCGATAATATCGACAGCATCGCTGACTGGCGTGCGACACTGCTGCGCGTCGCCGCCTTCCGGTCTGCGATCCTGATGACCGACGAACGGCACGAAAACGACAAGCGCATCGAATTTGCCAAGGCGGACGGCGACCGCCTGACCATCGACCGCCTGGAAATCGCCCTGCCGTCCGGCTGCATCAAGCTTGCGGATCAGCATGTGGAAATCCGGCCCGGCGAGCGTGTGCTCGTGACCAGTGAATCGGATGTGGAAAAGGCGCCTTTCTTCCGGTCCCTGGCCGGCCTTTGGCCTTGGGGACATGGGCGAATTGCCTTACCCGACGGCGAGGATATCGCCTTTGTGCCGCGAACGCCCTATTTTCCGCCCGGAACGCTGGAAGAAGTCCTCAGCTATCCTGAAAATCCAGGCCGTTTCAAGAAAGCCGATTTGGTGTCGGTGTTGTCCAGGGTCGGTCTGAGCAAGCTGCAAAACAGCTTTGATCAGGACATGCGGACAAGACTGAAGCTGAACGAAGTCGAGATCAGGCTTCTGGCCATTGCGCGGCTGGGACTGCACAAACCGGGCTGGATCATCATTGACGAGGCGCTCGACACCCTGGATCGCGATGCCTACCAGCAGGTCCTGACCTTTATGGAGCAGGAACTGGGTAATGCGGCTGTCGTGAATATTGGCAGGGTTGCGTCCGGAAACCGCTTCTTTACGCGAACATTGCAACTCCAGAGCAGCCCGGCAGGCAAAGCCATCCGCTTGCTCAGACCCAAAAGCCTTCGCGCGGACAATCCCGAACTGGCGGATTGAACTGACGCTGCTATCAGCTTTTGGCTTTCCCCCTCCGAAGAGACGGAGGGGGAAAGCGGAACGATTTAGTTGACGGCTGTCAGCGTCACGGATGTACCGCCGGCAGCAAGGTTGAGACCGAGTTGGCCCGTCACGCTGATCGTCTGCAGGTGGATGGATCCGGAGGTGCCGCCGACCAGGATATTGGCACCGACACCCGCACCGACCGTGGCTTCAACGCTTGCGCCCTGATAGAGACCGCTGAGCGAACCCTGGTGATAACCCGCCGTCGGCGCCAGCACCGCCCAGACAAGCTTGCTGCGCGTCGTGAAGCCGAGGTCAACGCCCATCTTTCTGACAGCGCCGGTATAGTGATCTGTGCGTTCCTTCCCGACCGAGGAATGGAAGGTGCAATCGATTTCCTTGGCCGAGCCAAGAACGTACCCAGCGCCACCGCCAACCTCGCATTCGAGATAGCCGATCTTCACGCCGCCACGCACATCGCTCTCTTCATAGCTGGGAGCCGGCGCGCCGTTTGCCAGATCGGCAGCCTGAGCGGCAATTCCGCCCGTCAGAGCCAGGGTCGCGGTGGTGAGCGCCAAAGCAAGTGTTTTCTTCATCATTCTTTCCTTCTCAAACCGGGGCCGGTAGGGCACGCAGCCGTTCAGTCGATAGATTCATTGCAAGTCATCGAATGTTTCGCAGCGAACGCGAGACAATGCGTGGATCGGTTGCAGATGACAGGCACTCAACTGTTCACCTGTTATTAGGACATTTCAAAGGCAGCCCCGCCGTTCACCCGGCCCGCCCACAACATGCTGGCCGCCCGTCACCAAAATCACACAGAATTGCAGCCCGAAACCGGGAGAGAGGAGGTGTGGGCAAGCAGAAATTAAACCCGCTATGGAATAGCGTATACCGGGATTTCTCGTGTGATACCCCGTAGAGCCGCACTATGCGAGACCGGTTTCAGGTCCTTGGCAAAGAGCAGATCGGCAGCCTTGGCGTCGCCAGCAACCTCGCCGGTGATAAAGATCGCCTGGGACGTTGCCAGCCCCTGGACGCGGGACGCGATGTTGACCGTCTGGCCGAAATAATCCTGCCGCTCGTTCATCGTCACCGCAATGCAAGGTCCGGTGTGCACCCCGATTTTGAGGATCAGGTCCTCACGCCCGCTCTTTTCGTTCAGCGCCTGCATGGCATCGCGCATTCTCAATGCGGCCGCCACGGCTCGGTCTGGTGTTGGAAACGTCGCCATGACGGCATCGCCGATCGTCTTGACCACCGCACCGGTTTCCGCGGCAACGATCTCGTGAAGCACCTGGAAATGCGCCCGTACCAGATCGAAGGCAACGAGATCGCCGACCCGCTCGTATAATTCGGTCGAGGCGCGCAGATCGGTGAACAGGAAGGTCAGGCTGGTGATCTTCAGCCGCTGGTCGACATCCAGCGTATTGGTGCGATAGAGATCGCGGAACGTCTGGTTGGTGAGAAGCCGCTTGGCTGTCAGGAACGGCCGCCGCTTGCCGAGCATGTCGTGCAGGACATCCCCTGCGATGCAGACGGTCGGCAAAACCCTGGTATCGGTCCGGTTTTCCAGCGCGATGCGCAACGGTCCCGGGCGCATGTCGATGGTTTGATTTTGCGTATGGTCCTTGTCGAAAACCAGGGCCAGGTTCTGCCGTTCGCGGGTTGCCTCCCCCTTGATATCGAGGAACTGCGCATTGTGGGTCACCGGCTCGAACACGATGATGAATTCCGATGGCAGTTGCAGGGACAGAACGGCCTTTTCCCCGGGCGCAAGCTCGACATCCTCAAGCACGAAACTTTCGACCAGAGGCACGAAATTGTCCTCCGGAAGTTCGACACCCGATCCCCAGTAGATTTGCCGGAAATATTCTGCCATCGGCAGTTCGTGCGGACTGTGCGCCGCAATCTTGCGAACCCGCGGGTTGATCGTGAAGGTCACTTCGACCATTTCGTCGAGGGTCGGGGAGTAATTGGTGGCGCACAGCGCGCAGACATAGCAGTCCTTCTGCATCGTCTTCAGTGTCGCGTTGGAATCCAGCACACCGCCGCAACCGGGGCAAAGCACGTTCCAGGACATGTCGAACATGCCGATTTGTGCTCCATGCAGAAAGGTCGCGATGGTGCGCTCCTCGTCCAGTTGGTGGCGTGCGGCAAATGCCAGTACGTTGATCCGGCAGAGATGCCTGTCGAGACCATCGGCGACAACGCGCTGGATTGCATCGGCCGCTTGCGGATAACCTTTCACGGACTGGCGCAGCAGCGAGAATAAAGCTTGGGTTTCGGTTTCGCTCATGACGTCACCTTCGGGTCGCAGTATTCGGTATCCGGGGCCGAATTGCACAAGCACCGCTGGCGCTGCCCGGTCCGACAGTTCTACACCCGTTCAGGCCAGCTGACACCTCGCGAATGGCTGCAAGGGCTCAAAAACCGCGATAGGGATATGACCGGCGGGCTTCTGTCATGCTGCCGGCGACTTCCCGTAAAAAAGCGTAACCCCGCCACCACGGACGATGACGGGGCCGATGGAAAAACTCTGGGCTGCTTATTCTTCGATCGTGTATTCGCCCAACTCGCAAAGATCCTGCGTGTCGGTCGTGACGTCGAGATCATCGCCCTGGAATTCAAAACGCATGTCGTATTTGCAGACGTCGCGTCCGTCCCCAATGGTGATTTCCATGGTTTCGCCCGGGCCCAGCGCCTGACGGCCAAAGATATCGTCTTCCCACTTGTCGACGCCGACCGGCGAAGCGTGGAAATTGTTGAGTACCGATTTCGTGCCGTTCTTCAGCGTGAAGACGAGATCTTCCGCATGGGAGACACTGGCCGTCAACAACACCGCTGCGGCGGCAACGGCGATTTTCATTCTCTGCATTTTCTACTCCATAAAGCCCAAGCGGCTGCTGGCTTTAGAGCGCTCCAAATGTGAATACGGCATGAATGAGGCAGGGGTAATTCAAGCCTCGCTTATGCAGGTGGTGAGGTAGATATCTGACTGCATTTGCCCTGTGTCATTCGCATACCCACGGCACAAACTACAATTCAATCTATTGTTTTTGAAAGATAATTAGAAAATTCAATCGTCATTTCAACGAAACACGGAACTTCGCCAGCCAACCGAATACGGTCTGATCCCATCCGCAAGGGCAGGTTCGACCGACATGAATGGACAAAACACCACCAAATATGGAGCACCCTGCCCCCCACTCGCTTTCGGCCAACTCCGCGCGGCTATGCACAGATCGTCTTCTCGATGTCCGGCTCCCAGCGCCGAGACTGAATACGGATCGATACGCGCCATGCGAATCGTCGCTCGTCCGGCTGCGTGAGGCATCGAATGAAGTTGTTTTGGAAACCAAATAAATGGTGCCCGGAGGCGGATTTGAACCACCGACACGCGGATTTTCAATCCGCTGCTCTACCAACTGAGCTATCCGGGCATCCTTGCCTTGCGGCGGTAGTTCTTTTTTAAGAACCGTGGGGCGGTTGGTTGCGCCCCGGAAGCGAGCGGGGTTATAACATCTTGTTCGACGGTGTCCAGCACCAAATGACGTTTTTTCGACAGGAAAATGTCATTTGGTGCAAATACCTGAAAAACAACGGATTTCCCGCGAAATCCGGCTGTTCTCAATCGTCGCCGTCGGCTTTCGATTCATCATCAGCCACCGGAATGGCGTAGGAACCGGTCAGCCATCTGTTGAGATCGACATTGCGGCAACGGTCCGAACAGAAGGGATAATGTTCGCGATGCGACGGGCGTTTGCACTCGGGGCACGTCACGGCCTTGCGCAACGGCGCCACGTTGGAGGCGCCCTTGGTTTCGTCTGAGCTCATGGCCTTAGCCTTTCATCCAGCTGTCATGCACGTCATAACCCTCGCCTGAAAGCAGGCTCACGGTCTCATAGAGCGGCAAGCCGACGACGTTGGTGTAGGAACCCACCAGTTTGACGACAAAGCTGCCAGCGATGCCCTGGATGCCGTAGGCGCCTGCCTTGCCGCGCCACTGGCCCGAGGCCAGGTAACTGTCGATGTCGTGGCTGGAGAGGCGCTTGAAGCGAACCTTAGTATCGATGACCTTCTGGCGCACCGTCTTGTCCGGCGTGATCAGGCAAACGCCGGTATAAACACGGTGGCTGCGGCCCGACAGAAGATGCAGCGCGCTTGAGGCTTCGCTGACCAGTTCGGGCTTTCCCAGGATGCGTCGGCCGACGGAGACGACGGTATCGGCGGCAAGGATATAGCTTCCCTCCCAGCCGGGTTCGCCCTTGATGGCGGCCAGTGCCGCTCTCGCCTTTTCGGCAGACAGCCGCCAGGCGAGCGAGCGCGGATGCTCGGTGCGCTTCGGCGTCTCGTCGAGATCCATCGGCATCAGGCGCGCCGGTTCGATGCCCGCCTGCGCGAGCAGTTCGACACGCCGCGGCGAGCCGGAGGCCAGGATCAGCTTATGTGTCAATGCCATTGCAACGGGGCCATCGATCTCGAGTTTGCGGCGCGCACGCCGCCGCGCTTACTTGAAGCGATAAGTGATACGGCCCTTGGTCAGGTCGTACGGCGTCATTTCGACGAGCACCTTGTCGCCGGCGAGAACGCGGATGCGGTTCTTGCGCATGCGGCCAGCCGTATGGGCAATGATTTCATGCTGATTTTCGAGCTGGACGCGGAACGTTGCATTGGGCAGCAATTCGGTAACTACGCCCGGGAATTCGAGGACTTCTTCTTTCGCCATGTAGGGTATTTCTTTCTGTGCTTCGATAGAGGCGCGTGTCGCACCTTTTAAAAATTTGGCGGAAACTACACAATCGCCGCTGTTTTGTGAACAGCAGCGAGCTCATTTTCCGGTTTTGCATGTGCCCTATGCCATCTTGTCCGGCATTTGTCCAAGCAAACGATGCTTGAGCAGGCTGGCAATGTGATTTCGGACCTCGCGATAGGCCGAAACAATCTGTTCGCGGGTGCCGGTGGCCACCGTCGGGTCCGGCGTCGGCCAGTAGACCACATCGATCGCCATCGACCGCGTCAGCTCCAGTGCTGCATGATGCGCCTCCGGCGCCAGCGTGACGATCAGATCGAAATAATCGTCTTCCAGCTCGTCCAGCGTATGCGGCTGGTGCCGCCCGGCCGTCAGCCCGATCTCCTCCAGGACCACATCGACGAACGGGTCGCGCTCGCCTGGCCGAACACCGGCCGAAGCAACATAGGTGCCAGGCGGCAGCATTGCCTTTGCCAGAACCTCGGCCATCGGCGAACGGATCGCATTCATCCCGCACATGAACAGCACCGAACCCGGCGATTTCGCGCTCCGCTGCGGTTCGTTGGGGGAAGCAGCGACCGTCACCGTCATCCCCGCCAGTAGAGCACACAAACAAGCGTGAACAAACGCCGCGCCGTATCGAAATCGAGTTTGATCTTGCCAGACAGCCTGTCCATCAGCGTCTGCGAGCCCTCGTTGTGGATGCCGCGCCTTCCCATGTCGATGGCTTCGATCTGGCTTGGCGTCGAGGAGCGGATGGCCTCGTAATAGCTTTCGCAGATCAGGAAATAATCCTTCACGATCCGCCGGAACGGCGTCAGCGACAGGATATGGGTGGCGACCCCGGCGTCAGTCTCGGTGGTAATCGCAAAAACGAGCTTTGAATCGACCAGCGACAGCCTGAGCCGGTAAGGGCCGCCGATGTGACCGGCCGGTTCGAAGAAATTCTCCTCGATCAGATCGAAGATCGCCACCGCGCGCTCATGCTCGACATCGGGCGTCGAGCGGCCGATGGTCTCGTCGAGCACAATATCGCAGAGACGGTGGCTGGATGTCATCCCTCGCCCCCGAGATTGAGACGGATGGCAACCGAGCGCGCATGAGCTTCCAGGCCTTCGGAGCGCGCAAGTGCTATCGCTGCCGGTCCGAGATCGCGCAGCTGGTCGGCACCGAGGCGCAGGATCGAGGTGCGCTTCATATAATCGAGCACGCCGAGACCGGAGGAAAACCGGGCGGAACGCGCCGTCGGCAGCACATGGTTGGAGCCGCCGACATAATCGCCGATCACTTCCGGCGTATGACGGCCGACGAAGATGGCGCCGGCATTGCGGATCTTCGGGATCATCGCATCGGCATCGGCAAGGGCAAGCTCGAGATGCTCGGCCGCAATCCGGTTGGCGAGCGGCACCGCCACGTCGAAATCCGGGACGAGAATGATCGCGCCAAAATCGCGCCAGCTGGCGCTCGCCGTTTCGGCCCGTGGGAGCGTGCGCAGCTGGCGTTCGACCGCAGCCTCGACCGCAGCCGCGAACGGCGCGTCGTCGGTGATCAGAATCGACTGGGCGCCGACATCATGCTCGGCCTGGGCCAGAAGGTCGGCGGCGATCCAGTCCGGATCGTTGTCGCGGTCGGCGATGACCAAGACTTCGGAAGGGCCGGCGATCATGTCGATGCCGACGGTGCCGAACACCTGGCGCTTGGCGGCGGCGACATAGGCATTGCCCGGCCCCATGATCTTGGCGACCGGCGCGATCGACGCCGTGCCATAGGCAAGCGCCGCGATCGCCTGGGCGCCGCCGATGCGGTAGATTTCCTCGACACCGGCCATGCGGGCGGCAGCAAGGACCGCCGGATTGATAACGCCGCCATTGGCAGGAACGACCATGACGATGCGCTCGACGCCGGCAACCCTGGCCGGCAGCGCGTTCATCAGCACCGAGCTTGGATAGCTTGCTGTGCCACCCGGCACATAGAGACCGACGGCATCGATCGCCGTCCAGCGCGAGCCGAGGCCGACGCCCATCGAATCCTCGTAGATATCGTCCTTCGGCCGCTGGCGGGCATGATGCGCCTCGATGCGCACGGCGGCGACCTTGAGCGCGCCCAGCACCTCGGACGGCACGGCGTTGATCGCCGCGTCGATTTCGTCAGCCGTCACCGCCATGCCGGTGACCGCAAAATCGAGGCCGTCGAATTTCTTGGTATATTCGGCAAGCGCCGCGTCACCACGCAGGCGCACGTCATCAATGATCGTCTTGACCACGGCATTCACGTCTTCGGACACTTCCCGCTTGGTCGTCAGAAAAGCTGCGAACTCGGCTTCGAAGCCTGGGGTCAGATAGTCGAGACGGATAGCCAATGGAAACGTCCTTATGGGTGGTCGGCAGAGATGCGCGGCCCTCTCGGGCCGGTGGTCGGGATATCAGGCGCCGGCGGGATGGCGCGGCTTGAAACCGGTTTCCCATGCGCCGCCGGTATCTGCAAGCTGAACCTCGATACATTCCACATCGAGCATGATCGATGCTTCGCCGGACAGGATGAACTCAACGGTTCCATCCGGCCCTTCGCCATTCGGTTCGAACTGGATGGCGAGCAGCGACAGCACTTTGTCATCGTCCTTGCGGTCGAAGCCGATGGAGCGGACGGCGGTCACCCGCTTGAAGGCGAGCAGGCTGCGGCGGCGCTCGAACGACTTGCCGCGGCCTTCGGCTGTTTCCCAGACGAAGCGGTTGATCACCAGCGACAGCTGTTTCGAGCGAGGCGCGTAGTCGAGGCCGGAAACCTTGAAGACCGCATCCTGCACATGGGCGGACACGATCTCCAGATCTTCCTGATCCAGCGCCATCAGCTTCAAAGCATCCATGCCATTCATCCCTTGCCTGCGCAGCCGGAGCTGCCATCATCATGACACAGGACATAGGACGCCGGCATCGAATCCGCAACTGCAGGCGCGGATGCGATGCGCTGGATCAGTCGCTGACGCGTTCGACCTGGGCGCCGCAATTGTTGAGTTTTTCTTCCAGACGCTCGAAACCGCGATCAAGGTGATAGACGCGCGACACCATGGTCTCGCCTTCCGCCACCAGACCGGCGATGACCAGCGATACGGAGGCGCGCAGGTCGGTTGCCATGACCGGGGCACCCTTCAGGCGCTCGACGCCTTCGATCTTCGCCGTCTGGCCCGACAGCGTGATCTTGGCGCCGAGGCGGGCGAGTTCCTGGACGTGCATGAAGCGGTTTTCGAAGATCGTCTCGGTGATGTGCGACGTGCCGGCCGCCTTGGTCATCAAGCCCATGAACTGTGCCTGCAGGTCGGTCGGGAAGCCTGGGAAAGGATCTGTCACCACATCCACCGGCTTGATACCGCCGCCATTGCGCACGACGCGCAGGCCGCTTTCAGTTTCCGTGATTTCGGCACCGGCGCGGCGGATCGCTTCGATCGCCGTATCCAAAAGCTTGGCGTTGGTGCCTTCGAGCACGACGTCGCCGCCGGTCATGGCAACCGCCATGGCATAGGTGCCGGTCTCGATCCGGTCCGGCAGGACGCGGTGGCGTGCGCCAGACAGCGAGGTGACACCCTCGATGGTGATTGTCGAGGTGCCGGCGCCTGTGACCTTGGCGCCCATCGCATTCAGGCAGTTGGCGAGATCGACGACTTCCGGCTCGCGCGCGGCATTGCCGATCACCGTCGTGCCATTGGCAAGCGTTGCCGCCATCATCATCACGTGGGTGGCACCAACAGAAACCTTCGGGAAGACATAGCGCGCGCCGACCAGGCCGCCCTTCGGCGCCGTCGCATTGATATAGCCGCTATCGATCTCGATATTGGCGCCAAGCGCCGTCAGACCCTCGATGAACAGATCGACCGGCCGCGTGCCGATGGCGCACCCGCCCGGCAGCGAGACACGGGCCTTGCCTTCGCGCGCGAGAAGCGGAGCGATGACCCAGAAGCTGGCGCGCATCTTCGAGACCAGCTCGTAAGGGGCGGTCGTATCGACGATGTTGCGCGAGGTGAAATGGATGGTGCGCGAATACCCTTCTCCCTGGCGCTCGCGGCGGCCATTGACGGAAATGTCGGCGCCATGATTGCCCAGGATGCGGATCAGCTGCTCGACATCGGCCAGATGCGGCACGTTTTCGAGCGTCAGCGTGTCATCGGTCAAAAGCGAGGCGATCATGAGCGGAAGGGCTGCATTCTTGGCGCCGGAAATCGGGATGACGCCGCGCAGCTCATTGCCGCCGATAATTCTGATGCGATCCATAGGGTACCTTACGGGCGCCGCCCGCCTTTCCTGATAGTCCGAACTTTAAGAGATTGGCGCCTCCATAAAGGATGCACCGTGAAATGAGAAGCAAATTGCACAAGGACGGTGCAGCCGCACCGGATGGATGCAGGCACAACACCGGTCCAGTCTGGCTGACCCCGCCCGCGCACCCCATCAGCATCGATGCGGCATCGGGCATAGATCGTAACTTCGCCAACCATCGGCGATCCGCCCCCGGACCCGATCAATGGTGCTGGCACGGATTAATCAGCCGATTCGTCCGTTTTTGCGGCAGGCAGGCCAGATGTTTCATCGGCGGCACCGGCACGCCGCGCCCGTCCCTGTTGCTTGCGCCGCAAAAGATTGTCGCGCAGCGTCTTCGCCGCCCGCTCGCGGCGCGCCTCGGCCTGCCGCTCCGCTTCGTGGCCTGGTTCGAGCTTGCCCGGTTCGAGCTTGCCTGACGCGGCAGCGTCCTTGTGTGTCTGATCATTGTTATCTTGCATGACCGCTCAGATACCGCAAAACCGGGCTGTCCGGAAGAGTGACTTGTTTTTCGAGCACGCCATCCAGTGAAAACTTCGATTTGCGGCTTGCGCTCCGCAACAAGCTATGGCAATAGGCCCTCGCTCGCGCCGGACAAACACTGATCCGACCGCACGATGCTGCTATAGCTCAGGGGTAGAGCACTCCCTTGGTAAGGGAGAGGCCGAGAGTTCAAATCTCTCTAGCAGCACCATTTTTTTCGCTTTCTTTCCAATGCGTTACCTTTTTTCTTACGCTCCGCCGTGCGCGAAACACCATAGACATGCTGAACAATTCAGGAACATCCCGAATGTTCGGTGCAAAATCTGTGCAGTCGTTCATCTATATTCTCATCATGACGGCCCCAACCGGAACACAATCACAAAAAATTGAGGCCGTGGCCCGTAGCGTTCGACTGCGACGAGCGCACGCGCTTGTCGCTTGGAAGCTCTTGACTTTTGGCAAAACTAGAACATATAGTGAACAAATGGAACGTTGCAGGCCGGGAAGCCGTTGTATCCTGATTGGTACGATCGCTGGGCCACCTAATCTTTGAGGTAAGACATGAGCCATGTTGATGAAATTACGGCACGGACGCAGGCAGTTCTGGCGCGATCGCGCGCATTCAGGGAACGGTCGCAGGCCATGCGGGAGGAGCATAAGGCTCTGATCGAGCGCGCCTCGATCAAATCGGGCCAGCTTCACTTCGTCTTTCCAGCCTCAAACTCCAACACTGCGAAGCATTGAGGGGGATAATCTTATGTCTGCCAGTGGAAGGGATCGTCAGCTTTTCCGTTGAAAATCTTTTCGCGATGGCCGGAGATTTCACCACCGTAAACCAGACGCAACAAAAGTTGCTTGTGCGGGGATCACGCTGAACCATTCAGTGAAAGCGCGACGCCTGCAGGCGATAGGGCCAGACGTCTTGAATGCATCACCGATCCCACTACATTGTCGCAGTGAGCGTCCTTGCGGAGTACCCCCCGATGAAGTCTGTCGTTTTCCTGAGTGCGGTCGCGCTGATGCTCGCCTCGTGCACCACGCCGGATGTCGAGCCTATCCCGGGCAGCATCACTTATGGCGGCCAACCACGCACGAAGCTGACGAAATCGCCGATCGGCAGCGTCGTGCATAACTCGTTCCGCACCGTGACCGGAGTTGCCTACGAGACCTATATCATCCAACCGGACCGCTCGCTGAAGCTGATCCGGCGCGAGATTCGCAGCGACTTTTTCGACCAGAACTAAGGTTTTCCCGCCTCAAGAGGCGGCGACGGTCCTTGGTGACCGGGCTACCAGCCGCGCATAGTCGATCGCCGACAGCATGTTGACATGGTTGGCCTTGCCGGTGCCGGCGATATCAAAGGCGGTACCGTGATCAACCGATACCCGGTCGATCGGCAGGCCGAGGGAGACGTTGACGGCGGTCTCGAAGGCCACCAGCTTGATCGGGATATGCCCCTGGTCATGATATTGCGCCACAACCAGATCGAAGGCGCCGCCATAGGCGCGGGCATAGACGGTATCGGCGGAAATCGGCCCGACCACATCAATACCCTTGGCCTTCGCCAATTCGACCGCCGGCGCTAGAAACTTGGTATCTTCATCGCCGAACAGGCCGCCCTCGCCGCAATGCGGATTGATGCCGGCGACCGCGATGCGGGCCTTGCGGCCGAGACGCAGGAAATGCCGGTGTCCTGCCTCGATCGTTGCCAGCACCCGCTCGACGGTTGCTCGCTCGATGGCGGTGCGCAGCGAGACGTGGGTGGAGACATGGATCGTGTTCAATCGTTCGGAGGCCAAAAGCATGAACGAGCTTTTCGAGCCGGTCAGGTGAGCGAGAAGACCGGTATGACCATCGAAATGATGACCTGCAAGATTCATCGCCTCCTTGTTGATCGGGGCAGTCACGATGCAATCGACTTCGCCGGACATCGCCAGCTCGACTGCGCGCTTGATGTAACGCACCGAAGCATCGCCGGCGACCGGGCTCACCTTGCCGATCTCGGGCAGCTTTCCATCAATTGCAACCTCATCGACGGCGATCATGCCTGCGGCGGGGGATGCGGAAAAATGCAATTCCGTTCCCGTTACCCGGTTGGCACGCTCCAACGCCTCGACATTGCCGACGACGACGAAGTTCGCCCGGTCGGTTTCCGGCAGCGACGCCAGAGCCTTGACGATGACTTCTGGGCCGACACCGGCCGGATCTCCCAGCGTGACGGCTACGCGCGATGTTCTCATGTTCAGTCCTCCGTGCGGCGCTACGGCCGTTGCTGCGATTGGCTCCGCAGACCTCAATAAGCAGCTTGATAGATTGAAAGAATGTCGTCGCGCGCGAGATCGCGCGGGTTATTATCGAGCAGGCGGCGAATGGCAAAGGCGTCATCGGCCATGATGCCGAGATCCGTTTCCGGCACGCCCAGCGCCGAGAGCCGCATCTCGATGCCAAGCCCAGCGCAGAAACCGAACGCGGCATCGAAGACCGAGGCCTGGTCGGCACCAGCCTTGAGATCGAGCGCGGCGATCACCATCGCCGTCTTTTCCGCAGCCGATGGTGTATTGAACGCCAGCACATGCGGAAAGATCAGGGCATTGGCGGCGCCGTGCGCCACATGCCAGCGGGTGCCGAGCGGATAGGCAAGTGCGTGGCCGCCGGCGGTATTGACCGGGCCAAGGCAAAAGCCGCCATAAAGCGAGGCGAGCGACAGTCCCGCCCGCGCCTCGGCATCCGAGCCATCGACAACGGCGCGGGCAAGATAACGTCCGACCAGACGCACGCCCTCGATCGCGTAGAGGTCGATCATCGGATGCGCCTTGAGGTTGGTAAAGGCCTCGACACAATGGGCCATGGCGTCGACACCGGTTGCTGCTGTCGTCGCGGCAGGCACGGTGAAGGTCAGGCCGGGGTCGATGACAGCGATATCTGCGAGCATGTGGATGCTTTCGACTGCCAGCTTTGCCTGCGTTGCGGGATCGGTGACCAGGGCGCGAATGCCGGCCTCGCTGCCGGTCCCGGACGTGGTCGGAACCTGCGCCAGTCCGGCCCGGCGGCGCTGAGCCACCTTGCCCGCGCCAACGACATCGCGCAGCGTCTGGCTGGAGCCCGAAAGAACCGAGGCGAGCTTGGCCAGATCCATGGCACTGCCGCCGCCGAAGCCGACGATTAGATCGGCCCGCGCCTTATCGGCGGCAGCCAGCACCAGATCGAGATTGTCCGTATCCGGCTCGGGCTTCACCTGTGAAAAAACAGTGACGCTTCCCGGCAATTCGAGAAGGCCGGCGCGGGATGCGTTGAACGCATCCGACACGACCAAAATGCGCGCAAAGCCCTGGTCTTTTGCCCATTTTCCCAGTTTTCCAGCCACCCCGACGCCGAACTCGATGATCTCCGGGCGGACGATCGTAATGGGGGCGCTCAAACTGGTCATGGACATGTCCTCGTTGTTTTCGTCGCAACATCCACGAAGGATCGCGGCCAACATGTAAATTTGTTATCGAAAACTACCTTTCTTGGCAATAGCCAAGGCGGAGAGAAGCGGTGTTTTTCCTCTCCAAGGCCTATTTGCCGAGGCTGAAACGTGCAATACACTACTATAACAATTTGTTTTTAATCGGTAAAATTGAAATACTCGCCGGACCGGCCGCTCTTTAAAAGAAATCACGATACAAGGAGAAGGCGCACAAAAATGAATGGCTACCTTGTAAATGGAAGCGCGAAACCCGCGCCGTTTAGCGTGGATTTCGTGAGCCGGAACGCCATTTGTCAAATTCCGCTCGGGAAGCGCTCGACTTTCACAGTTGTAAAAACTGCACTTCCCCTTAAGCGGAGGACGAGTTCCGCTTTTCGCGCCACCGCAAGGCCTTAGAAACCGTATCCGGACTCCAGCCGCACATATTTGATCGCCCGGCGATAATAGGTGTAGGCGACATGCAGCGCGCCATCCGGCCCCTCGGCAATCGACGGGTAGGAATATTCGCGGTTGAGCGCATCCTTGGAATTGTTGGTGAGGCAATAGCCGTCACCGGTTTCCAACTGAACGGGGACACCAAAGGTTTCTCCGCCATCACCGGAAGAAACAAGGCTCATCGGCGCGCGGGGAACACCCCAGATCGCTTTCGGCATGCCATCGGCAGCAGACACTGTCTCCGCCGGCACGGCTGGCGCGCCCTCCTCCGCCTCGATCTCATCGTAGAGAGAATGTCGCCGGTCGCTCGATGTCAAAGCATTGGAATGATTGTAGATGATCGCAATCCGGCCATCCTTGAGAGCGACCGCCTGGATCGATGAATTATTGTTGGGCAACGCGGTTGGCGCCGGCGCACTCCAAGTCATACCGTCATCATCGGAATGGCTGCGCAGGATCTGCGTGGCAAAGCGATTGCGGAAAAAGGCCACCATTCGCCCATCGCGACACGGGACGATGTTCATATGGACAGCCCCGATACTTCCAGGCAGATCGACCATATCCCAGCTGGATCCGGCATTGCGCGAGATCAGAACGGCGGCCGTATCAGCATCACCCGTCCAGCGCTGACCAAGCACTCCAACGCAGCGGAACACCGGCAGCAGCCAGTCGCCCCGCCGGTTGACGACGATCGACTGGCGCACGAATGTGCCGGGACTGTCGCAAAGAATATCGACGGGGCCGAATGTGCGCCCGCCATCATTGGAAATCCGCCGCTTGACCACGGCGCCGTCCTGGTTTCCCGAGGTCTGTGACGTGAAGATCAGCCAGACCTTGCCATCCGGCGCCGTGAAGACCAGTGGGTTCTGCTCGGACTTCTGCGGATCGTCCGACATCTTCTCCGGCTCCGACCACGCGGCGGACCCGGCAACCAGCCGCGACATGTAGATGGAGATATCACCCATACCCTCCATCGTGCCGCCAAACCAGACGCAGGTCAGCGTACCATCGGGAAGGAAGGCGAGATTGGCCGCATGGTTCTGCACACAAGGCGACGGCAGGAAGGCATCGAAACGATGGCGTTCAGCCGCGTGCGGCAGGATAGAACCATTCATAAGCGGCGGAATTTGCTCAGGTTTCAGCCCGGAACCGGATGTCATGGCTCACTCCCTTTACGGCAACTGTGCAAACTTGGCTGCCAGATCGGCCTGATCGGTAGCGCTTAGCGCCATCAGCGGCGGACGCGGGCGCGCCCAGGCGGCGTTGCCGTTCTTCAGGCCGACCATTGCCTTGATCGTCGGGATTTGGACGTAGGAATTGGACAGCGAGCGATAGGCATTGATCCGCGCCTGTGCCGCCTCGACCTCGGCCGCGCGGGCCGGATCATTGGCATGGTCGTAGACCGTGCGCAGCGAGCTTGCGACCAGATTGGATGTCGCGGTGATGCAGCCCGCCCCGCCCGCCTTGATCAGCGGCAAGAGCAGAGGATCGGCACCAGCGAGCACGGAAAAGCCCGGGAATGCAGCAAGAAGCGCCTGCATATTGGCGAAATCACCGGCCGAATCCTTGATACCGACGACGGTATCCGGGAAGGCCTTGATCAGCCGGCCGATCAGCGGCAGACTCAGCGGAATGCCGGAAACCTGGGGAATGTGATAGAGCACGACCTGCAACCGGTCGTCGGCGATCGTCTCGATGATCCGCGCATAGGCGGCGAACAGGCCATCGTCCGATACGCCCTTGTAATAGAACGGCGGCAGCATCACGACGCTGCTAACACCAACAGACAGGGCATGGCGCGTCAGCTCGATCGTCTCCGGAATGGCGGCAACGCCGGTGCCGGGCATCAGCTGATCGCCGGCGATGCCTGCCTTCAGCGCCGCCTCGAGAATATCGCGGCGCTCAGCGGAGGAAAATGAATTGGCCTCACCGGTCGTGCCCAGCAATGCCACGCCGTGACAGCCTTCGCTGAGAAGGCGCTGGCAGTGGGCGGTGAACAGGCCGAGATCGGGCGTATCATCGGCGTTAAGCGGTGTCGTGGCAGCACTATAGACGCCGGTGACCCTGTGAATCGTCATTTTTGCAAACTCCTCCGCGCGCATCCGCCCATCTGGGCGCCGCCATCCCTCAGCTTCTTCCCCAATCATGACAAGTTGTCAAGAAAAATTCTGTCAAAAAAATTTCAACGGAAAATTATCATATTGAAAAATATATACTTTATTTGCTTACCCTTGAGATTTGGGAATATGTCCAAGAATTAATGTTGACATATTTACAATAACGATCCAGTGTCCGGCTTCATCATGGCGCGGCAGACTGTCCGGAACCGGCAGAAGGAGGGCGCGATGACAGCATCTATTGGAGGATCAGATGTCTAATCAGAACAATGAAGCCAGCGCGTCGCAGCCGCAGATCACCCGCCGCAATGCCCTGAAACTCGGCCTCTGCACCAGTGTAGCGCTTGGCCTGTTCGGCCTGAGTGCCCGCATCGTCATGGCTCAGGAAGGCCAGGTGCTCAAGGTCGCGCATCCAGCCTTCAACCAGGATTGGTCGCCGTTGCGCGGCGGTGGTCCTCCGTATCGCTGGAATTCCGCCTGGTGGGCATCTCCGATGTATTTCGATAGCAAGGGCGATTTGCACCCTTACGTCTTTACAAGCTGGGAACCGGCCGCCGACAACAAGACATGGACCTTCAAGATCGACCCGAAGGCCGTATTCTCCGATGGCAGCAAGATCACTGCCGAGGACGTCAAGGGTTCCTGGAACGTCTCGGCCATGCCGAACACCAAGAACCAGCGCGCCGACCAGGTGCTAAGCAAGGTCGCTGGCTATGCCGATGTCAGCGCCGGCAAGGCCAAGGAAATTTCCGGCATCGCAACGCCGGATGAAGGCACGGTCGTCGTCACCCTGTCGGAGGCCGATCCGATCTTCTTCATGCGGTTGGGCAACCATATCGCGCCGATCACCAAGGCCTCGCAGTCACGCGGCGAAGACGGCGAGGAAGTGGCCGATTGGTACATGCCGACCAGCGACGCCGTCTATTCCGGCCCATTCAAGCTGACCAGCATCGATCTCGATTCAGGTAAGCTGGTGTTCGAGCCCAACGAGAACTTCTTCGGCCCGAAGCCGAAGCTCGCCCGCATCGAAATCGACTCGATCGAAGACAACGTTACGGCCACGTCCCTGCTGAAATCAGGCGAATACAATGCCCATACCGAGCTTGTCACTTCGACCATCGTGCAGGATCTCGGCGCCAGCTTCGCCGAAGGCCCGCTGATCCCGACCAGCCAGCATTTCTGGTTCAACTCGGCGCGCGCACCGATGGACGATCCGAAGGTTCGCCAGGCTTTGATCATGGCCGTCGATCGCGAAGGCCTGATGAAGGCGTCGTTCCCGGATGGTCCGCACAAGAAGACCGACCAGGTGATCAACTCTGTTCCCGGCGCCGATAAGTCCGGCTTCGAGCCCTACCCATACGATCCGGAAGGCGCAAAGAAGCTTTTGGCCGAATCGACCTATGGTGGCCCTGAACGCCTGCCAAAACTGCTCTTCGTCGGCATTTCCGGTCCGGCCATCGAAGCTGCCGCCCAGTTCATCGCCGAACAATGGCGTCAGAACCTCGGCATTACGGCCGTCGACATGAAGCCGCAGCAGGATGCCTATGCAGGGCCCGACCAAAACGCGGTGCAGATCTTCCGCGACGACGTCGGCACCCGCGTGCCGGATGCCGTCTCCTATCTCGCCGGTTCCATCGCCTCGACCTCGTCGAACGCGCAGAACAAGCTGGGTGGATACAAGAACGACAAGGTCGACAGCCTGCTGGCGGAAGCCGCGACCAAGTCGGTGGACGATCCGCAGCGTGTGGCACTGGCGCTGGAAGCGCAGAAGGCCTTCCGCGAGGACTGGAGCTTCATCCCCTGGTACGCCCAGGCGATGTCGCGCTGGGCGACCGACAAGGTCACCGGTATCGACAAGAACCTCGACTGGCAGGTTGTAGCCCCCTGGGACATTTCCATCGCTTAAGGCGATTGCCACAACCGACATCTGCTGTGCGGAGGCGGAAACCCGCTTCCGCACAGATTGTCATTGCTGGAGTATGAGTGCGGACTTTTGCCGCTGGGCAAAGCTCGAAGCATCATCTTCTGAAACCAAGGGTGGGAGACTGCCATGCTGCGTTACATCGCGACCCGTTTCGTCGTCTGGATTCCATCCGTCCTTCTCGTCATGCTCGGCGTCTATGCGCTGGCCTATTTCGGTGCCGGCGATCCAATCAAGCTGATCTTCCTGCGCGCGCCCGGCGACGTCGCCTATAATCCGGAACGCATCGAGGCAATCCGCGAAAGTGCAGGCCTCAACCGGCCGTTCCTTGTCCAGTTCGGCAGCTATATCTGGAACCTTCTGCATGGCAATTTCGGCAATTCCCTGAGCTCCGGACGCTCCGTCTGGGCAATGATCTCGGCTGCCGCTCCTGTTTCCTTCAAGCTGGCACTCTGTTCCGTCATCCTGACCGCAGTCGTCGCCATTCCGCTTGGACTGATCGCGGCACTCAACCAGAACACCCGCACCGACTATGCCATCCTCGGCTCGGCGCTGTTTCTTTGGGCGATCCCGGCTTACGTCGCCGGCCCGATGTTGATGGTGATGCTGATCATGATCCTGCCGGGCTCGGCCGTGCCCTATGGCTGGGGCGGCATCTTCGACGTTAGGATCATACTGCCGCTGCTCGTTCTCTCCTTCCAGCCGATCGCGCTGATCGTGCGCCAGACCCGCGCTGCCGTGATCGAAGTTCTATCGGAGGATTTCGTGCGCACCGCCCGTGCCAAGGGTGTTCCGGAAGTCATCGTCGCGCTACGCCATATCCTGCGCCCGGTACTGACGCCTGTGGTAACGCAGCTTGGCCTGATCATGATCACCATCGTCAACGGCGCGATCTTCGTCGAGCTGGTCTTCGGCCTGCCCGGCCTCGGCCGCCTCACCGTACAGGCGCTGACCAACACCGATTACCCCGTCATCCTTGCCATCACGCTGATCGGCTCGTTCCTGGTGATGATCTCCAACCTTTTGGTCGATGTGCTCTATCCGCTGCTCGATCCCCGCGCCAACGACACGAGAAGGAGCCGCTGACCATGTCCGTCGTTCCCATGACCACCACCCCCATCGAGATCGAACCGCCCGTCAGCCTCTGGCGTGACGCCTGGCACCGGCTGCGCCGTAACAGGCTCGCCGTCTTCGGGCTCATCGTCGTCGTCATCCTTGCCTTTGCGGCAATCTTCGGACCGTACCTGACACCTTACGACTTTCTCAGCCAGGATCTGAATTCACGCAATATGGCTCCGTCGCTGTCGCATCTGTTCGGCACCGATGATCTCGGCCGCGATGTGTTCAGCCGCGTCGTCTACGGCACGCGCACAGCCTTCCTCGTCGCCATCGTCGTCACCTTCATTGCCGTCCTGATCGGCGTGACGCTCGGCGCGCTCGCCGGCTTCTTCGGCGGCTGGCTGGACCGGATCGTCATGTGGCTGACCGACATGACCATGTCGATCCCCAACCTTCTGCTCGTCGTCGTCATCAATGCCTCGCTGAAATCGCCGATCACCAGTTGGATGGAAAGCCGGTATCTCGCGACACTCAACCCGGTCTACCGCGAAACCATCTGGGTCGATTTCCTGCTGGTCTTCGGCTCGATGGCGCTGATTTCCTGGCCGCCCTATGCCCGGCTGGTGCGCGCGCAGGTTCTGTCGATCCGCTCGCGGCCCTACATCACCGCCGCCCAGGCGCTGGGACTGACCAACCGCATCATCCTGATGCGCTATGTCGTGCCGAATGCGCTGGGTCCGCTGATCGTCGCGGTCAGCGCCGGTCTCGGCACCGCCATGGTTCTGGAAAGCGCCTTCTCCTTCCTCGGCGTCGGCGTCAACCCGCCAACGCCCAGCTGGGGCAACATGATTTCCGATGGGCTTCGCGTCTGGCAGCATTATCCGCATCTGCTGGCCGCACCTGCTGCCGTTCTCGGCCTTGCCTCCGTCGCGTTCTCGTTTCTCGGCGACGGTCTCAACGATGCCCTCAATCCGCGCGGAGCAAAGTGATGATGATGGCCAACGATATCCGCCCAGAACCATCGGCCAAGACCGGCGAGCGCCTGCTCGACGTCAAGGGCCTGACCATCGAGATCGAGACCCGCAACGGTCCGGCGACCATCGTCGACGGCATCGACCTGCATGTCGACAAGGGCGAAACCCTCGGCATCGTCGGCGAATCCGGCTGCGGCAAGAGCCTGACCATGCTCAGCATGATGCGGCTTTTGCCCAACAAGATCAAAGTCACCAAGGGCGAAGCGAACTTTGCCGGACGCGACCTGCAGAAGATGTCGAATTCGGAGCTGCGCAAGGTGCGCGGCGGCGAGGTCGGCTTCATTTTCCAGGACCCGATGACCTCGCTCAACCCGGTGATGCGCATCGGCCAGCAGCTGGCCGAGCCTCTCATTTATCATCGCGGCATGTCGAAGGCCGAGGCGCGCAAGCGGGCCGGCGAACTGCTGAAGCTGGTCGGTATTCCCGGTGCCGAAGACCGGCTGGACGCCTATCCGCACGAGCTTTCCGGCGGCATGCGTCAGCGCGTGATGATCGCCATCGGTTTGGCTTGCAATCCGCAGCTCCTGATCGCCGATGAGCCGACCACGGCACTGGATGTGACGATCCAGGCGCAGATCGTCGATCTGGTGAAGGATCTGCGCGACAAGCTCGGCATGTCCGTCGTCTGGATCACCCATGATCTGGCGTTGATCGCCGGTCTTGTCGATCGCATCAACGTGCTCTATGCCGGCACCGTGGTGGAAGACGCGCCGGTCGATGCGCTCTTTGCCAATCCAAGCCATCCCTATACGCAAGGGTTACTCGCCTCCATCCCGAAACTCTCCGACGAGCGGTCGGCGCGTCTCAGCTCGATCGGTGGCACCCCGCCGGAGCCCGGCCGCCGGCCAAAAGGCTGTCCGTTCGCACCACGCTGTCCCCTAGTGGAAGCGATCTGTCATGAGCGTGTCCCGACACTGGAGGGCCTGAACCATGACGGTGCCCACCGCGTCGCCTGCTTCGTCGCCCAAAGAAAACTGGAGGCTGCGTGATGGCTGCCCAACCCTTGATGCGCATCGAAAACCTGGTGAAGCATTTCCATGTCCGGCTCGGTGCCTTTGGCGAACGCGCAGCCACTGTGCACGCGCTGGATGATGTCAATTTTGACATTTTCGAAGGCGAGACGCTGAGCCTCGTCGGCGAATCCGGCTGCGGCAAGTCCACCACCGGCTTCACGCTGCTCAACCTGCACCGGGCGACCGAAGGCAAGGTGATCTATCAGGGCAAGAATATTGTCGAGCTCGACGAAAAGGCGATGCGGCCCTACCGCCGCCAATTGCAGATCGTCTTCCAGGATCCCTATTCGACGCTCAACCCGCGCATGACGATCGGTGAAGCCGTCGGCGAGCCGATCCTGTTTCACAAACTTGCCACCAAGGCCGAGCTGAAGGACCGGATCGCCACACTGCTCGCCGATGTCGGCCTGCCGCCGCGCTTTGCGTCGCGCTATCCACACGAACTCTCCGGCGGCCAGCGCCAGCGCGTGGCGATTGCCCGAGCGCTCGCCTGCCAGCCGAAATTCATCGTCTGCGACGAGGCGATCTCGGCGCTCGACGTTTCCGTTCAGGCGCAGATCATCAACCTGTTGCTCGACCTGCAGCAGAAATATGGGCTGACCTACCTGTTCATCGCCCATGACCTCGCCGTCGTGCGCCATATTAGCGACCGCGTCGGCGTCATGTATCTCGGCCGTCTCGCCGAGCTTGCGACCCGCGAGGAACTGTTCGAGCACCCGCTGCATCCTTACACCAAGGCGCTGCTTTCCGCCGTGCCGGAAGCCGATCCCGTCCATGAGCGCAGCCGCAAGCGGCAAATCCTGCAGGGCGATGTGCCAAGCCCGCTGTCACCGCCCTCCGGCTGCCGGTTCCATACGCGCTGCCCGATCGCCATGGATATCTGCGGCAAGGTGGTGCCGGAATGGCGCGAGGCCCGCCCGGGCCACATGGTCGCCTGTCATGCCGTCACCGAAGGCCTCCCCGGATGACACTGCTCGTCGCCATCATCGCCGACGACCTGACGGGCGCGCTCGATACCGGCACACCCTTTGTCGATGCCGGCCTGACGGTGGCGGTGGCAATCGACGTCGAAGCCGTGGCCGAAGCGCTCCAGCGCAATCCGGATGTCATCGTCATCAATACGGCATCGCGGGCTCTTTCCGCTGACGCAGCGGCGCAGCAGATGCAGGCGGCTCTTACAGCGCTGGGCATGGCGCAGCCGCCTATTCTGCTCAAGAAAATCGATTCCCGGCTCAAGGGCAATGTCGCTGCGGAGAGCATGACGCTTGCCGGTATTACCGGCCGCAACCGGATCATCGTGGCGCCGGCCATTCCGGATCAACAGCGTTTTACCATCAATGGCGCCGTCACTGGCAGGGGTGTCGAGAAACCGCTGCCAATCCGCACCCTTTTTCCCACCGACCCATTGGCGATCAATGTTTACGACGCCAGCACTGATGCCGATCTGGACGATCTGGTTCGGCAAACCGACTGGTCCACTGCGGTCGCCGTTGGCGCGCGTGGCCTTGGCAGCGCCTTTGCCCGTTCGCTCGCGAGGCCGGCCGCCCTTCGCCCGCCATTCCCGCCATCCACCGAAACCCTGTTTGCCTTCGGATCGCGCGATCCCATTACATCGGCCCAAATCGAACATCTCGCCGAACACCGGCAGCTTGTGACGATTGCGGACGCTCTCGCTGGCGAATTGTCAGCAGTGGACGTCCACGGACTTCCTGCGGTGGCCAGGTGCTCCGGCGAGCAGACCTCAAACCCCGAACAGGTCGTTGCCCGCTTTGCCGACGGCATCCGGCAGGTGGTCGAGAAAACCCGGCCCGACATGCTGATGATGGGCGGCGGTGATACTGCGCTTGCAATCCTGAAAGCGCTCGGCGCCAGCGTGCTGATCCCCAATGGGGAGATTGAAGCCGGCATTCCTTGGTTTCGGATCGAAAGCGCGGATGGCCGGACAATCTGCTGTGCGGTCAAATCGGGGGGCTTCGGTACGACCGATTCTTTGCTAAAACTCGTGCCCGAGAATCTGTTAAGTCAAACAACGTCCCACAGGACAAGGATCGAAAAACAGGCGTGGTGAAAAAAATGGCGCAGGATGCCCCCGCAATCGAAGAGCCCGGCCCAAACGCCAAACCAGAGCGCGTCAAATCCGTGCGGCTGGTCGATCGCGTCTTCGATCAGCTACGCGAACGCATCCGCTCCGGCAACTATCCGCCGGACTCACGCCTGCCTGGCGAGCATGAACTGGCGTCCATCATGGGGGTTTCCCGGCCGATCGTGCGCGATGCGCTGGGCCGGCTGCGTGAAGAGGGTATGGTTTATTCGCGTCAAGGCGCCGGTACCTTCGTCAGTGCCCAGGCATCGCCCGCCACGCATCTCGCCTATTCGCCGGTCAAGACCATTGCCGATATCCAGCGCTGCTATGAGTTCCGCCTGACGATCGAGCCGGTCGCCGCCTTCTTTGCCGCCCAGCGGCGCGACGAAGCCGCCATCCAGAAAATCGCCGCCGCGCTTGCCGACCTGCGCGAAGCCACCAGTCACCAGCTGCATCGCACCGACGCCGACTTCGTTTTCCACCGGAGCGTCACCGAGGCGGCCAACAATCACTATTACACCGCTTCCATCGAAGCCCTGAAACCGCACATCGCCGTCGGCATGCATCTGCACGGCCTGTCATTGATGGGCCCGCGGCTTGGTCTGGAAAAGGTCTTCGAAGAACACAACGCCATCTATCAGGCGATTGCAGACGGCCGCGCCGAAGACGCCCAGAAAGCCATGCGCCTCCACCTCGAAGGCTCCCGCAACCGCCTGTTCGAAGACCGGGTGCTGGATCTGTCTTTTTGAGCGGGGCTCGCCGCAAATTCGATTAAAGCCTCACGCGCGACGGTCTGAGGGTTTCTAAAAGTGCCGGAAACATGCGCGTTACTAGGTGCTTGTGCCAAGCCGAGCAGGAGCTTCCCTGCCCTCATGGCTGCAGCATCTTAGACGGTTTCTGCCCCTGATGGATCTGGACTTCGCCAACGCAGTTCCTGTAGATGGCCGTCTTGGTCCCTTCATGCATCGGGAAAGACAGCCAGCTTGAGAGGCAATACCAGAGTGGAGCTTCCTCCGGACAAACCATGGTTTCCTCCCGCCCAGATGCCGCTCGGCGCGACGTTTTTCGTTCGCCAGGCATTTCCCTGGTTGCACCATTATTTCGACCTGCCGGAAATGGGCACAACGCTCTCTCCTCGGATCAAGGGCATAATATCCTGGGGCGGCCGCCTGCCTGCCAAGACGGCAATAGGGATTGCCCGTTTACGCGGCCTGCCGCACTGGAACCTGGAAGACGGTTTTCTGCGCTCCGTTGGACTGGGCAAGAGCGGATCCATCCCCTTGTCGATCATCGCCGACGATCTTGGCTTGCCTGTCGATGCCGGCATTGCCTCCCGCCTGGAACTGTTGATTGGCGACCCCACGCGTCAGCGCGATGCGGACTGCGGCAAGACAATCCGCGAGCGTCTGGTCGAGCATAAACTTACGAAATATAATCACTTGCCGCACAAGGCCCCGAAAATAGCCGCCAGCACGCGGCGACGGCTTCTGCTTGTGGATCAGGTGGTCGGCGACGTCTCCGTGGGACGGGCGCTCGGAAATGCTGCGTCGTTCGAGCAGATGTTGCTCGATGCGGTTGCAAGCGGCGGTCAATGCCTGGTGCGCACCCACCCGGATGTCATGGCCGGCTATCGCAAAGGCTACCTGACGGAACTCGCCGCCAGAACGCCGGGCGTCGTCTTCGTCGATGATCAGGTCTCTGTGGCTTCTATCCTAGACGTCGTGGACGAGGTCTGGACGGTCTCGAGCCAGTTCGGGCTGGACGCATTGTTGCGAAGCTTGCCCGTGCGCTGTTACGCGGTACCGTTTTATGCCGGGTGGGGGCTCACGCAGGACACTGTCAGCCAAGCCGCAAAGGCGGCCATTGCCCAAAGGCGTACGGCACGGCCGACGATCGACGCGCTCGTCGAGGTGGTCTTCTCGGTCTATCCCTCCTACAGAGATCCGGCGACCTGGCGACCGATCCATGTGCTGCAGGCTATCGATCTGCTTGTCGAGGAGTTGGCAGCTCGGTGATGGACAATTCGCTTGGCAAACAACTCCTTACGATGGATTGAACTCGAGCCCCGCCTGGGCTTGCAGCGACATGCGTGCCACAATATGGCCCGTTGCCTGCGCTGCCACCCGCCTCTTTGCCGGTTCATCGATCAGGTTTAAAAGTGTATTCCGCCACACCGTTGCGTCGAGTGGTAGCCTGATTTCGCCGCTATCGTCTGCGGATCCATAGGCTTCAGATATCGAAAATATCCCTGCCGCGCCTGCCCGCGCCACATCTATCCTTTTGGTTGTAGAACGGCAGTCGTTAACGCGTGAGGAGCCGAGTGGCACCAGCATGATGTCGATCCGCCGCGTCAAGGCTTCGGTAAGATAGTCAGACCAGGAAACTTGCTGGCGGAGTATGACACGTTCCATTCCCTGCCAGAGATGAGCGGAGGCCTTACCAGCGAAGACCTCGAAGCGAGCGTGCGGCCGGGCAGCCAACACTTCCTTGACGATCGGCTGGAGGAAGCGGTGTTCATCCACGTGAACGGCTGTTGCGTGATAGGCGATCAGCAATTCATCTTCTGGGGTGGAGATGTTATGGTGCGGAACGTTCCACAGGCTTGCGGGGGGAGCAGGCGGCAGAACGCGCGCATCCGCGCTCTTCAAACGGTCAGCCAGCCTCGGCGTCGAGGCCCATACGATGTCGAGATGCCGGTTGAGACGCCGCAGTGGCATGAGCCCCAGCAAAAAAAGCGACAATCGGTAGCCAATGGTTGCTTCCCGGCCGGTTACGATACCAGGGATATCGTCATCCAAGAACAACCCCACCCCGGCAAGCTTTGGACTCTCCTGCTCGATCCAGTTCAATGCAGTGGCAGAAGCGTACCGGCAGAGAATGATGAAGGCTCCATCTGCATCAAGACTGCTGAAATCGTTGCTGCGGATATCCACCATTTGGTGTGGAGGCATGCCGGGGGCTGCAAGGCGGGCGGCAAAATAGTAGTCGGATGTTGGGTTCGGGTGACGTCCGAGAAGGATGATGCGACGAACAGGCATGCGGGGGCCACCGGTCGCGCCAGCACGAAGCTGCGGCGTCGGCAAAGCCAGCGTAGATATCCGTCTCAACCAGCCGTCACGCATTCTTGCAGGCCCTTGCTTTCGCTCATTGCCGGACGGCTCATATCAGCCGTACGCTCGTGGGGATCCTTGCAATAGGATGCACCCGCGCATGTGTCAAAGCTGACGACGTTCCAACTGCTCGGCTACGGACAGAATATTCATGCTTAAAGTTGCAAGAGGTTCAACCTCTGGGCTACTGCAATATTGCCGGATGGGGATGTGACGAATATCACTGTCCTTCCTATAGAATCATTGTCCGTTATTGTCGGACGCAAGGGAGAATTGCCGATGCGCGTATTGGTGACTGGTGGTGCCGGCTTCATCGGGTCTGCTGTCGTCCGTTACCTCATTCTCGAAAAGGGATATGAGGTCCTCAACGTCGACAAGCTGACCTATGCAGGAACGCTGACGTCACTGAAGGCCGTGGAAGGAAATCCGCTTTACCGGTTCCTGAAGGCCGACATTTGCGATGGGCAGGCAATTTCGCAGGCGCTTGACAGCTTTCAGCCGGACCGCATCATGCATCTCGCCGCGGAAAGTCATGTGGACCGCTCGATTACCGGTGCTCGTGACTTCGTCGAGACCAATGTGCTCGGCACCTTCACGATGCTGGAATGCGCCCGCGCCTATTGGCAGTCCCTTGCGGCGGCTGAAAAAGAAGCCTTTCGCTTCCTGCACGTCTCGACGGACGAGGTTTACGGTTCGCTGAGAGATGACGGACTTTTCGAGGAAACCACGCCTTACGATCCGAGCTCGCCCTATTCCGCCTCCAAGGCTGCATCCGATCATCTGGCCAAGGCCTGGACACGCACCTATGGCATGCCGATCGTGGTATCGAACTGCTCGAACAATTACGGGCCGTTCCACTTTCCCGAAAAACTCATTCCGCTGATCATCATCAGCGCACTCGAAGGCAAACCGCTGCCGGTTTACGGCACCGGCGCCAATATCCGCGACTGGCTGTTCGTCGAAGACCATGCGCGCGCGCTGGATATCATTGCCGAGCGCGGCCGGATCGGCGAGACCTACAATGTCGGTGGACGCAACGAGCGCCGCAATATCGACGTGGTCAATCGCATTTGCGCACTGATGAACGAACTGCATCCTTCAGGCAGTCAGCATGAGAGCTTGATTACCTACGTACAGGACCGTCCGGGACATGATGCGCGCTATGCCATCGATGCGACGAAACTCGAAACAGAACTCGGCTGGAAAGCGCAGGAAAACTTCGATACGGGCATCGAAAAGACGGTGAAATGGTATCTCGAAAACGAATGGTGGTGGGGGCCCTTGCGCAAGGGCTACGATGGCAGCCGCCTCGGGCTGCTGAAGTCCGGTAAATCGGGATAGACCGCTCTCCGACTTGCAGTCATTGTTTTCTTCGAAGGGTCGGCGAATGGTGTTCGCGGGCCCTTATACTTTCGTCAGCCTGCTGCGTTGTCCGAGGACGATGACTGCAGGCTTGGTAGTCTCGCAGAGAGATTGGACGGCACGGCACTGAGCGTCCAATCAGCCGCGGTCAGCGACAGATTGGGATTGTAGAACGGGTCGTTGCGCAAGGCATTCCTCCACCGTTCGTGCATGTACTTCTCTTCAGATGCGAAACGGGCGAGTTTTTCGGGCGTGTTATCGCCACCGCGCGACACGGATTCGTGATGGATCAGCCGGGCATGCGGGGTCCACAGGATGGCTTTGCCGATTTCCCGCAGTCTCAGACAGTAATCAACATCGTTGAAAGCGACGGCGAGTTGCTCTTCGTTCATGCCGCCCACCTGCTGCCATAGGCTTCGGCGCGTGAGCAGACAGGCCCCCGTGACCACGCTCATTTCCTGCCGCTGGGCCATCAGGCCGCAATCTTCTCCAGCGCGGGGATGACGGAAATGAAAACTGTGGCGCGCGACCGACCCCGAGCCAAGCGTGACGCCTGCATGCTGGGCATATCCGTCCGGGAAGAGCAGAAAGGCCCCGGCGGCTCCCGTGCGCGGATCGTCGAGTTCCGCAACCATCTGATCCAACCATCCCGGCTCGATCGGGTTGACATCATTGTTCAACAGCAAGGTCAGCTCATAACGCGCCTGAGCGACGCCCAGATTGCAGGCCTTGGAGAAGTTGAAGGGACCGGGCATTGGAATTCGCCGGAAACGGCGATCGGCGGCGTATCGCTCAAAAAGAGCCTCGGTTTCGGGTTGCCGGCTCTCATTGTCGATCACGATAACGTCGAGGTCGTCGGCGCGCGTTTCGTTGAAAAGCCCGCTGAGGCAGACCGAGAGCAGATCAGCGCGGTCACGAGTCGGAATAATGACGCTGACCTTCGTCTCCAGCCGAGGGCTTTTCGGCCGGGAAGGTTGAGCAGGCAGCCTTGCAACGGAGCGGTGCAGGAGCACGCGCGGTACATGCACGATTTGGCCATGCAGCGAAGCTTCGATCAAGAGCAGGCCCGATGCGGTTCCAGCGAGATCGGCGGAACCTTTCAAAGCGCTCAGCCGAATGAGGGCCCCGTCCGGCGCCAGCCAACCGGTTTCTGCAAGGGGAGGGTTCCATGCCGGCTTGAAGAAAGGCTGGAAACATCGGCCACGCGCATCAATCCGGTCTTCGTCGCAATAGGCGGCCGCAAGCGTCGGATCGGCGATGAGAGGCTGCATCAGATGCGCGATAGCAGTTTTATCGAGCAGCATCCCGGCCGGGAGCCGCATCCAGTAGGCAGCCTCCTTCGTTTTCATACCGGACGCATATGCATCTTCGACCGGAACCTCATGGACGTGGGGATAGGTTTGCTGTGTGACAGACCGGCGCGTTGAAGCGATGTGCGAAGGATCGGCCCCGACAATCGTGACGAAAACAGGCGGCCTCACGTGGCGGGCGTGGAGAAACGCGGGACCGGATGGCGCCATCTCTGACATAGCCTTGGTCCACACCGCATAGGACGGCGCGTTGAGGGCATCGTAAAACCGGGCGAAGCGGTATTCGAATCCCTTGACGTTTCCAACGAGAAGCAGCCGTAGAGCACGCAACGCAGCAAGTGGTGCGTTGATGGCAATAAGTGCTGCCAGCCGGGCGTAGGATATCCGGCGGGCACGAATAACCGGCAGCGCTCCCGTTGTCAGGGCAGGCCGATTGGGCTGAACCGAAAGTTTGTGTAAGCTGACTGGCATCCACCCATAAAAGCGCCCTCGTCCCCTGTCATCTAGCAGCATGGGACGCCTGAGAAGGGCCGGAAACCGATCTTGTCGATGCAGGCAAACAGTTGCGGTGAGCCCTAGAACTCTATCCGGGTCGGCTATATCCATGATGATCGGGTAGCCAGCAACATGGCCAGCATTATCGCCATCAAGAACAACAAAATGGCCGTTCGCTTCCTGTATCATGCCGCAGTATTCCGACCTTCCGTTGCCGGTCATTTCAATATATACGCTTCCCGGTACGAGGCTGCCGGTCACGATGAAGTGCGGGCTCGGGCAGGTGCATGTCTGGCACAGGCAGATGCGCGCCGCAATCAAGCATTGACGGGTTCGCAACCTAATCCAGCGAAAGCATTTTAAACAGGGTTTGCATATGTCATCGAAAGTTATGCTGATCAATCCGAAGCGATTCGGCGATGATCGTGGATGGTTTACCGAGGTTTACAGCACGAAGAAATTTTCGGACATCGGCATTGCGGATGAATTCGTACAGGACAATCACTCCCTTTCCGTTCCCGCGGGGACCTTGAGAGGATTACACTTCCAGACACCTCCCTATGGTCAGGCAAAGCTTGTCCGCTGTATCCGCGGAAAGATATTCGATGTTGCCGTTGATGTTCGACGCGGATCGCCAACCTATGGGAAATGGGCCGGAGCCGAACTTTCGGCGGAAAATGGCCGGCAACTCTATATCCCGGTTGGTTTTGCGCACGGGTTTCTGACGCTGGAGCCATCGACAGAAGTGACCTACAAGGTGACGAATTTCTACGCGCCGGCCAACGACAGCGGCATTCTCTGGAATGACCCGCAGGTCAATATTGACTGGCCTCTTCCGGATGGCGTTGAACCGCTTCTCAGCCCAAAGGACGAAAAACAGCCTCTGCTCTCGGACTTTGACAGCCCTTTCGCCTATGATGGCGAGCCGCTCCAGCTACACGAAATATGAGAGAGGTAGATCGCAGTATGCGGATTTTGGTGACGGGCGGGACTGGACAGGTCGGTAGGGCGCTTTCTTTGGTCACCTGGCCAGCAGGCGTCGAGATCGTCGCTCCCTCGCGGAACACGCTCGATCTTACCGATCTGATTGCGGTCGAGGCTTTCATTATTGACGGTGGGTTTGATGCTGTCATCAATCCTGCAGCCTATACCGCTGTCGACAAGGCCGAGAGCGATTGGCTGGCAGCCTGGACAGTCAATGTGCTTGGCCCTGCCGCCATCGCCGCCGCGACCCGTAAAGCCGGCATTCCCTTGCTACATGTTTCCACGGATTATGTGTTCGACGGTTTGAAGGCCGGCGCCTATCATGAAGACGATCCAATCCATCCGGCCGGTGCCTATGGCGCCTCAAAAGCTGCAGGTGAACTGGCCGTGCGCACCGGAAACCCGCGTCATGTCATCCTGCGGACATCCTGGGTGTTCTCCTCGCACGGCAACAATTTTGTCAAGACCATGTTACGGCTGGCAGCCGACCGGCCGCTGCTACGCGTCGTTGATGACCAGTATGGTTGCCCTACTGCAGCTGGCGATATCGCCGCCACGCTGGCGACGATATCGCTGCGCATGATCGGAGACCTGAACGCACCTACAGGGACCTATCATTTTTCAAATGACGGACCGGTGACATGGTGCGGTTTCGCACGCGAAATCTTCCGTCAGCGCTCATCGGCCGGTCTTACTGCGCCGAATGTCGAAGGCATCACCACAGCGGATTACCCAACCCCGGCCAAGCGCCCGGCCAATTCCGTATTGAGTACGAAAAAACTCGTGGAAGACTACGCCATCCGCCCCCGCCCTTGGACAGCCGCACTTGCGGAAACATTGGCTGAGATTGACCAGAGAGAGAATAATTCTGCGGAGACAATTCTATGAAGGGTATTATCCTTGCCGGCGGTTCCGGAACGCGACTTCATCCGGCAACGCTGGCGGTCAACAAGCAGCTGATCCCGATCTACGACAAGCCGATGATATATTACCCGCTGTCGGTTCTGATGCTGGCGAATATCCGCGATATCCTGATCATCTCCTCTCCGGAGTACATTGAAAGCTACCGGCGCCTTTTTGAGGACGGCTCACGCTGGGGGCTGAACATCTCCTACGCCGAACAGCCAAGCCCCGATGGTTTGGCGCAAGCCTTTACAATCGGAGCAGACTTCATCGGCAGTGACCATGTCGCGCTGGTTCTCGGTGATAACATTTTCTTTGGCGCAGGGATCAGCGAGCTTCTGGCCAATGCGCGCGAGCGCAAGACCGGCGCAACCGTGTTTGCCTATGAAGTAACGGACCCGGAACGCTATGGTGTTGTGGAGCTCGATGCGACTGGCAAAGCGCTGTCGCTTGAGGAAAAGCCGGTAAAGCCGAAATCCAGCATGGCCGTCACCGGTCTCTACTTCTATGACAACAAAGTCGTGGAATATGCCCGCAATCTGAAACCATCGGCACGCGGCGAATATGAAATCACCGATATCAATCGCATCTACATGGAATCGGGAAGTCTCTTCGTCGAACGCATGTCGCGCGGCTACGCCTGGCTCGATACCGGAACACATGACAGCCTGCTTGAGGCAGCGGAGTTCGTTCGCACAATCCAGCACCGCCAGGGCACCAGCGTGGCCTGCATCGAAGAGATCGCTTATCTCAACGACTGGATTTCCCGCGACAAGCTGATCGAATATGGCAAGCTGTATTCTAAGACGGCTTATGGCAAATATCTGCTGAGGCTGGCGGAAGACTAAGTTCACATAAGATCGGCTGCCGATCCCGGCGGAATGGAGGCGATATTATCGCTTTTATAGGTGAGATTCTCGCGTTTTAGTTGGTCCAGGTGCTGACAAAGTCTACCAGCGACCTTCGTCATTTTGCCTGGTTGGGAAAATCCAGCCCGTGGGAGGCGTGTCGGGGCGTCGTTTTAAACCGGGAAACGGGTTCGAAGATGTGCCGTTTGCCGCTCCGGCCTGGGAATACGCTTACCAGGCCAGTTGACAAGCCGCTTCACGACTACTGAGCCTAATTACCCAGATCGTTAATATTCGCAGCAAACGATGCACCCTGTGCGACCGGCGCCACGGTCGTGCTCACGAGTGTCGAGAATTTCCTGATTTCGGCAAGCGACGAGTTGGCGATGTAGATCAGGTCGCGGTTCTTGATTCTGAAGTTCTTCAGGACGAAGAAGCCGCTCGGGTCCTTCAAATCGACCTGATAGATGACATTGACTGTACCGTCGGCATGCATGGAACGTGCATTCGGCGCGAAGGCGCGAACGAGTTCGACTGGCTCCTGACGATAGACGAAAACGCCCTTGGCGTTTGCTCTGTCATCATTGAGACCGCCCACCTTAGCCAACCCTTGATTGAGATACAGCTGCGACTCATCGAACTGCAGGGAGGCATTGGCCATTGACGCACCAAAAACAGTGAAACTCCGCGGCTGCCGGATCAGTGTGACAACGTCGTTGGATTGGACGTAGATGTTCTCACGCGGGTCCGAGATCAGCTGTTCCATCGGGATTGTTTCAGTTTTCATGCCACGCGTGATCTGCACGGCCAGCTGATGCAATTCCATCCGCGGACCGCCTGCGGTCGCAATGATATCGAGCAGACGCTCGCCACCCGGCGTCAGCGGTATACGGCCGCTTGCCGCAACCTCGCCGGTTACGGTCACCGTGTTCGAGTTGTTCTTGACGACATTGACGAGCACCTGTGGCTCGACGGCCATCCTGCTCAACGCCTTCTCGATCGTTATCTTGACATCTTCCGGGCTTTGGCCCGCAACCTTGATGGTGCCTGCATACGGAACCGAGATCGTTCCCCTTTCCGACACAAGTTGCACAGGAATTTGCGCGCCGCCTTGCTGACTCGTTCCAGCCGAAAACAGTCCATTTTCAGAGGCTTCCCATATCGACACGGTCACCGCATCGCCGACACCTATGCGCGAGGAACTCTGCTTGCGCGCACCACCGAATGCTGCCGATAGCGGCCGCTCCTGCACGCGCGCCAGCGAATCTGCGACGGCCTGCGTTACCGGAATCAGGACATATGGGGTTTCCGCGGCCTTAGCGCCCGATTGAATGGTCCCCGCACTTGGCCCAGAACTGGGCAGACCGGTGCAAGAGGATAACACCAAAAGCGATGATGCTGCGCCGGACAGGAGTAAAAATCGGATAGAAGGTCGCATTCAATTCAACTTTCAGCCTTGATCACCAAGGTGTCTCACGGGATTTCGCCAGCATGACTAGCTTAGCAAGGGCTGCCGATCAAGAGCGCATCCCCGTTCCTTTCTGGATCAGAATTATGTCAAAGAGTTTAAGGAATCCACTAATGCTAATCGGCAACACTTCCGCCGATATCAAGCACCTGAGACCGGATCTGCAACGGCCGGCGTTCGGGTTTGACAACGATGACAGCTGTGATCGATGGGTGAAAACCTTCGGAATCAATGCCCTCATCGCTCTTGAGAGTTTCTTTATCCGATAAATGATCCCGGCATCATCGCAGATGAGCTCTTGCCCCAAAAGGAACGGCGCCCCTTTTTGATCCGCAAGAATTTTGGCTTTCGACAACAACAGCTTGGCCATTGCGCCGTCCTGCTACGGTACAATTTAGAACTTTCTCCCAAAAAACACTCTTAAATTGACCATGTGGCTGATATTTGAAATACTTTGCTATCGCAGCATTCCAAACAGTCGGATTTTCAGGTCCGCACAAAGCACTACCACGCCTCAATAATAGACGGTCAACACTGGTATCAGCCTTGAATATTCGCAGCTGCCTTCCGCTAATAGTTTGCTCACAACGGTTATCGTGTGTTTCTATAATTGTATTGGAGTGCCCAGTGCCCTGTGTATGGTCGCATATGGGGGTTGAAAGCCGGTGAACATGGGGTAAAAGGGCCACAATATAGCTGGCATTGAAGTCATGACGAGACGATCCGACTGATCGGGGAAGAAGTTCCAATTGCTTTTTTCGCGTATCACGTGCAATCAGCGAAACAACTCACAGCAGTTTAGAGCGTTCGATAAAATATGACAGTTGAAATCATAGGGCGCGCTTGTCTCGCCCCGGGGGCAAATTCACCACAGGCGTTGTTTCGTGTTTTGCGCCAGGGCAAATGCACCGTCACGCGCATACCGTCGGATCGTTGGGATCTTGCTCGCTTCTGGCATCCCGTCATTGGCAATCCGGGCAAGACCTATTCTTTCGCCGCCGGCGTGCTCGACAGTATCTATGATTTCGATCCGGCTGCCTTCGGCATGTCGCAGCGCGAAGCCATGTATATGGACCCGCAGCAGCGGGTGCTTTTGCAGTTGGCCTGGCGGGCGCTTGAGGATGCCAATATTTCCGTGCCGTCGCTGCATGGTGAAAATGTCGGCGTCTATATCGGTGCATCGAGCCTCGACCACGCCAACCTGACCGTCGAGGATCCAGCCGCCGCCGGCCCTTATTTCATGACCGGAAACACGCTTTCGATCGTTTCCAATCGTATTTCCCACATTTTCGGTCTGAGCGGCCCGAGCATGACGGTCGATACCGCGTGTTCTTCGTCGCTGGTTGCGCTCGATCAGGCGATGCGCGCGTTGAACGCAGGCGAAATCGACACGGCTATCGTTGGCGGCATCAATATCCTTGCCCACCCGCTGCCGTTCGTGGGATTTGCGCAGGCACGCATGCTGTCGCCGGAAGGGCTTTGCCGCGCCTATGATAATGACGGTGCGGGCTATGTCCGCGCCGAGGGCGGCGTCGTTTTCGTACTGCGCCGTTCCGACAGGGCACGGCAGGAAAAGGACCGTAGCTACGCCAAGATCGTCGCGACCGGCGTCAATTCTGCCGGGCGCACCAACGGCATTTCCCTGCCATCGCGCGAAGCTCAGGCCAATCTGCTGCGCGCCATCTATGAAGGCAACAATATCGATTCCAACCAGGTTGCCTTCGTCGAAGGCCATGGAACCGGTACCAAGGTCGGCGACCCGTCCGAAGTCTGGTCGATCGGCACGGTGATCGGCGCCAACCGGCGTGCGCCGGTACCGATTGGCTCGATCAAATCGAATATCGGCCATACGGAACCGGCATCCGGCCTGTTCGGCATGCTCAAGGCCGTCATGGCGCTTGAAAACAACTACCTGCCAGCATCGCTGCATTTTGAAAGCCCGAACGAAAATATCGATTTCGACGGGTTGAACGTCCGCGTGACAGCAAACCCGATCGAACTGCTGCGCGGCAAGCGCGCGCGCTTGGCCGGCATCAACTCCTTTGGCTTTGGCGGCGCCAATGCCCATGTCGTCATCAGCGATCCGGATCCCGTTCAGGACGAACGCAGCCGCAACAACGCCACCGGCCATGTTTTCATGGCAAGCGCCCATACCGTGGGCAGCCTTGAGGAATTGCTGACGTCGTATAAATCGACCTTTGCCAAGACCTCCAAGGACGAAGCGCGGGCCGTCATCGCTGCGTCCGGTGCCAACCGTACGCAGATGCGCCACCGCTTTGCAGCGCGCAGCGACCATCCTGAAGACATTATTCGCGCCATTGCCAGCCACCTCGAAAAGCCGGCATCCGATATCGGCGAAACCGGTGAAGCAGTGACGAAGGATGCGAAGGTTGCCTTCGTCTTCTCCGGCAACGGCTCGCAATGGGCCGGCATGGGTGTCGAGGCCTTCCGCGAAAACCTGCATTTCCGCCAGTGTTTCACCTCGGTGAGTGCGCTGTTCAAGTTCCATTCCGACATCGTTCTGACCGATCTTTTGACAGATCCGGATCTGGACAAGAAGTTGTCCGACACCAAGTACGCCCAGCCGCTCTTGTTTGCGGTCCAGGCAGCACTGTCGGATTCGCTTGTTGCCATGGGTATCAAGCCCACGGCCGTGTTTGGTCATTCCGTCGGTGAAATCGCTGCCGCCTATGCGGCCGGCGCGCTTTCCCTCGTCGATGCTGTCGCGATCGTTGCCAAGCGTTCGCTGCACCAGGATCCCCTGGCTGGTCAGGGCACGATGGCGGC
>UBTA01000161.1 GCA_900468065.1 Hyphomicrobiales bacterium | reverse complement strand
AGCTCCGGGGTGGGGTGATTTCAGCGGAACTGTATTGGGTCACCGCCACCCGCGCATTCGCGCGACCTCCCCCCTCAAGGGGGAGGTAATAAAAAACGGGCGCACAAATGCGCCCGCCAATCGTTCCTGAGAACTGCGATAAATCAGAGCATCGAGTCGATAAGGGCCGACATGGTGTCAACCGACATTTCTCCGGAATACTTCTTGCCATTGACGAAGAAGGTTGGGGTGGCCTTGACGCCGAAATCCTTGTCGCCCTTCTGCATCGTTGCCTGCACATCATCCAGAAGTTTCTGGTTCGTCAAGCAGGCCTCGAAGCTCTCCTGTGTAAAACCGGCGAGTTTCGACATCTGCAGCAGCGCCTCGCGGCCGTTTGGCGCGGCAGCCCACTGTTCCTGCTGCTTGAACAGCATCGAGATCATCGGGAAATACTGGCCTTCCGGGGCGCAGCGCGCCAGCATGAAGGCGGCAGCCGCACGCGGATCGAACGGGAATTCGCGCAAGACGAAGCGAACCTGGCCGCTATCGACATACTTGGTCTTGATGGCGTCATAGGTTTCGTTGTGGAAACGGGCGCAATGCGGGCAGGTCATCGACATGTATTCGACGATCGTCACCTTGGCGTCGGCCTTGCCGACCGACATTTCCGGCAGCGGGCCCGGCGCCATCAGCTTGGCAATATCGACTTCGCCTTCGGACTGCGGAACCTCGACCTTGGCTGCGGGCGCTGCGGCCTGGGCAACATGCGTCTGACCGGCCTCAGCCGTTGCCGGCGTTGCAGCTGAAGACATGGTGGAGGATGTCGTCGTGCCATCCACCGGCTTCATCGCCGTATTGGCAGCCATCATCGAACCACCCTCAGCCGGCTTCATCGCCGATGTCGACGACATCATCGAGCCGCCGTCAGCGGGCTTGACTTCGGTCTTGGCGGCGGTGTCGGTGCTTTCCGTCGCAGGCGTGTTGGCAGCCGCATCCTTCTTCTCGTCGCTGCAGGCGGCGAGCGTCACAGCGATGGCAGCCACGGCAACGCCGCTCAGGAGGCGCTTGAAAGGGCTCAGTTCAGAAAGGGACATGGTTTCACCTGTGTAAGGGGATAAACGAAAACGGTCGAAAATTCGATAACTTGCCTTGTTCAAGGCGACAAGGGGCTGTTGCTCACCAACGTTCAAACAATTGTGACCGGTTGATGGTCCTGCTCATTTTTTTCGCGGCGCAAGCACCGCTGTGCCAAGCCGGGTCAGCGCCGCCTTCAGGGCATCATTCTCGATGCCATCGACCAGCGTCTCCAGATGCCGGGCCCGCTCGCCAGTCAAGGGTCTGGGTTTGCGATAGGGTTTTGGCGGGGCCGAGACTGGCTTTTGCACGATACGCATCTGGTTGATCGCCGGAAAACCGAAGAAGCCGTTGATCCGCTGGATCAGTTCGCCCTGCGCATGGGTCAGGAACAGCGCGCGTGCGCCTTCGCAGGCAATCGTCAGCACGCCCGGCTGATAGCCTCCCTCGCCGGTCATCTCCGAGGCGCGGCGCGGCCAGGCGATCTTTTCCGGCCGGGTGCAATCGGCAAAATCCTCGCCGGCGATCTCATCCCAGGAACCCAGCAACAGCGTGTTGATACCGGCGCGCTTGGCAAGCACCGGATCGATCATGCCATTGGCGATCTCGCTGATCTGACGGCCGCCCTTGCGGGTATAAGGTTGTTTCAACAGATATCTTTCAGGTTCCGAATCCGCCTTGAAGGATGGCGAACACTCCGCCAAGTATAGAAGCCAATCAACATTCCGGCAAATGATGCAGCAGACAATGACAATGGCCAAACGGCTTCTTTCCTGGTACGACCGGCATCACCGCGACCTGCCCTGGCGCGTCTCGCCGCCGATGGCGCGTGATGGCGTGGTCGCAGACCCCTATCACGTCTGGCTGTCGGAGGTGATGCTGCAACAGACCACCGTGCAGGCGGTCAAACCCTATTTCCAAAAATTCCTGGCGCTCTGGCCGAAGGTGACCGACCTTGCGTCTGCCGATACCGAGGAGGTGATGAAAGCCTGGGCCGGTCTTGGTTATTACGCCCGTGCCCGCAACCTGAAGAAATGCGCCGAGGCAGTGGCCCGCGAGCATTCCGGCGTGTTTCCCGATACCGAAGACGGATTGAAGGCGCTGCCGGGCATTGGCGATTATACTGCCGCCGCCGTCTCCGCCATCGCCTTTAACCGGCAAAGCGCCGTTCTCGACGGCAATGTCGAGCGGGTGATCTCGCGGCTGCACGCGATCGAAACGCCGCTTCCGGCCGCAAAGCCGCAGATGCGGGCACTGGTGGCGCAGATGACGCCGGCGGACCGGCCGGGCGATTTTGCGCAGGGGATGATGGACCTTGGCGCAACGATCTGCACGCCGAAACGGCCGGCCTGTGCGCTCTGTCCGCTGAACGAACACTGTCTGGCATTGAAGAGTGCCGACCCGGAAACCTTTCCACGCAAGGCACCGAAAAAGGACAAGCCGCTGCGGGTTGGTGCAGCGTTCGTCGCCAGCGGCATCGATGGGGCCGTCTATCTGCAGAAGCGCGGCGAAACCGGCCTGCTCGGCGGCATGACCGAAGTTCCGGGCACGCCATGGACCTCGCGCATCGACGGCGACAACACCATTTCCGCCCAGCCCTTTGCCGCGCCGTGGGAACCCTGCGGAACAATCACACATATTTTTACGCATTTTGAGTTGCGCTTGTCTGTCTATCGGGCCAAGGTCGTCAATGAGAACAAAACAGGAAACGGCTGGTGGGAGCCGCTTGCCTCTCTGGAGGCTCAAGCCCTGCCGACCGTCATGAAAAAAGCAATCGCCCAGGCTATACCGCACGCTTTCAAAAGCGGCCTGGACAGCCCGAAAACTTAAGGAACAGCTGATGAGCAGCGTCGAAATCCGCCATATCGTCTTCGACATCGGCAGGGTGCTGATTCATTACGATCCGCATATCCCCTTCTCGCGAATCATTCCCGACGACGCGGAACGCAAATGGTTCTTCGCCAATGTCTGCACCCATGACTGGAACATCGAGCAGGATCGCGGCCGCGACTGGAGCGAGGCGGAAGAGCTTTTGATTGCCGAACATCCCAAACATGCAGAGAGCATCCGGGCCTTCCGCAAATACTGGCACGAGATGGTGCCGCATGCCTATGTCGAATGCGTCTCGATCATGGAAAGCCTGATCGCCAAGGGCTATGACGTGACCATGCTGACCAATTTTGCCTCCGACACGTTTAAGGAAGCGCAGAAGCTGTTTCCCTTCCTGACACTGCCGCGCGGCGTCACCGTTTCCGGCGATATCCGGCTGATCAAGCCGGACGTGGCGATCTATCAGATGCATACGAAGACGTTCGGCCTTGATCCTGCGGCAACGCTGTTCATCGACGACAGCATGCCCAATGTCGAAGGCGCCCGCGCCGCCGGATGGCATGCCGTGCATTTCACCGATCCGCAGACGCTTCAGTCTGACCTTCTCGCCTATGGACTGGCGGTATGACGGTGAGCATCAGCATTCCTTTCGATCCCGCGGCCGCAACAGAGCGCTTCCATGCCGCGATCGGCGATCTCGATTTCAAGGCCATCGAAGATTTCCTCGCCGATGACGCAACCTATTCGTCGGGCAAAGTCGGCGGTCTTACGGGACGCGCCGACATCATGGCGGCGTTCCGGCGCTATTTTGCCGAATATCCCGACCAGATTGCCGAAGACAGCCTGGTCGAACAAGTCTCCCCGCTTGCGGCCCGGGCGGTCTGGAGCCTGCGCGCCACCAGTACCACGACCGGAGAACCTCTTGTCCGTCAGGGTGAGGAAACCATCACCTTCAATGATCAGGGCAAGGTCACCAATGTCGATGTCACTGATTTCTGAGGCTCATTTCCTGGGGAAGGATGACGGGGCACGGTTCCGGTTCAGCTGTCATTCACGTTGCCGGCGGCATGATGAGCACTCAGAATCCAGCATGGAACGAGGCTCGCATTCCAATGGCACCAATGACGTCACCACATGCCACGACTTCATCCCTTGGGCATTCAGCCAGCCGCACCTGGATAAAAGCCTGCCGGCAGGGACCATCTGAGCTTTGTGGCACCGGAAACAGAAACGCCCAGGACCATCGCGGGTCCTGGGCGTTTAAGTCTTCTTCCGGGACTGAAGGTACTAAACCGGTCGAAAACTATCTGTGAACGGAATGGCTTGATGCCACGCCGCCAAGCAATTAACGGGCCTGCCCGCGCGCCTCGTGTGGTTGATCACACGGTCGTCCTTGCTCCTGGTCAAACTATCCGGAAGATGGTTAAATTGTTCTAAAAGGCAGCTTTGTCTCCGCTGATTTCAGGGTCCTGTTTCTCTGGATTTTTTTGACGGCAACAGGCACGGTCGGCAACAGCATGCCGACTCACATCTCCAAAATCCTCCACTATTTTGAAACTCGTCTTTTCAGAAATTCGTCCTGTCTACCGACAGGAAAGGCAGTGCACATGAGCGAGAACAGCGACATCTGGAAAACAGCCAAAGCCGGGCACACTGGGGCAGATCTGAACTCGGAATGCCCTGCCCGCTGGGTCATCCACTGCATTTGCTGCGAGCAACCGGTCGAGCCTTGGCAGACCACCGGCTATCCGTTCGGCTACTGTGCCAATTGTTTCGACATCCTCATGGAGCCGGCAGGGAAATCGTAAACGCCGCGCACCCTTGCGGATGGCGGCGTTTGATACTCCCTTGGCAGGCGGTTGATCAGTTGATCTTGGCCATGCCGCTACGGATCACGGCGCGCAGGTCGTCGATCGGCTTCAGCGACGTGCCGTCGTCATAATGCCAGAAGGTCCAGCCGTTGCAGGCATCGAGGTTCTGCACCTTGGCGCCGAGACGATGGATCGAGCCGGCGTCGCCGCCGCTTGCCACCGTTCCGTCGGCGCGCACGATGGCGCTGTAGCGGCGCTTGGCATCGGTCAATACCGTGCCGGGCTTGATCATGCCGCTTTCGATCAGCGTGTTGAAGGCGACGCGCGGTTCGGCCTTCTTGCCGGTCATGACCGACAGGGTTGCCTTGCCGAGCGGTTCGACGGCAGCGATTCGCTCGGATGCCGCGTCGATATAGGCCTGCTCGCGTTCGATACCGACGAAATGGCGGCCGAGGCGCTTGGCAACCGCACCCGTGGTGCCGGAGCCAAAGAACGGATCGAGCACGATGTCGCCCGGCTTGGTCGAGGCCATCAGGATACGGGCAAGCAGAGCTTCCGGCTTCTGGGTCGGATGCGCCTTCTTGCCGTCGTCGCCCTTCAGCCGCTCGCCGCCCGAGCAGATCGGGAACAGCCAGTCGGAGCGCATCTGCACGTCGTCGTTCGAGGCCTTCAAGGCATCGTAGTTGAACGTGTAGCCCTTGCCCTTGGCGCTCGGGCTTGCCCAGATCAGCGTCTCATGGGCGTTCTGGAACCGGCGGCCCTTGAAGTTCGGCATCGGGTTGGTCTTGCGCCAGATGATGTCGTTGAGGATCCAGAAGTTCAGATCCTGCAGGGTCGCGCCAACGCGAAAGATATTGTGATAGGAGCCGATGACCCAAAGCGTTCCGGTCGGCTTCAAGACGCGGCGGCAGGCAAGCAGCCAGGCACGGGTAAAGGCGTCATAGGCCTCGAAGGACACGAACTGGTCCCATTCGTCATCAACCGCATCGACCAGCGACTGGTCGGGCCGGTGCAGCGAACCGCCGAGCTGGAGGTTGTACGGCGGGTCCGCGAAGACGACGTCGATGGAGTTATCGGGAAGCGCCTCAAGAGCGGCGACGCAATCGCCTTTGATGATGGAATCGAGCCAGCCCGCAGGGCTGACGCCGCGGGAGATTTCGGCCAACGAAACAACTGATGACATGGACACTCGCACCTACGCTTACTCGGAACTGATTTCAGCCCTTATGGTTACCGAACTTGGTTACCAAATGCTGAAGGCGCATGCGAAATTTGTGAAATGATACAGGAGGATGCTGGAAAGTGCTGGTATGCGGCGCTCCCGTCATGCTTAACGGAAGCGCTTTTTCAACGGCGATTATTGCGTCTGTTCGCTTGTCGCATGAAACTCCCGACTATCCTGTGGCGCCTCTTCCCGCTCGGTCATGCCATAGTCGCGGATGACGCCGGCAATGCGCAGGCGGTAATCGGCGAAGGTGCCGTTGCGGCCGACCTGCTGCGCAGCGCGGTGTTCCCTCCCGTTGCGCCAGGTGGCGATTGCCGCCTCGTCGCGCCAAAACGACAGGGACAGGATCTTCCCGGGCATCTGCAGGCTTTCGAAGCGCTCGATCGACAGGAAGCCGTCGATCTCATTGAGGCGCATGTGCAATTGTGCGGCCAGATCGAGATAAGCGCTGCGCCGGTCGTCAGCCGGCGTGACCTCGAAGATGACGGCAATCAAAACTGCACCCCTTTTGCGTGCGGGCCAGAGACGTTCTTTAGGAAGATCCGGTCCTCCTTGAGGATGAACCGCTCTTTGCGGGCGAACTCATAGTTTTCGATACCGAGCGGATCGGCGGCAAGCCGGGCACGATAGGCCTCATAGGCCGCGAGGCTGTCGATATGATAGGCGGCATAGGCAGTGGTGGCCGAACCCTCGTATGGGGCGAAATAGCCGATCAGGTCGGCACCGTTGCGCGGGATCGCTTGTCCCCAGTTACGGGCATAGGTGGCAAATTCCTCGCGCTTGAACGGATCGATTTCATAGCGGATGAAACAGGTGATCATGGGTATCTCCTTCGTTTGCGGATGTCCCTTTGTGCCAGTTTGCAGGCCCCGGATGCTTCGATGACGATCGAAGCGTCAGGCCTTGCCGAGGCCCAGTGCCGCGGTTAACATCGCGGCATGAAAGAAGGTCCAGATATCGCTCTCATCGGCTCGCTGATCGGCGATCCCGCCCGCGCCAACATGCTGACCGCGCTGACAGGCGGCAAGGCGTTGACGGCGACGGAGCTTGCCGGGACGGCTGGCATCACCCTGCAGACGGCCAGTTCCCATCTGTCGAAGCTCGAGGCCGGCGGCCTGATCACCCAGCGCAAACAGGGACGGCACCGCTACTTCACCCTTGCCGATGACGATGTCGGACTGATGATCGAAGGCCTGATGGGCTTTGCCGCCTATCGTGGCTTTACCCGCCACCGCACCGGCCCCAAGGACCCGGCGCTGCGCAAGGCTCGCGTCTGCTACAATCACCTTGCTGGCGATTATGGCGTGCGCATGCTCGACAGTCTGGTGGCGGAAGAAGTGATCACCGGCGTCGGCGACAAGCTGCATTTGACGCCATCCGGCGAAGACAGGATGACCACGCTCGGCATCGATCTTCCGGCACTGACACGATTGCGCCGTCCGCTCTGCCGCGCCTGCCTCGACTGGAGCGAGCGCCGCTCGCATCTCGCCGGTTCGCTCGGACAAGCCTTGCTGACGCTGTTTCTCGACAAGGGCTGGGCCAAACGCGAGCCCGACAGCCGCGCCATCCGTTTCACCGGCACCGGCGAGACGGAATTCGCAAAGCTCTTTCCCCTGGCAGTACCGTCAGCGGTCAAGCGCCATCACGAGGACACCGTCGAAGCCTGAGCCGGCAATACCGGTGCAGAGCGGCGACCATTCGCAACGCTGGCAAGCTTCCCTGATCGAACCATCACCAAACGCCGCACGCATCCGCTGCAGAAAATCTGCGCCGGGAGTGATCGAAGCGCCCGGACCGGCAGGCATCTTGAGCAGGGCCCCAACCGCTTCGCTCGCCTTGATATCGCGATCCGTCACGCTCTCGTTCAGACAGTGCATATCCACCTCGCCAAGCATAGGCGCACAGATATCGTCCGGCCCCTCAACCACCAGAATATCCTCGCCTGCGGAAAGGCGGGCGGCGATGCGGATATAGTTTTCCGTGAAAGTTTCGGTGTACCCTTTGCCGATGAAGGTCAGCATGCAGAGCAGATGATGCGGGCGCAGACGGACAGTCATGAAGGCCTTGAGTTGGTTCAGACGGAAATCTCAGCCGAACCCTCACCCCGCATGGCCGACGCGGAGGAGAATATCTTCAGCTTTATCTGCCGGTCAACCGGCGATGACATTGCAGCAAGTCCTCCTGCCCGCATACCAGCTACCCGCTTCGCGCGGTTGAGCTTTGAGGCGGCATCGTGTAAACGGCCAGCATCTCCCCGAAGGATTCTCACGGCATGACCAGCATTGATCTCATTATCTTCGACTGCGACGGCGTTCTCGTCGATTCGGAAATCATCGCCAGCGAAGTCGAAGCCGAGCTTCTGACGGAATCGGGCTATCCGATCAGCACCGAGGAAATGGCCGAGCGCTTTGCCGGCATGACCTGGCACCACACGCTTCTCGCCATCGAGAGGGAAGCCGACATCCCGTTTTCAGCCTCGATGCTGACCAAGGTCGAAGCCATCCTCGACAAGCGCCTGGCAAACGACCTCAACATCATCGAGGGCGTCAAGCCGATGCTGGCGCAGATCAAGCTGCCGCATTGCATCTGCTCGAACTCGACTTCGGCGCGGCTCGCCTCGATGCTGGCCAAGGTCGGTATCAAGGATCATTTCGGCAAGCACATCTATTCGGCCCGCGATCTTGGCGAAGACAAGGTCAAGCCGAAGCCGGACATCTTCCTGCACGGGGCAAAACAGTTCGGCGTCCATCCGTCGCGCGTTCTGGTGATCGAGGATTCGGTGCACGGCATCCATGGCGCCATCGCTGCCGGCATGCGCGTCGTCGGCTTTACCGGTGCATCGCATACCTACCCCTCGCATGCCGACAAGCTGACCGAAGCCGGTGCAGAAACGGTGATTTCGCGCATGAGCGCCCTGCCCGGCGTCATCGCCGCACTGTCGGAATGGTCGGAAACGCTGACGGCTTGATCACCGCCTGAACAACAAAAAAAGCCGGCGCGATATCCTCGTGCCAGCTTTTTCATTTCACAGCAGAATCCCGCTTATTTCTTCTTCTTGGCCGAAGCCTTGCCTTCGTCGAAGCCGATATAGACCTTGGCGAAATCGCCGGCGCCGCCGGGCAGTGCGATGTTGGTCTTGGTGAAGATGAACTGGGTGGTGCCGACGCCGGTCGGGACTTCGACGGGGTATTGCGTCAATTCGGAATAGAGCGTGTTCTTGCCGTCGGTCGCAGCGACGCGGATCGGCAGGTTGACTGTTCCCGCACCACCGGCCGGACCTGCAACGACGCGGCCCTGGACGACGACGGTCATCACCAGCTGGCTCTCGTTTTGAACGCACTGGCGGGTCGTGTCTGCGAGCGACGCCTGGTAGACGATCTTGGTCGGATCATCCTTGGCGCCCTTGGCGTATGTGCGATAATTTGCGGTTCCATCGAGCAGATAGACCTGCGGGCACGCACCCTGGATGACGGCAGGGGTCGGCGCCGCGGCGCTGCCGCCGGCGTCGATCGCGCCGCCTGTGTCCGTTTTGTTGCAGCCCGCGATGATCACGAGAAGTGAAATTCCGAGAAGACGGCTGGAGATTTTACCAAACACCTGACTTGACCCTCTGCCTTGCACAATTGATGCCGCCGGGCGTGACTGACCGTAAAATAAGGTATTTTTCGGTTTTCCGCCCCTGCAACTTGAGCCTTTCAAGACCCTTGGCGATGGTCTATAGCAGCGACGCATTGAAAAATCGATTGGAGTCTGAAGCCGGAGCGCCAATTTTTCAGGACGCGCTGAATTGGCCGGTTAAAGGGTGAAAATCCGATATTTCCGTCAGCTTTGCCAAGGGTTGACGCAAAAAGAACCGCGGTTCCCACTCGGTTCGACTACCAAGTGCTACAGCGACCTTTGCGCATCATGAAATGACGCGCGGCGCTGTAGGGTGCCGCTCAATTCCCGCCGCAACGTCCGCGGCAGCAAACAGACGACGAAGGATGGTCACGGTGAAGTATATCTCGACGCGGGGCGAAGCCCCTTCGCTGGGTTTTTGCGATGCGCTTCTGGCAGGTCTCGGCCGCGACGGTGGTCTGTATGTGCCTGCCGAATGGCCAAGCTTCACCAAGAAGGAAATCCGGGCGATGCGCGGAAAATCCTATCAGGAGATCGCGTTCACGGTCCTCACGCCTTTCATCGACGGTGAAATCCCCGACGAAAAATTTCGTGCGATGATCGATGAAGCCTATGCGACCTTCCGCCATCCGGCGATCGCTCCGATTGTCCAGACCGGCCCGAACGCCTTCATCATGGAACTCTTCCATGGTTCGACGCTTGCCTTCAAGGACGTGGCGATGCAGCTGCTCGGGCGGCTGATGGATTATGTGCTCACGCAACGCAACGAGCGCGCCACCATCGTCGGCGCCACCTCGGGCGATACCGGTGGGGCAGCGATCGACGCCTTTGCCGGGCGCGACCGCACTGACATCTTCATCCTCTTCCCGCATGGCAAGGTCTCGCCGGTACAGCAGCGCCAGATGACGACGTCGACAGCGAGCAATGTCCATGCGCTGGCGATCAACGGCAATTTCGACGATTGCCAGAGCCTCGTCAAAGACATGTTCAACGATGTCACCTTCCGCGACAGCGTGGCCTTGTCCGGCGTCAACTCGATCAACTGGGCCCGCATCATGGCCCAGATCGTCTATTATTTCACCACGGCGCTGGCGTTGGGTGGTCCCGACCGGATGGTCTCCTTCACGGTTCCGACCGGCAATTTCGGCGATATCTTTGCCGGTTACGTGGCGCGCCAGATGGGCCTACCGATCGACAAGCTGGTGGTTGCCACCAACGAGAACGACATTGTCGCCCGCACGCTGGAGACCGGTCGCTACGAGATGCGCGACGTCAAGGCGACCAGCTCGCCGTCGATGGATATCCAGATCTCTTCCAATTTCGAACGGCTGCTGTTTGAGGCGTATGGCCGCGACGCCTCCAAGGTGCGCGGTGCCATGGCCAACCTGAAGCAATCGGGCTCCTTCGAGATCGAGGACGATGCGCTGAAATCGATCCGCAAGGTGTTCCGCGCCGGCCGCGCCACAGAGAAGGAAGTGGCCAAAACCATCGCCAAGACGCTGGAGACCACCGGCTATCTTCTCGACCCGCATACGGCCATCGGCGTCTTCGTTGCCAACAAGCATGAAACCTCGAGCGTGCCGATGGTGACGCTGGCCACCGCGCATCCGGCGAAATTCCCGGCTGCAGTAAAATCGGCCAGTGGTATTGACCCGGCGCTTCCAACGTGGCTTGCTAATCTGATGGTCAGGGAGGAGCGTTTCGACGTTCTTGACGCCGAGCTAAAAGCTGTTGAAACCTATATCAACGAGCGGGCCCGCATCCGGAAATAAGGACGCAGAAAGACGTATGATGAAAGTTGAGTGCACCCGGCTACAATCCGGGTTGACGGTCGTCACCGAGAACATGCCGCATCTTGAAAGCGTCGCCCTCGGGGTCTGGATCAAATCCGGTTCACGCGATGAAACCACGGACGAGCACGGAATTGCCCATCTGCTGGAACATATGGCGTTCAAAGGCACCGCACGGCGAACAGCCCGCGACATTGCCGAACAGATCGAAAATGTCGGCGGCGAGGTCAACGCCGCGACATCAACGGAAACCACCTCCTACTACGCCCGTATTCTCCAGGACGATGTTCCGCTCGCTGTCGACATTCTTGCCGACATCCTGACGGAATCCTCCTTCGACGAGGACGAGCTGCAGCGCGAAAAGCAGGTCATCCTGCAGGAAATCGGCGCCGCCAACGACACGCCCGACGATGTCGTCTTCGACAAATTCGCCGAAACCGCCTTTGCCAACCAGACGATCGGCCGCCCGATCCTTGGCACGCCGGACACGGTTTTGTCCTTCACGCCTCAGCAGATCCGCACCTATCTCGACCGCAACTACACCACCGACCGCATGTTCGTCGTCGGGGCCGGTGCGATCGATCATGATAGCTTTGTGCGACAGGTTGAAGACCGGTTTTCCAGCCTGCCGCAAAAGCCGGCTGAATCACCGGTTGCCGATGTCGCCCATTATACCGGCGGCGATGTGCGCGAAAGCCGCGACCTGATGGACGCGCAGGTCCTGCTCGGGTTCGAGGGCAAGGCCTATCACGCCCGCGATTTCTACTGTTCGCAGATCCTTGCCAATATCCTCGGCGGCGGCATGTCGTCCCGGCTGTTCCAGGAAGTGCGCGAGCATCGCGGTCTGTGCTATTCGGTCTATGCCTTCCATTGGGGCTTTTCCGATACCGGCATTTTCGGCGTTCATGCGGCAACCGGCGGCGAAAACCTGCCGGAACTGATGCCCGTCATCATCGATGAACTGCGCAAGTCGTCGATGAACATCGAGCAGCAGGAAATCGACCGTGCCCGCGCCCAGATCCGTGCCCAGCTTCTGATGGGACAGGAAAGCCCGGCGGCGCGTGCCGGCCAGATTGCCCGCCAGATGATGCTCTACGGCCGCCCGATCCCGAACGAAGAACTGATGGAGCGCCTGTCCGGCATCACCGTCGAACGCCTGACCGATCTTGCCGGCCGGCTGTTCTTCGATACCGTGCCGACACTGTCGGCCATTGGACCAGTGGAAAAACTGGCCCCGATGGACGATATTCTGGGTGCGCTTTCCAACAAGGCTGTCCGGGCTCGGGCTGCCAACGGCTAATTCTTCTTTTTATGAGCGACCTCCGGGCGTTCGCCGAGCGCCCGGCACTCTCGCATATGGTATCAACCCATCCACTGCGGAGGCTTCTATGACACGATCGGTCTTTCGGTTTCTGTCACGGCAGCCGGGCCCGATCGAGATTGGCAATGCGACGCATATGCTGCGCCTGCCAAAGGCCACAGATTACCGCCAATGGTATCAGCTGCGCAGCGAAAGCCGCGCCTTTTTAGAGCCCTGGGAACCGACCTGGCGGGCTGACGAGATGACAGAGAGCGCGTTTCGTACCCGCGTCATCCGCAACGAACAGGAATTTTCCTCCGGCCAGGCGGTGCCGCTGTTCATCATTTCACGCGACGGCGACCAGCTGATCGGCGGCCTGACCATCGGCTATATCCGCAGGGGTGCCGCCCAATGCTGCATGATCGGCTACTGGATGGGCGAGCGATATGCCGGCAAGGGCCATATGGCACAGGCCGTTAAACTGGCTATTCCCTATATCTTTTCGAGCCTTCAGTTGCACCGTATTGAAGCAGCCTGTATTCCCGAGAACCACAGAAGCATCCGGCTCCTTGAAAAGGCCGGGTTTCAGCGCGAAGGCTACTTGCGGGAATACCTGAAAATCAACGGGCAATGGCGGGATCACCTGATGTTCTCACTGCTCTCGCAGGACAGCATGCAACATAAGAATTCGAGTGATTGATGTTTTTGACCCGCCTGCCACGTCACCCGTCAGCACGAAGGCTCTTGGCGCTTCTCACCGCCATGATGATCGCGTTCTGCCTGATCGGTAGCGGCGCGGCGCTTGCCACCGAACCCGTCAAGATTTCACGCGAGGACACGGCACTCGATCTGACGGCGACGACGGAAATCTATACCGGACGCGGTGAAGCCTTCCAGGTCTCGACGGCGCCCGGCACCGACGGCATCGTCCGACGCATCGAAGTCCGTTCCAGCGCCGACAACCATCAGGGCGACTGGGCGGTGTTTGCGCTTGCCAATGTTTCGGAAGAGCAGCTGGAGCGCGTCATCGTCGCCCCGCATTTCCGGCTGGTGAATTCAAAACTGTTCTGGCCGGACTTGGGCTCGCAGCGCATCCTGTCGATCACCCCCAGCGAAGGCTTTGCGCTCGACCGCCAGCCGAGCGACGAGGCGGACGTGTTCCGCATCACGCTCAACCCCGGCTCGGTCATCACCTTCGTCGCCGAACTCGCTGGTCCAGACTTGCCGCAGATCTATCTCTGGGAGCCCGACGCCTACAAGGACACGGTTAACGCTTTCACACTCTATCGCGGCATCGTGCTGGGTATCGCCGGCCTGCTTGCGGTGTTCTTGACCATCCTGTTCGTCGTCAAGGGAACCTCGATGCTGCCGGCGACGGCGGCGCTCGCCTGGGCGGTGCTTGCCTATATCTGCGTCGATTTCGGCTTCCTGTCGAAGCTGATCTCGATCACCGCAGGCGATGAGCGCATATGGCGCGCTGGTAGTGAGGTGTTTCTCGCCGCCGGCCTGGTGATTTTCCTGTTCACCTATCTCAACCTCAACCGATGGCACCAGCACTTGAGCTACGCGACGCTCGCCTGGATCCTCGGCCTTGGCCTTCTGTTCGGCGTTGCGATCTACGATCCGGCCATCGCCGCCGGCATCGCCCGCCTCTCCTTCGCGCTGACCGGCACGGCCGGCATCGTGCTGATCGCCTATCTCGGTTTCAACCGCTACGACCGCGCCATCCTGCTTGTGCCCGCCTGGCTGCTGATCCTCGTCTGGCTGTTTGGGGCATGGCTGACGGTCACCGGCCAGCTCGCCAATGATATCGTCCAGCCGGCGCTTGGTGGCGGCCTCGTTCTGATCGTGCTTCTGATCGGCTTTACGGTGATGCAGCATGCCTTCGCCGGCGGCGCCTATAGCCAGGGGCTGTTTTCCGATCTGGAGCGCCAGTCGCTGGCACTGACCGGTTCCGGCGATACCGTTTGGGATTGGGACGTGGCACGCGACCGGGTCGTGACCATTCCGGATATCTCTGCACAGCTCGGCCTTTCGCCGGGAACCATGCACGGGGCCGCCCGCAACTGGTTGCCGCGCCTGCACCCCGACGACCGCGACCGGTTTCGCGCCACCCTGGACGTGCTTCTGGAACATCGCAAGGGGCGGCTGAACCACGAGTTCCGCGTTCGCGCCGAAGACGGCCATTATCACTGGCTGTCGATCCGCGCCCGGCCGGTGCTTGGCGCCAACGGCGAAATCATCCGCTGCGTCGGCACCATCGTCGATATCACCGAGCAGAAGAACTCCATCGACCGGCTGCTGCACAATGCGCTCAACGACAATCTGACCGGATTGCCGAACCGGCAGATCTTTCTCGACCGGCTGCAATCACTCCTGTCGCTGGCGCCGGGATCAAGCGCCGTGCGCCCCACCGTCATCACCATCGACATCGACCGCTACAAGCAGGTCAACGACATGCTCGGCATCGCTGCCGGCGACAATATCCTGATCGCGCTCACCCGCCGCCTGCGGCGGCTGGTAAAGCCGCAGGACACGCTGGCGCGTCTGGGCGGCGACGAATTCGGGCTGATCCTGATGTCCGAGCGTGATACGGCCAAGGTCGCCGATTTTGCCGATGCCGTTTCGAAGGCGATCATGGTGCCGCTCAATTTCGGCAATCGCGAAATCAACCTGACGGCTTCGATCGGTCTCGTCTCCTGGGTCGACCAGCAGGAAAATGCGGCAGGGCTGCTCGACGATGCCGAACTGGCGATGTTCCGCGCCAAGAAGGCCGGCGGCAATCGCGTCGAGCCTTTCCGCCCGGCCTTCCGCGCGTCGGGCACCGATCGCCTGCAGCTCGAAACAGATCTGCGCCGCGCCATCGAGCGCAAGGAGCTGAGCCTCGTCTACCAGCCGATCGTGCGCCTGATGGATGCCGAGATCGCCGGCTTTGAAGCACTGATGCGCTGGGAGCATCCCAAGCGCGGCAGTATTTCGCCGTCGGAATTCATCCCGATCGCAGAAAACTCCGATCTGATCAACGAATTGGGCATGTTCGCCTTCGAAAAGGCCACCAGCGACCTGACCGAATGGCAGATCCAGACCGGCGACCTGCCGATCTTTGTTTCCGTCAACCTGTCGAGTGCGCAGCTGCTCAACAACGACCTCTATGACGATATCCGCGCGGTGTTGAACAAGAACCATTGCGATCCTCGCAAGGTGAAGGTGGAACTGACCGAATCCGTTGTCATGGAAAACCCGGAACAGGCGCGTCTTGTCTTGGAAAAACTGAAGGATGCCGGACTGAAACTGGCGCTCGACGATTTCGGCACCGGCCATTCGTCGCTGGCCTACCTCACCCGCTTTCCGTTCGACACCATCAAGATTGACAAGTCGCTGGTCAGGGACCCCAGCGACAAACGCTCGATCCTCTTGCGTTCGGTCATCACCATGGCGCGCGAACTCGAGATGCAGGTGGTTGCCGAAGGCATCGAATCCGAGGAAGACGCCATCCAGCTCGCCCAGATGGGCTGTGACTTCGGCCAAAGCTTCCTCTTCGGCCCCCCGATCGGCTCGGAATCGATCCAGCGCCTGCTGAAGGAGCGATTTCCGCTGATGAAGCGGGCGTGAGGCACAAACCTCGATGATCATCTACAAGCCGATATTCCTTGATCCGGCATTCGCATGCAGCCATTCTGATATGGTGGAGTTGAAGTGGAAAAAAGGGGGATCGATGCTTACTTTCTCATTCCAGACGTTTCCAGCCTGCTCAGAGTAAGCTTCGACCAGATCGAAATTTTCCGCGTTCTGGACGAGATGCCACTGAGCGCAGAAGAATCATTGTTCGATGAAAACGGTCTCATATCAGACCATTTTGCTTACATCGTAGAGAATGCGGAGTTTTGGAATACTCAGTCCGAAGCGTTCAGAGCATGCAACCCGAACATGAAGCACTATCGTTTCATTACGGGGTGGACATGTCTTGACGTTTTGTCAAACCATGAGCCTAATTTTGGAATTGTGGCTATTGGCTCTTTAGACGTGGGACCTACACCCCAATGCCCGCCCGCCTGATCAGCCGGTTGATGAAATCGAGTTTCTGCACCACGGGTGGGGAGAGCACGAACGGGTAGCTGTCGGGTTGGCCCATGCTGCGCTGGATGCTGTTCAGTGCGACGCTGAGGGGCACCCAGGCATCGAGGAGCGTTTGCGCGTCCATCGCCCGGTAGGGATCGAAATCGACTTCTGCGGCCATGTCCTCATGGCGGCGCGGTTCTGTCGTGAGGCCGAACGAGCGGGCGGTTTCCAGCGTATCGACGATGTGGAAGAAATGCGCCCAGCATTCGGCAAAATCCTCGGCCGGATGGGCGCTGGCATAGGTGCTGATGAACCTCTCCTGCCAGTCGGCTGGCGGTCCCTGTTCGTAATTGCGTTTCAGCGCCTCGGCATAGTCCTCGCGCTCGTCGCCGAACAGCGCCCTGGCTTCGTTAAGCGTCTGGTCGTCGCGCACCAGCTGGGCCCAGTAGAAATGGCCGATCTCATGGCGGAAATGGCCAAGCAGCGTCCGATAGGGCTCGTTCATGGATACCCGCACGCTTTCGCGTGTTGCGTCATTGGCCTCGGCCGCCCGCAGGCTGATCAGGCCATCTTCGTGGCCGGTCATGGCCGGGACGATATTGCCGTTGGCATCGACCTCGTCGGCGAGGAAATCGAACACGAGGCCGCCCTGCGGATCGGCGTCGCGGCCGGGACGCGGCAAGTTCCAGCGCAGCAGCGAGTAGAACAGATGACGCTGGGCCTGGCCGATCTTCTGCCAGCGCAGCAGTCCCTCCGGATTGTCGGAGACCGGCACGATGCGGTTGTAGCGGCAGGCCTGGCAATAGATGTGGTGGTCATTGGTCGAGATCAGCCAGTTGCAGATGTCAAACGCCGCATTGGCGCAAAAGCGGACGTCCGCCACCTGGCGCGAGGATGCCTGCCACAGATCATCACCTGCGGGCGTCAAGGCTTGCATCGACATGGCCTCGGGCAGGAAGCCGAGCTGCGATCCGCAATTGATGCAGACGCGATTGTCGAAGTGAACGGGATTACCGCAATTGCCGCACTCGTAAAGTCTCATGGCCGCCCGCTCTGTCTCGATGTAAGGGGTGTTGGCGCAGCTGACGCCGGCCGCAACAATGGAGTTGTTCATTCACAGAGAAATGCCCGCCGGCACAAGGCACAGCGGGCATCGGCGCTGAAATCTTCCATCCAGTTGAACCCGTCAGGACAGTCGATTCGCGCACCTTGGAGCCGCTGGCACCTCTTTTCGAGATGACCGGCGGCAAACCGGATTACATGCGATCAACGGTCCCCTTGACGGCGTCCTTGGCCTTGCCGGTGGCCGTCTGAACCTTGCCCTTGATTTCCTGGCCCTTGCCTTCAGCCTGCAGCTTTTCGCTTCCGGTTGCCTTGCCAGCAGCCTGCTTGACCTTGCCTGCGGCCTGATTGGCGGCGCCGGAAATCTTGTCGGAAGTGCTACCCATGAACAGTCTCCTTGAGAAGTTGGGGACAAGACCGGAGCGTCCTGTCCTTGCGACTGGAAAACGGGGAGCGGCTCAAATTGTTCCGGCGCACCATCAGAAAGACGGAAAATAGATTTGCCTATGCGTGACCCGCATCGACCGACAGCATCGCCGGGGCGACGCCCATCGACGCCAGGGCCCGGTCGTATTTATCACCGAGATCGCGGTCGAAGATCAGTTCTTCGCTGGCCGGGCAATTCAGCCAGCCATTGTTGGCAATCTCGTTTTCGAGCTGGCCCGCACCCCAGCCGGCATAGCCCAGCATCATCATCGCCTTGGCAGGACCCTGGCCGCGCGAGATGGCCCGGACGATGTCGAGCGTTGCCGTCAGGCAGATGTCGTCGTTGACGGGAATGCTGGATTCGCTGAGGTAATCGTCCGAATGCAGAACGAAGCCGCGTCCGGTTTCAACCGGACCGCCGGTCTGGATCTGGAAATCGCGGGTGACGCCGGGCAGCCGGATCGCCTGCTGCTGATCAATGATGTGCAGATGCAGAAGAACGTCCGGAAAGGTCAGTTGCTGCGGCCGGTTGAGCACAAAGCCCATGGCACCGTCCTCCGAATGGGCGCAGACGAAGATGACCGTGCGGGCAAAATTGCTGTCGAACATGCCGGGCATGGCGATCAGGAACTGACCGTCCAATACCCCGCGTTCGCGTTTTTTCTGGAACGTCGCCATCATGGTCTTAGCCTATCAACTCAGGTTCAAATGAAAAGCGTTTCCACCCTGGTCTTTTGTTGACGATTTTCATCGGTCCTTGAGGTCGCGTGCCATCAAGAGAAAATGATCGCGCGGTGAAAGGCAGCATCTTTCAAGCCTGCCCCAAAACCGATAAGCCTCAGCATCATGAAACATCATCGCCTCCTAGAGAATGTGCCTCATTTGGCTGCGCTGGCAACCCTTTCAGCGTATTTTTTTATCGCCCCTGCCGCCAATGCCGCGCAGAGCCAATGGGTCCAGTCGGAGGGGGGCCAGGTGCGCATCGTTGCCGACAGGCCAGAGCCGGACGGCACAATCCCGGCCATTCTCGACATTCGGCTCAAGCCCGGCTGGAAGACCTATTGGGTCGAGCCCGGCGCCAGCGGCATCCCGCCGCAGATCACCGTCGATCCACAGGATGGCATCTCCTATTCCGGGCTGCGCTTTCCGGCCCCGAAGGCGTTTCACGACGGCATTGCGAGCTATACCGGCTACGACCGTTCAGTCGCGTTCCCGCTGTCGCTAAAACGCGAAAAGAGCGGTGATCTCGACCTAAAAGCCTCGGTTTTCCTCGGCATCTGCAAGGATATCTGCATCCCGGTTCAGGCCGATATCCACCTTTCCCTACCGGAGGGGCTGGCGGAAAACCCGCTTGACCGGGCGCGGATCGACGACGCGGTTGCGGCGCTGCCGATGCAACCGTCCGATACGTTCAAGGTGACGGCCGCCTCCTTCGATGCCGCTGAAAAACGCCTGCATCTGTCGCTGGTGACACCGGTGGCGGCAACGCCTGCCGAACTTTTTCTGTCCGGCCCGCCCGGCTACAGCTTCGGCAAACCCGAAAAGCTCACGTCCGAGAACGGCCACGTCACGGCTGAGATCGCCGTGCGTGTTCCAGCAAAGGGCGGTGCACTGAAAAGCGGCTCTGTCATGCTCGTTGCGCGCGCCGGCGAGCAGAGCATGGAAACCCCGCTTGCCTTTGACTGAACCGAATCTATATTCCCATCCGACCCAACGGAGCCAGTGCGCTCCGACCTTCCCGAAAAGACTTCAAGGAGTGAGACCGTGACCATTTCCGTCGGAGACAAGCTGCCCGCCGCCACCTTCAAGGAAAAGACCGCCGATGGCCCGGTCGAAATCAGCACCGAGCAGCTGTTTGCCGGCAAGAGGGTCGTGCTGTTCGCCGTTCCCGGCGCCTTCACGCCGACCTGCTCGCTCAACCACCTGCCGGGTTACCTGGAAAATCGCGATGCGATCCTTGCCCGCGGTATCGACGACATCGCCGTCGTTGCCGTCAACGATCTGCACGTGATGGGCGCCTGGGCAACTGCATCGGGCGGCATGGGCAAGATCCACTTCCTTTCAGACTGGAATGCCGCCTTCACCAAGGCGCTGGGCATGGATATCGACCTCTCCGCCGGCACGCTCGGCCTGCGCTCGAAGCGCTATTCGATGCTGGTCGAAGACGGTGTGGTCAAGACGCTCAACGTCGAGGAAAGCCCCGGCCAGGCGACTGTTTCTGCTGCTGCCGCGATGCTTGAGCAGATCTGAACGCGACCGTCCAGACCTGATAATTGCCGAGGAGCCCGCATGCGGGCTC
>UBTA01000213.1:573-1507 GCA_900468065.1 Hyphomicrobiales bacterium | reverse complement strand
ACCGAGCGCTGCAAAGGCGCCGCCCGCCTGAAGGAAGGTTCGGCGGGACACATTCAAATCAATCAATCGGGGAAACCTCATCTGCTTGTCGACGGCCCCTCGCTTGCCATGCGGAAGCGGTCATTGGAAGCCGCTTAACGGAAACGTGAACGGTTGTGATGGGGATAACCTGCCGCCCGCCAGAGGCGCTCCAAGCGGTGCCGGGCAGCCGTGCACGAGCCTGCGCTCACCTGCCGCACCCAAATTTTCGAGAGGCCAATCTTTACCTTCTGATAACCTTCGGACGGTTCATTACGGGCGTAATCCCTGCCTGCCATACAGGCCCATCCCCCGAAATGACGGAGATCAGATGTCCTTCAACCGGCATATCCTCGCCGCCCTGGCCCTTGCCAGCACCATCCTGCCAGCCCAGGCGCAGCCGGTGATGGTCAAGACTTTTGGCCATTGGGGGGTCTATTCCTACGACAATAACGGCACGACTGCCTGCTATGCCCTGACCATGCCGCGTGACATGCAACCGGCCGGGGTCAACCATGGCAACAACTTCCTGCTGGTGGCGCCGAAGGGCGCCGGTGGCTACATGCCGCAAGCCCAGATGGGCTACGGCCTGAAGGCCGGATCCGAGGTGACGGCAACGGTCGGCGGCGAGGCTTTTGCCATGACGCCGCGCGGAAACGTCGCATGGTCGGCCAGCGAAAACCGCGACAACGCGCTGGTCGCAGCCATGAAATCCGGAGCCACGCTGACACTTGAGGCGGTCTCCAGCCGCGGCACGAATACGCAATATGCCTTCTCGTTGGATGGCATTACCGCGGCACTGAAAAGGGCAAGTGCGTGCTGATGGGCTGCGATTGGGTAACGGGTGGCGGGAGACAGAGCGGATGAAGGCAGCAATCCTATTTCTTGCAGCCTTTGCGGCGATGGCGCACCCGGC
>UBTA01000213.1:0-555 GCA_900468065.1 Hyphomicrobiales bacterium | reverse complement strand
CTGGCCTCTCCCGCGCTGATGACGACGGGCGACAGCAGGGCGACCTCGAGCCGCGATACCGGCCGTGTGACGGGATTGAAACTGCCGCGTTTCGTGTCGCTGAAGAGCGAGACAGCCCGCATGCGCGTCGGCCCGTCAACCGATTACGCCGTGCGGTTCGTCTACATGGTCGCCGGCCTGCCCCTGGAACTGATCGACGAATGGGGCAACTGGCGGCTGGTGCGCGACCACGATGGATCCTCCGGCTGGATGCACGCAGCCCTGCTGTCGGGCCAGCGCACCGCTATCATCGCGCCCTGGCTGAAACAGGGTGCCAGCCTCCAGCGCAGCCCTGCCCAGAACGCCGGGATCACGGCCCTTATGCAGCCGGGCGTCATTGTGAAGATCAGCGACTGCAGCGGCTCATGGTGTCACGTCGCCATCCAGCGGCCACGGCTCAGCGGCTACGTCGCCCAGACAAAACTCTGGGGCGTTTATCCAAGGGAAGTCATCGAATAGAACGAGCCCGCACCATGTCGAGGCGGTGCGGGAAAAACCCTACCAGTCCATGACGAC
>UBTA01000158.1 GCA_900468065.1 Hyphomicrobiales bacterium | reverse complement strand
TCTTTTTCAGTCAGGCTCTTACTGGCAACGGGGGCCAACCCCCGGCGCGTGACTGTTCCAGGCGGTGAAAAGGCATTCTGTCTTCGAACCCCCATGGACGCGGTACGAATTAAAAGAGGGCTGTTACCCGGCAAGCGTGTCGCCATCATCGGCGGCGGTCTCATTGGAATGGAGCTTGCCGCCAGCGCTACCGCTCTCGGCTGCCGGGTAACCGTCATCGAACGGCAGGGGAAGGTTTTGTCCAGAAGCACGCCTTCGTCGCTGGCAACGATCGTCGAGGCAAGACATCGCTCAGCAGGCGTCGAGTTTATGTTCGGCACCGGGGTTACGGCGATCGAGGACTGCAGCATGGGACTGACGATCCACCTCACATCAGCACAAGGCCTCGAAGTGGATATTGTGATTGCCAGTATCGGTGCTGTCCCGAACGACACATTGGCAGTACAGGCTGGGTTGGCCGTCGAAAACGGCATTACCACGGATGAATTCCTGCGCACTTCAGACCCCACCATCCTCGCTGCCGGTGACTGCGCCTCAACGATCCATCCGCTTTTCGGAAACAGACGCCTGCGGCTGGAATCCTGGCGAAACGCGATAGAGCAGGGCGAGCGTGCTGCGCGCAACATGCTGGGGGAGGGGATTTCACAAGAAACCGTACCTTGGTTCTGGTCGGATCAGTACGATCTTTGTCTTCAGGTTACAGGTCTGGTTGACGTGGCCATAAGGACCGTCGAGCGGCGTCTGGGGCAGGATGCGACACTCAATCTCCATTTCGACGACACCGGTACACTGGTTGCAGCGAGCGGTATCGGGCCGCTCAGCCTGATCGCCAAAGATATCCGGATTGCCGAAATGCTCATCGCCCGTCGCATCCGACCAGACCAGACATTGCTCTCCCAGCCGGGCTACCGGCTCAAGTCCCTCCTTGCCGCATAGGATCACATGATGAACGCCAGTCAGCCCACAGTCGCCGATCTACTCGCGCTCAAGGGAAAGCGCCAGCTCACAAAACTACGCGTCGAGACATTGGATGAGGCCGCTGCGGCAAGCCTCGCGGATATAGACATGCTGTCCGTGCCGCCGGAGCTTTTGGAAAAGCCGGAGTTCCGACAGATCTGCCCACGTCCGTTCGTCGTGGGCGGCTTGGAGCCAGGTGCGTACGTCACGGAGACAGACTACCTCAGAGTCGCGTTTCGCCTGCTCAAGGCGGGCGCCAACGCCGTCTATTGCGGCGCTAGTCTGGGCATTGTCAAGCGGTTGCGCGATGAAGGAATACCGGTGGTCGGTCATGTAGGGTTGATCCCTTCACGCCGGACCTGGACGGGGGGCTTTAAGGCTGTTGGCAAGACCGCTCATTCAGCGTTGGAAGTCTGGACGGCGACGAAGTTGTTGGAAGAAGCCGGGGCATTCGCCGCCGAGATCGAAGTCGTTCCACCTCAGGTGGCAGAAGAAATCTCCAAGCGGACAAGCTTGCTGATGATCTCGATGGGGGCGGGGGCGGGGTGTGACGCTCAATATCTCTTTGCAACGGATGTCCTGGGAAGTCATGACGGCCACTATCCCCGACATTCCAAAGTCTACCGCGACTTCTTTTCCGAACAGCGCCGTCTGCAGACCGAGCGTGTTGCGGCGTTTCGCGAGTATGCTGCAGACGTCGCGGCGGGTGTCTATCCGGCTGAGAAACACATGGTGGCAGTAGAGCCGGATGAACTTGCCCCCTTCCTTGCCGAACTCGAGAAATCATAACAGACCAAGCCGCCGGCGAACCGACGAGCTCGGCCTCACCGGACACGGCAGGAGGATCGGATGCCAAAGTGGCGTGTCGCGGGAATAAACTTCGACCATATGCACATGGGTGATCTTCTACGGGAAGTCTGCGAACATCCCAACGCCGAGATTGTCGGGATTTGCGATGGATCTGCGGAGCGGATGCAGCCGGCTATCAACACGTTCAATATCCCCGACGACAGAGTTTTCAGCGATGTCGACCAATGTCTCGAACACACGAGGCCGGATCTGGTCATTGTTTGTGCGTCGACGGCGGATCACGCGGACTATGTCGAGCGCCTCGCGAGACACAAGGTGCATGTGCTCGTGGAGAAACCGTTTGCGGCGTCGGTGGCTGAGGCAGACCGGATGATCGCCGCAATGGAGAATGCGGGAAGGTGTCTCGCGATCAATTGGCCGCTCGCCTGGTATCCCTGCCATGTTGCGGCCAAGCAGTTGATCAACGAAGGCACCATCGGTGACATCATCGAGGTCCACTTTTACGACGGTAATCGGGGGCCGCTGTTTCATCTCGCTGACAAAGCCGAAGTCACATTCGAAGCGGTGGAGGCTGCAAAACCGCAGTCGTGGTGGTACAAGCGTGCCGCCGGCGGCGGAAGCCTTCTGGACTACCTTGGCTATGGGGCGACGCTGGGTACCTGGTTTATGAATGGCGAGAAGCCTTTAGAAGTGACAAGCGTCGTCGATGCAACGCCCGGAATCGAGGTCGACCAACACTCGATCACGGTATGTCGCTATCGACGCGGCCTGTCGAAATTCGAGACCCGTTGGGGCACCTTTACGGATCCATGGAATCAACAGCCGCAGCCTAAATGCGGATTTGTCATCGTCGGAACGAAAGGCACGATCTCCAGTTACGACTTCGAGCCGTTCGTTACTCTTCAAACCCGGGAGGAACCAAATCCAATGCGCATTCCTGCCGACGTCCTCCCCATCGGTCGTCGTTCCGCCGTCGAGTATGTGCTAGACCGCATTTCGAATGGTAGGCCTATTGAAGGTCCGCTTGACCCGGCGGTCGCGCGCATCGGCCAACAGATTATCGACAGCGCGGTTTTATCGTCGCGAGAGAAAAGAACCGTGGAGTTGCTGCAATGAGCACGCCCACGGAAAACGATTACGCACTCGCAACATATACCGTTGGTTCGTTCGATGCTCCCACCCTCGCCTACCTCCCGCCAAAAACGAAGGGCTACTCGCCAGGCATCGCGGTTGTGGGGGCAGGTGGGATTTCTTCCGCCCATCTCGATGCCTATCGGCGGGCAGGCTATGATGTCCGGGTGATTTGCAACCGCACCCTTTCGAAGGCCGTGGAGCGAAGAGACCAGTACTTCCCTAAGTCTGACGTCACGACAGACTTCGACGCGGTTCTAAGACGTGATGATGTCGAAATCATCGACATCACGACCCATCCGGGCCCGCGCTTCGCCATGATGGAAAAAGCGCTGCTTGCCGGCAAACACGTCCTGTCCCAGAAGCCATTCGTTCTCGATCTCGATGCAGGGCTGCGCCTGGTACAGTTGGCGGAAAGAAAAGGTCTCAGGCTCGCCGTCAATCAAAACGGGCGATGGGCCCCTCATCTCAGCTACATGCGCGAGGCGGTCAAAAGCGGTGTTATTGGCGATGTCGTATCCTGTCACATCGCTATTCACTGGAACCATGGCTGGATCAAGGACACTCCCTTCGAGCGGATCGATGACCTTGTGTTTCAGGACTTTGCCATCCATTGGTTCGATTTCCTTGTTAGCCTGATCGGTGATCGTGCCACGTCGGTGATCGCAACTCGTGCGCGTGCGACCGGCCAGTATGTCGATCCGCCCCTTTTGGCACAGGCACTCGTGCAATTTGACGGCGGGCAGGCGTCGCTCGTCTTCGATGGATCGACGTCATTCGGCCCTTTGGACCGCATCTACATCTCTGGGACAAAGGGCAGCATCTGCAGCACCGGGCCAAATCTGGGCGAGCAGAGGGTTGAGCTTTGGACTGAAAGCGGTGTTTCCCGCCCAGGCCTCGTCGGTACTTGGTTCAATGATGGATTCCAGGGAGCGATGGGGGAGCTGATGTGTGCGATCGAGGAGGACCGCCAGCCGCTTAACAACGCGCGTGATAACCTCGTTAGTTTATCGTTGACGTTCGCCGCGATTTCATCTGTTCACTCCGCTGGATTTGTTCTGCTCAAGGGGCGGCACGCAACATGACGGTTGTAAGCCCTTCGTCGCCTGCAGCGGGTTCTGTAACATCTTTCGGCCTGACTACTCACAAAGCTCGCCACCAATCTCTGCGTTGGTCTTGACAAACTGCATCGGCAACTTGGCGGGATGTGGAACTTGATGTGCGTATGACTTGCCCGTCCGTAATGCACTCTATCGTCGACACCGCTTCCCCGCTGACGTCATTGCCCCCGCCGTGTGCCTCTATTCCCATTTCCCTCTGAGCCTGCGAAATGGTCGAGGACTTGCTGGTTGCCCGCGGGATCATTGCCTCGCACCAAATTGTCCAAAGCCGTTGTTTCAACCGTGAAGAGGCATTGGCTGTGGCGCGCAGTTGATCAGGGCGGTTTCGTTTTGGAGGTTCTCGTGCAAAGCTGCCGAAATGCAAAGGCCGCCAAGCGCCTGATGCGCAAGCGCTTGAAGGGTCAGGGACGTCGCCGCGTGTGATGAGCACCGATAAGCTGCGGTCCTACGGCGCAGCAAAGCGAGAGATCATGCCGGGTGTAGACCATCGCTCCCACAAACGGTTGAATAATCGGGCGGAGAATTCTCACCAGCCAATCCGGCGGCGAGAGCGGTTCATGAAGCGCTTCAAGTCACAGCGACATCTACAACGCTTCGTCTCCATCCATGATGAGATCGCCAACCTATTTCAAACCCCGCGCCACGAAATCTCTTCCGGCCACCATCGCGAACTGGCACGGGGGCGATGAGCCTGTGGGCGAAAATCGCCCGAGCATGATAGATATCTGCAGATGGCGCCTTTCGCTGATGCCGTTTGGTGATCGCGTCCAGCGTCGCGCTGAGGTTCATGTTCGCCGAAGGCCAATGGGCGACGAGGAAGACATCGATATGGTCGAGGCGAAGCTTGCCGAGGCTCATGTCAAAAGACTGCCGCAAGGAATCGGGGGAGAGCTTGTCGTTCCTGGCGGGTGGTGATTAAGAGGTCCGCGCGGTTTATGTCGGAGGCCACGAGCGCCACGCGCCGACCGCGTCTTCATTGTCGTACACGGTCGCGGTGTGGCGAGATCGTTGGGCGAGACCCGTGCCGGGCCTTCCAGTTCCACTACCCGCCTGCCGATCCATTGCTCGCGGATCAGATCTGCGACAGGCCGGCCGATATCCTGCGTCGCGACCATGGCGAAAGTCTTGTCAGCAGGCTGGAGGAAGCTGCGCAGCACGCCTTCGTCGCGAGCCGAGGCGACGTCCTAGGCCGCATTCTCCATGAACCAGCCGGGCCACAGGAGGGTGACGGGAAGATCGAGCTTGCCAAGGGCTTCTTCCAACATCGTCCGCTGGCTCAGCAGATTGTCCACCTCAGCGTCGGCGCCGAGGGTGGAGAGGCAGACAACCCTCTCAGGGCGGGCAGCGAGTAGAGCGGTCGTCAGCACGTCATTCAACTTCGCCGCTTCCGGATAGCCGGGCGCCGGATCGAACTCCGACGGCTGCAGGATGAAGACGCCGGTGGCGCCCTTGAACGCGGCGGCGAGCTGCGTCGTGGCGTCCATGTCGGCAAAGGCGATTTCGCCACCGCGCTTACGCCAGATTTCCGCCTTCGCGGGATCGCGCAGCACCGCACGGACCGGTTCTCCGGCTTCGATCAGGGCCTTCGCCAGCGCGCCGCCGACCTTGCCGGTAATTCCTGTAATCGCGCATATGATATGTCTCCTGGTGTTGAGGTCGGGAATGGCTCACCAGTGTACGCCAAGCCCTCCGCCGCAGCGAACGTTCCGCCCGACGGCCTCCGCGTGCCCTAGCTAAGCTTGAATTTTGGTGGCGCCGTTCCATTTAGACGTGGAACAGAGGAGGTGATCGAATGACGCGGAAAATTATTGGATTGGCTTTTGTTGCCTTAATCGGAATGGCCGTAGCGGGCGGGGCTCATGCCGAGCAGGTGGCGGCGACATCTGACACCACCATGAAGAACGATCTCAACTATCTGATGTACACGCCAGACGACTACGCATCGCCAGACAAGTCCTATCCGCTCGTCGTCTGGCTTCATGGCGGCGATCAGGGCGGAACCGATATCGAGAAAGTAAGATCGAGCGGCATTCCGAAATTGATCGAGGATGGAAAGAAATTTCCTTTCCTGGTGTTCTCGCCTCAAAATCCGAGTGAGGAACTGCTTTATCCGATTGAGAAAGTGGAGGCGGCTCTCGACGAGGTTATGTCAAAGTATCGCATCGACCGTATGCGCGTCTATGTCGTGGGATACAGCCGCGGCGGCTTCGCTGCATGGGCAATGGCAGAACAATATCCCGATAAATTTGCCGCGTTCGTTCCGATTGCGGGTGGTGGGAATCGCCACTACCTGAGCAGGACAAATGAAAAGACGGCGTTCTGGGTTTTCCACGGTACCAACGATGACGTCATTCCCTTGTCGGATTCCATCGTGCTGTACGAGCGTCTGGTTGGGTTGAAACGCAATGCTCGTCTGAGTGTTTTGGAGGACGTAGACCATTCAGGCGTCGAGCGGGCCGCCTTGGACGATCCTGAACTTTGGGATTGGCTATTAAAACAGCGCCTCGAGGTCACGCCACAGTAGACCTGTGAATCCTTTCGGGGCACCTCGAATTGGCTAAGGTAGGCGGCGGCTTCGCCGTCTTCTCGGACATTTGTCACGGCGGTACGAGTCCTGGAACCTGCCGGTCCTATCAATAGACCACAAACCGGTTCGCGGGTTAGGTCGTGTCGCAGCCAAAGATTTATGAAGCCTAATTCCGCGGTGGCGGTGCTCATACCTTCAAGAGCTACGATCTGAGCGACATAAGCGACAATTGATTGTCGCTCGCATCCAGCCAGATTCTGGGGCGAATCTCATTTACGACCTTCGGATAAGATCACTAATAGCAACCGATGCTTAATGGCTTCCCCGTAGGATCTCCAAGCAACGGAGACCGTTTAAAGATGTCGACGCAATGTAACGCCTGCCGTGACGGTGCGGCATTTCAGCTTCCCTTTTCGATGGCATTCCAGCCTATCGTAGATATCCGAACCGGAAAAATCTTCGCCCACGAGGCGTTGATACGTGGTCCGAACGGGGAAGGAGCAGCTTCTGTCCTTTCGCAGGTCCAATCCGACAATCGCTATGCCTTCGATCAGCAGTGTCGGGTGAAGGCAATTGAACTTGCCTCTCAACTTTACGACAGTAACGACGAGGTCAGGTTATCGATCAACTTTATGCCGAACGCTGTCTATGAGCCTCGGGCTTGTATACGGTTGACCCTTGCAACTGCAATGAAGACCGGCTTTCCGCTCGACCGAATTATCTTCGAGTTCACCGAAGACGAGCAGCTCGACGCAAAACATGTCCTACATATCCTGAGAACCTATCGTGAAATGGGATTCAAAACTGCAATCGACGATTTTGGGGCGGGCCATTCCGGTTTAGGGCTTCTCACGCAGTTCCAGCCTGACATCGTCAAGCTGGACATGGCTCTAATCCGAGGGATCGACTTGGATCCAGTCAGGCGCACCATCGTCAAGCATACGCTCAATATGCTCGACGATCTGCAGATTATGCCGCTGTGTGAAGGTGTCGAGACAGCAGGAGAATTGTCGGTTCTGAGCGACCTCGGGGTATCCCTCATACAGGGATATCTCCTAGCAAAACCAAGCTTCGAACAACTCGCCGTTCCCGTTCCCGCGCATGTGCTTATTGGCAAAGCCGCCTTGGGCTGACGCAAAGACCATTCCCATGAGAGATGTCGCTACAAGTCGCGTGCTATCTCCTTTTGTAGCTCCTACTTCTACCATCGCCCCCGCATGTGCCCGGCAGACAAGTATGCCGCCGTCCGCCACAGCCTAGCGGAGATCTTTGAAGCGAACCGTCGTTGCTACGGCTATCGGAGACTACAGGCGTCATTGGCCAGGCAGCGCGTGATAATCTCGGAAAAGGTTGTCCAGCGATTGATGAAGCGGGAGCAACTGGTCGTTGCCACACCCCGTCGGCGGCGGTTTGGATCCTATCTGGGAGAAATCAGCACTGCACCCGAGAACCTGATCAATCGGGACTTCCAAGCAAAAGCGCCAAACGTGAAATGGCTGACAGACATCACACATCACCGAGTTCCAGATCCCAGCCGGGGAGGTGTCCCTTTCGCCTATAATCGACTGCTTCGATGGCATGGTCATCAGTTGGTCGATTGGAACGCAACCAGATGCGGGCCTGGTCAATACCATGCTGGATGCAGCCATTGAGACCCTGACTAACGGCGAGGAACGACCAATCGTCCATTCCGATCGCGGAGCTCTTATCGCTGGCCCGGCTGGCTCGCACGGATCAGCGAAGCAAAACTGGTTCGCTCGATGTCTCGAAAGGGCTGCTCACAATACAACGCAGCGTGCGAAGGCTCCTTCGGCCGGTTGAAAACCGAACTCTTCTATCCACGAGACTGGAAGACCTATAATCGACTGCTTCGATGGCATGGTCATCAGTTGGTCGATTGGAACGGAACCAGATGCGGGCCTGGTCAATACCATGCTGGATGCAGCCATTGGGAGCATGACTAACGGCGAGGAACGACCAATCGTCCATTCCGATCGTGGAGCTTACTATCGCTGGCTCGGCTGGCTCGCACGGATCAGCGAAGCAAAACTGGTTCGCTCGATGTCTCGAAAGGGCTGCTCACAAGACAACGCAGCGTGCGAAGGCTTCTCCGCCGGTTGAAAACCGAACTCTTCTATCCACGAGACTGGAAGACCCTTCGCCGCCCGAACTCATTGCGTTTCTACCGCCGAAGGTTACGAGTTGTGGGCACCGTCACTCCTCTGAACACTCCGAATATAGCTCCGATCATTCCGCCAATGACAACGCCTGCGGAACCTCCCGCGAACGCTCCGACAATGCAGCACGCAACCCACTCCGCAACGCCCGATGCGTCGGCGACGAACAGTGTTGCAACGAGACCGACCACAGCGCCGAGAATGCCGAAGACGATTCCGACCCCTGTCACGGATTCCGAGGGGTCGAGGGTACGTTTCTGCGAGGGCGGGCTAGTGGCGTGCTCTGCCACCGGAAACTGTCTATCGTTGTCTTCCATTCGGACTTCCTTCGGTGCGTATCAGCCGCCG
>UBTA01000104.1 GCA_900468065.1 Hyphomicrobiales bacterium | reverse complement strand
AACGAATGATCAAAGCCCGCAAGGAGAAATCCCGCGGGCTTTTCTGCGTTCAAATCGCAAATTTGCGAGTTACCGGGTGCCAGTGGCGTATTGGTTTCATCGGGATTTCTGTCGGTAAAATACCACTAAACTCGGGCGGCCGCTTGTGAAAGTTCACTTGCGGTTGAAGAAGATGGCGCTAATGTGTGCCGACTGGGACAAGTTTTTGAACACATAAGGGATTGCCGGTATGTCGCGCACTTATGGATTGCTCCTTGCTACAGGCGTTTGCCTGATGACCCTTGCAGGGCCCTTCTTCACACCTGGTTTCGTTTCAACTGCCCGTGCGCAGGAGGCCGCTGCTGCCGATCCAGCGGCGGCCGGGAACGATACGCCGGCGCCCTTGAGCGAAGACGAGCTCGACGTTCTTGTCGCCCGCATCGCGCTTTATCCCGACGAGCTGGTGGCGGTCGTGTCATCCGCCTCGCTCTACCCGTTGCAGGTGGTCGAGGCGGCGCGTTACCTCGATGATCTGAAGAAGGACCCCAAGCTCAAGCCGAAAGCGAGCTGGGACGGCAGCATCATCTCGCTGCTGAACTATCCGGATATCGTCAAGATGATGAGCGAGGATCTGGACTGGACACAGTCGCTTGGCGAGGCGCTGTCCTATCTGCAGAAGGATGTGTTGATCGCCATCCAGCAACTGCGCGACAAGGCGGTGGCCGACGGGGTCATCAAGACCGACGACAAGATCAAGGTCAGCCAGGAGAATGACAATGTTGTCATCGTCTCCGCCAATCCGGAAAAGATCTATGTGCCGCAATATGCGCCGGAAATGCTGTATGAGCCGGGCTACGCTCCAGCGCCAATCTCCTACTATCCTGAGCCCTATCCGAACTACTATTCTCCAGCGGCGACCTTTTTCGCCGGAGCCGTCACCGGTGCGATCTGGGCTTCCGTGGTTGACTGGAACGATTGGGGTGTCTGGGGCGGCCGCTGGCGCGGTGATGTCGACATCGACTGCAACAATTGCTTCAACAATATCAACGGCAGGGTGAACATCAATGATGTCGACTGGAAGAATGTCGATCGCAGCAAGATCAAATTCGACAAGAACCAGTTCAGCAAGTTCGACAATACGTCGTTCAAGAACAGCCTCAAGGCGGATGGCCGCAACAATATCAGGGCGAAGGCCAATGCGATCGGCAACGACCGCACCGGCAATATCCGCAACAAGGCGGGAAACATCAGCGTCAATGATGTCCGCAAGAGCAAGATCGACGCCGACAGGATCAACCGCGACAAAATCAATGCAAACCGGCCGGGCGGCGACAAGATCGGCAACGCTGGAGGCAACCGGGCGGGGCAGGCGGTCCAAAACCGAAAGAATGACGGCGGCAAGCTGAACAAGCCGGCCGGCAACATCAAGGCCAAAGCCAATTTCGACCGCCCTGTCTCAAGGCCGAAACCGGCTGCCCGGATCGACAATCGGCCGAAGACGCCATCCGCATTGGGACGCGTCGATAGCGGGCGGCGAACGCAGATACAGTCCAACCGCGGCAGGCAGGCCATGGGCGGCGGCAATCGCGGTGGAAACCGGGGTGGCGGGCATCGCGAGATCCATCGCGGCGGCGGCCGTCATCGTTAATCCCCGGAACAAGGAAGACAGTCATGACCATGTCAGTCAAAAACATGCTCCTGGGTTCGGTATTTGCCGTGACACTCATGGGTTTTGCGATTGCTCCGGTTGCATCTTTGGCGGCCGAGCCCTCTGAGGCGCGCGATATTTCAGGCTTTGCTTCTCTGAACGATCCACCCGTCTTCGACACGCCGGAACAGGCCGTGGATGCCTTCAAGGCAGCACTTTCCGCCGATGACTTCGACAAGCTTGCAACATTGCTCGGGCTTGACCCGGCGAAGGCAAGGGCTGGTGAAGGGGTGATGGACACCTATGCCGAAATTCGCGACGGCGCGAAGAAGCAGGTTGCCGTGCAGGATGTTGAAGGCCGCAAGATCCTTGATATCGGCGACAAGCTCTGGCCTTTGCCATTCCCCATCGTCAAGGGCAAGGACGGCAAATGGGCGTTCGACACCTATGCCGGGTTCGAGGAGATCATCAACCGCCGTGTTGGCGAGAATGAGTTGCAGGCGATTGCGACGATGCGTGCCTATGTCGATGCGCAGAAGGACTATGCGTCAGCCGATCACGATGGTGACGGTGTGCTGGAATATGCCCAGAAGCTGATCAGCAGCGAGGACAAGACCGACGGGCTCTACTGGTCCGCGGATCTGGGGGCAGGCGATAGCCCGGCGGGCGATGCATTCGAAAACGATGCGGTGCTGAGCAAGGCGAAGGCAGGCGCTGGGTATTTCGGCTATCACTACCGGATACTCACCAGCCAGGGGCCGAACATTGCCGGCGGCAAGTTCGACTACATCATCAACGGCAACATGATCGCCGGGTTTGCGCTGATCGCATGGCCGATCCTGTATGGCGAAACCGGTGTTCAGACGTTCGAGGTCAATGCCAATGGAACGGTCTATCAAGCAGACTTGGGGACAGACACTGCGAAGATCGCAGCCAGCATCCAGACATTCAACCCGAACGACAATTGGGACGTGACCGGGGATTGAGCTGTTGCCGTCACGGATGCCAGCGATGAGAGGATTGCATGACGGATAGACAGGCAGGCATTCCGGAGAGGACAGCAGAGTTTCTCGCCGCGCATGGCGGTCCATTCTATGAGCTCCAACACAGGCTGCGCCTGCTGCATGACCATGCGCTGAAGGCCGGGCAGCGGGCGCTGATCTTTATCGGCCTTGCCTGGTTTGTTCCATTTCTGCTCTCTTTGCCGCAGAGCCTGTCGTTGGGCTTCCCCAATGGGCTGAGCTATCTGGCGGATCTCGGCGCCTGGGGTAAGTTCTTCATTGCCATCGGAGCGTTCGTTTTATCGGAACAGCAGATCGAGCAACTGCTGCGCGACAAGCTGCGACAGGCGGTGTCGGCGCCGGTGATTGCGCCAACGTCCTTTGCCGCTGCCGCACGTGCTGTCAATCAGGCGTTGAGGCAGCGAAACTCCCGCATCGCGGAAATTGTCTGTCTTGCCCTCGGTATTTTCGCAGCGCTGATCGCCATCCGCCATCAGTATACCGTCGACAGGTCATCCTGGGCTGTTGTGTCGTCTCCTGCCGGCAATTCCATCACGCTGGCGGGGTGGTGGACGCTGATCGTCAGTGTGCCGCTGTTCTGGTTTTTAGCGCTGAGGGGGCTGTGGCGGCATTTCGTCTGGTCGCTTCTGCTGCGCAAGATTGCCCGGTTGGAGCTCCGGCTGGTTTCGACGCATCCTGACGGCAAGGGCGGGATCGGCTTTCTTGCCGATTATCCGAATGCCTACATCATTTTCGTCTTCGGCATCAGCTGTGCAGTGGCCACTGCTGTTGCCAGCAATGTCCAAGTGGAGATGCCGCCGATCAGCCATATCGGCATATTGATGGGCGGCTGGCTGCTGATCGTGCTCGGTCTCTTTGCCTATCCTCTCGGGGCTTTTTCCAAACCGCTGGCCGAACTGAAGAAGGCCTCCATGGCCAAGCTGACTGCACAGGCGACGCTGTTTCAACGGCTGAGCGAGCGCAGGGTGATCGGCAGCAATATTGCCGCAAACAGTGCTTCGGAAGCGGAAGAGGTTCAAGACATCGCCGATCCCGCCAAGCAATATGACGCGACGAAGAAGCTATCGGCCTTGCTGCTGACCCGATCCGCATTGCTGCCCGTTTCGGCCGCCGCGCTGCTGCCCTTCGCAGTTCTGGCCGCGACGAAAGTCCCCTTCAAGGAAGTCTTGTCGCTGGTGAAAAAGCTTTTGTTGCTGTGATCGCGCCGCGCCACTGAGCACATCGGCCATTCTTACCGCGGGCAGGGATGACGGGGGAGAACCCGTCATCCGGTTTTCGATCAGGAATTGCCCTTGCGGCTGGTCTCGAACAGGAACCAAACGCGCTGCTCGGTTTCGTCGATCCAGTTTTCCAGCAGGCTTGTGCTGGCGACATCGCCATGTTCGTCGCAAAGCGACCGGGTCTCGCGCATACGGGCGAGAAGATCGGCGTTGTCGTCGCGCAGCTCGGCCAGCATGTCCTGCGGATCCACATAGTTGGCATCGTTGTCGGAGATGCGCTGGAGTTTGGCGATATGGCCGATGGAGCGCAGCGTCGTTCCGCCGATCTTGCGGACGCGTTCGGCCATCGGATCGGTCATTGCCAGGATCTCTGTACCGTGATCGTCAAAGAGCAGATGGTAATCCCGGAAATGCGGGCCGGACATATGCCAGTGAAAATTCTTCGTCTTGAGGTAGAGAGCAAAAGCATCGGCAAGCAGGGCCGTCATCGCCCCGGAGATATCCCGGACAGCGTTGTCGGGCAGGCCGGATGGTGTTCTCAGCGGGGCCATACGGCGGGCGCGCGGAGTTTTCTCGGTCATGGCGGGCTTCCTTGTTTCAGATGGGATGAAGCAGGCGTTAGCGGACGCGTGAAGGGGATATAGGGTCGCTGGCAGGAAAAGTCTCCTCCAGGGCTTCTTCAAGAAAATCATCCTGTTCGCGCCAGCGATCACGGGGCGACATCAGATCGTGCAGATCGACCGGTTCCGGCAATGATGCCAGCGCGTCTCGCAGATGTGCGGTTTCCTGTGCGGTGCTCTTCATGGCGCCCGATCCCGTTGGTCCTTGGCTCGACAATATGCCGGATTATAACATCGCTCGTGTTCTTGGGTACAGGTTATGCCGATTTCAAATCGCGCTCTGACGATCCCGATCCGCAGGACGTGAGCGCAGTTAAAGGTGGTTGCGCAAAAAGCCGAGAACCTCCCGGCGCATCCTTTCGGTTTCTCTGTGTCCGACGCCGTCCTCTTCCAGAAGAACCAGTTTCTGGCGTGCCCCGGCCGCTTCGTAGGCGGCGGCGGTTTCGCGGAACGCGTGGCGGATCGCGGGCGGCGGGGTCAATGGATCGTCGAGACCGGCGCAGATGAGCTGCGGCCGTGGCGCGATCAGGCCAGCGATTTTGCCGGTCGAGGTTTCTGAAAGGAGGCCGGGGATGGTGAGATAGTGGCCGTGGAGATCGTGTGCGCCGGTCTCGATCAGCGTGGCGAAATCGGCATAGCAGCAGAGATGTGCGGCTGCCTTGATGCGCGTGTCGATCGCGGCCAGGAAATAGGTGAGGGTGGCGCCCATGGAGATACCGGTCATGCCGATGCGGGCGGGATCGACGTCGTCGCGCGCGGCAAGCCAGGTCAGGGCGGCTGCCTGTTCGCCAAGCATCTGGCCGAACAGTGTCTGGCCATGCCAGAGGGACGCCTTGGTTGCGGCGCTTTCGGTGATATCAGCGCGTTCGCCGAAGGTTGGCATGTCGATGCAGAGTGTTGCATACCCTTCCCGCGCTAGGACCGGTCCGGGGGCGTTCAGCAGGGCAGGGCGTCCATCGATCAGTTCGGTGGCGCCGATATCGTAGCGGGCGCCATGGGCATGAGCGTAGAGGATCGCCGGTCCGCGCGTCGTGTTGCTAGGAGGTCTCGTCAGGAAGCCGCGGATTTCCGTTCCGCCGGGCAGGCGGAACCGCAGATGTTCGACGGTGTAATCGTCATGATCTTCGACAGATGATGTCGCCAGTTCCAGCGATGGTTCCGTGACGCGAAGCAGGGATTTCAGCCGTTCGATGGAGATGGCCATTCGCGATCCCCGGCTTAGCGCACCAGCCAGCCGCCATCGACTGGCACGGTGATGCCGGTCACGTAGCTTGAGGCCGGAGAGGCAAGGAACAGAACCGAGGTGGCGAGATCGTCCGGCGTGCCCCAACGGCCGATCGGAATGCGGGCGGAGATCTGGGCGTTGCGGTTGGCATCGTTGCGCAAAGCCTCGGTATTGTCGGTTTCCATATAGCCGGGGGCGATGGCGTTGACGGTTATGCCGTGCGGCGCAAGCTCGTTGGCCATGGCTTTCGTCAGGCCGGCGATACCGTGTTTGGAAGCGGTATAGGCGGGTACGCGAATGCCGCCCTGAAAGGACAGCATCGAGGCGACATTGATGATCCGTCCGGCACGCTTGGTTTCGACCATGTGCCGGGCAGCGGCTTGCGACAGCAGGAACGCCGACTTCAGGTTGACGTCGAGAACGGCGTCCCAATCCTCTTCAGAATGATCGAGCAGATCGGCCCGGCGGATGATGCCGGCATTGTTGACGAGAATATCGATGCCGCCGAGTTCGGAGACGACCGAGCCGACGATCTCCCCTGCATTGAACTTCTGCGAAAGATCGACTTCGAGCGCATGAAACCGGCGGCCGGTCTGGCGGATGGCTTCGGCTGTTTCCGGCATCGCCGTCGAGCCTAGAGCTGCGATATCGGCACCGGCGCAGGCGAGCGCCAGCGCCATGCCCTGGCCAAGCCCCGTTCGTGCGCCGGTGACCAGCGCGACCTTGCCAGAAAGATCAAACAGCGTGCTCAAGGCGCAACCCCTTCTCGTTGAACAGATGCAGCGGCGCCGATGACAGCGACAGGCGGATATCCGCTCCCGGCGTCAGGTTATGCTGTCCCTGCGCGACGACCAGGATTTTCTGGCCGGCGACATCGGTGTGGAGGATGGTTTCGGAGCCGAGCGCTTCGACGAGCTTGATCTTGGCCGCGATGCCATCTGCGCCGCTGCCGATCGAAACGTGCTGGGGCCGGACCCCGAGCGTGATGGGCGCGCCCTTGACAAGGCTGCTTGCGGCCACAGGCAACTCCAGCCTGTTGCCACCGGCAAAGGTGGCGACGGCCATGCCGGAGGATGACGGCTCCACCGAGCCTTCGAGGAAGTTCATGTGCGGCGAGCCGATGAAGCCGGCGACGAAGCGGTTTGCCGGTGAATTATAGAGTTCCATCGGCGTGCCAATCTGCTCGATGCGTCCGGCACGCAGCACGACGATGCGGTCGGCAAGCGTCATCGCCTCGATCTGGTCGTGGGTGACGTAGATCATCGTTGCGGACAACCGTGCATGTAGAGCCGCCAGTTCGGCGCGGGTCGAGCCGCGCAACTCGGCGTCGAGGTTGGACAACGGTTCGTCGAGCAGGAAGGCGACGGGGCGGCGCACGATCGCCCGGCCGATGGCGACACGCTGGCGCTGGCCACCGGAGAGCTGGCCGGGGCGGCGGTCGAGATAATGCTCGATTTCCAGCATGCGGGCCGCTTCCGTGATGCGCGTGGCAATCTCTGCCTTTGGCATCTTGGTGTTTTCGAGGCCGAAGGCGAGGTTTTGGCGCACGCTCATATGCGGATAGAGTGCGTAGGACTGGAAGACCATGGCGAGCCCGCGATCGGCAGCGGGAACGGTGTTGACCACCTTGCCGTCGATGGCGAGTTCGCCGCCGGTCGGCTTTTCGAGACCGGCGATCATGCGCAGCAACGTGGACTTGCCGCAGCCGGACGGGCCGACGAAGACGACGAATTCTCCATCGGCGATCTCCAGATTGATGTCATGGAGCACGTCGATCGCCCCGAAAGACTTTGCGACATTGGTGAGTTTGATATGTCCCATGATGAACCCTTATTTCAGGCCGGTTCCGGCGATGCCGGTGGTGATGAAACGCTGCAGGAAGAGGAAGACCAGAACCACGGGGATCATGGTCACGACCGTCATCGCCAAGATGAAATGCCACTGCACGTTGAGCTCGCCGGAATAGATGCTGAGGCCGACCTGCAGGGTATAGAGCTCCTTGCGCGACAGCACGATCAGCGGCCAGAGGAAGTCGTTCCAGCGCCAGACGACGGAGAAGATGGCAAGCACCGCAAGTGCCGGCGCCGTCAGCGGCAGGATGATGCGCCAGTAGATCTGCCATTCCGACGCCTTGTCCATACGCGCGGCGTCCAGCAGTTCGTCGGGGATCGTCAGCATATACTGGCGCAGGATGAAGACACCTGTCGGCGTCGCCACCGTTGGCAGGATCACGCCCCAGAGATTGTTGAACAGGCCGAGCGCCGAGACGATCGAATAGAGCGGCACCATGATGACCGATAGCGGCACCATCAGCGTCGCGAGGATGAGAAGCATCGCAAACGTGCGGCCGCGGAACTCATATTTGCTCAGCGCAAACGCGGCCATGGAATTGACCACCAAGGTGATCAGCGTCGCAGTCACCGTGACGAAGACGGAGTTCCAGAGGTAGCGGACGAAATCGAAATGGGTGAACGGCTCGGTATAGTTTTCCGTCGCGAACGACATCTGCCGGACCGGAGTGCGCTTGGCGATGTTGACCTTGACGATCTCCGCCGGCTTCTCGGGATAGACCATCTGGCTGACGGTGCCGATGCGGCGAACTTCTGCAAGCGTCGCGGTGCTGCCGTCTTCCAGCGTCGCGGTGTAGAGATCGAGCGGCTTGTCATAACCTTCGACCGTCACCTTCTGGGTGACATAGGGCAGGATGGTCGGCGGGAATTCAGCAAGGGCGGCGGGTGACTTGAACGACGATGCCGTCAGCCAGACCGCTGGGCCGAACATCACGAACAGGCCGACGATCAGCCAGACCCAGGTGACGATATCCGTCCAGTGCCAGCCCTTGCCGCCCCTGCGGCGAAACACGAATTCGATGGCCCGGCTCATTTGCGGGCTCCCTTCTTGTCACGTGAACGGCTGAGGCCGAGTTGCACGAGTGTGAGGACAACGAGCACAAGGCCCATCAGGATCGAGGCAGCGGCAGCAAGGCCAGGGTTGCGCAACTGTGCGGCAAAGCCGGTCTCGTAGATATATTGCGTGACAAACAGCGTGCTGGTGCCAGGCCCGCCGCCCGTCAGCACGTAGACCTCATCGAAGATCTGCACGGCGCGGATCAGCACCAGCACGATGACGACAAGCAGGTTCGGCATCAAAAGCGGCAGGGTGATGCGGCTAAAGACCCGCATCGCCCGCGTGCCATCCATCTCGGCGGCCTCGTACAAATCCTTCGGGATAGCCTGAAGGCCTGCGAGAATGATCAGCGTATAGAAGCCCATATGCGCCCAGATCGACACGCCGACGGTGGCGGCGAAGGCCCAGTTGCGGTCGTTCAGCCAGACATGCGGATCGAAGCCGAAGCCAAAGAGCCCGAAATTCAACAGGCCTTGCCGTTGCAGGATCCATTTCCAGATCAGGCCGACGACGACGGGCGACAGCAGCACCGGAAAGAAGAACACCGCGCGCCAGAAACTGCGCGCCATCAGGTCGCGATTGAGGATCAGGGCGGTGATCAGCGACACGGCGATCATCAACGTGACCTGCAGGATGACGAACCAGCCGGTGTTGCCGACGGCGGTCCAGAACGTGTCTTCGGCGCAGGTGTTGGGGTTCGCATAGTTCGAGCAGTCGAACAGCCTGGAATATTGATCGGCGCCGACAAAGGTGCGATCGGACAGGAACAGCGCGGTGCCGCCGGTCATCGAATAGGCGAAGTTGATGAAGAACGGCAGGAGTACGAAGATGCCAAAGATCAGCATGTTCGGCAGCAGGAAGAAAACCGCCATGCCGCCAAGACCAAACTTCTTCTGAACCCAGCGCAGCGGCGCATCGATGACGCCCATGGCAAGGCGCACCGGCACCATGGCGATCTCGCCCAGGCTCTGACCGGTCCGGTTCTGGCTGGTCTGGCGGGATATCTCTGCCATATCGATCACTTTCCTCTTGCCGGACAAACGGCTCTGACACCCGGCTGATGCCGACGATATGAAACGGGCGGCTGAGCGGGATTGTCCGCCGCCGCCCGTGTTTTCACTGCCTAGAGAGCCGAGTCCTTGACCTTGGCGGCAATATCCGCGTCGATGCGGGAATAGGCCTCGTCAAGCGTCATTTCACCGGCCGCAGCCTGGCTGACACGGGTGACGAGGGCTCCGTAGATCGTATCGGACCAGGGCCAGCCGGGCAATTTGCGTGCGAGGTCGGCAAGTGACGTCGTTGCCGTCACGAAGATGCCGAGCGCCGTCTTGGCCTGCGCATCGTCAGTCTTGAAGTCCAGCCCCTTTTCGATCACGCCCTTGTGGGCAGGCAGGAACAGTGTGCGTTCGGAAAACTCTTTCACCACCGGCTCGCTGGCCAGATAGTCCATGACCTTGGCCACGTCCTTGGGGTTCTTGGTGTACTTGATCGCCACGAGGCCAGCGCCGCCCGGCATGCCGGTGCAGTTTGCCGGGCCACAAGGGCTGCCGGTCGCGACCCAATCGAAGTTGGAGCCGATCTTGGTCGAGAAATTCGGCACCTGCCAGGAGCCGGAGTAATAGAACGCGACCTGGCCGTTGATGAAGTCGTCGGCGCCTGCACGGTAAGTTGAACCTGCCGCCGAAACCCAGACATCCTTGCTCATCGTGCCGTCTTCGATCCAGCCGATGAACTTGGAGATGAACGCTTTCGAGCCTTCATCGAGCGGTGCCGGCTTGCCGTCTGCGCCGATATAGTTGGCACCGAAAGCAATATCCGGTGCTGTTATGCGATGACCAGATCTGTCCAGTGCCATCGGAAACGGTATCTGCTGGCTTTCGGCAACCTGCTTGGCGGCCTTCGCCCAATCATCCCAGGTGGCATCCTTGCCGGGCAGGGCAACGCCGGCCTGTTCGAACAGCGTCTTGTTGGCAAAACCGCCGGTCAGCGTGATCTGCGTCATGAAACCGGAAATCTGGTCGGTGCCGTCGGGACGCATCCAGTCGGCCTGATCGCCGAAATTCTTGTCCCAATAGGCGGCATCGGCCACCAGCGGGCGCAGGTCGAGCCAGTGCTTGCTCAGCGCCTTCAGGTTGGTGACACGGGCGATATCCGGGCCGTCGCCGGCCTCGAGCTGTACCGGCAGCTGTTCGCGCACGACGCTGTAGGACACGTTGTCGATGGTGACCTTGATATCCGGATTGTCCTTCATGAAGCGATCGATGAGGTCTTTCAGCACCTCGCCCTCGATGCCATCGGAATACCACATGATGCGTACGTCCCCGGCCAATGCCGCCGTGGAGGTCAAAAGCCCGACGGCGAATGCCGCGAGCATCGTTCTGGTCCTGGTCATGTCTTCCTCCTCCTGTGGGTGCGGGCCTTCTCCTTGCCCGCATTTGAACGGGCGCCGGCTTCTCCTCGCCGGCGCTTCGCCTTTAGTGTGCGGTCAGCATTTCGACCTCGCCTGCGACCGTGAAATCTCTCGGAACAATGGTCCGGCCTTCGGCCTCGACCGATCCGTCCTTGCGGAATGTGACTGTGCCGTAATCGGGGTCTTCGACCACCAGCGCTCCGTCTGCCGTCTCCTCGACAGACAGCACCGCGAACCGGCTTTCCACCGTTTCAAGTTCGGAAGCTTCGCAGACACGGACGATCCAGCGGGTGTTCTGGCCGTATTGGCGCAGTTCCGCATTGGCCGATGGGCCTGCCGTTACCGGCTGCAAATCGGTGCTGCCGAGCAGGATCACTGCGCCGCCGCCGCTACGAGCGATGGCAAGGCGTCCGCGAACAGTGCTTTCATCGAACTCTGCGACCGGGAACCAGGCATGGGTGAAATCCGGCTGCTCTTCAAAGGTCACAAAGTCGAGTACGGCCAGCCCCCGGTACTGATGGGCGCGAGGGAGGGTGCCGCACCCACCCCAGAAGGACGGCCGGCCGTACCCGAACTGAATGGTTTCGCCGGGATGGTTGATCCAGACGGCGGCTTCGGGGCGCTTGCCGAGGCGCAGATGCAGGATGGTTTCCTGATAGCCCCATTCGTTCCAGCGATAATGCGCGGCAGACCCCATGGCGAAATCACGGCCCTTATAGTGATAGAGAGCGGCAAACCGGTCCTGCCCTTGGGCGAACCGCCATTCCTGATGTTCGTCCGCCTGATGGCTGGCAACGGCGGCGAGCGTTTCGGGAATGACCAAGCCATGATCGCGCAGGCAGACGGCAAGCTGCGGCAGGGCATGAACGCGACGGCCGTACCAGCCGGCACCCCATAGCAGGCGGGCCGCACCCGAAAGCTCCAGCGAGCGGCCGGCGCAGAGCGTGTGCTCGTAGGAGCGTCCCTGCGCTGCCGTCACCATGCCGTGGTGAGCCGAGCGGGCGATGACTTCGCACAGGCGCACGATGCCTTTCTTTGCCCGTTCGGCGATATCGGCGTCCGGCGCGAGAGCGGCGAGTGCCGTTAGGCCCTTAAGATCAATCGGGAAATATGGCGCCGAGTTGAACTCCGCCATTTCCCAGGCTTCGAAATGATCGAGCCAGGCGCGCACGCGGGTGGCACCAATGGCACTCTGCTCGGCACCCTTGCGGCCGGAGCGGGCGAAGGTTTCTGCTGCCAGCAGATGTCCGGCGAGATAAGCGGAAGTGTGGAAAAGCAGGGCGTGATTTTCGGAGAAATACCACTGCACGTCGTTGCCGGGCTCGTCCATCCAGTAGCGGAAATCGAGAATGGCGCGGTCGATGCGGGCGCGGGTCTTTTCGCCGATGTCCTTGCCCCAAACGGTGCGCGACCAGATCAGCGGCACGAGGGAAAAGTCGGCGCAGTCGTGGCAATCCTCGATCGACGGCAGGATTTCCTCAATCATCGCGTCGGTATCGGCGCCGGACCGGCCGCTGGCGAGCCGGGCGAAAGCGCGGACAGTATCACGTTCGGAGAATTCCGAGACTTCGGTCAGCGTCTCAGTGATGCGCTCAGTAAGCGTCGCCGGTGCCGTGCCCTGGCGGCCGGTATGGCAAATCTCGATGCCGAGCGAGCGCGATGCGACGAAGTCGCCTGCCTTCAGCGTGATGCGGAAATGGCGGAAATCGGCGGGGGCTGCTTCCGAAGGGCCGATGACCAGACGCGCGTCGCCCGCCTTGAGGACGAAGTCATAGTCGAAGCGCTCGGTCGACATGAAGTCGCCTTCGACCGTGACATTGACGGCGACGTCCACCGGCAAGGGTTCTGCGAGCATCAGCGTGATATCGCCTTCGAAATAGGCCGTGCGCTCGAAATGCATGCTGTCGAGGGCTGTTTCAATCGTCTCTGCCACCTTGCCGTCGATTGGCACGGGTACGGCGACGCTTGCGGCCGGGCCTTCGAGATAATCCAACTGGAAGAAATAGCGGGCGTCGCGTTCGGCGAGATCATCGAAGAAAATCGTGACCTCGTTCAGTCCTTCCTGCAGTGAAAGCTCGAATTCCGCCTTTGCCTCGAGATTGCGGCTATAGGGCGCCATCCAGCCGGCTTCGCTACCGCTCAGCCAGAGGACCGCGCCGCCGCAGGTGCCGAGGCGAACCTTGGCGGTTCCGGCTTTCTCAGCTGCAATGAATGTGCGGGCAAAGGTGGCAAGCCGGGTCGGGCGAAACCAGAAGCCGGAGAGATCGAGCCGCGGCGAGCCGAACGGCAGCCACCAGCGGGTGGCCTCGAATGAGCCGCGCACGTCCGGCCGTTTGCCACGATAGGTTTCGGCAAAGATCGTCCGGCAGGGATATTCGTGCGGAATGAAGTTCTTGTGCTTGGTGAGAAAGAAGAACGGATCCATCTCGCCCTTCATCGGTGCATCGGGCACGTCGAAGCGCTCTTCGGCAATCGTTCCGAGCTGCCAGTAGCGGATGGCGTCGCCAGCGCTCAATTTGCGGTTCATCAAGGATCTCATCGGGGTCATTTCAGCTCTGCCAGGGCCACCGGGGCCACGTCGTTATACTCCTGGTTTTCTCCGGTCATGCCCCAGACGAAAGCATAGGGGCCGGTACCGGCGCCCATGTGGATAGACCAGGCGGGCGACAAGACGGCTTCGCCATTGGCGACGATCAGATGGCGCGTTTCTTCGGGGCGGCCCATCAGATGAATGATGCGATCTTCCGCCGCCATGTCGAAATAACAATAGGCTTCCATGCGGCGCTCATGCAGATGCGGCGGCATGGTATTCCAGACGCTGCCTTCGGCGAGATCGGTGATGCCCATGAGAAGGAGGCAGGACGGCGTCACTTCCGGATGGATGTACATCGCGAGACGGCGCTTGTTCGACCGGCGGCCGTCGCCCAGATCGACGGCTTTCGATTCCGCCTTCTTTATCAGCTTGTGCGGGATGTCGGCGCCGGCTGGAACGGAGTTCATGTAGAAGCGGGCCGGGGTCTTTCCCGACAGGCTTTCCATCGAAATCTCGCGGGCGCCTCGGCCGAGATAGAGTACATCGCGGTTTTCCAGGGTGAACGCCTGCCCATCGACGGTCACAGTACCCGTACCGCCCAGATTGGCGATGCCCATTTCACGCGCCGACAAAAGATAGGGCGTGCCGATCTCGTCGCCGGAACCGAAGGTCACGCTTTTGGACACCGGCATGGCGCCGCCGAGAAGCAGGCGGTCGACATGGGTATAGGTGAAACTGGCGGCGTCCGGCACGAACAGGTCGGTCATCAGAAAAGCGCTGCGGAGTTTTTCCGTGTCATAGCCTTTGACGTCTTCCGGGGCGGCGCCATACAAAATCTTCATCGTCATGCTGCTTGTCCTTCTTGTCCGACGTGCTGCAGGCCTTCGGAAAGGCACAGGATCGCCAGTGCCTGGCCGTAGCCGGTCGGTTGAATGGGGATGTCCTTATAGAACTGGAGATCATGGCCCATGCGGGTGCCATAGGAGACGTTGCCGACGGTGCCGGTCTCGTCGATATTGTCCATCACCACCTGCAAGGCCTTGAGTCCGGCTTCACGCCAAACCGGGGTGCCGAGGCCGAGGCGGTAGCCTTTCAACAGGCCGTAACCGATCCCGGCGGTGGCGGAGATTTCCTCGTAAGAGGTGGCGTCGTCGAGCAGAGTGCGCCACGCGCCGGACGGAGCCTGCAACGACAAGAGCGCATCGACCTGCGCCACCAGCACGCCCTGCAGAAAATCCTTCACCGGCTTGGCGAGATCGGCGAGGTCGAACAAATCGAGCAATCCCGCCGTGATCCAGGCATTGCCGCGCGCCCAGCGCGCCCGGGCGAAATTGTGCCGTCCGTCAAACGTCCAGCCATGGAACCAGAGGCCGGTATGAGTGTCCGCAAGATAGCGGGTGTGGACGAGGAACTGGCGCGAGGCTTCGTCAACCAATTCGCGGCGCCCGCTGGCTTGGCCGTACGACGCGAGGAACAGGGCGACCATATAGAGCGTGTCGTCCCAGAGTTCATCATGATTGACCTTGTCGGAGACATGATGCTCGAAACCGCCTTCCGGCGTGCGGCCAAGCTCCGCCATCACCCGGTTTGCCCATTCATCGAGGACCGGCTGCCAGCGGGGATCGCGGGTCTTGGCCCAGAGCACCGACAGGCCAAGCATCGGTGCCGTGGTGTTGACATTGAGCTGCGGCAGGCCGGCCTCGATGCGCTGCTGATACCAGGCTTCGACCAACTGGCGCAGGTCATCGCGGCCGGTGAATTGCCAAAGTTTGATCAGGCCATAAAGGCCAACGCCCTGCGGCCATTCCCAGCTATCGAAGCTGATATAGTCGCCAGCGGTGCCATCGAGATTGGGCTCATGGAAACGGCCGTCGTGCTTGAGGCCGGTCGTTCCGGCGACAAGGCGATCGAGACCGTTGCTGATATCGCGGCCATCTGGACCCATGAATGCTCCTCCACATGCGCCGCTCTTCTGGGCGGCTCGTTGGGGAAATAAATGCACGCCGAATTTTGTTGCGCAATCTGAAAATTTTTCTCATGTTGAGGCAACGGAGATCGATATGGCTGTCAAACCCATCGCGGGCAAACGCGGAAAGAAGAGCAAGCGTGTGCGTCTGGAGGACATTGCCGAGGCCTGCGGCGTGTCGCTGAGCACAGCGTCGCGGGCGATTGCCGGCGAAAAAGGTGTGCGGCCGGAAATCCGTCAGCTGGTGCTCGAAGCGGCGAAGCTCGCCAATTACGTGGTTCCAACGGCGATTGCAGGCCAGAAGGTCATTCTGGCCGCATCGAGTGCTGCGATGATCGATTACGTGCGCAACCAGTTCACGCTCTATGTGCTTGAAGGGCTGAAGGAGCGCGCGCAGGCATTGGGGCTTGAGATCGTCACCCGGCCGATTGCCGACCGCAACGAGGAACTGGCGGTTTTGAAGGAGGCGCAGGATGATCCGCAGGTTGCGGGCCTGCTCTTCCTGACCGTCGATGACGAGGGCATGCTGGCGGCCACGCGCGGCTTCGACAAGCCGGTCGTGCTGCTCAACAGCGACGATCCGTTCATGCGGCTTTCCAGCGTCACGCCCTGCAACCGGTCGAGCGCGCGGCTGGCCGCCGATCATCTGATCGGGCTTGGCCATGAGCGCATCCTGTTCCTGATGCGGCCGGGACGCCGTACTATCGAGCGGCGCTACGAGGGCTGGAAGGATGCGTTGCTGCATCACGGGCTTGCCGCAGATGCGGATCTGGTCGTTCCCGTCGATGACTGGCTGCCGGAACTGGCGGCGCAGGCCATTGCCTCACGGATAGAAACGCGCGGGCTCGATTTCACCGCCGTGCTGGCAGCCGGCGACAGTCTCGCCGTCGGCGCGATGATGGGCGTCCAGCAGCGGGGCTATTCGGTACCGGGCGACGTTTCCGTCATGGGCATGGACGACCTGCCGCAGGCGTCCTTCCTCAATCCGCCGTTGACGACGATGCATATCCCGATGCGGGAGATCGGCTCGGTTGCCCTGGATCTGCTGCGGGACAGCCTGTCCGGCCTGCCGATGCCGCCACGCCGTGTCGAACTCGCGTGTCATCTGGTCGAGCGGGCATCGACGGGGCAACGGCGGTCAATCTAGCGGCTGCCCCACAACACGAAGTGTTTTCCGAAGCAGGCGGCTTAGATCCAGACTGTCCGGCCGTCGCTCTCGCAACCGACCGCGCGCAACATTGATGGCAGGACGTCGAGCTGTGTTTCCTTGCCGTCTTCAAGCCAGAAGGCGGCCGTTTGCGGTTCGCGGTAGGCCAGCATGGTTTCGAGTGAGGCGCCGGTATAATAGCCCCGCAGGGCCCTCAGCGTCCCGCTATGGGCGACGACGACGTGGGTTGCGTCCTTTTCCAGACTTTCAAGCCATGCGGCGAGGCGGTCCGCGAGGTCGCGCCTGCTTTCGCCGCCGGGCATGGCGTAGGCCCAAGGATCGGCGGCATTGGCGGCGTGTTGTTCGGGCAGGGTTTGCTCAATTTCGGGAAGCGACAGGCCTTCCCACGCGCCATAGGCACGCTCGACGAGGGCGGGTTCCAGGATGAAGCGGTCAAACGGTACAGCCCAGGCATCCGAGAGGATCGAGGCCGTTTGCCGCGCCCGTGGCAGCGGGCTGACCCAGAACCGCACGTCGCCCAGCGCATGGACCTTTTCAGCAAGCCGAAGGCCGACGGCCAGAACCTGGCGCAGGCCGTTTGCGGTCAGTGGCGTATCCTGCCGCCCCTGTAGCCTTCCGGCGACATTCCATTGCGTTTCTCCATGCCGGATAGCCAGGAGCGGGGGGTGAGAAGACTTCATTTCTATTTCACTTTCGATGGACTGCATGATCCCCCGGCGCAGGAGCAATAGGCTCCTGCGCCGGGTTGAGCTTGTTATTCGGCAAGCCAGAGGGCCGACGAGGGCTGCAGGCCAAGCACCGTTGGCGAGCCGATGGGTAGCAAGCCTGCGCCCGAATGGAAGGGCACGTCGATCATGACGGTCGCGGTGTCGACGGCGATGCCGTAGCGTACCGTCGCGCCGAGGAACTCGCAGTGCATGACCGTTCCCGACAGCGACACCCAGCCCGGCTGGACATGGCCGATGGTGGCATATTGCGGGCGGAACACCAGCTTGGCGCCTGCGGGAACGTCGGTTCCCGGCGGGATCGGGATGGAGCCCGCACCGGTGACTTCGAAGGTGCGATCGGAGCCGGTGCCGATGACGCGGCCATCGAGAATATTGGCTGTTCCGAGGAAGTTGGCAACGAACAGATTGGCCGGTTTCTCATAGAGATCCATCGGCGTGCCGACCTGCTGGATGCGGCCCTCGTTGAACACGGCGATGCGGTCGCAGACGGTGTTGGCCTCTTCCTGGTCGTGGGTAACGAAGATCGTCGTCAACTGCAGGCGCTGCTGCAGTTCGCGCAGTTCGCGGCGCACTTCGACGCGCATCTTGGCATCGAGGTTGGACAAAGGCTCGTCGAGCAGCAGAACCTTCGGTTCGATGGCGATGGTGCGCGCCAAAGCCACGCGCTGCTGCTGGCCGCCGGACAATTGCGACGGACGGCGGTCGGCGAGCTTTTCGAGGCCGACGAGTTCCAGCGCCGCCTGAACGCGGGCGTCGATTTCGGCACGCGGCAGACGGCGTTCCTCAAGGCCGAAGGCGACGTTGCGGGCGACCGTCATGTGCGGCCAGAGCGCGTAGGACTGGAACACCATGCCGACTTCGCGTTTCCACGGCGGCATGTCGAGAACGTCCTGGCCGCCGATGACAACCTTGCCGTTGCGGGCGGTGTTGAAACCGGCGATCAGCCGCAAAAGCGTGGTCTTGCCGCAGCCGGACGGCCCGAGGAAGGCGAAGAATTCGCCCGGCTTGATCTCCAGGTTGATGTCCTTCAGGACATGCAGCGCGCCGTAATAGAGGTTGACGTCGCTGATGCTGATGGCCTTGGCTGCGGTGGAAAGTGCCGGCTTCTTGAGGCTGACATTCATTGTTTTCTCTCCCATGATTATTTCCCCATTCCGATCGCCTTCTGGCGGCGCTCGATGACGTAGTGCGAAAGCAGGGTGCAGACCGCGACGAGAACCACGGCGATGACGCCAAGGGCAGCACCGGGGCCACGGCCGGCGGGCGACTGCATGAAGACGTAGAGCCCGTAGGCGATCGGTGCGTCGGAATTGCTCTGGATCAGCATCAAGGTTGCCGACAGTTCGACGGCCGCTGTCGAGAAACTGGTGACGAAGCCGGCGAGAAGGCCGCCGGTCATCAGCGGCAGGACGATGCGGNNGATAGTCCGCTGTTTCGTCGCGCCGAGGTTTTCAGCGGCTTCTTCCAGGGATTCAGAAACCTGCTGGAGTGCTGCGTAACAGGCGCGCAGGGCGTAGGGCAGGCGGCGGATAGCGAGCGCCAGCACGACCATGACCCAAAGTGTGGCAAGCGGCGTACCGTCGGGCAGGGTGATGCCGTAGAAGGTGCGGAGATAGCCGATACCGAGCACGACGCCGGGGATGGCGAGCGCTGCGGTCGCAGCCCAGTCCAGCCAGCGGCGGCCGATGATCTTGGTGCGCAGCACGATATAGGCGATGGCACCGCCGATGACGACGTCGATCAGGCCGGCAAGGCTGGCGTAGATCAGGGTGTTCTTGATGTAGATCGAGCTTTCGCCGAAGACGCGGGCATAGTGCGCAACGGTGAAATCGTCTGGCATCGGGCTGAACGACCAGACCGTTGCGAAGGATAGAAGCAGAAGGCCGATATGCGGCGACAGAACCAGGAGCAGGATAAGGGCGACGACGCCATAGGCGACGATGCTTTCACCGCGGCTGAGCTTGCGCTTGGCAAGACCGCCACCGCCGCGCTGGGTCGTCGAATAATCCTTGCCGCGCATGGCGACGGCCNNGACGCGCAGATAGGCCTGCGGGGCCAGCATGTCCTTGACGTTGAGAAGGAGCGGCGTTGCAAGGTCATCGAAGACCTTGACGAAGACCAGCGAGGCACCGGCGAGATAGCCCGGCATGGCCAGCGGGAAAACGATGCGGCGGAACAGGCGGATGCCGGAGGAGCCAAGGTTCTGGGCAGCCTCTTCCATCGACCGGTCGATGTTGCGCAGGCTGGTGGACAGGTTGATCAGGATGAATGGGAAATAGTGCAGCGACTGGACGAAGATGACACCGTTCAGGCCTTCCATGAAGGGGAGGCGGATGCCGAACCAATCGTTGAGGATCAGGTTGACGGTGCCGTTGCGGCCAAACAGCAGCTGCATCGCCACCGCGCCGACGAAGGGCGGCATGATCAGCGGCACGAAGCCCAGCGTCTGGATGATCAGCGAGCCGCGGAAATCGAAACGGGTGGTGAGCACCGCGAGCGGCAGCGCGATCACGGTTGCCCAGACGACGGACATTCCCGAGACATAGACGGAGTTGAAGAACGAGCGGCGGAACAGGTCGGTGTTGAAGAAGTCGATGAAGTTGACGATGGTCAACGCACCGGTGCCCTTCTCTGTGAAGGCGGTGTAGATCACCGTGCCGGCCGGAATGATCAGGAAGACCAGCAGGAACAGGGCGATCACGGATACCGCGATGACCTGTCCGGGCTTGGCGGCGAACCGCCTTGTGGGCATGGAGGCAACGAAAGCCATGGGGCAGACTCCGAAATGAGGTCGGCAAGCCCGGCGCGCGAACGCGCCAGGGTCATCGAATACACGAGCTGTGAAAAGTGGCCGCTTGCCGTCAGACAAGCGGCCGGTTCATGTCGCCGCTATCAGTCGACGAGAGCCAGGGCTGCCTCGGCCTTGGTCTTGGCGGCAGCGTATTTCTCGGACGCGAAAGCTGCCCATTGCTGCTCAAGTTCGGCTTGGCGGGCGGTCTTCTGCTCGCCACCGGTAAAGGCATCGCGGATCTGCTGGCTGGCTGCTTCATCAGCCGTGACCGGCATGGCGGCGATCAGCGCATGCGCTTCGGTCAGCAGTGCGCGGGCTTCCGGCTGGTCGTTGCTGGCCAGTGCCTTTTCAGCGTCGTGGATCGCCTTGGTGGCACCCTTCAGATTGTCGAGCTGGAAGGAGATCAGCTGGTCGTACAGCGTATCGACCACGTCGGTGCGCTTCTTCGACATATCGGAATCGAAGGTGATCATCGACTGGAAGCGCGGATCCTTGAAGGGGTTCGGGAAGCCTTCAGGCGCTTTTTCATAGAGGGCCGGATTGATCGGCAAGCGGCGGATCGCCGGTTCGAGCAGGACGGCCTGGCCCTTTTCCGACAACAGGTAGTTGACGAAGGCTTCGGCGCCCGGCTGGTTCGGCGCATTGGCGATGATCCCGATATTGGCCGGAACGACCGTCGTTACCGACGGATAGGAGAAGCTGACCGGAAAGCCGCTGGCCTGGGCCGAGAAGGCGAAGAAATCGATGACGATGCCGATGCCGGTCTGGCCGGAATTGACAGCGTCGGGAACGCCGAAGGAGCGTTCGGTGACCTGCTGCAGGTTGCCGCCGATGCCCTTCAGGGTGCCCCAGCCCTTGTCCCAGCCTTCGCCCTGGAGGATGGTTTCGATGGTCAGGTGCGTGGTGCCGGAGCGCGACGGTGCGGCGATGGCGATGTGATCGTGATATTCCGCCTTGACGAGATCACCCCACTCAACCGGCTTTGGCAGGCTGTTGGCTTCCAGGTAGCGGTCGTTCGACATGATGCCGTAGCCGGAGGCCGCAAAGCCGAAATAGAAGCCATCGGGATCGTTGACCGGATAGGATCCGACCTTCTCCGGCAGGCCGGTGACGGAAGGCTTGAACTTGACCAGCAGGTTGCGGCCCTTGAGGTTGTCGAATGCGTCCGGTGCCGAGGCCCAGAACAGGTCGACCTGGTTGTTCGACTTGGTTTCATCGACATATTTGACGCCGGAGCTGGTGCTCTTGTTCTGCACGTCGAGCGTGAAGCCCGGGTTGGCGGCTTCAAAGCCTGCCTTGAACGGATCGGTCACGTCCTTGGAGAACGAGGTGACGATGGTTACCTTTCCGCCATCCGCATAGGCGGTTCCAACAAAGGCAGCCGACATCAGCATTGCCGCGGCAATGGTCTTCAACATAGGTATCTCCTCCCAATAGAGCCGCCCTTTGTTCGGCGGCTGTCCTGATTGGAGCAAGCGGCGTGCCAGTTACCAAAAGCCCGGAAAACAAGGGTTTCGATCAGGTGGAACGGGTCATGCGGGTAACATCGATGCTAACTGATGGGTAAAACGGGTAACATCATTCCTCGTCGCCCTTGGCGGCGATGCCGTGTTTTCGCATTTTCAAATAGAGCGTTTTCCGGGAAATGCCGAGGGCTTCCGCCGTGGCGGACACCCGGCCGTCCTGGCTGGCCAGACAGTCGAGAATGATCGAGCGCTCCAAGCGGTCCATCTGGCCCTCCAGGGTCAGCGGGCGGGCGGGAAGATCAGGCCTGGCGTTTTCCTCCAGTCCGAGGACGAAGCGCTCCGCAACATTGCGCAACTCCCGCACGTTGCCGGGCCATGGGCGGCGGTCGAGTCCGGACAGAATGGCGGCGTCTATCTTTGGCGGCGTGCGGCCCTGCCGTTTGGCGGCAAGATCGAGGAAGTGGTGGAACAGCAGGCTGATATCGCCCTTGCGGGCAGAGAGCGGCGGGATTTCGACGCGGGCGATATCTAGGCGATAGGCAAGATCCTCACGGAACTTGTCCTGGGCGGCAAGCCCATGCAGATCGGCTTTGGTTGCGGCCACGACGCGGATATCCACCGGCAGCTCGTCATTCGATCCCAGCCGTTCGATCACCCGTTCCTGCAGGACGCGCAAAAGCCGGACCTGGGCGATCAGCGGCATGGATTCGATTTCGTCGAGGAAAAGCGTGCCGCCATGGGCATGTTCGATCTTGCCGATCCGCCGTTCGCGCGCGCCCGTGAAGGACCCGGCTTCATGGCCGAACAGCTCGGATTCGAGCATGGTTTCAGGGATGGCGCCGCAATTGACGGCAACGAAACGGCCCTTGCGGCCACTGAAATCGTGCAGGGCGCGGGCGGTCACTTCCTTGCCGGTGCCGGTGAGGCCAATGACCAGGACATCCGTGGAGGCGCCGGCTATCCGTTTCAGCTTTTCGCGGAAGGCGACCATCGGGGCGGAATGGCCGATCAGCCGCGTTTCCCAGGCATCGGTATCGGCGATCAGCCGGAGCCGGCGGTTTTCCAACAGGAGGCGGCGATGATCGCGGGCGCGGCGGACGGTCTCGATCAGGTGCAGCGGGTCGGCCGGTTTTTCGAGAAAGTCCCACGCACCGTCGCGCATGGCGCGCAGGGCCATCGGCACATCACCATGACCGGACATCAGCACGATCGGGATCTCCGCGTCCACAGTGCGGACGGCGGCCAGAAGGTCGAAGCCATCGCCGCCGGGCATGCGCACGTCGGAGACGATGACGGCACCGGTATCGGCGCGCAGTCCGGCCATTGCCGACGCCATGGAGCTATGCGCAGAGACCTGAAAGCCTTCCAGTTCGAGAACCTCGCGGCAGGCATCCAGGACACTGTGGTCGTCATCGATCAGGATGATATCTGTGGCGGCGGTCATTCCAGTCCCTTCAGGGAAACGATAAAGCGGGTGCCGTCCGGGCCTGTTTCCAGCACCGAGATGCTGGCGCCGAAATCCTTGACGATATTGTAGGAGATCGACAGGCCGAGACCAAGGCCGGAGCCGGCAGGCTTGGTGGTGAAGAAGGGATCGAATACTGCATGAAGGTCGCTCGCGGCAATGCCTTGTCCGGTATCGCCGACGATCAGTGATGCGCCTTCACCAGTCTGCCTGACATCAACGGTGACGGTCCGGGTTTCCAGGCCCTTGACCGCATCGAGCGCATTGCTGATCAGGTTGACCGCTACCTGCTCGAGGCGGATCGGTTCGGCCAGGACCTCCATCTTATCGCCTTGCTCAATCGTCAGCTTGAGTTCGACGCCCTCTTCCTCGAACCGGTGTTCGAGAAGGCTGAGCGCTTCGCGCACCACCTCTGTGAGATCGACGGGGTGGGAATGGGATTGCGGGCGGCGGGCGAAGCGGCGGATATGGCTGATCTGGTCGGCCATCCGGCCGGTCAGGTCCCTGATCTTGCCGAGATTGACGAGCGCCTGCTCGCTCCTGTCGCGCTCGATCAAGGTCTTGGCGCTGTGGATATGGGCCTTGATCGCGGCGAGCGGCTGGTTGAGTTCGTGGCCGATACCGGCGGCCATCTGGCCAAGGGCTGCAAGCTTGGCGGATTGCACCAGTTCGTCGCGGGCCTGGCGGAACAGCATCAGCGCATGGGCGAGATCACCGAGTTCGTCCGGCCCCGCCATGGGGATCTGCGTTGCCGGTTTGCCCTCGCTCATCGCCACGGCTGCGGCGGCCAAGAGCCGGATGCGGGTCAGCAGGTTGCGGTGGACATAGAGATAGCCGATGGCGACGGCGAGAATGACGGAGAGAACGGCAATGGCGGCGAGCAGAGCTCGTCCCGTTTCGATCGCAGCGGCAGCGCGGGCGGCTGCGGCATCGGCGCTTTTCTCGATGGCGACGACTTCCGATTCGATCAGGCGGCCGAGATCGCCGACGAGGCGGTTGTTTTCGGTGGCGAGTGCTGCCAGTTCGCCGGCCTCCTGCATTTCCGAACGCTTGCGGTTGGGAATGCCCGTGGCCGGGTTTGATTGCTGCAGGATGCGGCCGGCGAGCTGGCGCACGGTAATGCTGTCGGGCCAGGTTTCCAGCGTCGCGAGGCGGCTCGCCAGTTCATCGGCGCTGTCGCCGAGAAAGGCGTTGGCCTCCTGCAATTCGTCGAGCGTGGTGGCGTTGACGAGGCGGGCGATCAGGCCGGTGGCGAGATTGGCCTGCGACAGCGCCGTCAGCAGTGCCTCGCTCTTGCGCTGTTCCTCAAGGGCAGCAGTGCCGGCGCCCTTGCGCGTTTCGGTTTCGATGTTGAAGCGGATATCATCGACAAGCGGATCGGCCTCTTCCAGGAGATCGGCCTGGACCCAGCGCAGCTCGTCGACATCGGAGCGCATTGCTTCCATCAGCGTGAACCGTTTTCCCGCAGCAAGATCAATCTGCCGCAGGTTGTCGCGGATGGCGCTGGCGAGCGGCAGAAGGTCGGCCGAGGAGGCGGTCGGCGCGGCGTTGGACTCTAACAGGCTTTCGAGTGCCTTCAGCCGGGCGGCGTAGGTCCGGCGGATATCCTCGTATTCGGCGCGGGTTTCCGCGCCGGTGAGCACAGCGGTGACCGAGCCGATGTCGGCGCCGGCCTTGGAAAGCCGCGAGGCGAAGGCAAGCTTCGGCATCTGGTCTTCGACGATGCGGGAAAGCTCGCCCGAAAGCCGCTCATAGGACAGCCAGCCGACCAGGCAGGCGCCGACGGCAAGGCCGACGATGGCGACGAAGGCGGCAACGAGCCGCGCGCCGATGCCGAGCCGCCAATCGCGT
>UBTA01000060.1 GCA_900468065.1 Hyphomicrobiales bacterium | reverse complement strand
AGTGAACATTATGGAGGCTCACCGCCGATGATTCGCTATTCCCGCTATGTCGAGCCCGACGTCCCGCAGCAACGGACAGTTTCAAAATCCCCGAGCCCGAAACCACGGACTGTTGTCGTGTCAACGGAGCACGCCGCGACGGAGCCGGCGCCCACATCTCTTAACACCGACAGGGTGCAGTCGGCTGCCGAGACCATGTCGCCGGGCGTCGAGCAACTCGAACTGACAGCGCCTGACGACCCGCCGTCGAAAGCGAGGAAGAGTAAGTCCTCCGTGCGCAGGCCCAAGACCCAACCGGCCGATAGCGGCACGACGCCGGCATTCCCTTTGCTCACCGGGATCGAAGTTTAGCGGAGGCCGCTTCATCCGACATATAAAACACCGCCTGCCGCAATATCGAGGGCCGTTTCCCGGGCGGCTGATGGGGACCAGGAGCGGCCCGCATCACATTGTGACTAAGCCGCTTCCCAGACTTGGTTGAGGATCTTTGCGGCCAGTGCCGCCTTGTCCTGGGGCAGGAACCGACCGTAGTGCTGCTGCACGACATCCGGCGTATCCTGGATGGCGTAGCTTGCCTGCTCATAGGATCCCGTCTGCTTGAGGATATGGGTCGCCAGAATATCCCGAACATTATGTGGTCCGTGCGGCAGCAAACCTTTGATGGCGCCGCGACCGGTATAGGGATTGTAGATCCCATAACGCTGGATCACGGTTCGCCAGGCCTCGTAGAATTTGGTGGAGTCGTAGGCCGCGTCGAGGCTGGTCGTTTTGACTGTCTTGACGAACAGTGTGCCAGGATCCTTTGCCGGGCCGAGTAGCACCTCGCGATGGCGATCGATATAGGCTTCGAGGTATTTATAGAGGTCGAGCAGGTCCGGCAGGATGAGCCGGAATGGTTTTTGCCCAAAGAAGGACGAGCCGGAATTCTTGAAGGCGGCCGACGGGATAAGCACCTCCCAGCCGCGCTCCCGCTCGCTCCACCGTAGCTCGCCGCACTTCATGTCTTCCAGCCGTCGCTCGGAGGTGGGGAAATGACCGCGCGGGCAGACGCGAAGCTGGCGAAGGTTCCTTTGCCGAAGCCCCAGATGCAGGCCGAGGCGAAGCATCAGGAAAGAGCGGACGGCCTCCGCGGCCGGTCGTGGATAGCGGTCTTCGTCCGGCATGCGTTTGAGGATCTCATCGGTGATCTTGCGGTATTCCGCCAGCGGACTGTCCGCCTCCAGAATGCACATGATCGGCTCGAAGGGATCGCGGTGAACACGCATTACCCGCTGAACTTCCTTGGATCGGTTAGCGGCATGGCGATGAAACGCATCGCAGGCCCCATGCCAGTCGCGCGCCGCGAACTCGATCTCCTCGGGCGCGACCAAGCCTTCGATCGGCCGGACAGTATTCAACAGCTCCGGATGCTGGCGGATCCAGCCAACTTCTGAACGTGTCAGGGCCTGTGCCACCATCAGCATGTCCTCTTCCACTTGGTATAGAAGCCACGCCTTTGTTCGCGCCACTGTAAATACCAGTCCCAGACGCCCGGGAAGATCAGCAGGCCGAAGGTGAGTTGACTGAGGGGAACGCCGCGTCCTTTCACGGCGCCGGCAGGCGAGGCGGCAAGAGCGCCGAACATCAAGCCGAGATGCTCGATCTTCTGCGACGCTGTTTCCTCTCCCCATACCCCGTTCCTCTGAAAGCCGATCGCCGTCAGCGTCGAGGTCTTGAAGCGGATCAGATCAGCCATTTCCATGGCCAACCGCGGCGGCGCGTCGACGACGCCTGACAGAAGGTCAGGATCTTCGAACGTTTCCGTAGCATTCTGGTTGGCGCTGATCGCCAGGCATTGCGATCGAGGCGACAGCGATCCACCGCCATAGGTGATGCCTGGAAAGCGGATGGCGTAGCGCTGCTTGACCGCTGCGGCCTGGTAGCGCCGATAGTCTGTCGAACCCGAGATGATGACCCGGCGCACCCATTCGAGGATTTCCTCCCGCTTGGCGAAGGGCAGGCTGCTGAAATCGTCCGGCAGATACCATGCGAGGCGCCGCCGCTCTGCCGGGCTGATGTCACCCAATTCATGGCCGTAGAGAGAACGGGTTTGGTGCGGCAGCTTCGCCTTGAAGTATCCGGCCGGCGGGCGGTATCGCTGCTCGATGCGCGACAGGATCCCGAAGCTCGCAACCGATCGTGGAACGCGCTCGCCCTGTACCCAGGAAAGGAGGGTCTTGTCGTCGAAGGTTTCGCCCAGGCGAATGACGGCGCGATAGAGTTGCCAGTGGCTCTCGCCGAACCTTCGCATATGATAAACAAGCGCCTCCTGAAAACCGGCGGGATCTTTGCTCGCTTCGAACAGTGGATCAGGAAACAGCCGGATCGGCTTGGCCTCAGGTCCCTTCTGCTCCGACCCGAATCGAGGATCAGGATCGTCGCCGCCGACGCGCCGCGGCGTTCGGGTGGAGGGCGCCGTGGCCGCAGACCGACGTTGATCAGGCCGTTTTGTTCGTGGTGCTTGCTTCACCGGCTGATCGTCCTCCGCAACTCGTGGCGCCCCGAGCCACCGTATGATTGCGTCCAGGGCAACGCGGAACTGCTTTTTCAAATCCGCCGTCAGTTCATCCTCGATCCCACAGGCATCTGTAATCGTCATCCAGTCGATGCGGCCGTTCACCAGTGGTGGCGACTTGCGGTAGATGATGAGACCGACGAGGTAGGGCCTGATATTCTCCAGCGCTCGCTTTGACGCGATCGGCGCAATGCGCGCTTCGCAGAAGTTCGAGATTTTTCGCTGAAAATGACGTGATGACAGATCGTGTTTCGGCATGCTCTCATTCCATTCCCTCGGCACCAATGCCAAGGGCGAGCGGGAATAGGAGCTGTCGTTTAAAAAAGGATTACTCGATCACGGGGGAGGCGGGAGCGGGCAAGAGCGTTACGGGGAGGTTCAGTCCCTCGAGGTGATCGTGGGGCAGGTGGTCATGATGATGCCCCTTGCCAGTCCGTTTTGAATGAGCGGAAGTTCTAAAGCGGCTGAGGTGAGTAAATTGTGATTCCAAAATGCTCATTCCAATGAATAGTTATGTGTGTCCGCGCACCGGCGGCTATTTTTACCTCGAAAATAGGCTGTCTAACCGAGCGATAACCTGTACTTATCGATGGTTATAGCACCAACTCACAATCGTACCCAGTGAGGAACCGTAAATATCAACTAGAGTTCCTTTAGAGAATCATTTACCATGATTTCAATGGCTTACGATCTCGCGAAAATCAGCATATCTACCTTGATGCGGCCGGCTTTCGACGCCGGTCTCGCTCTCACGCGCCTGGACGAGCGCATCGCCCGTTCACCGGTCGGCGCGAGCTTCATCGAGCGCACCCAATTCACCGACGCCTGCGCTTCGCTGTGGATCGACGGTGAACTCGTCCATCTGGAAGATCTCGTCCTCCATGATGCCACGCGGGATATTCGCACACCGACCCATGAGCTGACAATCGCCCGCGACGTGTTGCGCACGCGTCGGCGCATCGCTGCCCAACCACCCGGCTGGGCGTTTTCCGCCGACGGACTTCGGACACTGCGAAAGACCTCGGAGATTACGTCGGTCGACACCGACGAGGCGGAGAGCGTGCGCCACCAGCGCGGGGTCGAGGTTGAGCCGGACGGGGAGGGGGAAGACGCCGACTTTGCCAAGGATCTTCCCGGTGTCGACTATGCCGCCATTGATGCGGTGCTCGCCCGATCGGGGGCGGCCATTGAACAAGCCAGGAAGCCCGGCCGGGCTCCGGCCGATCCGTTGATCTACGATCTCGACTGGGACGAGGACGCGCGCCTGGAAGAGTGGCGCGGCGTGTTGCGACAGGCCGAAAACTTGCCGGCGGTGCTGCAGGCGATCGTCGCCCTCGATGCCTGTAACGAGCTGGCCGTCCTGCAGCATGCGCCCTGGCTCGGCCGGCTATTTGCCGCCTCCATCCTGCGCCAGGCCGGCGTCACCACCGGCGCCCATCTCGCCGCCATCAACCTCGGACTGAAAACCATTACCGTCGATCGGCGCCGGCATCGTGATCGGGAGACCCGGTTGCTCGGCATTGCTCACGGCCTAAGCGCGGCCGCCGAGCTCGGTCTGAAAGAGCATGACCGGCTGGCGCTGGCGCGCACGTTGTTCGAGCGAAAGCTCGAAGGGCGCCGGACGTCTTCAAAACTGCCGGAACTGGTCGAGCTGGTGATGGCGAAACCGCTCGTGTCGGCCGGGATGGTGGCGAAGGCGCTCGAAATGACGCCGCAGGCGGCGCGGCGGATTGTTTTGGAGTTGGGCCTCAGGGAGATGACGGGCAGGGGGAGGTTTCGGGCGTGGGGGATCGTGTAGCTTAACTGTTTCGCCGTCGGGCGGCGGGCTTCATACCAAGGGAGATGGTGAGATATTCTGTAAGGCGGTTTAGAGCTTCGCGATCCTCCTTTGAGATCGGCTCGTTCAACATATCCTGTATTTCTGAAAGCGCGGTCGGTATTGTCAGCCACGGCGCATCTACAATCGATCCATCTAAGCGCTGCCTAACTTCATCGCGCATTAACGCGTGTTGATTATGTTCCAGTAGATCCGGGCGCTCATGATAGATTAGTCGTCGACCCAAACGATAAAATCGAATGTCTTGGAAACGCGCGATGAGCGCGGGCCTATCCTCCCATGGAATTTGATGGAAGCGTTGACACAGGGCGGCATCCGTATCAGACGCAAAACCATTGTAAATTTGCTCTTCAACGTGGACAGATTCCGGCCAAACGCGCTCGCTGTCCACGATCGCCGACCGTAGGCGATTTACGAAATCCTCGTTGGACCGTATCTGTCGAGCGAGATGACTTACATCATCAGATGAGGCGCTCAGCAGTCCTTGATCTTCCAGCTCCCAAAGGGGAGCCATTACGGGCGATGCATTCGCTCGAAACTTTCGAATGGGCCCGCCAGGATCCTTCACTCGTTCACAAAGCTCGACGTGCGACATTCGCTCCAGGGACGCATAATCTGAGTTCAGATCGAGACAGTACTGGAGGTTCTTGTCCTTTGGACTCTGCCCTACATGTGTCACGCAGAAAAAGTCACTGTCTGCTCGGTCCCCAAGTAGCGCGAAGGCATCCTCATCCTGGATAAATTCGATGACGTTCGACTTATTTGCAAACCTTGAGAAATTCGACCATGCGCCCGGGGCTCGGTCGCGGATATGCCTACATAGGTGAAGCGTAGCCTCCGCATCAGATAGCGCATCATGTCGCCTATTTGGATTGAAGCCGTTTGCTGGACCCAGATCTTCCAGACGAAATGATCTGCGTCCATCCGCGTCGGTCGGAACCGCAATGGCGTGGGGGTTTAGTAGCGCCACGCCTCGAACCAGCCTTAAGACATCACCTCGATTGTTGCCGTTGAGATTCGTAACGTAGATGGGATGCCGAAGATTCTGGTAAAATGTTTGGCGAAGGAACTCTTCGTCGAAGCGTATGGAATTGTAGCCCAAAAACATTGAAGGACTCCAACTCATGGACGTATCATGAATCTCACACGCGGCCTGATACAAGGTCGGCAACGACCGATCAGTAATCTCATCAATAGGGCGCCGGGTAACGTGCAGCGCTCCCGGTGACGGGACGATGCTTGGCAGGAGCCTAGCACGCACGTTCACGGGCGCGGCAATCTGTTCCAAATTGTCATTGGTGGGGATCGCTGCGAATTGGAGGATTTGATCGAAGCGTTTGTTGAGGCCGCTAGTTTCCAAATCGTAGATAACGAACCCCATCTGCGAGCTCCTTACAGTTGCTGAATGCGAAACTGTAGGGCCATAGGGCTAACTTTGAATTTCTTGGCAAAGGAGGCGATTGCCTCATCGTCCTCAAGATCCAGATTTTTCCCGCCTAACGCAGTGATCAACAATGACCTGGGCATGAGAAGCTCCGCGGCGAAGTTGTTTGCTTCGATCTCCACGTCGTCGGTCCCTTCCGACGCGAGTGTATCTCGTCGAAGCACTCCCTTATCGACGTGAACCTTTGCTTCCAATCGCTCAAGGTGCAGGACGAAATGAGCGAGCTCGTGGGCGATCGTAAAACGTTGACGTGTCGCGCTATGAAGCGAGTTTACGCCAATTATCTTCTTGCCATCCTTTACGAATGCCATGCCGGATAAGTCGCCGTCGAAAGGAGCGTACTGAACAGTAATTCCCATGCCACGCACGATACGATCGACAGGAACCGGCGCGCTGCGGACGTTGAATTGTGCCAACAGTTGGGTGGCCTGCTCGCGGGCCCCTTCCTTATTGGCCATAGTTAACTGGACCCGAACGTACGGACAAAATGCTCCAGCTGTGCGCGCTCACGGTCATTGACGTCACTCCCCTCAAATTGAACCGGCTCAGGATCTTCTATGAACTGGAACGATGGTGGAACAAGATCGGTAATCGATCGAACTTCCAGTGCATTTGCCAACTTGTAGATCTGATGAAGCAGAACTTTTTGTCGGCCGGTCTCGATGTTCGCCAGAGACGCGCGCGTCAGATCGATTCGCCCCGCTACATCGGCTTGGGTGAGTCCCAGTTCGGCTCGGCGTTTGGCGATTGCCGCTCCGAGTATTCTATAAACTTCCATGTCTGACATGTGAACAGAACAACAACTGTTCGCGAAAAATGTCAATAGGACGCACATATGAAGCGCTCAATACGTGTCTATCACAAACATTATGTGTAGAAATGTTTGTGGTGTTGACAGTTTTCTGATTCTGTTGTTCCATGTTGAGGCGAGCACGGAGCTCGATCAGTGAAAGGACAAAGAGATGCGGATCTCTGAAACAGAAGGTGAGGCATTAGCAATGGCGAAGGAAAAACAGTTCGAGATCGAATGGAGTGACGAGACATTCTCGTTCCACAAAGAGCTTATCGCAGACGGAAAGATCGTGGGCACTCAGATTGCTGAGATCGCCAATGCCTATCCGATCGAGGATTTTGCTATCCTTCGTCACCTGAAGACTGGCGAACTGGAGTCTATCCGGCCAACGGAACTGGTGGACCTGCAAGATCCGGGCGTTGAGCGCTTCTTCATCGTGAAAGGGGCGACCAACAACCGCTTCACGGTTGAAGGGCGTTCAATGGAATGGCCGCAGGCTCTGCTCGCGGCGAAGCACATCAAGTTCTTGGCTAACGCCCAAGAAGATCAAGTCCTTGTGCTCGACACCGATGCTGGCGACGTCGAATTTGACGATAATGCGTTGGTCGATCTGGCGCAGCCAGCTGTCGAACGGTTCAAACTGCGCAAGCTGAAGAAGACCGTCACGGTCTACTATAAGGAGACTGCCTTTGAGCTTGAGCGCCGCAAGTGGTCCACGGAAGAATTGCTGGCGGCCTTCTCTGTTCCCTCGGGCTACAAACTCGACCAGATCAGCGGCGACGGTGAATTCAACGAGCTGAAGCCTGGCGAGCAGATCAAGCTTCGCGAGGGTATGGAATTTTCCTCTCATCCGCCGGTAGGTCAGTCGTCATGAGCACGCCAAACGTCGAAATGCAGAAAATGCGCAAGATTTGCCCGAAAGCAGAGCTTTGGCAGGAGGGCGGCCAGCCGGCCGTCTTTTTGCCAGGACTCAAGGTCAAACATGCGGGTACGACAGTCCCGGTCGATGCCATTCTGATGCCCGGTTATCACAGCGGGTATTCTACTCGTCTGTTCCTCAATAGGCCGTTTGCCAATCGGGGGCAGAACTGGACAACCCATTCGGTGGCTGGAACAACATGGCACGCCATGTCCTGGAATGGAGTCGCCGCATCGCTGGGATGGGACGAGATCCTCGCGGCTCACCTGGGGCCGTTGCAATGAATGTCTGTCTTAAAATTGGTGGGGATCTTCTCGACGCAGTTCGAGCGGACCTCCACCGTCCCCATCCATTCGCCCACGAGCGAGTAGGCTTCCTCATCGCTGCAGCCGCATCAGATGGGCAAGGCGGGATTATGCTGCTGGTTCGGGGATATCAGACAGTGGCGGACGAGGACTATGAGCGGCATCCGAGCGTGGGTGCGCAGATCGGCTCAAACGCGATGCGTAAGGCAGCCCAAGCGAGCTATCGGCCCCCGAGCGCCATTCTGCACGTTCACACCCACGGCCGTCGCGGTCGCCCTGGCTTCAGTCGAGTAGATCTGGACAGTGCAGTTTCCTTCGTTCCTGGCTTCGCTGAAACGGCTCCACGAATGCCGCACGGCCTCCTAGTCCTGAGCAACAATTCCGCTCATGGGCTGCTTTGGGTCGCGCCGGACCGTCCTGCTTTTCCAATTAGTTCCTTCAAGCGCATATCTGCTCCGATGCGAGCAGACTGGAGCGACAGATGACCTGGCTCGATCGACAAAGTTTTCTTGGTTCGGACAGCGATCAGGTTCTTCAGGATCTGACGGTTGGCCTTGTTGGGCTGGGTGGTGGTAATTCCCATGTTGTTCAGCAACTGGCGCATCTGGGTATTGGCGGGTTTGTCCTCGTCGATGACGACGTGATTTCCGAGAGCAACCTCAACCGTCTGGTGGGGGGCACCTGGGATGACGTCCAGGAAGCGCGCCCGAAGACCGAGATAGCGAAACGGGTGGTCCTTAGCGTCAATCCAAGAGCGCGGGTCGGTTGTCATCAGGCAAAGTGGCAGGAGGTTGCTGAGCATCTCCGGGCCTGCGATATTATCATCGGCGGAGTTGATCGCATCATTGCGAAAAGCGAGCTCGAAGCGTTTTGCCGACGTTTTTTGATTCCATACATCGATATGGGAATGGATGTGCACCGAATAAGTGACGCTGGCGAGTTCCTCGTTGCTGGTCAAGTTGTGCTCTCTTATCCCGGTACCCCGTGCTTGCGCTGCCTGGGGGTGGTCACGGAAAGTTCTCTTACTCAAGAAGCAGGCCAATATGGCGATGCTGGCGGCAAGCCCCAGGTTGTCTGGCCTAATGGCATTCTTGCCTCGACAGCCGTCGCACTGCTTGTCCAGCTCTTCACCCCATGGCACGGGAAACCGGTTAGGTCAGCCTACTTCGCCTATGACGCCAATGAAGGCACGACGATCGTCCCTGATCGCTTTCGTCGGCGGATCGGCAAAATTTGCGGCCATTATCCAACCGAGGTGGTCGGTGATCCGCGCTTCGACATACGAGCAGTTATGTCGCAGTTCGATTCATCGACCCAGCCCTGTGAAGAGATCCTTATTACCCCTCTTCCTTCAGAGAAGTGGTTCAACAGAATCCTTGCCAGGGCTGGAAGGTGGTTATCGAGAGCGACAAAGAGATTCTTTCGCTCACGCGACTTTTGACGCGACCTAACTTCTAGCGGTTCGTTGTTGTTTGATGCAATCTGTGGTCGTTTGGGGATTGGGGGGAAACAGCGTGCAACTCATTTTCAGCTTGGCTGCGGATGGTCGAGTTTATCCCGACGCTCATGACGCGTCCGGAAATCTCGATAAGGACATCGTTGGACCTTTGGGACTGGTCCAAATACTTGAAACGCAACTCGGAATGCTCGCGCCGAGCGTTTCGAAGACGGTGCGCATTTCAACTTATCTCGCAAAGCTTCGTTCTTGCGGTGGCGGCCGTTTCTGGGCCTCGTCATTTTCGAAAGATCCTTGGTCTACGGCCGCGACTATCCTTGAGTGGCGCGATACTCTGGTAGGTAGTGGCTGGCGAGGTACCGCGATCGGTAGCAACCGGCTCGACGACTTGGCCGCAGCAGAGTCAGTTGAGCCAATATTACCGGCGGGCCTTGAAGACCGCGCCATTGCTTTGCTCGCCGTCCTCGGGACAAGACCTGGCCTGAGAATTCGCCAACTCGGTTTGGCAGACCGGCGCGATCTTTTGCCGCCACTATGGGCCCGCATTGTTGAGGCACTTGAATCCGTCGGAGTCACGATCTTCCAACATGAGCAGCCCGAACTGGCGGCAGAGGGCTCTGACCTGCGCATAGTGCAGCGGGTTCTGTCAGGGGAGCCCGTCCAGCCACTAGCCGGCGACGGCACTTTCACAATGGTGGAAGCCGATACGGAGCTCATGGCTGCTGAAATGGTCGCGGACTGGCTAGCTGCGGTGCCGTCGGAGGACCTCCGCGGAACGGTCATTCTCGCTTCGGACGGCGATACCGCGCTCCTCGACCATGCCTTACGGGCAAGGGGCGTTCCAGCTCTTGGACTCTCCTCGCCATCGGCTTGGCGCGGGGCGATGCAAGTCCTTCCTTTGGCTTTTGCCGCCGCGTGGCAGCCCTTCGACCCCCGCGTGCTTTTGAACCTCTTTCTCCTTCCGAGACCTCCTGTTGCGGCTTGGGTAGCGCGCCGGCTCGCGCGCGCGCTCAGCGAAGAGCCTGGTGTCGGTGGCCGTGTTTGGCGAGAGGCATGGACCCAAATTGAAGCCCGCCTACTCGAAATCAATACACAATCTGACGCGGATACAGCGCGCCGAAAGTCCGACACGACGCTTGCAGAATGGCGTGCATGGACGGCGGTCGGACGCTTTGCGAGAAGCGAGGGGATCCCGCTGTCCGAGGCTATGGCGATCTGCGGGAGAGTAGCCGCTTGGGCGATGCGTTCGGACGGTGGCGAGGGAGACCGCTTGCTGATGGCAGTTTCGAATGCTGCAGCTGCTATGTCTGACGCCCTGAGCCGCCTGGAGCTTTCGGTCATTCCCGCCCTCCTTGTCGAGCGGGTGGTCTCGCAAGTCCTGTCGGAGGGCGTTCCCAATCCGGAGCATGTCCCGGAAGCTGGAGCTGTTCGTGCCATCAAGGCGCCGGGAGCATTGTGGTCCTCAGCCCGGCGCGTCATATGGTGGAATTTTGTTGGTCGTGGCGAGAAGATTGCCACCACACCATGGGACAATGCCGAGCGCGAAGCGCTCATTACCAATGGAGTGGAGATCGATGCTTCACCGGCGATTGCGCGTCGGATCGAGGCCGCCCATAGTGGCGCCATCCGGCGTGCCCTTGGAAACGTCATTCTCGTGCGTCCAGCGCTTGCGCGCGACGCGCAGACAACCCTTCATCCCATGGCGCACCGTTTGCGGCCTCTGCTGAAAGAAAGCGGGGCGGCGATCACCTTCAAGGCGGAACGGCTGCTGCGTGAACCCGATGCCATGCTTGCCGGCAGGATACTTCCTCGCCAGCTTGTTGAACGGCAAGTGCAGCCGCCAGCAGGGGTTCCAGTCTGGACAATGCCGCCGGGAACGACACGCCTTACCGACACCCGTCGTGAGAGCGCGACTTCGTTGACACGGATGTTGAACTGTCAATTGAGCTGGTTCGCCCAGGATATTCTCAATCTTCGGCCGGGTCGTTTTGCAGAAATCCCAGGCACCGACCAGCTCTTCGGAAATCTCGCCCACGAGATCGCCCGCCGGCTCCTCCTTCCGGGCGCACCACCCGCCGAACCCGGTATCAGGACGGCGGCTATTGGACATTTCGAAAGCCTGCTTCCCGAGATCGCAGCACCGCTGCTCCAGCCCGAACATGCCGGAGAACTCGCGGCCGCTCGCGAAATGGTGCCACGTGCCTTGGAGGCGCTTGTTCGCCTGCTCCATGCTCAAGGTCTGGAGATCGTCGGGTCCGAACTCGATCGGGAAGGTATCCAGGGGCGGCTCCTGCTTCAGGGCAGACTCGACCTCCTGGTTCGTCGCGGCGACCGGATCGCAGTTCTCGACCTCAAATGGACCCGCTCCGAACGACGATATAGGGAGGAAGTCGCGTCCGGGCGTGCCATCCAGCTAGCCATCTATCGCGGACTTTCGGCCAGCGATGGGACAGGTGCTCCGGGAGGCTATTTTCTGCTGCGCCAGCGGCGCATCGTAGCGGTTCCGGGCTCCATTCTGACCGGCAATCCTATTGAAGCGGATATAGATGACCTCGCTACGCTTGGCCATGTGACAAACGATTGGCGTCTCTGGCACGATCTCACCACGAATGGGACTCTGCTTGCGGCCGGCTTCGCCGATACAGGTGATCTGCGACCTGCTGGGCTTGCCATTGATGCAGTAAAAGAACCCTGCCGTTTCTGCAATTTGCGCGGCCTCTGTCGCGTCTACGAGGAGCTTGTTTGATGTCGCGACTGACGACCATTACCGCCGCCGCTGGCGCTGGAAAGACGACGAGGATCGTCAATGACATCGCCGATGAGGTCCTGGTGCGCACGCCCGAACAGATCCTCGCGACGACGTTCACCATCAAGGCGGCAGATGAACTTGTCGAACGCGCCCGAGCCAAACTGTTCGAGCAAGGCAAGGCGGATGCCGCTGCCCAGTTGTTGGGTGCGCGCTTCGGCACTGTGAACGCGGTCTGCAGCCAGATTGTCAACGAGTTTTCCATCGACCTCGGGCGTTCGCCGTCGACCAACGTCATCGGCGAATCCAACATGTCGCTGGTGTTCAGCGTGGCGGCAGATGCGGCAATCGCAGCCCGAGCCGAGATCCTGAACGAACTCGCGGACCACTTCGGCTACAATGATCCTCGTGCGCCGGGCACGGGAGAACCACCTGACTGGCGCCGGACGGTGCGCAGTATCGTGACCCTCGCCCGGGCAAACGGAATTGAGGCTGGCCAGTTAGCCTCGTCGGCGCAGCGATCAATCAAGACCTTCCTGGCATGCTTTCCACCTCCCGCGGCAGACGACGCGGATCTGGATGCCGCATTGGCCAGTGCCTTGAACGATGCCGTCGACATGCGGCCGGCGGTCGTGAGCAGCACGGGAGCGGATTCGGTCGACACGATCAGAGCGGCGCATGAGCGTATTTTGCGCGGCGAAATGTTGAGCTGGCCGACTTGGGCGCGTTTGACCAAGGTAAAATGCGCCCCTACCAAGGACGGGCAACCTTATAACCAGGCGCTGACCCGTCTGATCGCCGCGGCGGGACGGCATAGCGAGCATCCGCGGCTTCGGTCCGAATGCGAGCAGTTCATCATTGAGACGTTCGACTGCGCCGCCGAGGCGTTGACCGCCTACCAGGATTGGAAGGCCGAGCGTGGGTTATTAGATTTCACCGATCAGGAAGCTCTCGCTCTGGAAATTCTGAAGACACCTCACTTGGCCGCGAGGCTCAAGGAACGCGTCAGCCGTGTCTTCGTCGATGAGTTCCAGGACTCGAGCCCGCTGCAGCTCGCGGTATTCACGCTTCTTGGGGAACTGGTCGATGAGAGCACCTGGGTCGGTGATCCGAAGCAGGCCATCTATGGCTTTCGCGGAGCCGACACCGAGCTGACCCAGGCTGCATTTATCGGCGCCGGCGGAAAGCCCGAGGACAATCCGGTACTGTCTAAATCCTGGCGAAGCCGCAAAAGCCTGGTCGATCTCTTCAATGCGATGTTCACGCCGGTCTTCGAACGGATGGGACTGCCGGCGGCGCAGCATGCGTTTTCGGATGCGGCGCGATCCGACGCTGCCTTTGACAAGCCTTCAGCCGGATGGTGGTGGCTGATCGGTAGAGTTGATGAGCAGGCACAGGCCCTCGCGGAGGGTATCCGGCAACGCCTGGCCGAGGCCGCCAACTGGCTTGTCGAAGACGACAATGGCAATCACAGGCCAATCACGCCAGGCGATATCGCGATTCTCTGCCGTTCCAATACCGATGTTGGACGTTTTGCCGGTGCCCTTAGCCGTGCTGGTCTTCCGGTGGCAGTTGAACGATCGGGACTCGCGCGTACACCCCATGTCGAATTCGTGCTCGCCGCTTGTCGGCGCGTGGCTGACGCGACGGATCGCCTTGCCCTCGCGGAACTCGCCCGTTTCTTCGCCGACAACGCCGACTCCGATGCATGGCTGCAGGCTGCTACCTCTGATGATGCCAACGCAGCGCTGCGGGCGGCAGTGCCGATATCGGATGCGCTTGATAGGCTTGCGGATCAATTGCTCAATTTCACGCCGGCCGAACTGGTTGACGCCGTACTCGCGTTGCCAGCACTGTTGAGCCATATCGAGATCTGGGGCGATACCGCGATGCGCTTCGACGACCTGGAGGCCTTGCGCGGCTTCTCGCGTGCCTATGAGGAAGAGTGCGCCGCATCCGGCTCGCCGGCTACACTGCAAGGACTCCTGCTTGCGCTCGACGGGGCCGAGCCGAAGCGGCCTCCGAGTCTTGCCAGTGATGCGATCCAGGTTATGACCTACCACGGATCGAAAGGCCTTGAATGGCCAATGACGATCTTGACCGGACTTTCCTGGGAATCGAAAGCGCGGCTGTTCGAGCCCGTCGCCGAGACGACCGGGGAGCTTGATTGGCGCAACCCGTTGGCGGAGCGGTGGATTCGCTACTGGCCGTGGCCTTATGGTCAGAGCGGAAAAGGCAGTGCGATCGATGTAGAGGTCGCGAACTCGGAGATGGGGCGGCGTGCATTGCAACGCGCTGTCGAGGAAGACACCAGGCTTCTCTATGTTGGCGCCACGCGAGCCCGGGACTATCTGATCTTTGCTCCGCCAGCGAAAGGTCCTCTCAATTGGCTGAGCCTGCTTAATACGCCGGAGGCCGCAGCGCATGTCGTTTCTCCCCAGAACGACGATAACCAGCTTGGGGTTGGGGACCAGAATTTCACAGTCGATATAAGGGCTCTGGCGACGAGCGGGGTGGCCACGGAGCGTGACAGGCCGCCCACCTTCATTCGTACTCGAGCGACTGAACCAAAGGTCCGTCCGCCTCTGTTCCTGAAACCAAGCGAGGTAAAAGGTGGAAGCTGGAGGGTCGTCGAAAGGGTTGACCTCGGCGCAAGGCTCCCGATTGATGGGATCGCCGATATCACGGCATTGGGCGAAGCGCTTCATTCCTTCATCGGCTACGATGATCCAGATCGCGACCGAGAGCAGCGGCTAGCCGACGCGTTGTCTATACTTACTCGTTGGGACGTCACCGGCTTTAAAGCGGGTGATGCTCTTATCGCCAGTGAAAGACTGGCCACCTGGCGCCTCGGCCGATGGCCGGTGGGCAGCGTCATTGCTGAAGTGCCCGTCACGGCACCCGCAGCCGATCAGCTTCTCAGGGGCCGCATCGATATGTTAGTCGAAACCGGTATTGATTTCGCTATTATCGACCACAAGAGCTTTCCCGGCCGTTTCGAGCTTTGGGAAGAACGAGCCGTTCGCCACGCGCCACAGCTTGCTACTTATGCACGCGCAGTGGAAGCAATCACAGGTCGACGCTGCTCAGAACTCTGGATCCATATGCCTATCGTGGGGGCACTATTCCGTTTAGCCCCAAACTAAATAGGCAGTACCGCAACAGCCCGTTCTGCCGTTTTCTCAAGCGCTGTTTTTTCGCTCTCCAATTATCACGGTGCTTCGTGTGTTTCGGCAACTCAAGCTTCAGTTGATCTAACAACGACGTGCGCTGGAGCAATCTGTGAAGGTTCCGCTTGTATACCCATCCAACAAACAAGTTCGATGTCATCCAGCTCGATGGGTGGAAGGAGCTTCGGTTGAACGAACGGCTCTAACCCGGTGTCTCGAATCCGTGCGACCAGCGATCGCGCTTTATCCAACCCGTTGCGATCCGGATCGTTATACCAGTCGCGCAGCATTATTTCCTCTCGCCGGGGCCATGGGGCTTCGAGGATATCGAGAGCATTATTCACATGGTTTCCGTCTTCATCGGGTGGTCGGTTGGCGCGGATAAACTCCGCGACGCGCTGATTAAGTGGACGGACGCGTGGCTGCAGGTTGGCCGGGTCGGTTTCTCTCATCCATGATGCGTGGATGTCTTGCTTAGCGACCTCCCATATGTCGAAGATTCTGGTGTCCAAGGCGTCCGAAACATTCCGAGGTGTCGTTTCATCACATTCGATAAGCCTAAGACAAGTTCCGATCTCGCTGAACAGGGGCTCATCCGTCGGCAACCAATCGGTCGAGGTGGGTACAAAACGCAAGTAGGTACGATCGCCTATCACGGCACAAAAGAACGCACCCTGACGAGCGCCTCGCCTCATGCTTGAACCAGCACCGAATGGCATGCGCTCGAGGCTATGTGCGTTCTGATCCAGCGCCTTTCTCAGTGTCTGGCGATATTCTTCGCCCGTTTGCCCGGCCCCGCCAGCAGCACCTCGCTCGAAAAGCGAGGCATCTTCCTGCAAAAGCCGTTCGATTTCTGCGCGGGTTTCGGTAAATACCTGGCTCCCAGCGGCGCCTCCCTGAACCGGGGACGCAACGCCAACGCTCGCGGCGGCCATGGCGATTTTCTGCAGGATCCGTTGCTCTAAATTGAGCAACTGATCGAGGCGATCCGCTGGGAAAATCGTCCTTAGGAACACCCGCTGGTGAGGACTGCCAATGCGATCAACGCGCCCGTGCCGCTGGACAAGACGCATGGGGTTCCATGGAACATCAAAGTTCACGATGTGCCGGCATTGCTGAAGGTTTACGCCCTCGGCAAGCACGTCTGTCGTCAGTAGGATATCGAAGCGGTCTTCGGCACCGGCAGATTCTGTGGAGACCGGCGCAAATCCCGCGACAGCGGCTTGCCGTCCGATTGGGAGTGGTTCCACATCCACGCTACCGGCAACGGCAACGATCCGGCCTCGGAAAACACTCAGTGTCGGATTGCGTTCAATCTCCGCTTCTAAGTGCTGACGCAAATACCGGACTGTGTCCGCGAAGAACGAGAATATTAGGACCTTGCGCTTCTGCCGGGCGTCATCGTCGCTTGTCGCCTCATCGGTTGCTTCGGCAGCAATATCGACGAGTGTCTTGATCAGGGCGGCCAGCTTGGGGTCCTGCGTCGGCGTAACCCTCACAACTGCTGCGGACAATGCCTCCAGTTTCCCAAGATCCGTCTCTACCGCATTTCGCAGCGCCCGAACTTTGTAAAGACCTGCGGAGACGGCTAGGTCGCTTGCAGCCAGAACAGTTTCAAGATCGTCATCGTCAATCGCGGCAATCTCCCGGATCAAGTCAGTCCGGATGACGTGACCCCGTTCGAGTGCCGCAAGAAAGGTGCGGTGTTCGCTGATCATCTTTTCCAGTGTCTTGGCAAATGCAAAGCTGGAGGATTCGAAACGTTTCAATAGCCCGGACCGAAGAAGCCCCAACGTCGCAGCCGCCCGGGCATCTTCGTCACCGAATACGTCCTCTTCCATGCCGTCGCGCAGATAGGCATCGGGGACGTAGCGTGCAAATGTTATTGAACCGTTGCCCTGGTCCGGGTCTAGCGATTCTTCTAAGAGATCAAAGATTTCGGGCAAAGGATCGGTTAGCTCGTACCGCACGGTAATGGCGCGGGGCTCGGGGAACACGATAGTCACCTCCGTCCCGTCCGCCAGCTTGATACGATCGCCGCTGTAGTGCTTCTTCACGAACTGTCGCGTGCGCTTGACCGTGGTTGCGTCGATGATCGGATAGAGGAGGTCGGGCGACAGCGCGGATGGATCTTCTCTTGCCGCCTGGTCGAACCGCTCTTTGATCGAGAGAATGCCACGTTCCGCGAGGAAGGCGTCCTGGCGCATGTAGAACTGGATCAGGTGATAGAGGTCCCAGAGCGAGTTGTTGACCGGGGTTGCCGTCAGCAAAAGCACGTCACGTCTCTGCCCCCACAGCAGCTTGCGCAGTACGGCGGCTCGCGTTGAAGCGTCAGGGTTGCGATAGTTATGCGCTTCATCGACAACCACGAGCTGATACTCGCGCAAAGGTCGTAGTAACTTGTCCTGAAACTGATCGGGATTACCCATCGCCAGTTGACGGTCAATCGCAAGTTCCTCATACGACACACACTCAACGTCATTTAGGAAGTGCGTGCTGCGGAACTTCTTCCAGGTGGAGTCTCGAAGTTGGGCGGGACAGACAAGAAGGCAGCGGTGGCGGCGATCGACGTAGAGTTTGAGAATTTCGCCCGCAATGAAGGTCTTACCCAAGCCGACTTCGTCGGCGACAATGGCACCACCCGTCTCATTGATCAGCCGCAGCGCGCGAGCAGCGCCATGCTTTTGGAAGCTGGTTAGAGGCAAGCCCTGATCTATCTTCGCTAACTCTTCGACTTCGCTTCCATATAGCTGGTAGAGGGTGCGCAGAAAGATGTCGAAGGGTGTCCACTCTGCAAACACCTCCTCTAGCAACTCGGTCAGGTCGACAGGAACCGCTTCCTCCCAGAGGCGCTCATACCAAGCCTGCGCTTGCCCGACGACAGGATCATCAAATCGGCCAAGGTTGAGTTCCAGATTATGCGTAACGCCAGCGCGGGTCAGGTTGGATGAACCGGCAATAACACCGGCGGCACCGCCATAGGTTTCTGTCCGCGGGGCGAAGATGTAAGCCTTGGCGTGCATGAAAGCCCGCTCATATCGACGTGTTTCCATGCGTCCGGTCTTCAGGACGTCTATCAAACTCTTTAGGGCCGCTCGCCCTGCCCACGTGAAAGGAAAACGATTACGCTCCGCTCGCAACCCCTCGTCAAGTTGGTTGAGCCCTTCACGCAATAACCGTCGCTCGAATTGCACCGGGGTCTCGTCGAGTCTGCGACGAGGCGGCAGGGCCTCTGAAGGTGGCTCGGCTCCGATCATCAGCCTCACCTTTTCGAGGCCGTCTAATGCCTTGGCTATTTCAGCAAACCCGGCTGGCGAGAAGAAGGCCGACGCAATGTCTAGGCGTCCGGGGGGCAAAGGACTTTCGCCAAGATTGCCATCGCGTGAAGGAATGCCGTCTCTAAGCACTCTTTCGATCGCTGCCGCTAGGGTATTCCCGTCGAGATTATCGACGAACTCCGGATTGCTCATTGAGACCTCAGGGTTTTATCATTTCCATGATGTTGAGCCCGGCAGGCATTGCCTTGTGCCCGGTTGGGCTGCTGCCCGATTCAAAAATGGTTTGCCAAAAACCATAGGTCTGCTTGCCGCCGAAGATCGTCAGTGAGGCGTCGCGGTTCACCCACATCGGTAGTCGTGCCAGATTATCGATGAAACATCCGATGTTGGTCCAAAGTTGCTCGGGGAACGGATACTGAAACAGCTTTTTGTTATCGACCACGCGTCCCATCATCAAGAAGTGGTTCTCGATGATCTTGCCAATATAGCTGATCCAGCAATAGACAATCTCTTCTTTGGCCATCCTGAATGCGGCCAAATGCTTTTCGGCAACGTCGTCGCCTTTTTGCACTTTGCTCTCCAGCTTGGCAGTACCGATCTCCTCATCATATTTTCCGACATAGACTTTGTCGGCAATCAGGCTCATGAGGCGGACGATTTGACTGACCTCGATCGTTCGGGGGTTTTCACCAATGTCACTGCGGTAATTCCATGGCGTTTCCAGCATGCTGGAGCCGATAAACTTCGAATAGAACGTCTTTTCGATGGTGCTGTATGAGAAAGGCTTTTCGTGCCCTTTTCCAGCATTGTCGATATAGTCACGCAACTTGTTGTCCGGCGAATAGGTGATGGCATTGCGAATGCCGTCGAGCACGTAGCGCGTCACCGCGCGTTGGTCGCCCTTGAAGTGGTCCACGAGCGCCTTCTCGGAAAAGCTCTCGTCTTCTTCCGGTAGACTCTTGTCGTTGCGGTATCGCGCGATGCGGTCGAGCAACATTGCGGAACCGAGGCGGCGCTGTACGGACTTGTCGAATGCTACCTGACGTAATGTGGTGCCCGCATTGGTATTTGCGGTTAGCAACACGTCGAAATTCGGGTCGATGAACACCCGTACCGGGAGTGTCGATACGCCAAGCAAAATTTGTGCAGCGACCTTGTGCTGTCCATCGAAGATATTGACGCGCGCCTCTGGCAGGTCCGTCGAACTGATCCAGCCGAGTGCTATTTGAAGCTGCGGTCTACCCTTGAAAAATTCCTCAACAAGTCCACGCACGTTGGCGCCGATTGGGCGGGGGTTGATCTTTTCGTCGTGGTGAACAGCCGAGATTGGCAATACCGCAAAAAAGTAGCGCATTCCCGAAAGCTTGTCGGTATGAATCGGGACGGTGACTTTGTCGTCCTTGCCAACCAGGTAGGTAATCTGCTCGTCCTGGATTTTGCCTCTTAGCGATCCGGTTGCGCCGCCACTCGCCTTCAGAACATCATTAAGGTTGGCGCCCCGGTCGTCACTATCTGCTGTCGCCCTGATTTGGTCGAAACGCGCCAGAACCCGAGCCACACGAAGATCGGCTGCTTGCTTGGACCGGTTGTAGCTGGCGAGAGTTAGCGCGAAATTGCTGGGGTCGTCCTTGCCATTATCCCGCGAAGGAATGATGTGGTCGATATCGAGTTCATCGAGGTCGAGTGTCATCTCCTTGCCGGAGATGAAGCACTTGCCGCTCTGTTGATCCCAAAGCTGCTTCTGCAGCGTGGCACGCTCGTCTTTGGTCAAGCTGTTAAGATGAAGTGACGCCATTTGCCCCCCGGGCAGTATCGATCAATTATTGATCCACTGTTGAAAATAGCCCTGCACGGCGGCAAAGCGTTCTTCCCACGCCCAACCTTCGTGAAACGTCTCGAAAATGTGTCGGAGCTGGTCTTCGGAAAGGCCATAGAGATGAGCAACCACCGCGTCGAGCTCGTCGATCATCTCCTGCTTTGCTTGTGGGGAAAGCGGGCCTAGCTCGACACCCACTCTTTCCGCCCAGTCCGCGAAGCGCTGATCCTGCGCGGCAAGTCTGCCGGCCAACGCGACAGTGCGCGCCCATAATGCGTTTTCACGATTTGGGCGGGGTATCGGAAGAGGGTTGAATACGAAGTAATTTACGTGGGTCTCGACATAGCGTCGCGCATACCAATCCAGCGGGCGTGAACTCAGAACCCCAAGCAAGAATGCTTCGTCGAGTTCGTCACCGCGAGGCCACATCACATGCGGAGCTGTGTTCGCTAGGAAAACTTCACCCGGTACCAAAGCAACACGGAGGGTCCTGGTATCTGTCGCCCGACTAATATCGCGAACGGCAATCCGAGGTTTACGGGGCGCTAGGGTGTGACGGTCCTGCCGGTAATTCAGGGAAAATTCGCCATGCACACTGTCTCTCGCTGATCCTCCAGAACGCAGCCGCTTTCCGTAGAGCCAGTTCAACGCGGCAGCCGGTTCGGCCCAGGCATAGTAGGTTTCAGGACCGCGATCCGGCTCCCATAAGTCGAAGCTTTCGCCCTTGAATACCGGCCAATAGCCTTTCGGTTGTTCCTTGTGAAGCACCATGAGCGGCTTCTGGGCAGTCGCGTGCAATTCAGCGTCAGGTCGGGCCCGCCAACTCACTCCGTCATTGATGTCGAGCCTGGGCGCCTTGCGAAGTTGTGCGAAGACTTCAAGCGATTGCTCAGTTGGGAGCAGCGGCAGTGACGCAGTGTCGTTCCAAGAAAGCATGTCTGCGGGTGCAAAGCGCGCGGGCTCGGCTTCATGGCCTCGCTGAAATGTGTCTAGGTTAGCAAAGGGACCGCGCAATCCTATCGATTTCCCGGAGGGCACGCCCCGCTCGATGGCGACGAGCCCAATAGTGTATTGGGGGTGGACTTCATCGAAAACCCACTTCCGATTGTTGAGCAACATGGTGAGGTCGATACTCCCCGAGTGCCGGAACATTTCCTTTCTGAAGAGTTCGGAACCCTTTGCGGCAAATGCGCTGCGCGGCAAAACGACACCGACGCGACCGCCAGACGCCACGGCTAGGTTCCAGAACCGCCACATAAAAGCCTTGTAGAGATCAGGATCGCCAGTTCCCATGCCGGGGAATGCTCCCGAGGTCAGCGCCCTTCGAACCTTTGACATCGCATCGACTTCGCTGTCGAGTTGTGCCGCCAGATCAGGTCGCGCCGCACGCAACGCCGCCCGTTCGTGTTCGAGTTCGGCTTGCGGCAGGCCGCGCAGCCCAGGAAAATGCCGTGCCCAGAAGGCATGATCTTCGATAGTGGCTTCCTGCCACGGCGGGTTGCCGAGCAGCACATCAAAGCCGCTGCGCTTGCGCAGGAATACTTCGGGAAAAGCGATGGGGAAATGGAAAGCCTTTAGCCCTTCCAGCGCTGTAAGTGCCGCAAACCGCGATGGATGCTTCTGTATATGGTCCCGGTCCGTCTCCCAGTTCTCAAACTGATATCGAATGTTGGGATCTAGGCGCTGGGCGGCGATGATGTCACAGAGCGCCTTGGTGTCAGCCACCGCAACCTTTGCCTCTGCAATAGCGTCACGCGCATGTGACACATCGGCCATCGTTGCGTCGGAAATGTTGGCGAGTCGCCGCAATGGTTGGGCAGCGCGGCCCAACAGGTTGTCCGCATCAACGGGAAACAGCGCTGTGCTGGTCGCTTCGAACGCCTCGCGGATCTCTGCAACCGTTCCCACCCCGACCAGTGCATTACCGTTGACCAGATTATGGTCGAGCACGCTCAGCGGCAGGCCGGGAACGAATGTGTGAATCCAGATGGCAAGCCGCGCCAATTCGACCGATAGGGGATTGAGGTCCACGCCATAGATGCACCGCCGGGCAATCAACCTTCTCAGCAGTTGGCTGTCCTCGAACGTCATTTGATCGGCGAGGTCTCCAAGCTGGGCCTTGGCTGCTACTTTCAGCCGACCCAATTCATTGCGTATCCCCCCCGTGCCAGGCGCACCTGGCCTTGCCAGATAGTCGGTAAAAGACTTCTCGATGCGGTCTACAGCCGCGACGAGGAAATGGCCCGACCCCATTGCGATATCGGCGACGCGGAAATCGAAGAATGCATCCGCCGCGTCGGCGTCGTTCATGGCGAGAACGCGCTCCAAGTGATCATTCAACGCCGGAACCAACGCACGATCAAGCAAGTGTTCGACTGCGAAGCTCTTGGTGAAGTAGCTGCCCGACGCTTTGCGTGCGCCCGACCTGTCGTGGAGGTAGATCTCGCCTTTGCTGACGATCGGCGTTTGCCTACCCTTCGAGGGGATGTAGGAACCTTTGCGGTCGAGATCGAGATCCTGGTCGGCAACCGACAATTCGGACTCGAGGAGTCCTTCGTAGATCGTGCCGAACTCCCGCACGCCCAGCGATCGGAAATCGACTGGTTGCAAGCCCTCACCAACATCGCTGAGCAGCAGTGCCTTTAGGGCTGGCTCAAAGATTTCGTTTGGCAGCGCGATCTTCGCCAATTGAGTCCCTGCTGCGGAGATGGCGGGGTCTTTGGTGAAAAGACCGCCGTTGTAGGCGGGCACGGAAAGCTCAGAATCACCCACTGAGATGGCATTCCAGACGCGCGCCACTTCGGTCCAATGGCTGGTGCCTGTTGAGATAGGTCTCAATGCGTGCGCATGCTCGGCGAGTTCCTGTGCCTTCTGCTTTAGAGAACGACGCCGATATGCTTCACTGTGCCGATAGGGCAGCAAGTCTCGGTCTTCGGCATACGCCACGAACAGCAGCCGGAACAACACGGTGAGCGCCATGCGGTATGTCAGGTCAAGATCGTCGGCCGTCGGTTTCTTGAGTTCCCGCGCCGCGGCAACCCCTTTGGCAATTAGCGGCATAACGTCGTTATAAATGCGGTCGCGCAGCCGGGTGGCCAAATTCGCGGCGAAGCGCTTGGAATTGTCCAGTAGGCGCGCGACCGATCCACCCGGTTGCAGCGCATCGGCAGAAAACAGCATAGGCAGAAAAGCAAGCTGCTCATCGGCAAGCAGCGTAGTCTGGACTTCAATATACGTTTCGGATCGTCCACGGCGGCCAACGCCAACGCCGCCTTTGGTCGGGTAGAGGCGCAATCGGTCACCTTGCGTGACTAGCACCCAATCCAGGTTCTCCTGATCGGCTTTGGTCAAGGCATATGAAACCGGCGATAGATTGCCGAATTTCTGGGAGCCAGCCTCTGGCACCTCTGAGCGATCGAGCAAGATCGCCAAGGCCAATCGGCGATCGGCCCCTTTCAGCACCTGCGTCACATTGTCGAGCCTTTCGACTGAGTAGCCGAGCCGTCGCAGTAGTTCTTGACCTTCCGCGCCGTCCTGCAGGATTGCGCGCGCGCGTCTCAAGTGACCTTGCCAATCAGGATGCGTCGGAGCGTCAGTAGTAAGTTCATGAAGGGCGAAGAGACCTTCATTCCGAAGCCCTGGCGCGGCTGTGTCAAGGGAGGGTAGGGCCTGCCCCAAAAAGAGCAAAGCTGCATGCCGATCCGGTTGCTTCAGTGCCGCGGCACAAAGCCGCTCGATCGCTGCAGCATCCTTGTCGGCATAGACGGGCAAACTTTCACCGGAAGGGCCGCACAGCCAGGCACGCCCATCGCGCAAGGCAACGGTGAGTACTGGCGCAGACCTCCCATCGCGGCGTTCCTTCCAGGCTTTGAGAAGTGTGGTGCTGTTTGGCTTGGTTGCCGAGGCATAGACAGCAACCTCAAGCCCCAACTGGCCAGGGCCGATGAACACACCATAAGGTGTCAGACCGTCGGCAGACTGGTTGAGCGGCCTACGCGCGAGCTCTTCGAGAAAGTTCAACATCGTCACTGGCCGTCGTCTGACCGGGATGCCCGATGTATCTTGTTATGCAATATTTCCGAATCGATCATGCGTGCCCCCCAAACCTGATGACTATCACCAAACTATCAGATTGTGGCAAACCTCAATTGCACGCCTCGCTCGTTTTGTGGGGACAGTCTGTCGGGTTTCGCGAGCTACTGGTATCCGGGAGAATGGTTTGATTTAACTGGCGAGAACGATGCCTTAGATTTGCTGCTGGAGGACTTCACGGCGTTTATCGATGACGACCCAGACAGAGACCTGAGGATTTCGTTTACTGGTTCAATATCGAGGGAACGGCCGAACTCCTTATCAAGGAGGCTAGCCAGAAGCTCTCCGTGACGAAATGGCAAAAGCAGGAATCGGTTAAAAAAAGCGGCACTAGGCTTCCGAGCAGATCACGATCACATGCGCTAGGCTGTACCACATAGATGAGAGATGTACCGGTGATGGTGCGCAATTCAGGAGTGCGCGTATGGGTTTAGACTATCTGCCGAACGAGCTTGTTGCCCTGTTTGAATGATCCGAACACACCCATTTTGTTTGTGGTCGATCTTGCCAGCCGCCATCAGATGTTGGCCCATCTTTTCGAATTTCATGGCAAGTTTGTTAAGTCAATCTTAGCCTCGGCACTGGCAAATAATGTCCTGTTCACGGAAGTAGCGACGGGAGCATGCAGCGAACATACTGGTTAGACAAAATGAAGTGCTTGGATTGCCAGTATACCTCACTATCATCCACCACAGTTTGAAGCGAGATATACGATGGCTAAACTTGGGCAGGTTAATCCCGGAATTCCGCCCCTCTTGAGGGCACTTAAAGCGATCAATCACGTGCTCGTGAGGTGGATTCTGCAGATCCAACATTAACGGACGATTGGGTTCCATTGCCAGAGATCGTAGAACGGCACAGGAGCCAGTCTGAAATAGAGGAAATTCTGTCTGAAATTGAACGTCTGCTAAGCGACCGAGGTTCTCTACCTGTTGGTGACGGAGCAGGATCTTATGGACGATCATACGTCAGGACGCCGGCGCGTAAAATAGTTCGCGGCTATCTCGAGCCGGTGCATGTGGTGCCAATCGTCGCCAGTGCCCCGCCCGGTGCGCTAGCTTTTTTAACAACGATCGAAGGGCTCAAAGACCAGGTAGAGTCACGGCCCAGTCGGTTGGCATTACCATTACTGCGACAGAAATGGTCGCCGGTCCGATACAATTCTCTCATGGGATATCCATTTTGAAAGGGAAAAGCAGCGCCGACCTCTGTTTTGGGAATTTCACAGTGACAGCGAGACAAAGTTTTATGCAAGACCCGACCAGTGGGGCAATGTGAGGCGAGAGTCGGTCTATGCCACCTGCCGTAGTGACCTGAACAGGGAGATCTCGGAATTCCGCCATCCATCTGACAATGCAAGTCCGGTCTGGCCTATATGGGCTACTCTCACGCAAAATCCGTTCAGGCTTAAACCTCAACGCGAACATGGTCGAAAGAAACGCAGACGCTAACCCATTGAACGAGTGCGTCGTCGAGACCTGACACCACCGCTGCGACAACTCACAACCAATCGATGGCGACTCCTAAATGTGGTAGGGGACATTATCGCATATAATCAAAGCGTTCCCAACTATAGTCAATGTGTCGGTGGTTCATAGCCTTTCAAGGCGGAGGCTACGGCAGCTTTTCGCCTTCGTTGCCGTCATTTACCTTAGTCTGGCATCGGCTCAACAATGTTGAAATCGAGCAGTTCAGGCTTGCGGTCGCATCCGTTTTCGTCGATGACGAAAGGTGATAGGGGCGTGCATGGTATCTATGAGGTCGGACAGTAGCTGGAAGAGTTGCGAGGAGACGCTGGGAGCGATCGCCGGCTCGCGTTCGCTGGAGCATCTCGCGGTGCCGAACCGCGTCAAGGGCGCTTACCTGGGTGGCGAGGTCTCACAGGCGCAGGTCATCACCACCTGGGCCACCGGCAACCCCGACGGCGAACTGCGAACTTGGGCCGACGACCAAGCCAAGGCTGTCACCCTGGTGGAAGGGCTGCCCGGTCTTGTAGCGGGCCTCCTAAGGCGTCGGATGCGAACCGCCGTCGGTGAGCGCGAGCTGGACGAGACAGTGTACCGACTGGCGCTCCGTCGCCTCGACGCCCTCCACGACGCCCCACCTGATCGGGGCAGGGGCATGCGAGTCGACGTCGTCTGCGCGGACCATCTGGGCAGGAAAAGTCCGCGGGCGTTCTATCGGGAGGTCGCTGGCGGGCAGGCGCCCGCCACCCTCGCCGAGTTCGAGCCTGTAGTCGACAGGATCCTCGAGCTGACGGTACCGCCCGTTTATTCTGAGTGGTTATCGACGGAACACAGGGGCGTTGTCACCGACCTGCTGTACGAAGCGTTCAAAAATACGCACGAGCACGCCCGATCAGACTTGGAGGGAAGGGAGTTGCCGATCTCCTTCCGCGGGATCGCTGTCCGCCACCATTCCTTTCCGCGGGACAACCTAGCACAGGCAGCGGCCGAAAGTGTGCCTTTGTCCCGGTTCCTCGAGCGGCTCGAGCCGCCGATGGCCGGGAACAGGCAGATCCAGTTGCTCGAGCTATCCGTCTTCGACTGCGGGATCGGCTATGCGTCGCACCTGCGTAGCCTGCCGCTGGAGGAACTCGCGCCGGACGACGAGCTCGCGGCGGTCAACGAATGCTTCGAGAAGAACGTCAGTAGCAAGTCGCTGTCGGGCTCGGGGCAAGGACTCGCACTGATCGACGGCCTGCTAGGCGACAATAACGGCTTCCTGCGGCTCCGCACGGGTCGCCTCTCAGTCTGCCGCAGCGTCTCGGGGGCGCAGGAACTGGTCGACACGGCGACAGGCGGGAAACCTGTGCCGCGCACCCCGGTCTGCGGAACCGTCATGACCTGCGTACTGCCGATGAGGAAGCTTTGAGATCGATACTGACCTCCAAGATCCGTCGAGACGTGGGCGGGACGTCGGTGGAGACACTCGTCCTCTACTCCGCCGACGCCTCTCTGGACGCCCAGGAGTTCGAGACCATCCTGAACGGCGAGCTGGAGAGGGACATCTGGCCCGACGAGATCCTGGTCCTCCTGCGACACGACGCGAGCGATCCCGTCGAGGGGCAAATCTCTACGAAGCGTCGGCTGCAGGGGAGTCTCGGCCGGGCTCATGATCGCATCGCCATCACCTTCTCGACCTTCGGACCGGACGGCCAGGAGGTCGACAGCCACCCGCACCGCGGCTCGGGATGCAGCTTGACCTACGATGAACTGCGCAGGCGGATGATGACGGAGGTGTTCGTACGCCGTGGCGGGTTCGTGCGGTCCACACCGGCGTACCACTTCGGCAACCCGTCGAAACGCCATACCGACCGATTCATGCGCCTTGCGAACGCGCTCGTGCGCAGGGCCGAGATATCCTTCTTCGGCTTCTGCTGCCTACCCAGCATCCCGAAGGGCACGCGCACGTGCTACGTCGATACGCCCGCGCTGCTCGGCCTCGTGGGGGCCGTCAACGACCATCGTTCCGCTTCCGGCTGGGGTCGCGTCGACGCCGACTGCTTTGGATCTTACGAGGGGCTCAAGTCCTACGGAACGCTTTCGAGCCGCGACGCGGTGGTGCTCATCTCCGCCTCGTCAAGCGGCGGCCTGTCGCGGGTGGTCGAGGAGAGGGGAATTCCGGCTGACCAGGTCGTGCACGTGACCTACCTGGGACAGGAGCCGTCCTCGTATCCCGTCGTCTGCAATCTCGCGTACGACGAAAAGGACAATCCCCATGGCGAGAAGCCCTCCGCGGGTGACTGGCGGGAGGGGCACTGTCCACTGTGCGAGAGGCAGTCGGTCGCGATCAACCTGGCGGGCGACCAGTTCGAGATCCCGACCCCGCTGCCGATACCCCTGATGATCGTCCAGACCGACGCTCCCAAGGGCCTTGACCTTTTGATGGGGCGGCTCGCCGGAACCGGCGCCCTCTCGGTCGGGCTTGGCGCCGGCTATGGGCGGCCGAAGCCTATGTTCGTGCGGCTCGACGCCCTCATGACATCGGAAGCCTATTTGGAACGGCTGGACTACGCAGTGTCGCGGGCGGTCCCGGCCTCGGTGGTAGCGATCGTGCAGCTCGACGACTCCTCGGCCGCGCTGGTCGAACGTGTCCAGGCAAAGCTGAAGTCACACGTCCGCGTCATCCAGAGAATCGAACTCGACGGGCTCGATCCAGACGAGACTACGGACGCCGTCCTGGTCGTCGCCGCGGTGATCGAAAGTGGCCGCAGCCTGCAAGACATCAGCCGGGAATTGCGGTCCGCTTTCCCGAAGGCGCCCCAGTCCTACCTCGTGGGCTTCGCTAAAGCGGGGTCGGTCAGTCGCGACCAAGGCCTCAAGAACTCGCTCACCAAGACGGCCGCCGTCGCCGCGCACGAGTTTGTCAAGGTCGAGACCATGATCCTGCCACCTGATCCCGGCGTGACGGCTTGGTCCAGAGAACTCGAGTTCTGGCAAAGGTTGCAGACTGGCGGAGCCGCCGACCGGTTGCCCGCCGAAGCGGTAACGAGGCGGGTGGAACGCCTCAAGAATGCGGCCGAACCGCTGTCCGACGACTTGTTCCTCCGGAATGCGGACGACCTCACCCTGAAACTGGAGCACGGCTTCGTCTTCTGGCCGGAAGGCCTGCCGACGAAGAGGCCTCACGCCCAAGCCGACGTGTTCTTCACGATCTCATCCGTCCTCCAAAACCTGCGCCAGTCGGAGACGACCCGTGTCCTGCGGGCGTCGAGCATTCAACACACCCTTCTCGCGGCCGGGAACTTCGGCAGGTTCAACGACTCGATCATCCAGGCGAGCCTGTTGCGGGCGGCCCTTCCCGCGGAGATCAATTACGCAGCGGACCGGGCATCGAGCAACGAGATGGGCCGCATCGCCCGCCGCATTATCGAGAACGCCGCGCGTCCACGGGGCGGGGCGGCGGCGGAGATCCTGCTGGCCCTGGCGACAGAGCGCCTGAAGCTCTGCCCCGAGGACTGTGCCTTGGTGCTTAAGCCGCTTGAGGGTCTGTCGCCGATGGTCGCCTGCCTTATGGACGCTTGCCGAACGACGCTGACTGCCTGACGTCGGATTAAGAGGCTTACGGACTTGTCCGCCTAGAGCGCACCTCCAGGGTCGGGCGCGTTGATTGCGCGTGGCGCCGGCTATTCATAAACCAAAAGTTGGCACCGCATTCTGGCCAGAGGACGCTTAAAAGCGGGGGGAGTAGCGGTGGACGAGCTGTGCCGGAGGGCGATGCGATGGCGTTGCTCCGCAAAGCGTTCCGCGAGCATCACATACCTGATCATGAAAAGCGCTGTTCGCCGCTACACTATGCCGTCTGCAGGAGGTGGCACTCAGGGCGTGAATAGCTTGGGCCTGTCGTGAGCAAGATTGGCAGCTTGAAGCTGAGTGTTCTCCAGAAGGAGACCGTCTGGACCCGGCCCCATACAAGAAGTTCTAGAAAGGCCAAGCTTTTGGTCCGTCTATAAATTGCTCGCAAAGGGAACCTGGGCCGACGGTTCGATTCCTTTCAAGGCGGTAGGCTCTGTATGAAACACCCTGGTCTGGATACGTCGGTTGATTATGTTTACCAGGTTAACGAACTTGACGAGTTGACAGTGACTGGCTACATTGCTTTCGAAAGGTGGATTGTCATGCCCGTCACGAAAACCCCAGCAAGCGAAACTCCAAGCATCGCGCTATCGATGAAGCTGCCCCGCAAGGCCGATTTCGAAAAAGCGTTGCTCAATCAGTATACCAAGGCGGTGCAACTGAGCCAGAAGGCTGGCCATCAGGTGAGTTTCCGCGTCGTCGTGGATCCGCGCGCCGGAGCGCAGACAATTTCGATCGTCGAGGAAGACCCGCTGGTTGGCGTTAGTGCGTTTCCGGTTGAAGAGGCTGGCGAACCGGATGACGAACTGAAGGCAGCCTTGTCCGCCGCACGAGAGCGCGGCCATCGCCGCGTTGCAGAGATCCTCAGCGAGGACGACATGCTGAGCGCTGACGCCTTTTCCGATCTTCTTGGCGTTTCGCGGGTCACGGTCAATACAAAGCGTCAAAACGGCCAGGTTCTCGGCCTGGATGGCGCCAAGCGAGGGTTCCGGTTTCCGGCCTGGCAACTAGATCAGGACGGCCGGCCCTATGCGGCGCTTTCAAAATTGCACGAGATCCTGGCAGGTGCCTGGGCCGTTTACCGCTTCCTTGTTTCGCCCCACGGCGCGCTTGAGGGTCGCACCGGGCTCGACGCCCTGAAGCGGGGCGAAGATAGCGACGTGATCGCCGCAGCCAAGGGCATTGCCCGCGGTGACTTTCGCTAAATGGCGGGTGTCAAACCGCCTGCCGGTTTCGAGCGTCAGCCGCTTGATATCGAAACTGTTCCGTCAGGGCGTCGCTTTGGCCGGATCTACGCAGGCGCCTTTCCGGACCCGCTGGGGGTTGGAAAGACGCCGAGCCGGTTCAGTGATCCGCGCCGACGTGACGCCGCAAAGCGCTTCGGCGTTCTCTATCTGGGCGAAACACTCAAGGTCTGTTTCCTCGAGGCGGTCCTGCGTGATCGCCGCGACGGTCTTATCGGCGATCTTCCGATTGAGGAAAAAGAAATCTATGCGCGGCGCTACGCTGAGGTCGAGACGATCGCAGACCTCAACCTTGTTGACCTGCGCGACGATCACGCCATCAGGATGGGGGTTCCAACCGACGTGGCGAAATCATCGCGTCAGAGCCTTGCGCGCTCCTGGTCGCTTGCATTCCACGAGCACCAGTCGCTTCCCGACGGCATCATCTACCCATCTCGCCTGAACGGCCATACGAATATCGCCGTCTTCGGGCGTGCCGTCTCCAAGCTGGCGCCGGCCTGGGTCGTGCCACTGATCGGCGCACCAGGGCTCGCCGCGGTCATCAATGACCTCTGTGTGAGTCTGGTCGATTTCCCTTGAAGCGTCGCCGGTTTAAGTGCTGCTCGCTCATCCCGGTTCGGGTGAGGAGCCTGCTCTCGTCCGGCACTGACGGCCTCACTTTTGAGCTTGTCTTTCGTCGGTGAAAGACAAATTCAGCGTTTCCTGCAGCTTGCCCAGAGTTCCGTCCTTTCGAAACCGAATTCCAGACACCATGAAGCTGACGCTGCTGCCGCCAGAATATAGCGTTACGCCCGTAACGGACAGCCTCAACAGTTTCCCGCGGCTTTCGGACGTAACGATGTCTCCAGGCACGATTCCAAGGATGGACCGGGCAAGCGCTAATCGTTCCGCTTCGAGTTCGGTATCCCATCGCTCCAACTCTGTTTCGACATGGCGGAACGCGTCTCGCGCGGCTTGAAAGGGACGTTCCTCCCCAAACCACAGGCGATCCACGACCGAAAGGATTTCTCCCGGGACCTCCTTCTGCATTGCGTAAGCGGCGGTGCTCATCATCTCGTGGATCCGTTCCGCTTCTTGCAGGGCGCGAAGCCGGTCCGCATAGGGCGTGATTGCCACCCTCGAAATGACCGGCGAGAGCACCTTGTTGGAAGCGGATAAGAAGTCGAAGGGCATCACTTCCCGCAGGCTGATCCGGTTGGTCGCATGCCGTTCGGGCGGCTCTTCCTCGCGCCAGGACTTGCGGTTCCATTCCACCCAAATCTCGCGCGCCGAAAAACAAAGCCAACTGTCCAGGAACAAGTGCGATTCCGGGGAATAGAGATGGTGTGTCGCCCAGGCGTGATCTGCCGCCGTCAGCGGCATCACCACATGCTGGAGTTCGTGATCACTGACCATCGCCGAAAGGGCGGCAATCCGCTCCTGCAGTGGCACTGTCAGCCGGACAAAGATCACCGGCCCGTCGGCCACGAAGGATGTTCGTTTGCTCTCAGTCTCGAATACCACGAGTTGCTGCCGCGCCATCGGCAGCAGCCGCTCAACGAGTTTGGCAACGCTGTTGCGAACAGACGGTCCCCAGCGCGTGGCGATGCGACCGTCTTCCACCCAGGTCTGTGCCCTGCCTTGAATGAGCAGCAGGACCTGTGCTGCCACATCGCGATCGAGGTTGGCGAGCGGCCGTGCCCCTGCCGGTGGAGCAAGGCCGGCGCCCCGATTGTTCATTTCCGACAACGCCGTTTCAAGGAACTCGCGCTGTAGTTTCGAAAGCGATTCTGCTGTTTTTGCGCGCAAGTCGTCGCGTCGCTTGGTGTCGAGTTCCTCGCGGAAAGCAACCAGGGCCGGTCGACGTCGTCGCTGCCCGGCCTGCATGCGAGCCCAATAGCCCCGAGGTGGCTTTGGGACCTGCAGCTTGGTGCAGAGTTTGCCGATCGCCACGTCCGAGAGGCCAAGTTCCTTGGCGATCTCGCTGGTCGGTTTCTCCCATACGAGAGCAAAGAGTTCTTCTCTGGACAGTTTCCGTCGTGGCATCTTCAAGCATCTTTTTCATGCGAGCGCCTTCACCAAGGCGAAACCTGTGGTTTGGAGCGGGACATTGTAGATGGGCCGCCGCTTTCCCATAGGCGGCCGAGCCTAGCCGTTGGGCCTTGGCCTTGCCTTCCCCTTCATGCGCACCGTGACGATCTTCGGGCTGTCGCCACTTCGCTCTACGTCCACGATGCCGGAAGCCTCGACCAGGTCGGTGAGGCGCGCGAAACCGTAGTTGCGCGCATCAAAGTCCGGCGATTGTTTCGCCAAATGGGCGCCGACACGCGCCAGGTTGGCACGGCCGTCTTCATCAGCCGACGCCGTCACAGCATTTTCGAGCATCTTTAATGCGGCAGCGTCAAGCTTCGGTTTTGCCGGCGCCTTGGCGGGGGATGCCTTGGCCTCCTTGGTCTCTTTGGCTTTCACTACGGCAGCCGGTTGCGGATCTTGCCGCGCCTCGGGCTCGACGGAGTTGGCGTTGAGGACGTCAAAATAGACGAACTTGTCGCAAGCGGTGATGAAAGGGCGCGGGGTTTTGCGTTCGCCGAAGCCGTAGACGGTGACGCCCTGTTCGCGGATACGCGATGCCAGCCTTGCGAAATCGCTATCGCTGGAAACAATGCAAAATGCAGAAAAACGGCTGGTATAGAGTAGGTCCATCGCGTCAATGATCATCGCGCCGTCCGTGGCATTCTTTCCCGTCGTGTAGGCAAATTGCTGGACGGGTTGGATCGAATGCTCCAGCAGGCACTCTTTCCAGCCGTTAAGGTTGGGCTTGGTCCAGTCCCCATAGATGCGCTTGACGCTGGCGGTGCCATAGGTGGCGATCTCGGCCAGGAGCCCACTGACGATTTTCGGCGAGGCATTGTCGCCGTCGATAAGGAGAGCTAACGTTTCGGATGTGCCGGTCATCTGTGGGCCTTTTGTTGCAAGCATCCCTTTTTGCCTTAAACAAGCAGGTTTCGCCACAGGGAACGTTGAAGCTGCGCCTTGCTCGGCGTCTAAGCAGTTTGCTACACACCGAAATGACGGCAGTCTTTTCGTGCGGAACGGCTGCGCCGGCGGCGGGCGGTCTCGCCTTCCGCTTAGCGGCGCAGATGCTCCTACAGCCGCCCGCGTACCGGTTGAACATATCGACAAATCCAGCTTTCCGCCCCCGGGGGCGGCACAATGCTGAGAGCCCTATGCTCGCCATCCCCTTTGCAACGCTTCGGCAGTAGACGTGCCACGCTGCAGAGATCTGAGAAGGGGGATGCAACGAACAGATTGCGAGCTTGCTACATTGAATTCTGCCGGTGTCAGCAAGCATCGCTGCCAGTTAAGGCCTCGTGCTCAGTGTCAAGAATTGCGTCATGCGGGATCAAGAAGACTGCGGAAATCCCCCGGCATGATAAAATAGTAGTGGTTCCCATCCGGCCACGTGGCCCCTTGATCCTTGTTGAGCACGTTCGCGTATGCCCGAGGGCCACTGGCTATTTCGGCGCCTATGGTTTCCGCAGATTATTGGCAACTCGACTCTTCACGTAGATGATGCAAAAAGCGATCATTAGAACCTTAACACCGGTTCGCAAGTGGCTATTTTTTTAGGGGCGGTTTATGGACTTTCAGTATCTCGACGTCGCGCAGAAGGAACACAAGTTCAAGCTGCTTTCTATTCCGGCGGGATTGCTGACCAACATCTCCTATGCGTCAGTCCGACGGAAGGACGACGAAGAGGGCGCCGTCCAGAGAATATTAAACAGCGGTCGCATATCGGGGGTGAAGGATTTTGCTCTTAAGCTAGGGGATTTCCCAGCATCGATCGTGCTCAATTGGGTTGGACCGAAGCTAGATACCAAGGGCGGTAAGGTCACACTTTTGGATCAGCCCAGGATGGCACAGATCATCGATGGCCAGCATCGCGTTGCCGGCTTGGCCGCTGCCATTGAAGAGGATCCTAAAGTCGCGAGCTATGAAATTCCGGTGGCCCTGTATGAAGGCCTCGACACATCGAACAGCGCGCGTATCTTCATATCTATCAACACGGAGCAGCGACCCGCTCCCAAGAGTTTGGTCCTCGACCTATACGGCGTGACGGCATCGGACCTGATGGATCCTTCGGCGATGCGGGCAAGCGATATCGTGGCTTACCTTGGCAGCTCTGACAGGCCTTATGACGGCTGGATCAAACTGCCCAACCAAGATCGGAAGCGAGGAGGAGTTGCCTTGTCCACTGCCGTCAGCGCAATTAAGCCTCTGGTTGACGATAAGGGTCTGCTTGATCAAATCGGCGTAAGCGAGCTCGAAATTCAGCAGTTGATATTCAACAACTACTTTTCGGCGTTAAAGGAGCGCTATGGGCCATATTGGAACGATCGATCAAACGTGTTCATCTACGCCGCAGGGTTCATCGGTGCGATCGAATTTTTCCGGACGAAACTCGTAGATTACTGCAAGTTAAAGGGGTCTTTCGAAAAGACCACCATCTTTGATGCTATCGTCCTTGATGAGACAAGTCTTATCCTGCAGGAAAACGTGAAGGGGCTCGGCGGAACCGAAGCGGCCAATGCTGTCCGTGATCAGCTCTCGCGAGCGTTCCGACCGGACGAACAGTCGCAGGGTTTCAAGATCTAGGATCAGGTAGCTTTGTGATATGAGCGATGCTGCGCGTCTGGCAAGACTGAGATTTTCTAGTAAACCGTCGGGAATGTCCTATTCTCATTTCAATCTGAGCACGATGCATAGGGATGAGATAAGGGGTGAACTCGCTAGTGCGGCTGCGGAGTCCGCTTTCGCGGCTGCGGCCACCTACGTGGAAGCGGTGGGTGGTATTAAGTCCGGAACGATATCTTGGTCAATAGTTCGGCTGTACTACGCCTGCTACTACTGCATAAAGACGATGGCGATCCGTAACGGCGCGGTACCATTCAATAGCGGAAAGGAAGAGATGCTCTACAATGCCAGAGACAACACCTTTCTCAGGGGAGGGTCGTCGAGTCACCACTGGAATTGGAACGCAATGAGAAAAGTGCCGGCTTTGAAGGCACTATGGTTCTATTCTGAGGATTCAGAGACGGCTTATACGGAACTCAGGACCCATCGAGAGGATGTGAATTACAAGCATGCTTTCCCTGATCCCGAATTCCATAATTGTCTGTCATCACACACGAACGACCTCGATAAGCGGATCCGCGAGTATCGTGACGATACCACCTTCTTTTACACCTATCTAGGAGATCACTTGGCTCTGGCGTATCCCACGAAGATGGTCTTCCATCTGGAACAGGAGATGACCGGCCAGGGGGCTACCCTCGACGGTGACAAGAAAGCTCATCTCAAGTCCATCTGGAAGATGAAGGGCTATTGCCCGTTCACGGGCTGATCAAGCCGCTTCGTCGACCGCACCACCTGCCCGTCATCATCGATGCCCATAAAATACCCATAGGATTGTAGCTTGCCCGGTCTAGCGGCGACGAAATAGCCACTCAGACACCCTAAGTTTTTGGCCTGTCTACAAATTTCGCGTCAAGCGAAGATTTTAATGACCGGGGCACTGGTTCGATACCTATCAAGGCGCCCACTATTCGCTCGCGCGAGGAGGCCCTTTCCACAAAGTGCGATTGATCAGACGCCCTGTTCTTCTGCTTCCCGCATAAGCGTATACGGATCGATACCGATCGCCCTCCCAATCCGGATGAGTTCTGCCGCGTCGAGCCTACGCTCCCCGGTTTCAAACTTCGAAACAAAGGTTTGGCGCTGCCCGATCCGACGACCCAAATCAACCTGCGTGAGGCCAGCATCTCTCCGCGCTGCGATGAGACGATCGATCATATTTTGGTAAAGGTCGAGGTTGAATGAAGACAATATCTTTGCCAGTGAAAAATTACCTGACATCTCGAATAAAACCGATTTTCGAATACCCCAAAATAGGGTACTGTTCGGGTATCCAATGTATTCACGGTTGTGCCGGAGGTTCACGCCCGGCGACTTCATTCTCGAAAGTGGTCAACGATGGAACTGCGCCAACTAACCTACTTCGTAGCGGTTGCCGAGGAGCTACATTTCGGCAGGGCGGCCGCGCGGGTGCATATTGCCCAGCCTGCGCTGTCGACGCAGATCCAGGCTCTGGAGCGGGAGCTCGGTGTTCAGCTTTTTGTCCGCTCCACACGAAGGGTCGAGCTGACTGTTGCTGGTGAGACCTTTTATAGCCGCAGTGTGCGGATCCTGAGCGATATCGATATGAGCGCGCAGGCGACACGCTCTGCTGCCGGCAAGACGGTGCGAAAGATCAGGATCGGTACGATCTATCCGGCCACCATCGGCGTGCTGCCGGCATTTCTGTCGAAGATTGCCAGAAAATATCCCGACATCCAGTTGCAGATCCAGAGCGGCTCGACCAGCGACATCATCCGCAGCCTGGAATCCGGCCAGATCAACCTTGGCTTCATCCGGCCGGTGGAGAACATCGGCAGTCTGCGGTTCTTCTCGATGGCCAATGACGAATATCTGCTGGCCGTTGCCAAGGACAGCCGTCTTGCCGGTCTGGCCGAGATCGGCATCGAGGACCTGCGCGATCAGAAGATCATCTCGTTCTCCCGGCAAAACCTCTCCTATACCGAACGCTACTTTGCCGAGATGTTTGCCGAGCACGATTTGGTGCGCAATATCGCCTACAGCTGTGACGACACCTTCGCCCTCATCTCGTTGGTATCGGCTGGCCTCGGCATCGGTTTTGCGCCGCAATGGACGAGGGATTTCCCCAACCGTAATTTCGAGCTCCGAAAGGTGAGGGGGGTGGATTTCAAGATCGGCATGGGGGTCGCTTGGAACATGGAGGATCCCACAGCCTCGCGTGATGATATCATCGATATTGCCCGGTCGCTGGTCAGGCCGCCGAAACAGGCGGTACCTGAAGTCATGCGTCCCCGTTAGCGGGGATATGGAATACAACTTCGGGGACAGTCGGTCCCGATTTCCGCCGTGCCGGCGGCGCGTTGCTAAATCTCCTGCGGCTGTCCCGGGGACCGAAGTTGCATGCGCGAATTCCCGAACCGTGGCTCTGCCACCGCTATGCTCGGTTCTCCGATATGCTCATTGTGAGTTAGCCGGCGGCCTGCCGCCGGCGTTTCGCCACTGAGATAAATGGATCTCACTTTCCTTTGATCGGGATATGAAGCCTACGGGTAAAGAAGACGTCATCCATCTTCCCGAGTTTGCCCTGCAGCCGTTCTTCCGGGACGCGCCCCGGAAGACCGGCTGCGCGTTACCCGCAAAAATTTCGTCGGAATTGGTCAATGTTCTTGCGCCGGAAGCTGCGGGGGGCGATCGTATTTTGAGCGGTATCTGTCGTCAGGTGCTTGCCAGTTTTCGATGAAATCCAAAGGATCCACGCTTCCCATCATTGCTCTTGCAAGGGCCAGCCGCTCCGTCAGGCGTTGCCGACGCTCTTCATCTGCGCAGCGCAGCCGTTCCTCGGCATCTAAGAAAAAGCGTTCGACTGTCATCGCCTTGCCCCATTTCTCAATGGTCTCTGCGAGCTGTTGCCGACTGTCTGTCAGGGCTTGAACTACCTTGCGTGCATCTTCCTTCCGGTCGTGGCGTTCCCGCTCTGCCTCCCACTCTATCTTCCTTTTGGCGACCGCCTCATCCTCGGCTGTCATAAGCCGTTGGAGGCTGTCTGTGGACGACTGCAACCTCTCGACAATTTTCGGGATCATCGTGTTCAGCGGCTCCTGTTCCGTGTCCTGCCAGCTGACGGTCCACTCGACACCACTCTTTGGAGAATACGCAATTATCCGGAGCCGGCCGGAAGGCAGATCCTGCTCTGTGGTCCATGAGTGCGTCATATCCCAGGGCTTCATTGCCCGAACAAGCTTGCTGTCCTCGCGGTGGTAGCCGCCATTGAGGTATCGCATCGTCACTCTCTCAGTCATCTCGGTGAGCGCCAGTCCTATCGGAACAGTGTCGATGTAGAAAATCGTTGGTCGGTCAGGTGCCCAGATGCTTCCTGAATGATAGCGCCCATACTTTCGATCCTTCTGCTCAACCTCCTGTTCATTGACGTGAATGTGACGAAAGTCATTGCCGGGTGGGGCGATGTGGACACGATAGCCCTGTTTGTCCAGGGCGAGGTAGAGGTCGTTGGCGATCAAGAGCGCGCGAGGCAATGCAGCTTCGGACGAAATCAGATCCGGCAGGATCCTCTTATAGGGCCGGAGGAACTCTCCGTCCTTGACATCCCGTGTCTTGCGCATGTGCTCTTCGACCCCGAAAAGCAATGGATGGTGTGCTAGGCGGTGAGTCTTTGGGACGACCCTGGTCTTTCGGGGAGGCTTCTCTCCAGGTTCTTTCGTTCGACGCTGCTTTGGGACCAAAGGCGTGATTTCAATCGTTTCGTCAGATCCCTCTGGCAGAGCAGGCACTTCGGCGGCGAGTCCAAGGGATTTGCGCGTCCAGTATCCCGATCCGGGATAGGGTACCTGGTATTGTTTGCAGACTGCGGCCAATGCTGTCCCGGAGAGGCCGAACTCCGGAGCAAGCTTGCTTAGCGGCGCGCCGCAAACCCGCTCGTAAAGCTCAAGACGTGTCAATTTCATAGCCTGGTTCCCGGTCCGTGCAACGGGCCGATATCGCACCACTGCGACAGATCGGGCAACTCCCGACCATCGTATTTTCATTCGTTATCGAAAAGGCGACGGCGGCAATCCTGAATCACTCGCCACCGACGCGCCTCGCCCCCCTGAAATGGACCTCGAGCCAATTCCAATGCCCGAACAAATTGACGTCTACGATGACGTACCGCCCGCGCGAACAGGCCAATCTGCAAACATCAAAGTATCCCGTCGAAGGCGCCGGCCCCGACAACCCAACTCATCATACCGGCCAGCAACCCCCTCGATCCGCTGGCAAAGTGAACGGTTTCTATTGTTGTCATCTGTATATTCCAGTGTCATCATATGTGCGGATGAGCCCTGAACGGTATATCCCCACTTGCGACACCGCAGCCTGAAACTGCGGGGTCGCTTTTTGTTTGGCTGCGAATTTTGAGCGCGAGCGCACTTAATGGCAGGAACCCAACACACCTTTTAACAATCCGTCGGCGAGCCGCCTCAGCGCCGGTGGCTTCCGTGGCCAGTCTGCGGCGACGAACGTCGGCCAGCGGTCGTGGGGCGACCAGCTGCCACCAGAGCAGCGGTGCTACCGCTTATCCGTGGCGAGGTTCTGCCGATATCCGCGAGCAGCTCTTCAAGGGTACTGTCCTGTAACCGCATCTGGAGCCTTTCAAACGGACGGGGAGTTTGTCTCCTCCGCAGGTGTGTAATTCACTGACCGATGGTCAGGTTCTACATTACCGCCAAGCCGTCGTAAGCGGCCCCGACGAACCTCGAACCGGGTCAGTGTCCGGAACGGCCAACGCGGAAATCCTGGATAGCATCTCGGGTGAGGGCGCGGCGGTCTGTATATCGGCCCCCTGGCCAACCGGGTAAGCGCCCACAACTTCGAAGTCTGGCGAGCTCCCCAGGTTCATATGTCCTGTCCCGGCGGGCAAAATAAGGCAATCACCCGTCACGACTTCAATTGCCCGTCCAGCTGGTCCCCCGATCAACAACGTCGCGTTGCCTTGGCCAATCCCCAAAACCTCATGAGCCCCGCAATGATAGTGCTGGTAATTGAAAACGCCGTTTCTCCAGATGCCTTTCCAGCCATTTGCGGCGAACATTTTCTCGAATACGTCCGAGGATGCCTTGATTGACAGGGCACCCTTGTAAACGAAAACGGGGAGCCTCTGGTTGTTCGGGACCCATCCGCTGACGGGAAAAATGATCTTCTCCAACTCCATGTAGGCATTCACTCCTTTGGTAGAACACACTGGTTCAGGCACTATCCGCTGTTATTTGCCTAATGGCTCGTCGCTCTCATCGTTGAGTGAGGGAAGGAAGCTTTCTACATCACGTTTTTCACGGTCCGATAGTGAGGCGATGCGCTCGTTCCAAAACTTGGCAGCCTCCGGCTTGTCGCCTTCCCAATCTCGCGATGAGCCAAGGTTGTCGTCGATCACTGCTACACGGCGACCGCCTAGTCGCCGATATTCGTCAGCGAGGTTCTTCGATGCGTTTTCCACATTTTTCTCCGACGTTCAGCCGCGCTGGGAGCGACCATCTGACTTGAGAACGAAGCGCGTAGCTATCTGTTCCCGGAATTGAAGGACGGTGACGTCTACTTCCACCTTCTACTGGTAGAACCCGTTTGGGGACACGGGTGCATGGCAGGCGTGGGTACCAGGGAGATGACCGGATATTAATCCGCGAAGGTGGTCGGGTCTTGAGACGACGAACGCCGTGTGTGGAGAGTTGGAGGGGGGTGATGCCGTATCAAAGGAACAACCGGCAGCCCCAGAACATTGCAGACGGCAATGAAGCAAACACGGATCGACGACGTGAAGCCCCATCATCGCATCTTTTTCACCCAGTTTGCCGTTGCCGTTTCTCTTGGCGGATTGATTGCGAGGCTTCCTGACCTTCAGACAAAGTTCGGGTTGAGCGAAGGGCAGCTGGGAATTTTGCTGATTTCGCTGTCTTCGGGGGTGCTGACCGGTCTCACGTTCTCCGTCAGGTTCGTAGAACGTCTGGGCGCGAAATGGTCAGCGCTCGTTTCCGTCTTGGGTGCATCATTGCTATTTGCGACCATCCCGTGGATGCCTTCCGCGCTCTCGGCAGCTCCCTTGTTCTTTGTGGCAGGCATTCTTACCGGTATGTTCGAGATTAATTCGAATATCGAGACAGATCGACATGAGGCCGCTTTAGGATACAGGATTATGAGCCGTGCTCACGGTCTCTGGAGCCTGGGCTTCTTTCTATCGGCTTTGATAGCGGCCGCATTCCGCCAAGCAGACGTTTCCGTTGAAGTTCACATGCTCATCGTCGTCGGCTGTATATTCCTCGCGGGGACCTTCGTACTTTCCAGGGTGGAGAGCGCTCCTCCACGGTTGGACCAACAAACTGGGAAAAATTCGCTGATCTCTTTCCCAACGATTGGTTTGATGCCGCTGTGCTTGGTCGGTGCTGCGCCACTGCTCGCCGAGGGGGCAAGTGTCGACTGGTCTGCCATCTACATGCGCGACGTGTTTGATGCTGCTCCCTTCATCGGAGGTCTCGGTCCGACGATCTTCTCGTTGGCAATAGCACTGGGGCGGCTTTTCATGGACCCAATTGTCGACCGCTATAGTCCAAAATTGGTTGCTGTCGCTCTACTTGGGATTACCACCTTTGGGCTCGTAACGGTGGCAACCGCCGCCCACCCAGGTATCGCACTTGTTGGCTTCGCCCTCATTGGCATCGGCTGCTCGTCGCTTTATCCACTTGCGATCTCTGCAGCGGCGCAGCGGACGGATCGTCCTTCGCCCGTTAACGTCGCGGCCCTCAGCCAGACTACGTTCATTGTGTTTTTCGTTGGCCCGCCAATGCTCGGTTTCGTTGCCGAGCATTTCGGTATCCGGATGTCCTATTGGGTTGTCATTCCCGTAGTTCTCGCCGCGATCCTGGCCGCAAAATCTTTGACTTCTAGCTAAGGAGTAGCTTTCCGAAGCGAAAGCCAGACTAGATGCTGTCCTTTCCAAACTTGCAGAAGCACGCAACCCCTACCTGAAGGCGCTGCGTGTCTTGGTTCCGACTAAGTCGATATCCACCGTCAGTTAATTTGAATTGAACGCATTATTGGACGCCCCGATTGGCAATTTCGACACCGATGTCTCGGATTAAACCTGAATGAACGGTTACTATACCGACCACCGGATACGGACCACCGGATACGGACCACCGGAGAAAAAGTGGTATGAGCTCAGCAGAGGTCGAACAGTCTTTTATTGCGTTAGCGCGCACGATACGGGAGTCGACCGTTCAAATCCCTTCAAGGCGAAGATACTGATCAGGCATCTTGCCCGATACCAACTGCGGTTCTTGCTCACCACGGCTTGCGCCCACCCTAGACATCGAGAACAGCGCACTTTGTTCACCACGGGCAACCGGTCGTCAAAAGGCGAGACTATGCCGTTGCCCTTGAAGCCGACAGGCGGCTAATCAAGACGGAATGCACGTACTCCCCTTGTCCAGATTTTCAGAGCCGGCCCTGTATTTTAGCGGAACTGTCCGAAATGAAAAACTGGGTCTAACCCTAGCTAGTGCCTGTCCATAAACGATAAATTGCTAAAATTATTGGATGAATCGTGATATTTCCGCGGGCAAAGCCCGTAACCGCCGGAGCCGACAATGCGCCAAGAACGCACCGTCTAGGCAAGCATATTCGATCTTTTCGCCGAACACGAGATCGGTCGTGAACTGAAGGCGATGTCGCAATGGCTGGATGAGCATCGCGATCTGCTCGGGCTGGTGACACGCGACCTGCGCCGGCATGGTCTCAGGGAGACCGGCCGGCAAGGCCTGCCGGCGGAAGCCGTGCTGCGCTGCGCCTTGCTCAAGCAGCATCGCCAGTTGAGTTATCAGGAGCTGGCCTTTCATCTCGAGGACTCCGCCTCGTTCCGAGCCTTCGCCCGGCTCCCGTGGGGATGGAGCCCGAAGAAGTCGGTCCTGCACAAGACGATCAGCCCGATCCGGGCGCAAACCTTTGAAGAGATCAACCGGGTGCTACTGGCGAGCGCCAAGCGGGAGAAGCTGGAAAATGGCAAGGTCGTGCGGGTGGACAGCACCGTCACCGCCGCACTGATCCATGAGCCGAGCGACAGCAGCCTGTTATGGGACGCCGTGCGGGTGATGGTGCGGCTGTTGCAGCAGGGCGATGCACTGGGTAGCATCATCCCATGGCACGACCATCGCCGCGCGGCAAAGAAGCGGGCTCGGGCGATCGAATATACCCGCGGCCGCCCCAAACGGGTGAAGCACTACCGCGCACTGCTCAAGATCACGCGCACGACCTTGAGTTAGCTGCAGCAGGCGAGTGAACAGTTGCCCCGGACTGCGGGCCCGGCTGGCGAACTGTGGCAGGCCCAGCTCCGCCACTACCGGCCGCTGATCGCGCGGATCATCGCCCAGACCGAGCGGCGGGTCGTGGCCGGGCAGCCGGTCCCGGCCGGCGAGTAGCTGGTGAGCCTGTTCGAACCGCATGCGGACATGATCGTCAAGGGCAGCCGCGACGTCGACTACGGCCACAAACTCAATCTGACGACCGGCAGAAGCGGACTGGTCGTCGACCTCGTCGTGGAAGCCGGCAACCCGGCCGACAGCAAGCGCTTGCTGCCGATGCTGGAACGCCACATCGCTTTTTATGGCCAGGCGCAGTCGGCAGCCGACGGAGGCTATGCCAGCCGCGCCAATCTGCGCGGAGCCAAAGCCTGCGGCGTCCGCGACATGGGCTTCCACAAGAAGTGCGGCCTCAGCATCGAAGACATGGTCACAAGCCGCTGGGTCTATCGCAAGCTGCGCAACTTCCGCGCCGGCATCGAGGCCGGCATCTCTTGCCTGAAACGCGCTTATGGCTTGGGACGCTGCACCTGGCGCGGGCTCGACCACTTCAAGGCTTATGTCTGGTCCTCCGTGGTCGCTTACAACCTCGCCCTCTTCGCCCGCCTCAGGCCGACCTGACGCCCGTCATCCGGCAGCGATTAGAGCACGCCCGGCGAGCGTCGGCCGATACCCCATGACCCAATTGCCGCCAGATCGCTCTTCGGGCCATAACCTGCATGGTCTTGTGCCATCACACGTCGAAAAAACCTTCAACGCGCAAGAAACCTTTGAAAATCCTATAAAAACAGCCGTTTATGGACGGGCACTAGCTATAATCAACACAGTAGTCGTGTCAGGCTGGAGCATGATCTGCTGGTCAGCCTTAATTGGAAGAAAGTCGTTTCACCTCTTCCTCCATCTTCGAAAATTCGACGATCAATTGGCTTACCAGGGCTTTTACAGCCGGACTGTGCTGTCTTTCCCGATGCACCAAAATTCCAATCTCGCTGATCAATAACTCAGGTTCTTTAAGCGCTACATGCACGAACTCACCACTCTCAAGCTCATCGAAGAACCCGACCGGCGTGAAGAATCCTATGCCAAGACCCGAGCGTATGGTTTCCTTCGTCAATTGAAGCGAGTTGCTTGTTACGATAGGGCGGAAAAGCGCGCCGGTATGGGAAAATTCTGCCTCGGCAAGCATGCTGAGCAGCCATGGTTGGTCTAGCATGACAACAGGAAACGAGGCGCAATCGGTCAATGTTAGGCTCTCGTGATCGGCCAATACGTGATCATTCCTCATAACGGCTCCTAGATGAAGCTTTAAACGAGCGGCGATGACATAATCCCGATGTCTTTGATCAATGAACTGGACTGCGACATCTGGCCTCCCCGCTCTCATCTCCTCGGTCTGCTCCCGCGGGCCGGTGTCGATTGCGAAGTAGGAGATATTGGGATGCAAACTGGTAGTGGCTGCGATGGCCCGTGGTAGGATCCTGACCATGAGAGACGGGATTGATACGATCCGGACCTCCCCATGAACGTCGTCGCTTAGAGACGACAGCCCACGCCGTACATCCTGCCATTCTGCAAGGGTCTTTCGAGCATGGCTTATAATCTTTTCGCCAGCTGGCGTCGGCTGAACTCCGTTGCCGACCCGAGCAAAGATTTTTGTCCCGACTTCCGCTTCAAGCTTGAGGATCTGCCTGTTTACGGCAGACGAAGCCACATTGAGCACCGCCGCGGCTTTTCGGATGGAGCCAACTCGAGCCACTTGATCGATATATTTCAGTAGAGTCGCATGCATCACTCACTCCCTAAGGTGCTGCCTTAAAAGCATCGCCTCTCGCGAATCTTTGTTCTTCGCGATAGCACTCCTCTGATCTACCTTTGTCAACGAAACAGCGTCAGCAAAGAATTGTTGTGGGAACAAAGGGAACTAATGATGAAACAAAACGAAATTTCCAGACGGCTTCTCATCAAGTCAGGTGCTGCGATTGCAGTAGGACTTGCTCTTCCATCGATTGTTGCAAGCCGCGGACTTGCTGCGACGGGGACGAAGACATTAAACATGCAACTGAGCTGGTTTGCGGGAGGCAACCAGATCGGTGAAATTGCAGCTAACCAGCTAGGTTATTTCGAAGCCGAAGGCATTGATCTTCGGATACAATCGGGAGGTCCGAGCATTGATGGTGTTGCGGTAGTCGCCGCAGGCGGCTTTGAACTCGGGCAAGTTTCGTCCAGCACACAAGTCATTCTGGCTGCTTCGCAGGGAATCCCCGTCAAATGCTTTGCCGTCGGTGCTCAACAGCATCCATACGCGTACTTCTCACTTCCCCAAAAACCTATTCGGGTCGCAAAAGACATGATCGGTAAACGCATTGGGGTCGAGGCTTCTGGCCAAAACCTTTTGGCGGCGGTTCTGAAGAAGAACAATATCACCGAGGATCAGATCGATAAGGTTATCATCGGCGATAACATGTCGCCGCTGGCAACCGGACAGGTAGATGCCATTGCCGGGTGGCAGACGAGCACCACTGCCCTGCGGGTGCTCGGCCCCGATTACGTCACGATGAAGCTTTGGGACAATGGGGTACAGCTCTATGCGTTGCCGTACTACGCCACCAAAGAGACGTTGGAGACAAAGCAAGACCTGATCGCTGCTTTCATTCGTGCGGCTTCAAAGGGTTGGGCATACGCCCGTCAGAATCCGGAAAAAGCCGTCGATATCTTGGTCAAAGAATATCCCAACCTAGTGCGCGAGGACGAGGCGTTGACAGCTCCAGTCATGCTTGGCCTGGAGTTCGACCGGAACACCGAGCGGGCCGGATGGGGAACTTTCCAACCAGAGGTTTGGCAAAAACAGATCGACTTGTTCGATGAGATTGGTCAGCTCCCAGCCGGGAAACCCATCGTTTCCGACGTGATAACGACGACACTCCTGGAAGCAACGGCCGCTCACCGTCCTAAGATCGGATGAGGCCAGAATGACCCAAACATCTCTCAAACTATCAACGCATTCCTCTCCCGGTCGCGCTACGGCGGTCGACATCATCAACGTCACGGTTCGTTTCACGACCGACCGGGGCACGGTCACGGCCTTGGACAATATTGATCTGCAAGTTCCCGCAGGTGCTTTCCTCACACTTCTTGGCCCATCAGGGTGTGGGAAATCGACTTTGCTAAGAGTGGTTGCCGACCTTATCGAACCCGCGTCGGGAAGCGTGACGGTCCTCGGATCCAGTCCATCTGTGGCACGTGGCCGTAGAGATATTGGATTTGTCTTTCAAGATGCAGCACTCCTGCCTTGGCGCACGGCGATTCAAAACGTCGAGTTGCCATTGGAAATTGGCGGCCAGAAGCCGACAAAACAACGGTGGTCTTCGAAAGAGCTGCTCCAGTTAGTCGGACTCGCAGGGTGGGAACATGCCTTCCCGCATGAGCTTTCGGGGGGCATGCGCCAGCGCGTCGCAATCGCACGCGCCCTAATCACTGACCCAAAGCTTCTTTTGATGGATGAACCGTTCGGTGCTTTGGACGAAATTACCCGAGACCGTCTGAACGAGGAATTGCTTCAAATTTGGGCAAGCACTGGAACGACGATCCTGTTCGTCACGCATTCGATCTACGAGGCCGCGTTCCTTGGAGAAAACGTGCTTTTGTTGGCGGCCAATCCAGGGAGAGTAAAGGAAATTGTTCCTATCCCGTTGCCGGGCAATAGGAAGGTTTCCCTTCGGGAGACCAAGGGATTTGTCGATCTTGTCGCTCAGCTACGCCGCGTATTGGAGACGTGTTAATGACTACGATAATGGACCAGGCCCTGCCACATCGGGGCTTCAGCGCTGACGATGGTGAACGTGAGCGCTATCAGGCTCGGATCCGAGCGCTCCAGTGGCGCAAGCGATTACTTCCAGCAGTTGCGTGCTTCGGCATTCTAGCGATTTGGGAAATCGCTGTGCGAGGGTTCGAAATCCCTCCCTTTCTTGCCCCTGCCCCCAGCGCTGTAGCCCAAGTGCTCTACGCAGATTTCGGGCTGCTGATGTCAAATCTGCTTACGACTGCGACGGAGGCAATTCTAGGCTTCATCATTGGTAATCTAGCGGCGTTGATCATCGCAACAGTGTTTGTCTATCACAGGACGACAGAAGAGGCGTTCTTTCCGATCGCGGTGATGGTTCACACGGTTCCGGTCCTCGCCTATGCGCCTATCCTGGTTCTCTTGCTTGGAAACGGCCTCGAAGCAAAGATTGCGATCTCAGCTCTCATTTGCTTCTTTCCTACCCTTGTCAACATGACCCGTGGCTTGAGGAACGTCTCGGCACAGCAATTGGAACTGATGCGAATACTTTCAGCATCTCCACGCGAGGTCTTTGTCAAGCTCCGTATAAAAAGCTCTTTGCCATACCTCTTCTCTGCTTTGAAGATTGCCGCATCTACGGCTGTGATCGGAGCGATCGTGGGCGAATGGATTGGGGCTAGCAACGGTCTCGGAGCCCTGATCATTCAGGCAACCTATAACTACAACTCCCCTTTGCTCTACGCCACCATCGTTGTCGGATCGGCGTTTTCTGGCTTGTTTTTCGCCATCGTCTCCTGGGCGGAACGTCGCACACTGACTTGGAACGTCGATGAAGCTCGCAGTTGACTGGCCTACGAAGAAGGAAAAAATAATGCAAACACCTAATTTTATCGCAGAACCTGCAGGCCAGGTACCAGTAGTCAGCAAAAGCGATGTTCTTGTCGTCGGCGGAGGCCCTGCAGGTATATCAGCGGCGGCAGCAGCGGCTCGGAATGGACTTTCGGTCACCCTCGTCGAGCGATATCCCTACCTTGGAGGACTTGCATCCGGCGGGATGGTTTTGGTCCTTGATGATATGTCGAACGGAAATGAAATCAGCGTTCGAGGCATATGCACTGAATTGATCGATCGCATGACACGCATGGGGCTGTGCATTACGCCCCCGCGCGAAGATTGGGTGTCGGACGAGGCGATCTTTCGGCAGTGGGCGCGTTGGGGCGTATATGACTTTCATTCCCATCTAAAGCCTCAGCCGATTTGCTATGCATCGGCTTTCGACCCTGACGGCTTCAAGAATGCGTCGAATGCACTCGTTCTCGAATCTGGAGTTAGCCTCAGGCTTCATTCTTGGTTTTCGAAGGTGCTCGTCGAGGATGGTGTCATCAAAGGCGTCATCTGCGATAGCAAAGCTGGACGGCAAGCGCTTCTAGCCGAAATTGTGATCGACACGACGGGAGATCTGGACGTAGGCGCAGCGGCTGGCGTCGCCCACACCAAAGGGTCGTTCATCATCACTACTGTCTTCCGCCTCGGTGCAGTGGATACTGCCGCCGCCGATCGTTTTGAATATGAGGATCCAGCAGCATTTGCCGTCCTTGATCGCGAAGCTAAGCGTATCATGGGAGGGTCATGGGAGCGGTGGTGGCTGAAGACGCCGATACCGGGAACCGTATGGTGCAACTGCCCCCACATGCCGGGCTTTGATGGACTATCCGTAGAGGATCTCACTGCCGCAGATTTCAAGGGACGCGAACGGATCGCCCAGCTCGTTGCCTTTGTTCGGGAGAAAATGCCCGGCTTTGAGAACGCAAACGTTGTCGATGTCGCGCCACAGGTAGGGGTGAGGCAATCGCGCCTGCTCCAGGGGCAATACGTCATGACAAAGGACGACGTTAGCCGCAGGCAGCACTTCAGCGACTCCGTAGCCCGTGGACGGGACTATTATTACCCCTATCGATCGATGCTCTCAAACGAGGTGTCAAACCTGCTCGTTGCGGGCCGCCATTATTCGGCGACGCCATCGGCACAGAAAGTATCTCGTGAGATCCCGCCCTGCATGGCCATGGGCGAAGCAGCAGGAGTTGCCGCAGCCGTGGCACTCGAGTCACAGAAATCATTGGCTTCCATCGATGTCAGGCTGCTTCAGAAGCGGTTGCGTGAACAGGGTGCCGATCCAGGCGATCAGCCTGCAGACAACGCGACTGTCAATTTGGAGGCGGCTCAATGAATCAGGAAGTTAGGGTAACCGAGACAGCCCCGGTGCAATATCAGCCTCTGTCGGGCCTCAAAGTGATCGATTTCACACAGGTTATGCTTGGCCCATGCTGTACTCAGGTTTTGGCGGACTACGGCGCGGACGTTATCAAAATTGAGCGACCGGGGATGGGTGACCTCTCCCGCACCTGGATTTCCGATGACCCTGAGCGGCTCACCAATCCGATTTTTCGAAGCCTCAACCGTAACAAGCGCTCAATCTCACTGGATTTACGTCAACCAGACGGGAAGGCGGTCGTTTATGAGTTGATCAAAACGGCCGATATTGTCGTCAGCAACTTTCGCGCAGGCGTCATCGAGCGCATGGGTTTCGGCCATGAGCAACTCGCCAGAATCAATGAGCGGATAATCACTGCATCGGGAACGGGTTTTGGCACGGTCGGTCCGTTGGCACATAAAGGTGGTCAGGATATCTTGGCTCAGGCGCTTTCCGGCACCATGTCGCGGCGTTCTGACACCAGTGTTCCCCTCTCGATATATCCGACAGCTGTTGCGGACTACACGGCGGGAATGCATCTGGTCCAAGCGATCTTGCTAGCAGTCATCCAGCGCCATACGACCGGAAGAGGTCAGGCGGTTTCAGTCTCGCTATTTGAATCGATGCTCAACTTGCAGATCCAAGAAGCGGCCATGCTTTTACAGCGCGGAGCGGACCTAAATTGGGCAGCGTTCCCGCTTACAGGTGTCTTCGAGACAACAGATGGCGCGATCGTTCTTGTCGGTGCTTTCAAAACAAACCCGTTGCAAGATATCTGCCGAGCGTTGGACCTACCGGATCTCTCTGCTGAGACAAAATATAAGACATTCTCGGACCAGCTTGCCCGTCGCCCAGACCTTCAGTCGAAGTTTAAAGAGCGATTTGCTTCCAATACGACTGAACATTGGCTGCTCCGTTTGGAAGAGCAGGACCTACTTTGTGCTCCAGTCCTCTCCCTAGCCGAGGCTTTAGCTCACGAACAGACTAAGGCGAACAAGGCACTAGTTGGTGAGCAGGGCATGCAGACGCTGGGTTCACCTCTGACGATGAGCGACGGCGGCTTTGCTTTCCGGCATGCCGCCCCAAAACTTGGGCAGGATGCACGGGTTGTTCTGAAGGAAGCGGGGTTCTCGCAAGACAAGATCGGCGACCTCATCACTCGAGGAATTATAAAAGATGTTTCGGATGGGGTATCGCTATGAACGTGCTGTTTACGAAGGATAATCATGTTGCGCGAGTTACACTCAATCGAGCTCACAAGCTGAACGCCATTGATGCGGCAACGGAAGAAGAACTCCTTGGTATCTGGGATTCGATCGAGCAGGATCGGGACATCAGAGTCGTCGTCTTAACCGGTGCGGGAGATCGGTCGTTCTCGGTAGGAGCCGACATGAGCGACGATAATCGCTTGTCCGGACTGGAGTATTGGGCAAAACCGCGCCCGGGTGGTTTTGGTGGCATTGCTTTGAGAGACACACTGAAAGTCCCCGTTATCGCCAGGGTGAATGGGTTCGCTCTGGGCGGTGCAATGGAAATGGTTCTCGGCTGCGATATCGTAATCGCCTCTTCGAATGCGGGTTTTGGGTGTCCTGAGGGCAAGGTTGGACGTCTCGCAATGACTGGAGGCATAGCCTTGCTGTCCAGGCGGATCCCTTATGTTCACGCAATGGGACTTTTGCTGACCGGACGGCGGATTGATGCCGCTGAAGCCCACAGGTTGGGCCTCGTGAACGAAGTTGTGTCGCCGGAGAACCTTGATGCGACCGTCGAAAGTTGGGTCAACGATCTCCTGTCCTGCGCTCCACTTTCCTTGAGGGCTACAAAGGCAATGGTGAAGGCTGGCGAAACCTTGACGCCGCAACAGGCCCAAATGCTTCGGCTGCCGGAACTTGTCGAGGCGCTACAATCCGAAGATCAGGACGAAGGCGTTCGGGCGTTCAACGAGAAACGTCCGCCTGTATGGAAAGGCCGCTGAGGTATCCGCGATGACCTACGTTATCACCTCCGCCTGCATCAATATCAAAGACGCCGCATGTCAGACGGTTTGCCCAGTGGAGTGCATCTATGAGGGAGGGATGATGATGTACATCCATCCTGACGAGTGCATTTCTTGCGGTCTTTGCCTTTCTGTCTGTCCAGTCGACGCCATTTTCGAAGATGACGACATTCCCGCCAAGGAAATCGCTTTCAAGGCTGCAAATGCTGAGTTTTTCCAAGCGGTTGTGACTGGCTGGGGTTCACCAGGCGGTTATTCAGACCGCTTTCGATCCGATCTCGATCATCCCACCGTGAGAGAACGTGCTCTCACGACAATCGATAATTAATCCCAAGGATAGCAAACATGCCAAGAGTCAGAGGAGTGATCGCCGCGACGGCGACACCCGTGAGAGAAGATTTGTCTATTGCACTCGATGCTTTGGTCGAGCAGTGCCGCTGGTTGCTCACGGAGGGAGGTTGCGATGCAATCAACCTTCTGGGGACCACCGGGGAAGCGGTCTCATTCTCTGTTCGTCAACGCCTGGAGGCGATGACGGCGATCGCGAAGTCGGACCTCCCGACTAATCTATTTATGGTTGGGACAGGCGCAGCCGCACTTGACGATACCTGCACGCTAACCGCGGCGGCCAAATCTCTGGGTTTCGCTGGCGCGTTGGTAGTTCCCCCCTTTTATTACAAAGGAATAGATCAGGGCGGGCTGGTTGATTTCATCGACGCCTTAGTAAAGACCGTTGGGAAGGAGGAACTCAGCCTCTATCTCTACCACTTCCCGTCAAACACTGGCGTCCCATATTCTGTTGAGGTCGTTACCGAACTGCGACAAATGCATGGTGGCGTCATCGCGGGTCTCAAAGACAGCTCAAACGATATCGAGTATTCCAGCACACTTGCAGCACAGCTCCCCGGATTTGACGTGTTTCCAAGTGCCGAAGGTTCGCTCGCGGAAGCGCATGTGCATGGTTTTGCCGGTTGTATTTCTGCCACGACGAACGTTACGGGAAAGTTGGCCCAAAAGGTGTGGTCTGATCCGAGCGGACCCGGATCACTGGAAGCCTTGAAGCGTGCGAACGAAATACGCCGCTGCCTTACTTCCTATCCACTCGTCTCCGCGGTGAAGGCTGCTATCGCCGAACGCACTGGAAACGAAACGTGGTTGCGCGTCATGCCTCCCCTAATGCCTTTGACTGCCAATGCCCGCGCCCGGTTGACGAGTGATCTAACAAGCTTCGTTTCGACCGAAACGCTCATCCCCTGACCATCTAGGCCTAGTCAAAAGCCTTTCGTAGATCGCATCTTCCTCATCTTCACCAGGACCTATTCATGAATCTTCATCAAAACTTCATCGCGGGCGAGTGGACGCGCGGCAGCGACGCCATCCACAATATCAACCCGTCGGACACGAACGACGTCGTCGGTATCTATGCGCGGGCAACTGCGGGCGATACGCGCACGGCGATCGCAGCGGCAAAGGCAGCCTTTCCAGCCTGGTCACGATCCGGCATTCTGGAGCGCCACGCGATCCTGAAGAAGACCGGCGACGAGATCATGGCCCGCAAGGAAGAACTGGGTAGTCTCTTGGCACGGGAAGAGGGCAAGACGCTGCCCGAAGCGATCGGCGAAACGGTCCGCGCAGCGCAGATCTTCGACTTCTTCGCAGGTGAAGTTCTGCGACTGGCCGGGGAAACGCTTCCGTCAACGCGTCCGAATATCGGCATCGAGATTGTCCGCGAGCCGATCGGCGTCATCGGCATTATCACGCCGTGGAATTTCCCAATCGCCATCCCCGCCTGGAAAATCGCTCCGGCGCTCTGCTACGGCAACACTGTCGTCTTCAAGCCCGCCGAACTGGTACCAGGCTGCTCCTGGGCAATCGCCGACATTCTCCACCGCGCCGGGTTGCCGAAGGGCGTATTCAATCTTGTCATGGGCAAAGGCTCGGTCGTCGGCCAGGCCATGCTCGACAGTGCGGATCTGGCGGGTATCACCTTCACCGGTTCGACCGGTACAGGCAGGCAGGTGGCCGCCTCGTCTCTTGAGCACAACAGGAAGTTCCAGCTGGAGATGGGCGGCAAGAACCCAATGGTGGTGCTCGACGACGCCGACCTCACCGTCGCTGTGGACGCCTGCGCCAACTCGTCGTTCTTCTCCACGGGCCAGCGGTGCACGGCGTCGTCGCGTCTCATCGTCACCGAGGGAATCCACGAGAAGTTCGTCGCCGCCCTTACCGAAAAGCTGAAGACGCTCACGGTCGACCATGCGATGAAGGCCGGAACTCATATCGGGCCGGTCGTCGATGAGCGACAGCTAAAGACAGACACGGACTATATTGAGATTGGCAAGAGCGAAGGGGCGAAACTGGCCTTTGGCGGCGAATTGATCTCACGGGACACGCCCGGTTTCTACCTCCAGCCGACCCTGTTTACCGAAGCGACCAATCAGATGCGCATCTCCCGCGAGGAGATCTTCGGCCCCGTCGCCGCTATCATTCGCGTCAAGGACTACGATGAAGCCCTGGCGACCGCCAATGACACGCCATTCGGCCTTTCATCCGGCATCGCCACCACCAGCCTGAAACATGCGACGCACTTCAAGCGCAATGCCGAGGCTGGCATGGTGATGGTCAACCTGCCAACGGCTGGCGTTGACTTCCACGTCCCGTTCGGTGGCCGAAAGGGATCATCATACGGCCCGCGCGAACAGGGAACCTATGCGGCTGAATTCTTCACAACCGTGAAGACCGCGTACACTTTGGGGTAATCGCCCAGCGTGCCTCAAACGCTCTCCGAAAGCCAAGGTCTCCTCGACGCGATCGACATAGCGCACCCGGCGGAATGTGCAGCGGCGACGTTGGGCCAAGGTGATCGAGGGGACATATCGCGTTCTGGAGCAGGCTAGACGCGCTCTGACCGCGCCGCAGGATTGGGGAACCGTTAAGCTAACAATGACGAAAAGGAAATCCTCGCCGAAGCCGCCCACGTCCTTCGGTTTGGTGACAGCGACGGTGAGACGAACACTCCGATCAAGCCCGCCCAACTTCTCGTGCCTCGCCGCCATCGGCTTTTCCAGTTCCGCCCGCTTTTCGAGAACAGCGGCGACGGGCTCTATTGTTTCAAGCGAGAGGGCCTCGATAAGGTTTAACGACAGCGCAAGAGCTTGATTTTGTCCGAGGCTAACCTGTTGGAATTGCTGAGATGAAAGCGGTGCACAAATTTTGAATTATGCGCGACCGTGTAATTGGTATACCCATGTATTGGCCGAACATTCGTTATGTCGTGGGGCTTAAATATATGATGTTGGCTGGCTTGATTCCATGAACGCTTTTATCCGCAAGCTAGGGTGTTATAGTCCCGTAAGCGAGAGCGACAGCGCCCTAATTGGAACGCTCACTGAGAACACACGGTTGGTTGCACGTAGAACCGACCTCGTGAGGGAGGGAGATTCGACGAATGTTGTTCACATCATCCTTGAAGGCTTTGCCGTTCGGTATAAAATAATTGGGGACGGCACCCGGCAAATATTTGGTTATCTGGTCCCCGGCGATATTTGTGACCTGCACGTGGCCTTGCTTGCTGAGATGGACCACACGGTTTCGACGCTCTCCGACTGCGTCGTTGCAGAAATTCGACGCCCCTCAATTCTGAATATCGTTGCAGAGCGACCTGCCCTGACGCGCGCTCTTTGGTGGACAATGCTCGTCGACGAGGCCGTGCTTCGTGAATGGATCACCAACATCGGGGCTCGTAATGCTGAGATACGCATTGCGCATCTGCTTTGCGAAATTCATGCTCGTCTTGACGCAATCGGACTGGTTAGCGAGGGAATTTTCTCCCTTCCAATCACTCAGCAGGAGCTAGGAGACACCGTCGGATTGTCGATAGTGCAAGTAAATCGCAGCTTAAAGACCATACGTGAGCGCGGACTTGCGACGTTTCGCAAGCACCTTATCGATATTCCGGATATTAGGCGGATGCAGGATTTCGCAGATTTCAATGAAAACTACCTACATCTTAGGTCAAGTCCGCGCTCTCGCTCGGCTCGATAGATGCGGCGACGAAAAGGCATTCTAATTATTTTTACATCAGGTAGAGTTCAATATTAGGCAGTTATCCGATCGAATATTTTGGACGCCGATATTTGATGCGGATAAAAAGCTGAATAACACGGCCGTCGGTTCACATCCTTTCAAGGCGTTCACCTGCAACCCTAGCCAACTCATTTTTTTCGGACGGCTTTCGGCTTCGGCTGATACAAGCGCCGCTTAACGTTCGAGCGCAGAGCATTGCGGAGATCCTTGTCCGCGATCGAGAGGTCGAACCACTCCGGATCAAAGTAGCCGCCGCACCACTGAATGGTTTCGGCATGTTCGGGATCTTCCCGGTCGCCGATGATCTCCAGGAACCGCTCATAGCCCGATACGCCGCCCACGTCCTCGGGCGGTCGCGCCCTTTCGCCCGCAACGCACGTCCCGCCTCTGGGCGTTGCAGTGAGCGTCAAGAACTCCTCGATAGCGACGGTGTGCCGCCAGCCATCCCCGAAATCATAGCGGTAGCTGAAGACAGCACCTTGCTCGAAATCCAGCAAACGAACCTCTCTCTGATCGAAGACCCGAGGATCGTCGTCGGTCGCATCCTCCGTCAGGATTTCGACTTCCCCATACCGCAGGCCGCCGATACGGAATTCATAGAGATGATAGTTCCACCAATTGAATACTGCCTGGATTCCGAAATGCAGATGCTCCAGGTTCCAATGGACTGGCAAGACCAGACGGCGCCAGACGTGCGGTTCGATCTCGTCAATGGAAACTCTAATCTGTACAGCGTTTGCGGCTTTGAACATTGCCCGAATGAACAAGGTTGGTGGAAGGTCGTCAAGACTTTCGCTCGCGCCGCATGCCAAGACAATGGCACCATATTCTGGATGCATCATCCTGATCGCGATACAGGAAACGGCTCAGCGCCCGGTCTTGCGACCGGACACTAATGAGAACTCCGCGATTAAATGTGGTTCAGTAGCCGACACCGCGAACGCCGCCGGCGGCACGTATGGATTCACCGGTGACCCAATGCGCGTCGGCGGATGCCAGGAAGACGGCGACAGGGGCGATATCGTCCGGCTCGCCGAAGCGGCCAAGTGGCGTTCCGGCAATGAGCTTCTCGCCGAATTCGCCGGAAAAATTGCCATCGGTGGCAGGTGTGTTCGTGTGACCCGGCAGGATCGAGTTTACCCGAATGCCGCGGGGTCCGAGTTCACGGGCGAGCGCGAATGTCATCGTATCGACGGCACCCTTGGTCGCGGCATAGACGCTAGAGGCCAGGTAGGGATCGGTGCTGAGGATCGAGCTGATGTTGATGATACTGCCGCCGCTCTCGCCGAAATGCTTGAGAGCTTCCCGGATGGCCAGGAAATAGCCGAGCACGTTGATGTTGAACTGCTTGTGGAAAGCGTCTTCGGTCACGTCGGTCGCCATCTCGAACACGGCGACCCCGGCATTGTTCACCAGCACGTCCACCTGTCCGTGGTCGGCCTTCACCGTGTCGAACAGGCGGATGACATCAGCGCCTTTGCTCATGTCCGCCTGTATAGCAACGGCCTTGCCACCAGCCTTCTCGATCGAGGCGACGACGGCATCGGCGCCTGATTTGCTCGAGGAATAATTGACGACGACGGTCGCACCTTCAGCGCCGAGCGCCTTGGCGATGCCCGCACCGATCCCGCTTGATGCTCCGGTAACGACGGCGATTTTTCCGTTGAGTTTCATGGTCATGTCCTTGGCTTACGTTTGGATGCCCGAAGCCGTGTGGCTTCATCGATCATGCCAACGTAAGGAGTCGATGCTCCGGCCGCGTGCCAATTGCTCGCGCATTCTTGCCTATTCTTATCACCGCCTTGTTGGGCGAAAGAAACGGTGCCATAGTCCTTTCCATGGACAAGGCACTGGAAGAATTGCGCGCCATCGTCATGCGCGCAGGCGACACATGGACATCCACCGGGATCCCGCGTGTCGAGATGGTGAGGGCCGAGGCCTGTTCCAACCAGGTGTATGCGCCGATGCTTCATCTGGTTCTGCAGGGTACGAAACAGCTCTCGGTCGGCGAGCAGGTGCTGAGCCTTTCACCTGCCACCTATTTCATTGTGCCCGCCGATATCCCTGCAATCGGGCACGTCAAGGCAGAAAAGCCCGGAAGCCCCTACCTTGCCATGAGCCTGAACCTCGATCCTACGGTTCTCGCTGCGGTTTTTGCCGGGAATGAAGGCAACCGCTCTGCCGACGCTGTTCCCAGTTTCTCGGTTTCCACCGCCACGCCTGAACTCATTGATGCCTGTCTTCGCATGATGCGGTTGATCGACCGACCCGCCGAGGTGGCCATGCTGGCACCGATGATCGAGCGGGAAATCCTGTTTCGTGTCTTGCAGGGTGCGCAGGGAGATATTCTGCGCCAGATCGCGCGTGAGGAGAGCCGTCTATCGCAGGTACGCCGGGCGATTGACTGGATCCGTGCGCACTATACGGAGCCCTTCCGGGTGGAGCCACTTGCCGCGATGACGGGCATGAGCGTTGCCGCATTCTATCGGCACTTCAAAGCCGTCACCGCGATGACCCCTATCCAGTATCAAAAGAGGCTGCGTCTCCTGAAGGCTCGCCGCCTGTTGATATTCGAACCCCGTGATGCTGCCGCGATCGCGTTTTCGGTCGGCTATGAAAGTGCATCGCAGTTCAGCCGAGAGTATGCTCGCATGTACGGGCTACCTCCCGTTCGCGATGTGGCAAGGTTCAAGACACCGGCGTCCCGGCGGACAGCCGCGATACCACTGCTGGAAAGTGCGGAACTGGGTTAGCCAAGGTGGTAGACCTGGTCATCGACTATGCAGCTCGTGGGACCTGCGTCGCTCTCGCAAGGTCTTTCGAAGGCGGCAATCCGAACAATCGGGCGTATTCGCGACTGAACTGGTTCGGGCTTTCGTATCCCACACCAAAGGATATTGAGGTCGCGTTGCCCTGTCCGGCAATCAGCAGCGACCGGGCGTGCAGGAGGCGGACACGTTTCTGATACTGCAGAGGGCTAAGTGCCGTGACCGCCTTGAAGTGGCGATGAAACGCCGACACGCTCAGCGCCGCCATTTCCGCTAGCGCTTCGACCCTGATCGTCTGGGCGAAGTTTTGACGGATCCAGTTGATCGCCACGCTGATACGCGACAGCGCCGTATCCGGCGAGGCGATGTCGCGCAGCATCCAGCCGAGCGGTCCCTGGAGGACGCGAAACAGGATTTCTCGCTCGTAGGCGGGAGAGAGGGCAGCGATCTCGTCAGGCCGCTCCATCAGCCGTAGCATGCGGATCCAGGCGTCGAGAAAATCCTCGTTGACCGGGGCAACCGAAAATCCGGATCCGAACGGCTCGTTTGATACCTTGACCGGGAGGTCGCGGATCAGGTCCGCGACGATAGTGGGGTCGAGTGTCAGACTGACCGCCAGATAGGGTTCGCCCGCCGACGACGGATGCACAGATCCGACGGCCGGCAGATCCACAGACATCACGAAATAGGTTGCCGGATCGTAGTGGAATGTCCGGTCACCGACCGTCATCGTCTTCGATCCTGTCAAGATCAGGTTGACCATCGGGTCGTAGACAGCGGCAAGCTGGTGCTCGGGGATCTCACCTTGCACCATCGCCACGCGCGGTATGCCCGTCTCAGTGCGCCTGTTCTCTGCCTTTGCGGCCAGTGCGCGTAGTTCCATCAATTGCTTTTCCATATTTCAGACCTTTGCAGAGCTTCGATGAGCGCGCAAGACGAAAGCAGAAATAGGCAAGTTTCAGAGAGGAATGGGTGAGCGAACGACACGGTGCCGACGTAGCTTCAGGTCAACACAGGCATGGAGCAAAGAGACATGAAAATCGTCATCGTTACCGGAAGCAGCCGTGGCCTCGGAGCCAGCACCGCCATCAAATGCGCCGAGCGTGGCATGGGCGTGATCGTCACCTACAACAGCAATCCCGGACGAGCTGATGAGGTCGTCAGCGCGATCACGGCGCAGGGCGGAAAGGCCGTCGCGCTGAAGCTCGATGTCGGCGACATCAGCGCATTCCTGGTATTCCGGGATGCGGTCAAGGCGCAGCTTCAGGCGGTCTGGGGTAGGGATACATTCGACTACCTCGTCAACAATGCCGGATACGGGCTGTTCAATCCCATTGCCACTGTCACGGAAGAACAGTTCGACGGCCTGTTTAACGTCCATCTCAAGGGACCGTTCTTCCTGACCCAGACCCTGCTTCCGCTGATGGAAGACGGCGGTCATATCGTCAACCTGACCAGCGCCACCACTCGGGTCGCCACGTCAGGTGTCGCTCCCTATGCGGCCTTCAAGGGCGGACTTGAGGTTCTGACCCGCTACATGGCCAAGGAATTCGGCGAGCGTCGCATTCGGGCGAACTCCATCGCTCCTGGCGCCATCCGCACGGACCTCGGCGGCGGGCTGAATGACGAATTCGAAGCCATGCTGGCGGGCCAGACCGCACTCGGCCGTGTCGGCGAGCCGGAAGACATCGGCGGCGTCATCGCCAGCCTGCTTTCGGATGAAAACCGCTGGATCAACGCCCAGAACATAGAAGTGGCGGGCGGCTACATCATCTAACCAGGAGGAGAGCACCATGCTCGACCACGTCTTCATCTCGGTCAGCGACATCGGCCGCTCGATCGCCTTCTATGAGGCGGCGCTCGCACCTCTCGGGATCGCCCACGCCGTCGATTACGACGGAAAGGACGGCCCTCCCGGCCATCCGGACCTGAAGGGATTCGGCGCGAACGGCCGGGTGTTCTTCTGGCTCCGCATGGGCGTCGTCGAAGGGCGCGCCGCGCATGCTGGGTTTATCGCCAACGGCAAGTTACAGGTCGATACCGCCTATGCCGCAGCCATGGCCGCAGGGGCCACCGAGATCCATCCGCCCGGACCGCAGCTTCACTACGACCCTCGGTATTACGCGGCCCAGGTCCGCGATCCCGATGGCTACTCACTCGAATTCGTCTACAAGGAATGGCAACACTAAAATGACAAAACTCATGATCTACGGCGCGACGGGCTACACGGGTCGGATGGTTGCGCAACACGCGACAAAGGCTGGAATGCCCGTTGTCCTCGGCGGTCGGAACGAAAAACCGCTTGCGGAGCTCGCCTCGAAACTCGGTGTCGAGTATCGCGTGTTCGTTCTCGACGATCGGGCGCTGATCGACCGGTCTCTGACGGATGTCACCGTCATCATCAATGCCGCCGGCCCCTTCCTGCGGACAGCGAAGCCACTGATGGAAGCATCCATCAGTAACGGCGTGCATTACATCGACACCGCCGCCGAACTCGACAGCTATCGTCTCGCCGAACTGCTCGACGGCGAGGCGAAGGCCGCAGGTGTCATGCTGATGCCGGGCGGTGGTGGCAGCGTGGCGATGTTGGGCAGTCTTGCCGGACATGCCGTCGCAAGGGTGCGGAATCCTCGCAACATCCGGATCGCGTTGCGTGTCTCAGGCGGCATGTCACGGGGATCCGCCATCAGCGCGACCGATAACATGGCCGCCGCAACGCTTGCGCGCGTCGACGGAGAGCTGGTGACGGTTGCAAACAGCATCCGGAAGTTCGACTTCGGGCAGGGTGCCGTCGACAGTTTCCAGATCACGCTTCCCGATCTCATCACAATCTGGCGGGCGACGGGGGTTCCCAACATCGAGACCTTCGTGCACGTGACGGGCAATGGCTTTCCACAGGGCGATCTCTGCCTGCTCCCGGATGGGCCGAGCGACGAGGAGCGGTTGGCGAACCGCTATCAGGCAATCGTCGAGGTGACCGACGTCCAGGGAAAAGTTTTCCGCTCGCTTCTCTGCACGGTCAATGGATACAGCTTTACGGCAATCGCGGTGGCGGAGGCCGGGCGCCGCGTCCTATCGGGCGAGGCCAGGGGAGGGTTTCAGACACCGGCCGGACTGTTTGGCAATGGATTTGCCGAAACCATCGCCGACACCACAATCATCGATCTCTGAGGAGCCGGCAATCATGCAAAAGCTTATCGAGAACCTTATCCGAGCCACCAACGATTTCGACGTCGACGGTGCAACATCCCTGTTCGCAGTGGATGCTGTCATCGATGACGTATCGGTTGGCGACGCATTCGTCGGCACAGAAGGTGTGCGACGTTATCTCGAGCGGTTCTTCGTCGGGTACAATACCCACAGCGAGCTTCTGTCGCTGGAAAGCCCCGACGAATTCAATGCGGTGGTTCGCCTGGATTTCACAGGTGACTTCGGCCACGAGATCGGCACCCTCAAAATTGCGGCAAATTCAGCCGGGCTGATCGAACGGGTCGACGCGGATCTCGAGTAAGTGCCGAGACGGGATGGATCAGGCCGCGCACGTGTCGAAATCGCTTTTGAGCGCGCGGCCAGCCATCTCCGGACAATGGGTCAGGCGCTCCGTCGAATACGGGCAGATCACGCCGATCTCTGTTGAATAATAATGCAGAACAAATACAGCAGATAAGGCGAGAGAGATTGCCTTCCTCCCCGGCGTCGCAGCGTTTTGAGGGTACTATTAGGTCCACAAAATGCATACGCCGAAAAGGTTACTTTTCCAGGTTTTTAGGATTTTTGCCCAGGGCCTAGCCGGTGCGTATCCCTTAAGGTGATGGCTTGAACAACAGCAAAAACTGACAACTGATCAGCCACTCCAGGTCAGCTATGACTTAGTCGATTCCGAGCTCCGCTTTTAGCGTGTGTAGATCCGCCAAAAATTGCTCGCGCATTTTGGTCGTATAAATACGCGTGATTTTCCCTTGGTTTTGACGTTGAACGATCTTTCGCAAATCGGACATCCGCGCTTTCCAGGTAAGGCCGTCGGTCAAGAAAAGGAGCGGGGTGTCGTGGCGTTTTGCCGCAATGATCGCGTCGAGATCACCGATGATATCGGTCATTTTTGAACCAGTTGCGGCATAGGCTTTTGACTCAATGACGATCCGCGGTCTGCTCTTATCCGGAACAGCTACATCACATTTCGCGGTTGTTCCGTCCGCACCCGTAAACGTACAGCGGGTCTCGTAGCCACCTTCTCCGAATACTTCTCGAACAAGGGCTTCTGCGAAATCTTCCAAGCCGCGTCCACGGCGCTGCCCTTGGATCGCAGAGCCTCGACCAGAGCGAAGACGTTCTACAAGAATGTCACTCCAAACAGGCTGATAATTGATTGTCGCGGACATTGCCTCGGCCAAGCCCAGGCTTTCGAGTGTTGCCAGAAATGCACTTGGATCAGTCTTATAACGCGTAGACCCTATCCCTCCAGAACCGAGCGCGCTACGCAGTTCCGTCTCCATGCTATCTTTCGACAGAGCAAGAAAGAGGCGAGCGCAGAGCAGCCCCTCGTTGAAATCGGAATCGAGCAATTCCTGTATGTCTTGGCGATCGTACTGCGTCTTTTTGGGCAATGCTGACAGTCGAGCAATTGCAGAGGCGGCAACATCATCCATCCACTCAACGGATAGAGGACTTAAACTTGCAACAACATCGTCGATATTTTGCTCAACGACCTGCATCAGCGACCTACAATGAGATATTCGGTAACCGAGGACCGCTCTACCCCGGCATGCGTCCCGAAATGATATCGATGAGGTTTTTCAAATACCCGAACACTCGGCTTATGTTTTTTCATAAGTTCTTCAAGTACATTTAAATCTGGATAGCCGTTAGAGCTGTATGATAAAACTATTATGCTCTTTTTAAAACGGCAAAACATTCTATCAAAGGCCTCAACCGCTGTCCGCCGATAGCTGAATGGAGTGTACTTCTTGGCTATCTTCTTAACTTTTGTGGATTCGTCGATGGGCAGTCCCTGCCAGTAGCAAGACAGGCCCTCGAGGAAATGATAGCGTTTTATGTAACAGTTATCGTCTGACCGCGGCACGTATGGAGGATCGAGATAAACGAGATCCACTTTCTTCGCGGCGAGCTCAAAAACATCTCCTCTGAAGGACTGATTTCGTCGGCCGTTGTCAAAGACCGCATTGTTGTAAATCTCAATCTGCTCCAGGAAATGCTCTTCCAGCGAAAGGCGCAGGTCGCGCCTTCCGTCGTCATACCTATCGAGGTTTCCAGATATGGTGAAAACGCCCCGAGGTTGACGTTTCAGGCACGAGCGGAACAACGCGGCGAATGCCAAAGCCTGATCGTACTGCCCCTCAAGTTGCCGTATATTGCCCGACACACGGTCCAGGAATTTGAGATCCTCTGGCGTGTAAAATACGTCACGGAATGTCTGCTCGATAAAATGGTGAGGACCTGGCTCCGGATCGATTAGGCGTTTTATGCTCTTACCGTCGAGCCGAACACTGCTATTTTCAATAGTTGCGCGTGCGACCAGGCTGGAAAAATTCAGAAAGTCAGAGGCCACGACACGACGGCCCATCGACTTCATCAAATAACCTACACTGCCCGTACCCGAAAACGGATCCATCGCACTCTCGAAATCGATGTCATCGAGAACCTGGTAGATCCAAGGCAAAAGGCGTTTTTTGGAACCCATGTAACGCAACTCTGGGTACTTTGCGGCCTGCTCCGGCAACTCAAGCGCTTTGCGCTTCGCTACTAGCGGAACAACGCGGCTATCGGGCACGGATATGGCTGTCGAATCTCTCATTTCAAATTCATAGCCGAAGGCGAAGCTATCCCGCAAAGGAATAAAGTTCGCTTTCCGCTTAATCCCCCGTCTGCGGTACGGTGCGCGTAGAGACGATCGAAGATATGCGGTTTTTCATCACCTTAGGTTGGTGATACAATCGGACCGATAGCGCGTATCCGATCAAGGCTTTTATGCGTATAGCTCGATCCCCGGTAACTTGGACCATGGGTTGTCCATCGCGCGAGTTAAGAGCATGCTTATTTCGGGCTTCACAACAGGGATTTGGGGCGATGGGACGTCTTCGGTTGCTACCGGATAGATCATTTCCCCGCTATGCGTACTTGCCGGGCAACGGTCCGCATCCTGTCCGTGATCCTGCAGGGCATAGCTACGGTGTTCAGCCCGTTTTGGTAACTGCGTCTCTCGACTCTGAGGAATTCGCGTGGGGCCAGGACCTCTTCAATCACGGGTACTATTGGGAAGCCCACGAGGCGTGGGAAGGACTTTGGCAGATTGCAAACAGAGGAAGCCCGTTGCGCGCCTTCCTCAAGGGATTGATCTTGCTATCCGCAACCGGGGTAAAGATCCGGGAAGGCAAACGGACGCCAGATATGCGTCATGCTGGACGCGCCGCCGCGCTGTTGCGAGATCTGCCAAGGCCGCCGCGTGATCATTTCTCGCATGCGCTAGGCATGTCGCCGGTATCGCTTGCCGATCTCGCCGCAGCAACAGCTGAGGCCATGCAGACATCGCGCATGACGGCCAAGGGGCAGCCTGAACCGGTCTTCGACTTCGTTCTGGGAGACGCGTAGTTATTTGCGGATGGCTCATGGGGATTTTCGGCGCGCAACGGCAACCGCTTTAACCCTGCGATCGTGGTCGTGGCACTGCCAAAGGCCGTGCGATCATCCAGCTTTTCGGGATTGCAGCTCCTTCGCAATCGACTTCTTCAATGCGTCCATGATGTTCACGACGTTGCTCTTCTCGTCACCATCGTCCTTTGTGGATTTTGAGGCCTTGGTCTTGGTCGCTTTCTTTGCCTTCTTCTTAGCCGCAATCAGTTTCAGCAAGCTTTCCTGGATCGGGTCGGACACCATATCCGGGGACCAGTCCTTCAGCCGCTTTTTGATGACCGCCTCAAGTGATGAAACGCCTTTAGCATCCGACTTTTTATCTATGCCTGTGAAATATTCGCTTTCCGGCCGCACTTCATCTCCGAAGCGAAGGGTCCACAAGACGATGCCTTCGCCGCGCGCCTCCAGCACAACCGCCCGTTCCCGACGGCCGAGGACGACGCGAGATATGCCGACGACATCCTCCGCCTCCATTGCTTGCCGTATTACCGCGAAAGCCTCGTCGCCGATTTTGTCGTTTGCGGTGAGGTAGTACGGCGTTTCGAGATAGACCCACTCGATGCTGCCACGCGGCACGAATTTTTCGATGTCGATCGTGCGGACCGTCTCCAGCTCGACGGATTCCAGATCCTCGTCGGTCAGGAGCACGTAATCATTCTCGCCGCGCTCGTAACCCTTTGCCTCATGCTCGTCTTTCACGGGCTTTCCCGTCACGCTATCGACGTACTGCGAGACCACCCGGTTTCCGGTATCCTTGTTGAGGGTATGGAAGCGTACTTTTTCGGATTCAGATGTGGCCGGGGTCATTGCCACTGGGCAGGTGACGAGCGAGAGCTTGAGGTAGCCTCTCCAATAGGGGCGACGTGGTGCCATCGATCAACTCGCTTTCTTAGCTGCCGGTTTTGCCCGGCTCTTTGTGGACTTAGAAGCCGTGGCCTTCTTGCCCGAGTTGGCATTGGCGGCCTTTGGCTTGCTTGCCGAAGGCTTATCCATGCCAGCACTCTCACGCAGTGCTTTAAGCAGGTCGTTCGGCTTGGAAACCTTGATGGGCTTCGGCTTCGGAAGGGTCTTGCCCTCCGCCTTCGCCTTCACCAGCGCAGCGAGGGCATCCTCGTAGCGATCGTCGAATTTCGCCGGGTCGAACTCGCCCTTCTTCGTGGTGATGATGTGCTTGGCCAGATCGAGCATCTCGGCTTCGACCTTGACCTTTGACACGTCTTTGAAGACTTCCTCTGAGGACCGGACTTCGTAGTCGTAGTTGAGCGTCGTTGCAATGATACCCTTGCCGTGCGCCCGGATTAGGACAGTCCGCATTCGGCGAAAGAGCACAGTCCGAGCAATCGCCGTGGCACTGGTTTTGCTCAGGGCATCCCGGATGCTGGTAAAGGCGACCTGATCGGCTTCGTCGACCGGGACCAGATAGTAGGGCTTATCGAAATAGACGTCATCGATGTCCCCACACGGGATGAAGGCTTCAGCCTCCAGCATCTTGTCGGAATCGGGAACGACGGCCGCGACCTCATCAGGGTCGATCATGATGTAATCGCCGTTGCCGGTCTCGAAGCCCTTCACCTGTTGGTCGCGTTCCACGACCTCTTCGGTCTCACTGTCGATGAACTCGCGTTTCAGGCGGTTTCCGGTTTTCTCATTGATCATGTGGAAGCTGATCCGCTCGGATGTCGAGGTGGCCGTGTAGAGACCAACGGCACAACTGAGTTCACCAATCTTCAGGTGACCTTTCCACTGAGCGCGATGTGCTGCCATTTCTGTCCTCCGAGTCCATTGCGGAGGAAACTAAACGCCGCCCACTTAGTTCCGCGCTTTCGTTGGACTGGATCGTGCCATTGAGGGCGAAGGGCCAATTGTGGCAGTTTCAACGCAATGTCCGAAATACGTATCGCCGAACAGGATGGTCGTGAAACCACTGGGGTGCCAGCAGCGTTTGAGGAGTTGATAGAGCAAAAGGACAAGTTGACATGGCAGACGACAGCACCACGACAATACGAGCAACCTTCGAAACACGTGCGGCGGCGGACCTCGCGGTCGAACACCTCGTTCAGCAACACGGTATTTCCCGGCCGGACATTTTCATTCAGTCCGCGAGTAATGAAAATACCGCCGGCTCCAGACCGTCCGGCGGTGATGCCTCGCACGAAGACGGTGCTCGCGGCGATGGGGCCCTTGAAGGCGAGATCGAGGTCTCTGTGGATATCACCGCCGATCAGGTCGCCGCCGTCCAACGAAGTTTGGGAGATGCCGGAGCGATCCGCGTGTCGGGCAAATAGCAGTTTACGGGGCCGCTAAGCGCTGGCCCGCTTCCTTTGCGTCAGGATAGAAACCATGGCCGACAATCTTTCCACCTACCGCGGCAAACGCGATTTCAAAAAGACCGCCGAGCCCAGCGGAGAGGCGAAGGTGAGTGCGTCCAACCGTCGCCGGTTCGTGATCCAGAAGCATGACGCGACGCGACTGCACTACGATCTCCGGCTGGAGCTGGACGGAGTGTTTAAGTCCTGGGCGGTGACAAGAGGTCCCTCACTCGATCCCGGCGACAAGCGCCTCGCGGTTGAAGTGGAAGATCATCCGCTCGACTACGGAGATTTTGAAGGCACAATCCCCAAAGGTCAGTACGGTGGCGGGACAGTTATGCTGTGGGATCGGGGCTATTGGGAGCCGGAAGGAAAGAAGACGCCGGAAGAGGCGCTCGCCAAGGGCGATTTCAAGTTTACGCTTGAGGGTGATCGCCTGCATGGCAGTTTCGTACTCGTCCGCATGCGGCATGATCGCGATGGCGGCAAACGCACCAATTGGCTGCTGATCAAGCATCATGACGACTATTCCGTCGAGGAGAACGGCGCAGCCGTGCTTGAGGAGAACGATACATCGGTGGCGTCGGGCCGGACGATGGAGGCTATCGCGTCCGGCAAAGGCAAGAAGCCAAAACCGTTCATGCTGCAGGGCGGCGCGGTCGAAGCGGATGCGGTGTGGGATAGCAATCACGGTCTTGCGGCCGAAGAGCGCAAGGCCGGGTCAAAGACTTCAACCAGGTCGGTGAAGAAGCCCACCGCGACGAAACACGCTAAATCAACAATGCCGGACTTTGTCCCGCCGCAGCTTTGCGAGACCCTGGCGCGTCCGCCATCTGCAAATGGCTGGATCCATGAAATCAAGTTCGATGGCTATCGCATTCAGATGCGGGTCGAAAACAGTCAGATCACCCTGAAGACCCGTAAGGGACTGGACTGGACCGCAAAATGGTCTGCCATTGCTGCGTCGGCGTCCAAGCTTCCCGACTGCATCATCGATGGTGAGATCTGTGCCCTTGATGAAAACGGCGCTCCCGATTTTGCCGCTTTGCAGGCTTCGCTGTCGGAGGGCAAGACGGACGACCTGGTCTTTTTCGCCTTTGATCTCCTGTTCGTTGGCGACCAGGATCTGCGCGACTTGCCGCTAACCGAGCGAAAGGACAGGCTCGCTGCGTTCTTGTCCGACGCTGGCGACGATCCCAGGCTTCGCTTCGTTGAGCATTTTGAAACCGGCGGCGATGCGGTGCTGAAATCCGCCTGCCGCCTTTCGCTGGAAGGTATCGTCTCGAAACAGGCTGATGCGCCCTACCGGTCCGGCCGCACGGAGACCTGGGCCAAATCGAAATGCCGCGCCGGGCATGAAGTGGTCATCGGCGCCTATGCCACGACCAATGGCAAGTTTCGGTCGCTTCTGGTAGGCGTCAATCGCGGCACCCACTTCGTCTATGTCGGCCGAGTCGGCACGGGCTATGGCGCAAAAGTCGTCGCGACGCTTTTGCCGAAGCTGAAGGAAATGGAGACCTCAAAATCACCGTTCACAGGCATCGGTGCGCCGAAGAAATCTTCCGACATCGTCTGGCTCAAACCCGAATTGGTCGCCGAGATCGAGTTTGCCGGCTGGACGGGGGATGGCCAGGTTCGACAGGCGGCATTCAAGGGCCTTCGAGAGGACAAACCGGCTGAGGAGGTGGAGGCCGAGACGCCAGCGTCCCCGATCGAAAACGAAGTGCCCGATCCGGAAACTGACAGGTCGCCACCCAAGCGTTTCCGCAAGGGAGCGAAGGCGGAGGTAATGGGCGTGATGATCTCCAGTCCGGACAAACCACTTTGGCCGGATGCCGGCGACAACGAGCCGGTTACCAAAGTCGATCTTGCGCGGTATCACGAAGCGGTTGGGCCGTGGCTGATCGACCATATCAAGGGGCGACCTTGCTCGATCATTCGCACCCCCGATGGAATTGGCGGCGAGCAGTTTTTCCAGCGCCATGCCATGCCCGGAACGTCCAATCTGCTTGAGCTTGTCACCGTCTTCGGCGACAAGAAACCCTATCTGCAGATTGATCGTGTCGAGGGACTGGCTGCGATTGCTCAGATCGGCGGCGTCGAACTTCACCCGTGGAACTGCGAGCCCGGGCAGCCGGAAGTCCCTGGGCGACTGGTCTTCGATCTTGATCCTGGTCCGGATGTTGAATTCTCCACCGTCGTCGAGGCCGCACGAGAAATCCGGGACCGCCTCGAAGACCTGGGGCTTGTCAGCTTCTGCAAGACGACCGGCGGCAAGGGCCTGCATGTCGTCACCCCCCTGGCCGTGCCCAAGGGCAAGAAACTCAGTTGGGATGAGGCGAAGGGTTTTGCCCATGACGTTTGCCAGGATATGGCGCGCGACAATCCGGAGCTCTACCTGATCAAGATGGCCAAGAACCAACGCGAGGGCCGCATTTTCCTCGATTACTTGCGCAACGACCGGATGGCGACGGCGGTTGCGCCATTGTCGCCGCGCGCACGTCCCGGAGCAACAGTCTCGATGCCGCTCAACTGGAGTCAGGTGAAAACAGATCTCGATCCCAAGCGGTTCACGATTCGCACGGTCCCCGACCTGTTGAAGAAGAGTACCGCGTGGCAGGACTATTGTGACGGACAGCGACCGCTGGAACAGGCGATCAAGCGGCTGGCAAAATCCCGAAAGGTAGCGGCGTGAGGCCTGCGGGCCACAAGCAATTGAGCAATGGAACAAGAAACGACCAGCAATGTAGAGGCTGAAACAGCTGTCGGCGCGACGACGGACCTGCCTCATGATCGCATCACGGTGCAACGGTTCCGGGAGACGTTTCCGCGTGCCCGATGGAGCGACAGGTTGAACGCCTGGTTTGTGCCGGGCCGCACTGCTGGCAAGCGCATTGAGCGCTGGCTCGCTCGGATGGAAGCAGAAGCCGATGCCTTTGCCGACGAAAAGGGCAGGGATGCTTTCGCGTTCGAACCGATCGAAAGCCGCTATCTCGAAGCTGCGCCATCCGGTTTGCAAATCCGGACGCCCTATTCGCGCACGGTCGTCACCGAAATCCGGGAAATTCCATTTGCGCGTTGGGATGCGGATCGTCGCCTATGGACAGTCCCTTACCGGTCACTGGATGACTTGCGACGGCGATGGCCGACGATCGAAGCGGCCGCCGAGCGTAACGAGCCCGATGTGCGAAAGGCGCTACTTGAAGCTTTGAAAGGCACCGAGGAGGAGCAGGCCGCCAAGGCGAGAGCCAGTGAGCGGCGCCGAAAACGGTATCCCGTACCGGTCGATGACTTGCCCCCATTTGAGCGCGCAATCGGTACGCATGCAGGCGTCGTTATCTTCACCGACACGCAGGGCGAGCTGGCAGATCCGGAAATTGTGACCGCGTTCTATTTTCAACCGCCATCAAACGGCGAATACGTCTGGGCGGCTTGGCGGCAGGGCTCTCTTGAGGAACTGGTCACGACCTGGCCAGCCCGAACGCCGCCGGGCGCGCGGGAAGTGGCTCGCGGCTGGTGGGTGCCGGATCTGGACGAACTGCGGGTTGTACGGCAGAAGGCCAGATCGAAAGGGCGTGCCCAGCAGCGACAGCAAGAAGATTAGGCTCGAATAGAGACCCTCTTGAGCGGGAATAGACGATGAACAAGATGGAAAGATTTCGGGGGCTTCCACCTGTGGAGCCGCGCGAGATGATCGGACTTTGGACGGGCCGGGGTATTCCGTCCGGCCACCCTCTGGACGGCGTGCTCGAAAACCTCGGCTGGTTTGGCAAACGGTTCTCGGCTCAGATGCGTGCCGATGCGCTGTTGTTCCGCGGAGGGGAGAAACGCCTCGTCGCTATCGATCCTGCCTGGATTCCGCTCCGTCTTGCACTCCGTTTCCACAAGATCGGCAGGACCCGCGCCGCGAGCAATCTGTTTTCCTATTTGCTGCGCCGTCTGAGAGCCAAAGGTCCGGTAGCGTCATTGAAAGCCGTGCCGTTCCAGGGGGTGACAAGTGCTGCGATGGTCTACGACAAGCAGCCTATCGTCGATCATTTCCGCAAGGTCGACGATAATCGCGTCATGGGAGCTATGGTGATCGATGGCGACGACCGCGTCTATTTCTTCGAGCTCGAGCGCGTTGAAGAGGTGTGAACCGAGGCGGCAGACTAAGCTGCCGGATGAAGCTACACTGCTCATCGAATATACGGATCGCTATTGCGCTTGCTGCTTCGGGCTACCAAACTGCCGATTTCCGGCGCGAGCAGATCGTGCCGCTCGGCGAACGCGACAAAAACCGCCCGGGCCGTCTGCGCCTCGATTTCACCGTCTATCGCGGCCCTGCACGCTTTGATCGCCAACTCGCGCGAATGATCTGCGGCGTTTCGCCAATCCATCAGGATCTGGTAGGCTTGCATGACCGATTTCACCTCGGTCGGGATACCAAGACCCAAGAGGATCGTGACGGGCTTTATCGGGTTTCATGGGCTGCTCCTTTCCGTCTCCCCCGATCGTATGTTTGGATGAAGCGGGGAGCGCTGGAAACGTTCCCCGCTTATGATCATGACCTGGCAGCCGGAGCCGGCTGTGAATGCAATCTTTCGAAAGCTCGCGCGATTAGGCGACCTTCAGCATCCTTTGATTTCCGGCCGCGGCGCTTCCTGATTTCCACGACGAAGTTTTTCGCTACACGCTTTTTCATCGCAGATGCCTTACGCGACCTGACGTTCTGCTTCGATCTGCAGCGGTGCAGCCTGTTCGCCACCCGCGCCGATCGCGATCCTGCGCGGCTTCATGGCTTCCGGGATTTCGCGCTTCAATGCGATGCGCAGGAGACCGTTGACCAGAGAGGCATCTTCGACCTTCACATGGTCGGCCAGCTCGAAGCGGCGCTCAAAGGACCGCCCGGCAATACCGCGATGGAGATATTCGCCGTCCTTCGCTTCATCCTTCTGACCTTTGATAACCAGGACGTTGCGTTCCTGGATGATGTCAAGATCGGAACCACCGAACCCCGCGACCGCCATTTCGATGCGGTAGTCGTCGTCACTGGTCTTGACGATGTCATAGGGTGGCCAGGTGTCGATCGCCTGCAGACGCTGGGCGTTGTTCAGCAGATTGAACACGCGGTCGAAGCCGACGCTGGAGCGATAGAGTGGTGCAAAATCAAGATCGTTTCTCATTACCAAATCCTCCGTAAAGCGAGATGGAATGGAGACGCGGAAACTCGGGTCTCCGGTTTTGCCAGCCCCTGTCGGCGGCTGACGAAAATGATCTAATTTCGGCGAAAAACGGTTTCAAGATTTCCGCCGAATTTTTTTCGAGGTCCTTTCGCGGCGCCCGGAGGTCAGCCATAAACCGAGGCGGGAGTGGTTGGATGCTCGTAATTTTGAGAAGGATCGATCCATTAAGTCCAATGACGACAAATCCACCTTGCCGTCCCAAGGTTAGAGCGGCACGGACTCCTGAGCCCGGCCCTGCTTGCTGATGATTTGCGCCAACGTGACGGGCCTTAGCCCCTGCGCATCGACCCCGACATCGAACTGACGTGGAAGCGGCTTGAGCTTGCCGTGCGAATGCCCATGCAAATTGATGGATTTCTTACCCATCTTATTCCACGTGCGAAACGCGTAATGGCAGAGAATGAGATGCAAGCCGTCGACTTCGAGCTCGCGATAATGCTGAACCGATGTCCAGTGGCTGGCTGACGTCGTGGTCTCCGGGTCGTTATTCCCGACGATCAGATGTTTACGACCATGGAGCCTGCCCAAAAGCTCGTCGCAGTCGCCGCCCTTGACTGACATGAAGTCGCCGAGGTGCCAGACATCGTCGTCGTCACCGACCACGGCATTCCAGGTTCCGATGAGAGCGGCATCGTGCTCCGCCATATTAGGGAACGGACGTCGGTCGATCCTCAGGACCCTGGGATCGGCGAAATGGGTGTCGCTCGTGAAGAAGATCATGCGGCTAAAATAGGTTCAGCCGGTCGTGATGCAAGGCGACAGAAATGGGCATCCTGCACCCTTTCGGGGAACAACATGAGCCAGCTGACGTTTTCGAGGTCTCGAAACAACTGGAGTATTTGAAATGGTCACTATGGTTGGCAACGAAGGCAATATTGAAAAGCTCGTCAAGGATCTGCTCTATCTCGAGCATGATGCAATCGCCGCTTACGACTCCTGCATCGAGCGGCTTGACGATAAGACCCTCAGCACGAAAATTGCCGAATTCAAGCAGGACCACCTCCAGCATGTGGTCGTGCTCAACGACATGGCCCGCGAGCTTGGCATCGAAGCGCCGACCGAAGGCGATATGAAACAGATGCTGACGACAGGCAAGATTGCACTGGCAGATCTCATGGGCGACTCGGCCATTCTCAAGGCCATGAAGACGAACGAAGATGATACCGTCACCGCTTACGAGCGCGCATCGCGCCACGAAGATGCCGTCCCCCAGTCGAAGGCATTCTTCATGAAGGCCCATGAAGATGAGCTTCGGCATCGTGCCTGGATGGAGACGACGGCCAAGGCAATGTGATCTTGAAGATCCCGGCGAGGACCTCATTTAAGGTCACTTTCCGAACAAGCCACCAAACTGCAGCGATCAAGGTCGTACGCTGCTGGACTGAACGACGAGGGCGCTCCCCGTAAATGGGTTGAGCGCCCTTTCTTGTCAGCCACTGGATCGGAAGCATATGGAAGCATCCCACCTCATTATTTGCCTTCACGGTATCGGCGCCTCGGGCGCACAGATGAAGCCAATTGCCGATTCATAGCGCGGCCATTTCGGTGGGTTCAAGGATGAAG
>UBTA01000045.1 GCA_900468065.1 Hyphomicrobiales bacterium | reverse complement strand
CTGAACGTGCTGCAGGGCCTGCGCCTTGCCGGTGCCGACATGATCATCGGCGTCGATATCAACAATGACCGCAAAGCCTGGGGCGAAAAATTCGGCATGACGCATTTCGTCAATCCGAAGGAAGTCGGCGACGATATCGTCCCCTATCTGGTCAACCTGACCAAGCGCAACGGCGACACCATTGGCGGCGCCGACTACACTTTCGACTGCACCGGCAATACCAAGGTGATGCGTCAGGCTCTGGAGAGTTCGCATCGCGGCTGGGGCAAATCGGTCATCATCGGCGTTGCCGGCGCTGGCCAGGAAATCTCCACCCGCCCGTTCCAGCTGGTCACCGGCCGCAACTGGATGGGCACCGCCTTTGGCGGCGCGCGCGGCCGCACCGACGTGCCGAAGATCGTCGAATGGTACATGGAAGGCAAGATTCAGATCGATCCGATGATCACCCACACGATGCCGCTCGACGATATCAACAAGGGCTTCGATCTGATGCATGCCGGCGAAAGCATCCGCAGCGTGGTGATCTACTAACGGGAGACGGCGGCTGCGGCACCGATTTCCAGATCGCTCAATGGGCGCCGCGTCTTTTCAAGGCGTGGCGTCTGTCCGTCAAGCGGTTGTCCATCAGGGGATTGTCTCATGCAACGATGGCGACGAAGATTATGGTGGAGTCGTCATCCAGCTGAGGTTGCCTGATCAGGATATGCGAGTTGTTCTGCGGTCTCTGTCAGCCACATCTGAAAGAGCTGAGCTGCTTCAGTTTGACGCCGTCGTTTCGGAACGACGGCGAAATAGGCATTTCTAGTTTTCACCGTCGAATCAGTCAACTGAATGAGCCGCCCTTGAACGAGCAGGTCCTCGACGAGGCGTCGCCAACCGAGCGTTATGCCCTGTCCGTTGAGAGCCGCGTATATCGCCTCTGTATAGAAACTGCACCGCAGGCCGGATTTTCTCTTCGGTAATTCGACACCGAACGCGGCCAGCCATTCGCTCCACCCCGTCCAGGTTGGGTCATCCGCCGTGTACGATATCAACGGATAGGCGAGAAGATCGCGCGGTATCTCGATATTTCCCGAGTTTAGCGCGAAATTCGAGCTGCATACTGGAAAAACTTCGTCCTCGAAAAGGACGCTGGCCTGCCCATCAGCCCACATTCCGCTTCCGAAACGGATAGCGATGTCGATGTCACTCGACTCGATATTGGGAAAGTTATCCTGGGTCAAAATTCTGACATTGATGCCGGGGTGGTTTCGCGAAAATTCGGAAATTCTCGGCAGTAGCCAGAAGTGGGAGAAAGCGACAGTTGCGGCGATCGTCAAATCGACGTCCTGAGCATCGCTTGTCACTTCTGAGACCGACGACGCGATTATGTCAAACGCATCCTGGCTGGCCAGTGCGAGCACTCTACCTTTGTCGGTCAATTCGACTTTGCGATGGCCCCGGATGAAAAGCGCGAAGCCGAGATAGGCCTCAAGCAGATGTATCTGCCGACTGATGGCCGCCTGTGTTACGCCTAACTCATTGGCGGCCTTTGTAAAGCTCGCAAGACGCGCGGCGGATTCAAATGCGGTCAAAGCCGTCAGAGGCGGAAGCTTTCGTCTACTACCCATGTGATCCCCATCCGCCTTTGCTCTTGGTCAAGCATTGCCAGCATTACATTTCGTTATGGCAATTACAATTATTTGTGCAGTTGAGGATCTGCCATTTTGCGCTCATTGTTGATGCATAAAACAGACACGGTGAGATGATGCTCAACAAATTTCCTTCCTCAATCACTACACTGCTCGATGCCCGGCTCGACGGACACTCGCTTCCCTCTGGTCTGTACACCAGAGAAGACGTCTTCCAAGCTGATCTCGATGTCTTCTTTGCCAAGCACTGGATCCACATTGGGCTAGAATGCGATGTTCCAGAGCCGGGTGATGCTGTTGTGATCGACGTTGGCAACAACAGCCTGATCATTCTACGCGACGACGACAACGAAATCCGCGTGGTCCGCAACGTCTGTCGCCATCGCGGCTCGCGCCTTCTCAACGAGGGGCCGACGGTCGTCTCGAAGCTCGTCTGTCCCTATCACCAATGGACGTACGAGCTGTCCGGGGAGCTTAGCTACGCGCCGCACATGGGCAAGGGTTTTGACAAAGGCTGCAAGAGCCTGAAGGCTGTAAACTCTAAATCGATCGGTGGCCTCATCTATGTCTGTCTTTCAGACGATCCGCCGGAAGATATCGTTGATCTCGAACAGGTGATGCTTGAGCGTCTCGCCCCCTATGATATTCGCAACGCAAAGATAGCCCATCAGGTTGATGTAATCGAAAAGGGCAACTGGAAGCTCACGATCGAAAATAATCGAGAATGCTACCATTGCTCGGCGAACCATCCGGAGCTTTGCGTGTCGTTCATCGACTTGGATTTCGGATACGATCCCGAAAGTCTTAGCCCTGAAGACCGCGAAGAGGCCGAAGCGCATTTCGCCATGTACGAGGAGCGGACGAAGAACTGGGAAGCGGAAGGATTTCCCTCTGCGACCGTAGAGCGTACCAAGAACGTCGTTACCAATTTCCGCAGCCAGCGCCTGATCATTTCTGGAGCCGGCGAATCGCAGACAGAGGACGCAACCGCCGCATCGTCGAAGCTGCTTGGCCATATGACCCGTAAAGACCTCGGTGACATGCATTTGTGGGGACACAACAGTTGGAACCACTTCATGGGTGACCACGCCGTGACTTCGTTCGCTATTCCGCTCTCGGCTGATACGACGCTCGTTCGGACCAAGTGGCTGGTGCATAAGGACGCCGTAGAAGGTGTCGATTACAATCTCGACAAGCTGACACATGTGTGGATCGAAACAACCGAACAAGATGCTGAACTCGTCGCCCGCTCTCATGCAGGAATACTCGATTCCGCCTACGAGCCGGGTCCATACTCAAAGTTCACCGAAGGCGCGCTGGATGATTTCGCGTCTTGGTATGTCGACCGGATGCGCGCGAATGGCTACTGATCTGCTTTCAGCTGGCGACGCTGGCCAGGTTCTCTGGAATGCTGAAACGGACGACATGCTATTGTGTGTGGACGTCCACGATGAAACACATGACGTGAAAAGCTTCACGTTCGTGTCTCCCGACAGAAAGCACATTGCATTTAATGCAGGCCAATACTTCATGTTCGAGTTTGGCCTGGATAATGAGGCCGACGGCCGATGCTACAGCATATCCTCGTCGCCGCATCGCCGGAATGCGATCACCATTACGGTGAAGCGGGTGCCGGGTGGGAGGGTTTCCAACTGGCTACACGACAACCTTAAACCTGACACGGTCGTGAAGGCTTCTGGACCGCTAGGCAGGTTCGTGCGACCTGCGGCGCCGAAATATGCTTTCATGTCTGGCGGCTCCGGTATCACGCCCGTCATGTCGATTGTCCGCGAACTCGCCGACGCCGCGCAGCCGGTGGATGTGGTGTTTATCCATGCCGGCAGGACTCCAAAGGACTTCATCTTCCGGTCCGACTTGGCAAACCTTGCCGAGAGGATGAAGGGACTGAGACTTTTCCTGCTTCCGGAAGACGTTTCGAACGAACGCTCATGGCCGGGTCTCTCTGGGAGGATTTCGAAAGAAATGCTGCAGATTGCAGTCCCCGATATCGCCGAGCGGGTCGTCATGTGTTGTGGTCCAGCTCCCTTCATGCGCGCTGCTAAAAGCCTTACCGGTGAACTCGGCGTACCCGCCCAGAACTATCATGAGGAGAGCTTTGATGCAGCTGTCATTGAAGACGCTTCGACGCTAATAACTGGAGCGGTCGAAGCCAAAACTTTCAACGTGCACTTCGCCAAGCAGAGTAAATCGTTCGCAGTTCGGGCCGACCAGACAGTGTTGTCGTGCGCTAAAAAAGCTGGCGTGCGCCTTCCTTCATCCTGCGCTAGCGGCATATGCGGAACTTGCAAGTCGAAACTGGTAAGCGGCAATGTCGATATGAAGCACGATGGTGGCATCCGCCAGCGTGAGATTGACGCGGGGTTTTTCCTGCCTTGCTGCTCGAAGCCCTTAAGCGATCTTGTAATAGAGCGATAACAAAAGCTTTCGGGGTCCGTTGTTTTTGCCTCAGGATCGCGGGCGGCGTGCTGATCTTAGTTTACAGAACATTGCAAAAATCCAAACGCCGTTCAACAATCAGGCCTGAAGCGGTAAAGTCTGATATTTTTCGGCAAAGGGAAAACAAGCTGCGCGTCGCTGGTTCGTATTCTATCAATGCGAACAATTAAGCGTTACCGGAGTCCAGGAGGTATATCACCGACCGGCGGTTCGACGAAAAACGTTGCGATATCCACGGAGAGTGCGATTGCTAGCCGATCTAAGAGATCCACAGACGCGTTGTGTTTTCCACGTTACGCGATTTCTCAGTGTCCCGATTGGGAATCCAGGCGTAAGGCTGAGCGCCGATTGCCTTCAGCCTCCTTTCGCCCGTTCACACCCCATGAGGGCGGAAGGGCATTGCGATGTTCAAAGAACAAGCAATTTCTGCTTTACAGGTTATCCTCAACCGGCATCCCGAAAAGCCGGGACGCGCTCGGGTCGGCGTCAACCCGCAAAACGCCGGCACGGTCGATCCAGGTTTGGTGGTCATTCGAGCTAAGCTTCGCCGCGAAACAGGCTTGCTCTTGACAATGTAGTTTTTCTAATCTTTTCGTCGATTATTCTAAATAGAGCTAATTCCTTTTTCCTCGTACTGTTACTACTGAAGCCGCTGCGGGAGGCGGCTGGGAGGGGTACGGACAGAGGACCGTGCTCGTCGGAAGGAGACGAAATAGGCAATCGGTGCCGTTTTGACGGGCGGGTACCATGCCTGGTCCCTGATGGATTCCTGTTGCCGATCCTGTCTCCGGCCGGTCTCTCTTGAATTGAGTTGTCCCCAGCTGAGGATCTTGAAATGAATCTCTATTCACTGCTTCAACTTCGTGCGGACAATGGCCGTCCGGTTCGTGTCGGGCTCGTCGGGGCTGGCAAGTTCGGGTCGATGGTCATGGCCCAGGCGCAGCGTATCCAGGGCCTCCACCTTGTTGGAGTCGTCGATCTGGATGTGGGCAAAGCGAAGGAATCCATGGCTCGAGTCGGCTGGTCAAAGGAGCGTTACTCCGCCACCAGCTGCGGCGATGCGATCAAGACCGGCACGACCTTCGTCACCGACGACGTCAAGGCGCTCTATGAGTGCGGCGAGATCGAGTGCATCATCGAGGCGACAGGTCATCCGATTGCCGGAACGCGTCATGCGCTCGGCGCCATTGAGCACAACAAGCACGTCGTCATGGTCAATGTCGAAGCCGACGTGATGGTTGGGCCGATCCTTGCCGAGAAGGCGCGTGCCAAGGGGCTCATCTATTCGATGGCCTACGGAGATCAGCCGGCACTGATCTGCGAGCTCGTCGACTGGGCCCGCGCGACGGGCTTCGAGGTGACGTCGGCCGGCAAGGGAATGAACTTCGAACCACGCTACCGCTACTCGACGCCGGATACAGTCTGGGGCCTCTTCGGCTGGACCGAGGAACAGGTAGCGGCCGACAATCTCAACCCTAAGCTCTACAACTCGTTTACCGACGGCACCAAGGCGGCCATCGAGATGGCAGCTGTTGCCAACGGCACTGGCCTTGATTGCCCGGACGATGGCCTTGCCTTCCCGCCGGCCGGTCTGCATGACCTCGCACGTGTGTTCCGCCCGACATCCGATGGCGGACGGATGGCGCGCTCGGGCCTCGTGGATATCGCCGCCAGCCAGGAGCCAGATGGCCGAGAGGTCTTCAACAACATCCGTTATGGCGTGTTCGTCACCTTCAAGGCCCACAATGAATATGCGCGCGCCTGCTTCAAGCAATACGGCCTCCTGACCGATCCTTCCGGCTGGTACGCCTCGATGTGGCGGCCGTTCCACATCATCGGTCTGGAAACCTCGATCAGTGTTCTCTCTGCCGTGCTGCGCAACGAGCCGACCGGCTGTTCCAAGGAGTTCCGCGGTGATGCGGTGGCGACGGCGAAGAAGGACATGCAACCCGGCGAAATGCTGGACGGCGAAGGCGGCTACGCCGTCTGGGCCAATGCGATACCGGCCGCCCGCAGCCTCGATCTCAAGGCCCTGCCGATCGGCCTTGCCCATAACGTGAAGCTGAAGCGCTCGATCAAAAAGGACCAAATTGTTTCGTTCGACGATGTCGAGATCGTCAATGACCTGGATGTCGTAGGCCTGCGCCAGGAGATGGAACAGAACTTCCATCCCTCCAAACTTGCCGCAGAGTGAGGGGCTCGAGATGTCCGCGAATGCTTTCGTCGTGATCGCCGAATTCCGGGTTAAGCCTGATCATCTCAACGCATTTCTGGAGGCTGCCCAGGATGACGCGCAGCACTCGGTCAGCTCCGAGCCCGGTTGCCGGCAGTTCGACGTGATATGCATGGAAGGCGCCACCGATACGGTTGTCTTCTACGAGGTTTATGACAGTCGGGCCGATTTCGATGCCCATATGGAAACACCGCATTTGGGGCGCTTCCGGAAGGCCTTTCCTCCGCTTATCGTCGAGGAGCGGCCCGTCCGCTTCGCGACGCGGCAATATCCCTGAGCGGGGAAGGATCGAGACATGACGGGAACGCACGCACTCATCAGGACGATCACGGTGATTGGCACCGGCATCATGGGCGGCCCAATGGCCGGGCGGCTTGCGGAAGCGGGCTATGCGGTCACGGCGTGGAACCGTACGCCGGACAAGGCACACGGACTGCGGGAACGCGGGGTCGAGACTGCCGCCTCCGCGCAGGACGCCGTCCGCCACGCGGATGTGGTACTTTGCATGTTGAGCACCGGCCCGGTCTGCGAGGCGGTGCTCTGCGGCGAGGGCGGCGTGATTGCAGCCATGCGTCCGGGTTCGGTCCTGCTTGTTATGAGTTCCATTCCGGTCGAAACAGCTGTGGCGTTGTCGCAGGCGGTGGGACAACGCGGCCTCGACTGTCTCGACGCCCCGGTATCGGGCGGCGAGAAGGGCGCGATGGAAGGCACCCTCGCCATCATGGCGGGGGGGCTGGAAGCGGTGATCGAGCGGCTCGCTCCGATTTTCGCCGTTTTGGGCCGCGTGACCCATGTCGGTCCCTCCGGCAGCGGCGCGTTGACGAAGCTTGCCAACCAGCTGATCGTGGCGTCGACGATCTGCGCCGTGGCGGAGGCACTGACCCTTGCCGAGCGTGGCGGTGCCGATCCGGCCAGGGTACGCGAGGCGCTGATCGGTGGATTTGCGGATTCCACGGTGTTCCGCCAGCACGGGCTGCGCATGGTGGAACGCAATTTCGAGCCCGGCGGTCCGGCGAAGTACCAAGTGAAGGATACTTCGACAGCCCTCGGCTTTGCCCGACATCACGGCCTCAAACTGCCGGTCAGCGAGGAGGTTGATCGTCTGTTCCAGGCTATGGTGGATCATGGCGACGGTGATCTCGATCACAGCGCCATCATTCTCGAACTGCAACGCATGAATTCGCGCGGGGACAATACCGCCTGAAAATAATCTAATGTCACTTGGGAGGAATGAAATGAGACACTTTACGATTCGCAGCCTTTTGGCTGCCGCAACCCTGCTCACTGCGTCCATCGCGCAGGCTGAGACGCTAACCCTATCGACGCCCGATCCGGACACGTCGGAAATCACGCTCGCCGCCAAGAAATTTGCCGAGATCGTTTCCACCAAAACCAATGGGGAACTTACCATCAAGGTCTTCCCGAACGGCACACTTTATGGCGGCGATCCTGCCGCGGGTGTCAAGCAATTGGCCGGTGGCTCGCTCGACATGCTGTTGAACTCGACCTCCCTCTATGCGACCTTCAATCCGAAATTCACGGCCATCGCCATTCCCTACCAGTTCCGCGACATCGACCAGTTGCGCGCCTATCTCGACAGTGAAAATGGTCAAGAACTGGAGGCCGACCTCAGCAATATCGGCATCAAGGGCCTCGATCTCTGGTCCCGCCCGTTGCGCCAGATCACCAATTCGAAGCTGCCGATCACCTCGCCGGCCGATCTCAAGGGCCTGAAGCTGCGGGTGCCGAACAATCCGCTCTGGGTCGAATTCTTCGGCGCAATGGGCGCTGCCCCGACGCCGATGGCTTTCGCCGAGGTCTACAACGCGCTGCAGCTGAAGGTGGTCGATGGGCAGGAAAACCCCATCAACGTGCCCGTGAGCGCCAAGCTCTACGAAGTGCAGACATATGCGACGATCAGCAACCACATCGCCGATGCGTGGGTGCTGGGGATGAATCCAGCCCGCTACGACGGCCTCAGCGATGCTTTCAAGACGGCGCTGATGGACGCCGCCAAGGAGACGGAAACCTGGAAGGCTGCAAATGATGCAGCCGACATCGAAAAATCCATCGCTACGCTCAAAGCCAACGGCATGCAGGTCAACGAACTGACCGAAGCGCAGCGCAAGCCGTTCGCCGATGTCGCCGCCGGTCTGGAGGAAAAGTTTGCGGCGCTCGTCAAGGACAAGGCCTTTTTCGACCGCACCCGCGCCTTTGTCACGACCAACTAAAGTGGTGCCGGCACCGTGTCAGTGATGACATGGTGCCAGCCTTCCGTCGCACCGTACTCCATCTGGAAGGGCTCTCACATGCGCGCTCCCCTTAGTTCGTTATTAGGCACATTCGTTCGCCTCGTCGCTGATGTCGCGGCTGGTATTGCCTGTGCCGGGATTCTCATTGTCGTCCTGCTGCAGGTCATCGGCCGCCTTGTGGGCCATCCATTGCCTTGGACGGAGGAGGCCACGCGCTTTCTGTTCATCTGGATGGTGTTCCTTGGGCTTGCCGCCGGTTTCCGCACTGTGGAAAGCGCTCGTGTCGTGGTCTTTCTGGTCATGGGCCGGCGCATTTTCCAGAGGCTGGCCGTCCCGATCTACGTCGGGTCATCAGTGTTTTTCTTCGGGCTAATGGGATGGACGGGCTTCACGCTCATGCGCCAGCAGATCATGATGAACGAGACGGCTGCAACGGTGCCTATCCCCATGTGGCTGATCGGGATGGTCATGCCGGTTTCCGCAGTGATCGCCATCCTCGCGATTTTCGAATCCCTACGCACCCGGCGCGAGCTCATCGCCCTTCCAGAACTCGGACTTCCGGCGGGCGAAATTGCCCATGCCGACGTGTCCATCACGTCAGGATACTGATGCCATGTCGGTCTTTCTTCTCGTCGCCTTCTTCGGCCTGAGCATGCTCGGGATTCCTCTCGCGGTGGCCCTGGCGCTCGCCAGCGTCGCCACACTGACGCTCTTCACCTCCATGCCGCTCGATCTCCTGTCGCAGACGATGTTCTCGTCGATGAATTCTTTTCTGCTGGTCGCCGTGCCGTTGTTCATTCTGGTAGGAACCGTGATGGAGCGCGGCCGGGTGGCCGAGCGCATCTTCGATTTCGCCGAAGCCATGGTCGGCTGGCTGCCAGGCGGCCTTGGCCATGTCAACGTCATCTCGTCGGTGATCTTTTCAGGCGTTTCCGGCTCCTCGGTCGCCGATATCGCATCCGTCGGCGCCATCGAGATCAAGGCGATGGAGCGGCACGGCTTTCCTAAGGGCTATGCGGTCGGCATGACGCTATGCACGGCGACTCTGTCCTCGATTATCCCGCCCTCCATCCTTGTCGTCATCGCCGGCTCGATCGCCAACGTCTCGATCGGCACGCTCCTGGTGGCGGGCCTCGTGCCCGGCCTCTTCATCGCTTTGGCCTTCATGGTCTTTAACCACTTCTACTCGGTTTATTACGGCTATAATCCGCCATCTCCGTTCAATCTTCGCATAGTCATGGTAACGGGCCTGCGCGCGATCCTGCCCATGCTGACACCGCTCATTCTTATCATCGGCATCGCCAGCGGCCTGTTCACCCCGACAGAGGCAGCAGCTATTGCCGTCGTCTATGTCGGCGTGCTCGGCGTCCTCGTCTACCGGACTTTGCCCGTCAGCGAATTGCCTGAAATCTTCATCTCCACCGCACGCATCTCCGGCACCATCCTGTTCATCGCCGCGACATCTCAGATCGCCGCCTGGATTTTCACCTATGACGGGCTGCCGGACCAGGTGGCCGAACTGTTGCAGGCGATGAACCTTGGGCCGCTGTCTGGCATGCTGGTCATATTCGTCTTCCTCCTGATCATCGGGATCTTTATGGAAGCCATTCCCGCTATGTTCATCCTTATTCCGGTGCTGATGCCGCCGGTGCAGGCAATCGGGATCGACCCGATCCACTTCCTGATCGTCACCGTCATGACGCTGACGCTCGGCCTCGTCACGCCCCCGGTCGGTGTTTGTCTGTTTGCCGCTGCGCAGGTCGCGAACATGAAGGTGGAGGATGTCATCAGGGGATCACTGGCGCCGATGGCGGTGCTGACACTCGCTATCTTCGCGCTCGTTCTCTTCCCCATCCTCACGCTCGGTCCCATCCGCCTGCTCGGCATGTACTGAGATGACGGTCTCGTTTTCTCCCGCCGGCTTCGTCATTGTCATGGGGACGGCGGGCACGGGCAAGTCCGAGATCGGCAGGCGGATCTCCCGCCGGATAGGCTGCCACTTCGTGGAGGCCGACGATCTGCATGCGCCCGAAGCCGTCGAGCAGATGCGGCAGGGCATCCCGCTCACCGACGAACAAGGCATGCCGTGGCTTCACGCTGTTTGCAACCGTGCCCTCTTCGAACAGGACCGGCCGGCTGTCATTGCTTGCTCGGCGCTCAAGCGTAGCTATCGCGACCTTCTTCGCAAACGGCTTGCAGCCGTCCGCTTAGTCTCTCTCGAAGGCGCGCCCGAGCTGATCCTTGAAAGGCTACGGGCACGGAACGGTCACTTTGCTACGGCCTCATTGCTCGAAAGCCAGATCAAGACTCTGGAAACGCCGCAGGCCGACGAGCATGCCCTGCGACTGGACATCGCTTTGTCGCCAGAGGCCCTCACAGATCTGTGCTGCAACTGGTTGCTCAAAGAACCACGTTCAGCGCGGCATGGCGCCTGAGGGATAGGCCTCCTGCCAGAGATCGCGCTCGCTTCGCATCCAGTCGAGGAACAGACGTACCTTCTTCTGCCGCAGATGGTCGCGCGGGCAGACGATCCATTGGGTGGAGATGCGCACTTCGGGTGGTGCGATGACCGGGCAGACGAGACGGCCGCGTTGCAGCTCCTCATCCATCATCAGCGTGCTTTCGAGCGCGATGCCCATGCCGCGAACGGCGGCATCGATCGCCATATGGCTGCGGTCGAAGAGCACGCGCCGCCAGCGCTCCTCCGGCGCCACGCCCGCGAGGGGAAACCAGCTGTTCCACTGTGCTTGCGACTTCACCGAATGGATCAAACGATGCGCCGGAACCTCCTCGGGCCGCAGGCTGCTTGCGGCGGCATAGTCCGGCGAGCACACGGGGTAGAACTGCTCCTCAGCAATGCTCTCGACATAAAGACCCGGCCATCGCCCGTCGCCGTGACGCAGCTCGATATCGACCAGCTCTTGATTGAAGTCCGTCGGCTCGTTCGTGCCGTCGAGGCGCAGTTCGAGATCCGGATGACGGTCAAGAAAATGCCCGAGCCGCGGCAGTAGCCATTTGTTGGAGAGCGTCGGCGTCGCGCGAACCGTGAGCGTGGTGACCGAGCGAAAGCCGCGGATGTTGGCGGTCGCTTGTTCAATGCTCTCCATCTGCCCCGATATCATCGAGAAATAGCGCTCGCCGGCTTCCGTCAGCGCGATGCCGCGTCCGGCCTTCGTCAAGAGGGCCACACCAAGTTGAACTTCGAGCACTTGAATTTGCTGGCTGACGGCCGAAGGCGTCACGCTCAGCTCCTCAGCCGCCCGGGCGATACTGCCTGCGCGCGCGGCGGCGTGGAAGACCAGTATTGCTTTGATGGGAAGGTGCATCGCGGAATCCGGGTTTATTCGTCCGAACCTAGACCATCAGGCGCGCCAGAGGAACAGTTCACTTGTGGCTTTGACTGCCTACGCTTCAGTCGCACGGCAGCTATGCGCGACCCGGTCTACCGATCCTTCAAATTGTATCGTAAATCGGAGTCCGGAATTAGCAGGGCAAAGATCATGAAGACTGAAAGACCCCGGAACCGCGTCGCAATCGGCCAAAAGATCTGGAATGCCATCGTGCTAACGCGCTCCCACGAAACGCGCCGGATTCTTGAAAGGCACGGCTACAAGGGCTGACCTCCTGTGAGAGAGGAGTGCTCTTTTTTGGTCAGAGCTTTCGCTGCGTCTGTGTAACGTACCAATTAATGTCGCATCAATTTGACCCGCTTTCCATTTCGCTGTGATCTTCTCGTGGCTAGGCAATGCGGTCCCGACAGCCGCACTTGCATGCCCACCTGGCAATCATGGAAGCCGCTCTAGCTGTGGAGCCTCAACAGGTTGTCCCGTTTGAGACCAAGGCGACTGACGGGTGTTTTTGGGTTTCAGTTGCCGTTCGGGCGATGCCAAGTATACAGATGGGTCCAGTTCGGCAGATGCGATTTGCGGTTTTCGGGGGAAGCTCGATCCGCCGTATGCCCTCCTCAACCCTGGTTGAACCGTGAGATGAACTGGTCGAACCGCTCGCTGACACCGCCTCGAAACAGCTCCTGCGGCAAGCTTTCAGCATTGATCCGACCTTGTTCCAGGAAAACGATCCTGCTCTCGCGCAAACGCCATCTCGTGCGTCACGATTAGCATCGTTCTTCCTTCAACCGCCAGGTCGCGCATGACTTTCAGCACCTCCCCGACAAGCTCGGGATCGAGGGCGGACGTAGGCTCGTCGAAAAGAAGGACCCGCGGTTTCATGACCAGGGCTCGCGATAGCCGCTCTCTGCTGCTGCCCCCCGGATAGCTGCGCCGGATATGCTTTTGCCCGGTCCATCAGGCCGACACGCTTCAACATGTCTTGCCTCGTCGCGCGCCTGGCTCCGGCTGCGGCTTTGCACATGCACGGGTGCCTCCATCAGGTTTTCGAGCACCGTCATATGGCTCCACAGGCAGAAATTCTGAAAAACCATAGCCATCTGCGTGCGCAGGCGATCCACCTGCCTCCGATCAACGATACGAAGGTTGCTTCCGATTGATCGCAGATTGACCTCTTCGCCGAAGATTTGCAGCCGGCCAGCCGAAGGAGTAGGCAGCGTAGCAACGTCGACTTGCCTGAACCGGATGCGTCCAAGATGGAAACGACTTCACCCTCATGGGCACGGAAGTCGATGCCCTTCAGCACCTCGACCGTACCGTAACGCTTGTGGAGACCATCCACCGCAATGGCGGGAACCGCAGTGGTATTGCCGGAAACAGCTGAGCGAGAGACCGAAGTCATCAGTTTTCTCCGTGTGGTGCGCGGGACGTGATCATCTAAGAGTGCCGCTGCCATGGAACTGCGCCAACTCACCTACTTCGTTGCGGTTGCCGAGGAAGTGCATTTCGGCAGGGCAGCGGCACGTGTGCATATTGCCCAGCCCGCCTTGTCGACGCAGATCCAGGCGCTGGAGCGCGAGCTGGGTGTTCAGCTGTTTGTCCGTTCCACACGTCGGGTCGAGCTGACGGTTGCCGCGAGACCTTTTATAGAAATATCCCGACATCCAGCCGGTATCCGGATGCGAACTCGCATGACACGGATCGTCCAAAACACCGACTCATGTTGCGACACCGCAGATGACCGACCGGGTCGGGCGAAAGCCGCGTCGGCCACTTCGTCTCGACCGAGACGTGTCAGCCCGAGCGTCGCACCGAAATTTTCAACCCGCCTAAGGGGACCGGGGTTCGATGCTGCGGGCGAGTTCTATGGAGCGTCGGCCGGCGATTTAAAGTCGTAGTATAGATTGCCTACTGCCGCTTAAGCGTTCCTGACATCGTGATGCCTGAGCCGTTTCCCGCATAGGCAATTATGTCTTTCGATTTCATTGTCAGCGTAACGTTAACCGGCTCACCACCTATGGGCTGGTTGTAGGTATAGGTCATTCGGTTGCCGCTGATACGACCCTGAAACGGAATATCAGGATCGTTTGCCGACGAGGCTACGCCGCCGCCACTCCCATTGATGTCAAGAGTAAGCCCTGCCTTGAAGAGCATCCAGCCAACGGAGCCGTACCACCGCCCGGCGAAGTTTCGCTGTTCCTGTCCGGCTCCCCCGGCGGAACTCTGTAGGTCACGGTCGAGATAAGCGGTGCATCTATCGAGGTCGATGTTCTTTCTGCCGATCGGTTTAGTACTGGAAAGGCTCTCGCCTTCACTATTTGAGCTGCGCAAGATGGTCTGGTGAGGGGTATTGTCGAGATAGTATTCGACCGTGGAGGAAGTCGCGGCCGAACTGCTAACCGTGATTTCGGCCGCGTAACTCGGTTTCTTCCCTCCGGTGCTGTCGATCTTGATCCTGCCGGTGCAAGAGCCGACTTCTTTGTCGAAATCGCAGTCGGCTGCCAATAGAGGCACCGCTCCTAAAAGAACTGCCGCCCCGGCAAGACACGCTCGCTTCATATTTTCCCCCATCCCCAGAATCTGCTCAAGCGGTGATCAGAGCGATGACGCGCAAAGGTGTCAATGCCCGAGCTCACTTAAGCTTCAGCATTGGCCATGATGACGATCACTACGCAGCCAGGCCGAACCCTGTCTGTGGCCATGCCGGTCCCAATCACCGCGGCGTCGCCGCTTTCGCCGAAAGGCTGAAGGCATTGTCTCCTCCAGTTGGGGAAAGGAAGCTCCGCCCCCTCTCCCCAGCAAGGGCAAAAACCGGTCTCCCCATCCTTCCCTCGCAGCCCTTCGCGCCGGCGACCGCCGGCCCTCGTTCCGCTCACTGCAGGACAAGCTCCCCGGGGGAGTGGGCGATACCCCTCCGATGTTTACCCTTGCCCCCCTCTTCCCCGCTGTTCCGCACGAGCTCGAAGGCAGGAGCGGGGCTCCTGACCCTTCGGGACACGCAGACCGCTTCGCGGAAAACACGGGAAATAGGAGAAACCAAAATGACGATCTACACAAACACGGCACGTTTTGACACCGGCCGGTCCATGACAGAAACCGAATTGCGCCGCGCCGCATCGTCGATGTGCCATGTCCGCACACGAAAGCCGGTCGGAGCGCTTCATGCCCATCCCCACCATCGAGATTTTGCGCGGGTTGATTGGCGAAGGTTTCGTTCCGGTAGGGGCAAAGCAGTCGAGCAGCAGGACGGAGGGAAAGGCCGCGTATACGAAACACCTGATCCGCCTGCGGCGCATCGATGATGGCAAGGTCTACAACGTAGGCGATACGGTTTGCGAAATCCTCCTGAAGAACGCCAATGACGGCACCAGCGCTTACGAATTGCTGGCGGGCCTCTTTCGCGTCCGTTGCCTTAACTCGCTGGTTTCCCAAACCGGGACCATCGACAGCGTCAAGGTTCGGCACTCCGGCGACGTGGGGGCCAAGGTGATCGAGGGGACATATCGCGTTCTGGAGCAGGCTGAACGCGCACTGGCAGCGCCGCAGGATTGGGGAACCGTAAAGCTCAACAATGACGAAAAGTAAATCCTCGCCAAAGCCGCCCACGTCCTGCGGTTTGGTAACGGCGAGGGTGAGACGAACACACCGATCAAGCCCGCCCAACTTCTCGTGCCTCGCCGCCATGACGACCGAGCAGATGATCTTTGGACGGCGTGGAACGTCGCACAGGAAAACGTCATCAAGGGCGGCTTGCTCGGCGTAAGCCGTGACGATCTGGGGCGACCGCGCCGTGTCAAAACCCGATCGGTCAATGGCATTGATCAGGACATCAAATTGAACAGAGCCTTGTGGATACTGGGCGAGAAAATGGCCGCGCTCAAAGGCATCAAGGCGGTGGCTTAATCTCCAATAGCGGGAACCCGGAGCACTACGCTGCGGGTTCTTGCCCTGGGTCCGCTGTTCGCTCTCCGGTTTCGGCCGGGATCGACCGGACAGAAACCGGTCTAAGGGAGCCCCGCGCTGACGCGATTAATGCCCAAAACGATGTTAGGTTACCAGGCGCATTCTTCGTGCGCGGTCTTCGTCCCACTCATGCTCAGTCCTCCGAACGCCAATCAAGCATTCCGAGGATTTGAGTCGAGTCCAGAAAATTGGGATGGCGGTTCGTATCTCTTCAAGAGCGGAGCACGGCTATTGACGACTTGTTGTGAGCCTTGCCTTTGGTTCAACGAGCGGCAGCTTTGCCCCCTTTTCGGTCGTGGGAACGCGCATCAGCGTTGCTGAGAAGCAGACGCAGCGCGATGAAACTACTACCCTCAAAGTCCGGGGTGCTCATACGACTTTTCTGACCTCCCGCTCGAATGTCATCACATGGTCCATAGCAATTCTCTCGGCGAGGTCCGCATCGCCGCCACATACGGCTTGAAGCATGAGGAATTGTTCATGAAGAACGTCCTCAAGACGCGGAACAAGAACTGGAAAGCGCTTCATAAAGACATGCAAGATCCTAAGTGACAGGTTGTGGTAGTGATCGAGCGTATTGAGCAGAAACGGGTTTTTGGCAGCACGGTAGATAAATCGGTGGATTTTACGATCAAGCGCCAGAATATCCTCTAAGGCCATAGGGCCGGACGTTTTCTGAAGCTCCTCCATTAGTATCGCAGCTTCCTGCCTCTCGAATTCGCGCAATCTTTCGGTTGCCAAGCGCGTTGCCCAGGACTCGATACGTGCGCGCGCCTCATAGATTGCCGTCAGATCGTTGATGTCAATGGTACTTACAAAGGTGCCTCGACGGGCGCTGATGACAACGAAGCCATCATGTTGCAGGCGCTGAATCGCTTCGCGCACTGGGGTTCGACCGACGTCCAGACGCTTCATCAACTCCGATTCCCTGAGCAGAGTTCCTGGAGGAAGCTCTGATGTGATGATGTCGTCGCGCAGCCGCAAATAGGTTCGCTCCGCCAGTGTGGGCTCTGCTTCTTCGTAGTCGGTCTGGAATCCCAGCGTATTCATCATCCACTCATTTCTCGAAGCGTTACCCGCCCGTTTGGTTCACGCCGTCGAAATGCCAATTTTCGAATCCGCTTGACTCTGTTGTTTAGGTGCATATTGTCAATATATCAGCAATATATAACAACGAAGAGGGTGCATCTATGAATTATGCTGAAATGTTGAAAAGCGTGATGACAAAGGGAATGGTGGCGCTGACCGGTTTGCATATCGGGATCGCGGGATTGGGGGTGGTCTTGCCTGCAGCTGCGGTTGCTGCCGATCTAGAGACGCTCAAACCGGGAATCCTAGTTGTCACGGTGCAGCCCTACATGCCGTACACCGCACTCAAGGATGATAAGCTCGTCGGCCTGGACAGCGACATCCTGACCGCGGTTGCCGAAAAGCTGGGGCTCAAGCTCGAAGTGAATGTTACCGATTTTCCGGGCATGCTGGCATCGGTGCAGAATCAGCGGGCTGACGTCACAATCGGCGGCATCGCCTGGTCTGAGGCGCGCCAAAAGGTGGGGCTGTTCACCGATCCGCCTTACTATTCTCCGCCGGCAATGGCGGTCGCCGGAGCGCAATCCTTTTCGGACGTAAAAAGTCTGGAAAGCAAAAACCTCGGAACAGTGACCGGCTACGTGTGGGCCAAGTCGATCGCGCAGGTTCCGAATGCCTCACCTCGCACCTTCCCGAGCGCCGATAGCGTTTTCCAGGACTTGGCCTCCGGACGCCTTGATGTCGGATTCCTGGATCCACTCCTGATCACCTATCAGCAGCAGCAGCGACCCGACATGAAGGTGCGGATCGAATACATGACACCGCCGTCGAAAGAGGAGGTGGCAGCCCATCCCGACTATCAGTATTTCCAACCCTATATGACCGGCTTCTATCTTCCCCAGCAGTCGCAGAAGCTTGAAAAGGCGATTTCTGAGCAGATTGACGCCATGTACAAGGATGGATCGCTCTCGGCACTTATCACGAAGTGGGGCGGTGACCCAAAACAGTTCCTCGTCCCTTCCTCTGAAATGGCGGCACAGCGGCGTGGCGTAGACCGGCCGGCAGACTGGAATCCGCCAGCAGTAATGAAGTGAGAGTCGGTTACGATGTTGTTCTCATCACTTGCCGACTTGTTTCAGGTTCATTGGAATGACTATGTCGGAAACATCGCCGGGGGTCTTTTGAAGACCCTCGGCTACACCTTCGCCAGCTTCACGGGTGCGTCAGTCGTCGGGCTCGCCTTGGCGCTGATGAGGTTGCAGCGATTGCGGCTGGTGCGGATAGCCGCGGCTTTCTACACCGAAATTTTCAAGAACATACCGCTGCTTGCCATCATCTTTCTGACCTATTTCGGTCTGCCATCCGTCGGAGTTAGGCTGGAGGTGTTCGAGGCAGGGGTGTTGAGCCTTGTGCTCTTCTATGCCGCCTACCTCTCAGAGATCTTCCGCGCGGCGATCTCCGGCGTGCATCGGGGACAACAGGAAGCGTCTGAAGCTCTCGGGCTTGGGCGGGGGAAGACCTTCACCCATGTTGTTTTGCCGCAGGCCGTACGTCTCGCTCTGCCCGGCACCAACACCATGTTTGTCGATCTGATCAAATCAACCTCATTGCTCGTGACGATCTCAGCCGCAGAACTCATGACCCAGGCGCAGCTGATCGCTTCAGAGACTTTCCGCGCGCTCGAGGTATACCTTGTGATCTCGGCGGTCTACTTCGCAATTTGCTACCCGGTCTCGCAAAGCCTGCTTCTTCTTGAGCGCAAGATCCATGCAGGTGTTCCACTATCATTGGGCAGAAGGCGTCGTCTGAACTTGGCGAAATCCTTCCTTGCTGAAGAGGGGGCTGATCCATGATGGCGAAGCCGAACAATATTACGCTTGTGTGCAATCAGACGAGCGGTAGTCCTGCAATCAGGATCTCCGGCCTGCACAAGTCCTTTGATGGACGACTGGTCCTCGATAACGTCGATCTGGATGTTCCGACCGGAAAGATTGTTAGCATCATCGGCCAGAGCGGCGGCGGAAAAACCACCCTTATGCGCTGTGTAAATCTGCTTGAACGCCCGGATCAGGGGGCAATCAGCATTGGGGGTGAGACGATCTTTTCCGCCGGCAATGTGACGTGCCGCAATCTCGCCAGGCTGCGGCAGAGAGTGGGCATGGTGTTCCAGCGCTTCAACCTTTTTCCACACCTGACAGCGGTCGAGAACGTCGTGCTCGCCCAGATGCATGCGGGTGGGGTCGGCGAGAAGGAGGCCGTGGCACGAGCTGTCAAGCTGCTGAGCCGGGTCGGGCTCGCAAAACGGGCGGTAGCGTATCCGGAACAGATGTCAGGCGGTGAACAACAGCGCGTTGCGATTGCGCGGGCCCTGGCCCTTGGGCCGACAGTCCTTCTGTTTGACGAACCCACTTCCGCTCTTGACCCCGAATCCACAGGTGAGGTCCTGCGGGTCATGCGGGAACTTGCGAACGATGGTATGACGATGATCCTGGTCACTCATGAGCTGCCCTTCGCGAAGGAAGTTTCGGACTGGGTCGTCTTTATCGACGGTGGAAAGATTGTCGAGCAAGGAACCGCCGCCGATGTGCTCGACCGTCCAAGAGAGGCCCGTACCGCGGCCTATGTCGCTCGATACGCATCATCCGGTTAGTTCCCCGGATTTTCAGGCGATACGGCTTTTCGATACAGCCGTATCGCCCCTCCAACCCGATCACGTGGTGACTCTCCACAGTACCTGTAACGTGGTGCACCGACTTCGCATTGTGAAGGCATTCATCTTCCATGGAAAAGATAACGACAGATATCGCCGTCATCGGCGGTGGGGTCATAGGCCTTGCTGTAGCTCTTCAGTTGCGGCGCGAGGGGCGCGAAGTGCTGCTGTTGGAACCGAATGAACCAGGATCTGGGGCGTCGTTTGGAAATGCAGGAACGATCGCGGATTACGCGATCATTCCTGTCGGGACACCTGCGGTTCTCAAGAATCTGGCTTCGCTTCTTCTCAACGCCGATAGCCCATTGTCCATCCGCAAGGCTGCCCTTCCGACACTGTTTCCCTGGTTGATCCGGTTCACTTACCAATCCCTTCCCCATCGGTACCGGGACAATACCAATCGAATCGCAGACCTGTTGTCCGATGCCTCTTCGGCTTGGTTAACGCTGGCGTGCGAGATCGGCGCATCCGACTTGCTGAGCGCGAAGGGTTGCCTGTACCTCTACGAAACGCCTCAGGCCTTCAAGGCAGCATCATCGGATATCGCGTTGCGACGGAACTACGGGATATCGCAGGAACTTCTCACCTCCGACGAGGTCCAGTGCCTGGAACCAAATCTCCCAGCATATGAGGGCGGCGGCCTCTTCTTTCCGAAAGCGATCAACTTCAGCGATCCGGGAAGGGTTATGGACGCGATGGCGGAGGCAGCACGGGGGTCAGGAGTGGAATTTATCCGATCTTCGGTGAGGGTGATCGCGCGTGAGCGAGGTGGAGTGAAGATCATGTCCGCAACACACGAGATAAAAGCTCGGTCAGTTGTGATCGCGGCTGGCGCCCATTCGGGGCCTCTCGCTCATCAGATCGGGGACCCGGTGCCGCTGGACACCGAACGTGGTTATCATCTCGAATTCGATATGCTGAGGGCACCGGTGGAACGGCCCGTCTGCCCCACTCATCATGGCTTTTACTTCTGCCCGATGGAGGGGCGATTGCGCGTGGCAGGCACGGTTGAACTTGGTGGATTGGCTGCCCCCCCGAACCCAAGGAGGCTCGACCTGCTCCTTTCCAACGCCCGGCGGGTGTTTCCGCATCTTGGCAAGCCGAGCCGGACCTGGATGGGATTTCGCCCATCGATGCCCGACTCCGTGCCGGTCATTCGTCCCTCGAAAGGTGGCAAGGATATAGTTTTCGCATTCGGACACGGTCATATCGGCCTAACTTTGGCTCCTCGGACCGCCCGCATAGTCAGTGCCATTCTTGCCGCCTAATCAGATCAGGACAGTAGTTCGATATGTACAAGACCATCCTCAGAAATCAGACTTGGGCATTTCGCGATCTGAAAGAACTGATGGCCAAAGCCTCGCCATTGCGCTCCGGGGATCTGTTGGCAGGGATAGCGGCAGGCTCAGCGGAAGAGACGGTTGCCGCCAGAACCTGTCTAGCGGAGGTGCCATTGAAAGCCTTTCTGACAGAGCAACTGGTGCCTTACGAAAATGATGAAGTAACGCGCTTGATCGTCGATACCCACGATGAAGCCGCATTCTCACCGATCGCTCACATGTGTGTCGGTGATTTCCGTAATTGGCTGCTGTCGGTACATGCGACGTCTCACCGTCTGGCTAGGTTGGCATCGGGCCTTGCCCCGGAAATGGTCGCTGCAGTCTCGAAGTTGATGCGAAACCAGGATCTGATCCTGATTGCCAGCAAGATCCGCGTGATCAGAGCTTTCCGCACCACGGTCGGTCTGGCCGGCACCATGGCAACGAGACTGCAGCCGAACCATCCAACGGATGATCCTCAAGGAATTCTGGCTTCAACGCTGGAAGGTTTGACCTACGGATGCGGCGACGCCGTCATCGGTATCAATCCGGCGTCGGACTCGCCCGGGGCGGTCGCACAAATCATCCATCTGCTGGATGAACTGATCCATCGATATGAGATACCCACGCAATCTTGTGTTCTCACGCACGCAACAACCTCAATTGGTTTGATCGAGAAAGATGTCCCCATCGATCTCGTCTTCCAATCGGTTGCGGGGACCCAGGCCGCCAATGAGTCCTTTGGGATATCGCTGTCCATTCTTCGCGAGGCATACGAGGCAGGACAAGCGCTCAGACGCGGAACCATCGGCCAGGACATGATGTACTTTGAGGCCGGCCAGGGATCATGCCTTTCGGCCAACGCCCATCACGGGGTTGATCAACAAACCTGTGAAGCGCGAGCATATGCGGTCTGTCGGCCTTTCTCGCCACTTCTGGTCAATACGGTTGTTGGCTTCATCGGGCCGGAATATCTCTATGACGGAAAGCAGATCATCCGTGCCGGCCTGGAAGATCCTTTTTGTGGCAAGCTCCTTGGCCTACCGATGGGCTGCGACATTTGCTACACCAACCATGCCGAGGCGGATCAAGACGACATGGATGTTCTCCTCACATTGCTCGGCACAGCTGGCAATAATTTTATTATTACCGTTCCCGGCGGGGATGACATCATGTTGAATTATCAATCGACCTCCTGTCACGACCAGCTCTATGTCCGAGACCTTCTCGGGCTAAGGCGTGCGCCTGAATTCGAACAATGGCTTCATAAAATGGTCTTAGCAGATGATGATGGAAAGATCATTCCGGTCGGAAGCGACAATCCTCTGATGACAGCCCTGCCGAGGCTTGCGTTATGATCTGCACCGATATGTGTGACGAAAGCGGGTCCTATACACCTGCCATTACACTGGATCGGGTGCGAATACCCTCGGGGGTAACGGCCGCGCGGCTGGGGCTTGGTGCGATAGGGGCAGGATTGCCTACCGACGCCTTACTTGCGTTCAGCCTTGACCATGCACGGGCGCGCGACGCAGTTCACCGGCCGATTAATTTGCCTAGGCTTCAACAGGATTGCGCAGGACTTGGATTGGAAATCTTGATGGTCAACAGCGCCGCTTCGGACAGAGAGACCTATCTGCGGCGTCCCGATTACGGTCGCCGTCTGTGTGATATCTCGCGCACTATCTTGGCGGCGCGACAGCCGTGCCTGTGAGCGACGTTATCCTGGTCGTCGGCGACGGCCTTTCTCCAACCGCCTTACAGGCAGGCGCGTCTGAACTTCTGAGCGCTCTGGTTCGTAAGCTTCACGGTCTGGGTTTGTCGATTGGACCGCTCGTGTTGGCGAGCCAGGCGCGTGTGGCGCTCGCTGATGAAATCGGAAGTCTCCTCGGCGCTCGCCTTTCGATTATCCTGATCGGCGAACGTCCGGGCTTGTCAGCTTCAGACAGTCTCGGCGCATACCTGACCTGGGGGCCTTACCCCGGCCGGACGGATGCAGAGCGAAATTGCGTCTCGAATATCCGACCAGAAGGACTCGACACCGATGCCGCCGCGTCAAAGCTTTCCTGGCTCAGCAAGAGGGCGTTTTCCCTCGGATTGAGCGGGGTTCAGTTGAAAGACGAAAGCACAGTGGCAGTATCCGGAATTTCCGCTACCTGAAATCGCGATTTTGCTTTTCGTGTCTCTCTAAATTGTCCGCTTATTTTATTCTTAGGACAGCAGCGGACAGCCTGCTTCCGGCCCCATGCCTGCTTCCCGGAGACTAAGTATTTGCCCGGACTGGGAGTGTGATGCAGATCTACACCACTGCACCACGGGGTCGGCGGTTCGACTCCTATGAAGGCGAACGATTGTGACATTTGGAATCGCTGTCCCGAAAAGGGGGAAACACGCAGCCGGACTAAAATCCGGCCAGAAAGTTTCCGGCGGCATCGATAACCTGCACAATGATTGAGAATTGTTCGATTGCAGACACTACGCTAGCGCGGTTTCTAGAAAATCGGCCATCTCGGCATTGAAGAACACTTTTGTGCGCGGTCCCGCGATAATGGGGTCGATTCGTCGGACGCATTCCTGATAATGGGGCGTACGGCGATGGTCCTCAAGCGCTTCGGATGAGGCGAAGACCTCGTAGATCAGGAAGACGTTTTCATCCTTCGGATCCCGCAGCACGTCGAAGCGCAGATTGCCGGGTTCCTGTCGCGTACCCTGGTAGTTGATACGGAACGCCTCTAGAAATTCGGCCGTGTGGCCTTCCTTGACGTTGATGCTAACCATCTGAATGAGCATGTCAGTTTTTCCTGCTAATCGTTGGACGTGGCGCCGCGGCGCGATGAAGGGGCGAGATCAGAGGCCGGGAGCTTTCCACATAGCCGTCGTAACGCCCTCGTCGACAAGCTGCCGCTGTAGCTCATAGGCTCGTGCCCAGCGGTCGCCAGCATTGTCATATATCGCCTTGTTCTCAAGATTTGGCTCGAAATGCTTATCCCAGCGCACCCAGTGAGTGGCGGTATCGACAAAGTCGCGATGAAGACCTGCGCCGATGCCAGCGGCTGCGGCGCAGCCCAGCGCGGTTGCCTCCTTGACAACCGGGGTGACTACTGCAAGGCCAGTAACATCCGCCAAGATCTGCGACCAGTGGGCAGATTTAGAGGCGCCAGCCGCAAAGACGATCTTGTCCGGTATCTTACCCGAGAGCTTGAAGATGGCTGATAGATTGCGTGCGGCAACGATTGCCGCGTTTTCCTGCAAGGCGCGGAAGATCGCGGCCTTGCCGGATTTTTCCGGATCGATCGACAGGTTCAGGAGCGAAGGCGCTGCATGGTACCAGTTTCCATAGTGCATGACGTCGGAGAAGACAGGAATGATGCCATAGGCGCCTGGGGGGATGCTTGCCGCCTTTTCTTCGAGCAAGCTATAGGCATCGCCGCCGGTTATTGCTGCCCTTGCCATCTCCTCCGCGCCAAAGCTGTCGCGGAACCAGCGCATGACGACGCCGACGAAAAAGCTGATCGCTTCGGCCTGATTGAGGCCGGTGACGACATGCGGGTTGATGCGCAGGTTCATCGATGGGTCGGTCACAGAAGGGGACACGTTGACCACCTGCTGCCAGAAAGTACCGCCCAGCACCGCGCAGTCACCCTCGTTTACGACGCCGAGGCCGGCGGTGCCGATCTGGCAGTCGCCGCCGCCCATGACGACCAGTGTGCCCTCAGCGAGCCCGGTCTCTTCGGACGCGCGCGGCGTGACAGAACCGATAACCACCCCGGGTTCGACGGTTCGCGCGAAGATGTCGTTGCGCATACCCGCCTTGGTCATGGCGTCCGGCAACCAAGCGCGCTCGGACAGACTGAAAATGCCGGTCGTCCCGGCATTGGACGGATCGCTTGCCAACACGCCGGAAAGGCGAGTGAGCACCCAGTCGGATAACATCGCGACGCGATGCATGCGATCGTAGACATCCGGCAGGTTGCGCTTCAACCAGAGCAGGCGTGGCAATGCGCCGAGCGCAAAGGTCTGACCCGACTGCGCATAGAGCTCCGCCTCAAGCTGCGGAAAATCGCGTTTCAGGTCACGCACTTCAACGTTGGCCCGACTATCGACATTGGCACAGGCCCAGATTTCGCAATCATTCCTGTCGTAAACGACAATTGCTTCGCGCATGCTCGTGGCGCTAACGGCGGCGATATTGGAGGCGGCGATACCTGAATCGGAAATTGCCTTGCGAATGGCGCGAGACAGCAGCGCCCAGTTGCCCTCGACATCGAAATCCATTGAGCCTGGAAATCGGGAATCGGCCTTGTGCCACCATTCGTGCTGCGCACTGGCGATCTGGTTGCCGTCTGCATCGAAGATAACAGCGCGCCCGCTGCCGGTGCCCGCATCCACGGCGAGAAGATAGCGTTGCGTCATCGTCTCAATCCTTGATTTCGAGTAGGCCTGCGGCCGTCGTTTCATCCGTTATCAGAATGCCGACGAACTTGCCGCGCAGCGCGGCATGAATGGCCTGAACCTTGTGGAGGCCGCCCGCAGCGGCGACGACCTTTTCGGCCCGCGACAGCGTTGCAATTTTCACCCCAATGACCCGATCGTGCAGCGGTAGGTCGAGCACCTGTCCCTTTTCGTCATAGAACTGGCAAAGGATGTCGCCGACGGCACCCTTTCGCCGCAGTGGCTCGACCTCATCGGGATTAACATAGCCGGAACGAACAACGGTCGAGTTGGCGGAAAGTTCGCCGATACCGACGAGCTGGTAGGAAGCGTTGAGTGCCATATCCAGCAGATTGGCGACGGCGGGCTCCATTGACAGGTTTCTCGCAACTTCCGGATCGCGGACCACGAGAGGAGCAGGCACCAGATGTACGCTGCTGCCCCAGTTGGCGGTGCGCATGCCATCGACATAAGTGCCGACGCCGCCGGTCAGGCTGACAAGGCCGATCTTGCGCTCATTGGCAAGGTGACCAAGGCGCTGGATGGTGTTGCTGACTGTTGCGCCCCAGCCGACCGCAAGCAAGTCGCCGTGCTGAAGACGTTGCATTAGGAACTGTGCCGCCGCCTGACCTAGCCGGTCACTCGGATCTTCGTTGGGTAGTTGCGGCACGACATAGGCCTCAAGCAGGTCGTACCGGTCCTTGATTTCTTGTTCCAGAGAAAGACAGCCCTGATAGCGCGAATTGATGCGCACCTGAATGATGCCGGAGCGGCGGCCGCTCTCGAGCAAGCGCGACACCTTGATGCGCGACATGTTCAGCCGCTCGCCGATCTCGTTCTGGGTTAGTCCGTCGTTGTAGTAATACCATGCGATGCGGGTCAGTATTTCTTCGTCCGCATCCGCGTAACTCCACTCGCCATTGTCCGAAGCCATACACCCCAGTTCCCCTTTGGGTTTTCTCTGATCATTTGAATAACAAAAAAACATTTGATACGTCAACCGTACCACAGACAGAAAAAATTTCAGCCGCTTCAATTCATTGAAATAATGATAAAATTCATGTTTTCACTTCCGTATATATGTTCCATTGAAGTGAGCACCATTCTGAACGTATTGACGCAATCGGATCGGTATGATCACATGATGGTAAGTGAGTACATTTGAACAGGTGAGGAATGGCGAAGGATCAAGCGGCCGGGAGGGTCGCCCTTCTTGAGGACATCTGGAAGTCCTATGGTGCCGTGCCGGTGCTGCGCGGTGTGTCGCTTGCGCTCGGCGCAGGCGAGGTTCATGCGCTTCTCGGCGGCAACGGCGCGGGCAAATCAAGCCTGATGAAGATCATCGCCGGTATTATACCGGCCAATTCTGGACAGATTGAAATCAATGGGCGGCCCTTGACCCAAGCGTCTCCCGCGCTGGCACAGGAATTGGGTCTCTATCTGGTGCCGCAGGAAGCTCATATCCTTCCCAACCAGACTGTGCTCGAAAACATCTGCCTTGGCCTTAAGATGTCGCCCCGTTCGCTGCGCCCGCGGGTCGAAAAGCTGGTTCAGGAGCTTTCGGTCGCCATTGATCTCGATGCGCAGGCGGCAACGCTGGAAATTGCCGAACGGCAGATCGTGGAAATTCTACGTGGTCTCGTGCGCGATGCCCGTATCCTAATTCTTGACGAGCCGACATCCGCGCTGACGCCTTTCGAAACGCGGGCACTGTTCGATCGCGTCCGAAAACTTCAGGCGCAGGGCGTGGGCATCTTCTTCATCTCGCACAAACTGCGGGAAATCCGCGAAATCTGCTCGACCATCAGCGTGCTGCGCGACGGGGTTATCGTTCTCGCGGGATCCCTCGATACCTATAGCGACGGTGAGATCGTCGTGGCGATGAGCCGCGTACAGATCGCGGCTGACGGACAGGTGTGCAAGGCACCGAGAAAGGTCGCGCAGATCGGCCAGCCGCGCCTTTCGGTACGTGGTTTATCGGGCGAGGGCTTTCGCGACATCAGTCTTGATGTCCGCGCCGGTGAAATTCTCGGACTTGCCGGTGTCGTCGGCGCCGGTCGCACCGAATTTGCTGAAACACTGTTTGGGCTGCGCAAGCAATCCGCCGGTAGCGTCTATCTCGAAGGTGTGGAGCTTTCCCGCCGCTCGGCACGCCTTTGCATCGACAAGGGCCTTGTCTACCTGCCCGAGGATCGCCAGCAGAATGGCCTGTTCCTCGAGGCGCCGCTTTTCTGGAATGCATCCTCCTATCTGATCCACCGTCTGCCTTTCTTCCTCCGTCCCAATCAGGAACGCCGCTCCTTCGATGGTTACCGGGAGAGCATGGGTATAAAATGCACCGGCGCAGGGCAGGCGGCACGGGGTCTTTCCGGCGGCAATCAGCAGAAAGTGCTGTTGGCAAAATGCCTCTCCGCCCGACCTAAGGTGCTGATCCTCGACGAGCCGACCCGCGGTGTCGATGTCGCGGCCCGCAACGATATCTATGCCCTGATCCGTACGCTGGCGGCTGATGGCGTGGCGATCGTTCTGATCTCATCGGATTTCGACGAAATCGAACAACTGGCCGACCGCGTGCAGGTCATGGCTTTTGGCCAGCACGGTGGTGAACTTGTCGACGCAATCAGTGTCGATGCCATCGCTAAACTGGCCTTCGGCGCTTCGGAGGCCCATCATGCTTGATCTCTTTGCGCGCAACCGCGTCGTGACGCTGCTCCTAATTCTCATCGTTTCCTATGCTGCGATCGGTGCGGCGGCGCCCGGTTATCTTTCCGGTGCTACGGCTTCGACAGTCCTCGCCAGCAGCCTCGTGCTGATGCTGATCTCACTTGGAACGATGGTCGTTATCCTGACCCGCAATATCGACGTCTCCAGCGGCTCGGTGCTGGGCTTAAGCGCCGCAGTGCTCGGCCTGTCCCTGAACGTTGGCATAGCTCTTCCCCTGGCAATTGTGCTTTGCCTGCTGACGGGCGTTGCTGCCGGTGCGTTCAATGGTCTGATGGTCGCGTATCTGGGCATCCCCTCGATTGTGGCGACGCTTGGAACGCTTGGCTTCTATCGCGGCATCATGCTGGTGATGACCGGAGGGCGCTGGATCGAGGACCTGCCGCAGGATCTGAAGGCGCTCGCGGGCAATCTCGGCCTCGGCTTTTCCGCACTGAGCGTTGTCGTTGTCGCGCTCATCGCTGGTCTCTGGTTCTTCCTGCGGCATACCCGTTTCGGCCGCTTCTTCTATGCGGTTGGTGATAATCGTGCTGCGGCTCACCATCTGGGCGTACCTGTCCGCCGTGTGCAGTTTGCCGCTTTTGCGGCTACGGGCCTTTGTGCCGCGCTCGCCGGCATCGTCTTTTCGGCGCAGATCGGCTTCATCCCGAATCAGGCTGGCAACGGCGTCGAACTTAAGGCTATCGCGGTCAACGTTTTGGGTGGTGTGAGCCTACTCGGTGGCACAGGCTCCGTCGCGGGTGTCGTCGCCGCCGTGATCTTCATCACCTCGATCGACAGTGCGCTCGTTTTCCTGAAAATTCCCGCTTACTGGAACGATTTCATTGCCGGTGCGCTGCTTCTGTCGGTGCTGCTGCTCGATGGCCGCATCCGCCAAGTCATAGACCGACGCATCCGCGCGCGTCGTTATGCCGTCCACGACCGGGCGCCTGCCATTGATAACCGCAATCCAACATCCAAAGTCCTGGAGGCCGGCCGATGAACAAGCTGATCTTCCGCTGGGAAACCGCTCTGCTTGCCATGCTGGTGGTAGAACTCGCGATCTTCGGTATCGTCAACCCGCGCTTTCTCAATCTCGGGAACCTGATCTACGGCACCTCGGATTTTGTGCAGATCGGCATCGTTGCGCTGCCGCTGACGCTGGTGATCATTGCGGGCGGGATTGACGTTTCCTTCGCCTCAACTATCGGGCTTGCGGCCATCGTGTTCGGGGTGGCGACCTTCTATGCCGTGCCGCTGCCACTTTCGATCGCCTTCGCACTGGTGACGGGCGCGTTCTGTGGCCTGTTCAACGCCACAGTGATCCATCTTTCGAAGATCCAGCCGCTGGTCGTCACGCTTGGCAGTCTTTATCTGTTCCAAGGCACCGCGACCGTTGCCTCGGGCCTCGTCGGGGCAGGCGGCTATGAAGGGATCGGCAATTTCCCCGAAGCCTTCAATGCGTTCGGCTATGCGCAGATTTTCGGCCTGCCAGCGACGCTCGTCTTGTTTCTGGCACTGGCTGCCTTGCTCGTCACACTGCTTCATTTCACCCGTTTCGGCCGTGCCGTCTTTCTTGTCGGCCAATCGGAGAGTGCTGCGCGCTTTGCCGGCATCCCGCTCGCCAGAGTGCAGACCATCACCTATGTCGTCACCGGTCTATGCGCCGCGATCGCCGGGCTTGCGATGTCTGCCTATTTCGGATCGGCCCGAGTCGATCTTGGTGCGGCAACGTTGCTCCCCGCTATCACGGCAGCGGTTCTCGGTGGAGCGTCCATCTATGGCGGGCAGGGGTCTATCCTCGGCACGCTGATTGCCACCTTCGTCATCGGCTATCTGCAGCAGGGACTGCAGGCGAGCGGTGTCTCAAGCCAGATTTCCAGCGCACTTTCGGGAGGGTTGCTGGTTATAGCGGTCGCATTGCGCCACGGAAGCGCTTTGCTTGCCGATTTCATCGCCGTCAACAGGCTCAGGAAAAGCCGGACGGCAGTTACTTCAGGAGGAGAGTAGAATGATCAAGACCATAATGAAATCCACGGCGCTCGCAGCCAGCCTTCTTGCCGGGACAGTGCTTGCGGCCGGAACCGCGCATGCGGAATCACAGATCGCTTTCATCCCCAAGCTTGTGGGTGTCGGCTTCTTCACCAGTGGCGGCGCAGGTGCCGTAAAAGCAGGCGAGGAAGTCGGTGCAAAAGTGACTTATGACGGCCCGACCGAGCCCAGTGTCTCCGGACAGGTGCAGTTTATAAACAACTACGTCAACCAGGGCTACAGCGCGATCATCGTGTCGTCCGTTTCCCCGGACGGTCTATGCCCGGCTTTGAAGCGAGCCATGGAGCGCGGTGTGCTGGTCATGACCTGGGATAGCGACGTAAACCCGGATTGCCGCAGTTACTATATTAACCAGGGTACGCCGGACCAACTCGGTAGCCTGCTCGTTGAAATGGCGGCAGAAGGTGTGACCAAGGAAAAGGCCAAAGTCGCCTTCTTCTATTCCAGCCCGACCGTAACCGACCAGAACGCCTGGGCGGAAGCTGCCAAGGCGAAAATCGCCAAGGAACATCCGGGCTGGGAAATCGTCACCACTCAGTATGGCTACAACGACGCCCAAAAGTCGCTACAGACCGCTGAAAGCATCCTGCAGACCTATCCGGATCTCGACGCCATCATCGCCCCGGATGCCAATGCCCTGCCGGCCGCCGCCCAGGCCGCAGAGAACCTGAAGCGCGCCGATGGTGTTACCATCGTCGGCTTCTCGACGCCCAACGTTATGCGCCCCTATATCGAACGGGGTACAATCCAGCGGTTCGGCCTCTGGGATGTGACGCAGCAGGGCAAGATTTCGGTCTTCGTAGCTGATCACGTCATCAAGAACGGCCCGATGAAGGTGGGCGACAAGCTTGATATTCCGGGAGTCGGCACGGTCGAAGTCTCGGCCAATAAGGTACAGGGTTATGACTACGAAGCCGATGGCAACGGTATCATCCTGCTGCCCGAACGCACCGTCTTCACCAAGGACAATATCGGCAATTTTGACTTCTGAACTCCCAAGCTGACTGCCGGGCGGCTGCGATCTGTGGCCGCCCGTTTCTATTTGAACAAAAACGGATTTGACCCATGAAAAGCCGCTGGAACGACACCGATGCTCAACGATATGTCGATGCGGCTCTCACTGACGGCCAAAGCGAAGCACTCGGCCTGCGCATCTATACCTCGCGTATCGTCGGCAGCGATCCGGATCTCGTTTTGCATGGCGGCGGTGGGACCAGTCGAACGTAATGCCCGGCTACGATCAGCATCTTCGTCAGATGATGGATTGTTGCGCACGCTTCATATCAATCCGCCAAGGGGCAAGAGGGATGCCTTTTAGGATGGTCTGAAATTCGAGATTCTATAGCCGGAGTCTCCGCTGCCGCTGGTAAAAGTGCAAGGGGCCGGAGCTGCTTTAGTGCAACTATGGCGACAATACTCATCCGACCGATGCTGAGTTCGTCCATCCTCGGACCCGTCGTCTTCCATGGACAACCACAACGTCCTCCAACCGCCCTGGGTTTTGATCAGGATTTAGAAACAAGACCGAGGGCGGGATCCACGCGTTCCAGAAACAGTGACATCCTATCGTCCCCCGTCTCCGGCTCGCTCCCCACCATTATTGCCACAGCGATAGCAATGAGCGAAGAGGTCGGATTGTGCGTCGATGCCCCGGCCCTGATGTTCATGACAAGCGTCGGGCACAGAAAAAGCGCGAGCCGAATGACGCGGCGCCAATCTTCCGGAAGCATGCCCCGTGCATCCACCGCGCTCAGAAGAGGCCGCCACACATTGTCGGCCTTCACGTCCAGCAATTTGGCTCGTACCGCGCTTAAATCCCAATCCGTTTCCAGGAAAAGCGTGCCAGCCTCGTAGTGGGCAAGCCCCGAAAATCGCTTTTCAGCGTCGGCAGGATCATAGAGCCACAGCGGATGTGCGAAAACATTATGGAAGGTCGTCTTTATCTCAGCCAGAAGCGTCGGCACATTCTGCCCGGCAAAGGCCGGATCGAAGTAGGAAAGTTGCGCCCGGTTGTCCGTCTCTGTGTACCAGACATTCGCATTGTGCGCATCGCCGTGTGCGACGACGCCACCGGCATCGGCAAGCCGGTCGGGTCTCAAGCGAACACTCGCAAGCTCAAAGAGTTCGCCAAAGCTGTGACGATATCGCCGGCCATTAATGACGATTCGCGCCTTGGAGAAAGTCTCCCAGTCGAGGTCGACGCCCGGAAGAAAAAACCGCTGGTTGACGTAGAAACTTTTGTAACGCCCGCCTGGAATGGCGCCGGATTGCGGATCGGTGAGCCTGTCGTAGAACAGCCTATGGATCGGCTCGGCCGCAACGTCATCCAGCGTCACGTCGTGAAGGCTTTCGAGGTAGACGGCAAGCACTCGGGCAGAAAGAGCCTGCTCCGCAGCGACGGCCTTCGATTCCGCCACCGGATCCGGCTGGAGATCCAACACCCGCAGCACATCGGAAAAACGCGGATCGCTGCGACGGCGATAAATAAGTATCTGTTCTCCGGGTAGAACCGACATGTAGAGTGGTTGATCAACCGGAAGCCCGGCGCGCGCAAGGATGTCGGCGCGATAATATTCGCCGGACATCGCCTCTTCTCCGTCTTCCTGATGAAACTTGAAAAAAAACGACTGGCCGTCGGCGTCGAAAAAGCCGTTCAGCGAATTCAGGCTGTACTGATCGCGATTGATGCGGATCTCCTCCGCCTTCAGCGAAAACAGATCCAGAAGCAGGCTGGCCAGAAGTGCTGTCGCCGCCGGCTCATCGGTTCGCGCCATCCGGCGAATGTCAGCTGTCCTGCTGTTGCTTTCGGTCATCTTCATCCTCCAGTCTTCGATGTTATTTCAGCGATGACGGCGCATAGCGGCTGCCAAGGGAATAGCGGTTGCCGGCATAAGTGAGCCGGTTAACCGTTGCGACTCTTGCACCGGACCATGTCCGGCGGTGAAGGAGCAGGCACGGGGTTCCTTCTTCCACCTTTAGCATCCGTGCGGTTTCGGCATCCGCTCCGATAGCGGAAATAACGTGTTCCACTTCGGTCATTGGCGTCGAGCGCTGCAGAAAGTCGTAGGTGGTCATAACAGCGAAGTCTTGCTGCTCGTAGTCCGGCACGAGTTCCGAGTTGACGAAGCGCTCTTCGACCTGGACAGGAATGCCGTTGTCAAAATGGACGACGATCGAATGGGCAACGCGGATCTGCCTGCCGGCCTCGAAGGCCGCCAAGAGTTCGATTTCCGGCCTTATCGCTTCCAGCAGAATGACCTCGGCGCGATGCTCTCCGCCACGTCCACTGATTTCGCTGGCAATATTGGCGACCTCGATCAGGGTCGATTGCGGCTTGGGTGGGGCAACGAATGTACCCACCCCTTGGATGCGCAGGAGATAACCTTCGGACGTGAGCTCCCGTAACGCCCTGTGAACGGTCATGCGGGATACACCGAGCGTTGCCACCAGATCGTGCTCGGACGGTAGCCTGCGGTTCCTGTCCCATTCGCCACTGCCGATATGCGCAAGGACATAATCCTTGACCTTCTCGTAGAGGGGGCTCGCATTATCGGTGAGGGGCATCTTCGCAACCGGCTTTCCATCGGAGGCTTGGGTCACGGGCGGTACCCGAGCCGAACGATCGTTTTGAGACCTGTGACATTGCCGGCAAGAAGCTGTTCATAGGCCTGCGGCACGGCATCGATTGCGATTTCCCGGTCGATCAATTGGACAAGAGCGGGCGCCAGTCCGGGCAACATGGCAACAGCTTCCGGCAACTCGTCGGTAAAGGCGTGGCAGCCGATGAGCGCGATTTCGCGCTCGACGAGCGTGTTCGGGTCGAGTTCGATGCGACCGTGCGTGATGCCGACCAGTGTCAGCGAACCGCCGCCACCGAGAAGCGCGATTGCCCGTATCAGGACATCGATATGGCCCGTCGCGTCGAGTGCATAACGCAGCACCCGTCCGCAAAGCACATCGCCGAGAGATTCCGTGTCGAGAGTGACACTTGATGCACCGGTCACCCGCGCAACCAGTTCTGCGCGATCCGCGTTGCGGTCGCAGACAAGGACGGGACCATCGTGAAGGCGCGACAGGAGAAGCGCTGCAAGGCCCCCAATCGGGCCGCAACCGATAACGAGAACCGGCTCGCCGGCCGGGACCGCCTGGCGGCGTACCGCATGCAGGGCAACAGCCAGCGGCTCGGCCATGGCAGCAATGGCGGGATCAAGCGCCGGATCGTACCTGACGAGCAGCCGCTCCGGTAATACCGCCTGCTCTGCAAAGCCACCGTCGCAGATTTCTCCGACGAAACCGAGATGGTCGCAAATGTTGTGCCGGCCGCTTTGACAGGCAGGGCATTCGCCGCACCAGAACCGGGAGTCGGCAACGACTGTATCGCCGGCCGCGAACGCGCGAACGCCCGCCCCGACCTCGGCGACTACGCCGGCGAACTCATGCCCTGCCACCGAAGGCGACCGCGTGATCCACTGTCCGGTGCGAAAATTGTGAACATCAGAGCCGCAGATGCCAGCGGCGGTTACAGCGACGCGGACCCAGCCGGGGGCAAGCGGCCCGGGGTTGTCGATGTCCTCAACCCGAATATCGCCTGCTGTGTAGAGTCGTGCCGCCTTCATCGTCACAGGTAGTCCTTGCGAACATCGGAGACCGCGTGCTCGTGCGAGGAGAAGCCCTCGTAACGGGCAAGGGTACGGGCATGTCGTGCAAATTCCGGATAAGCCGACGCCGTGACGTAACCGATCGACGAGCGTTTGACGAAATCCGATACGGACAGCGGTCCATAGGTGCGTGCCCAGCGGCTTGTCGGAAGCACGGCGTTGGGGCCGAGACCGAAATTGCCGATCGAAACCGGCGTATGCGGACCCATCAGGATTTCGGCGGCTTCCGTGATATGGCCAAGATGAGCGAAGGGGTCCATCGACAGGATTTCGAGATGTTCCGGCGCATAGTCGTTGACGAAGCGATAGCTTTCTTCAAGCGAGGAGGTGAGCACGATGCCGCCGCAGCGGCCGGTGAGCACCGCTTTCGAGAAAGCCACGCGTTGTTCGGTCATGCGAGCCCAGTGATCGGGTAGGGCGGCGAGAGCCTCTTCGGCCACGCGACGGCTATGGGTGACGAGATAGGCGGATGAATCCGGGCCATGCTCGGCTTCGACCAGAAGGTCGAGCGCCGCAAGGCCGCCCTTCACCGTATCGTCGGCAAAGATAACTGCCTCGGACGGGCCGGCCGGCAGGCCGGGATCGATGACGCCGGACAGAAGCCGCTTGGCCGCCACCACGAATGGGCTTCCCGGACCAACGATCTTCAGCGCCGGCTTGATGGTCTGCGTGCCATAGGCGACAGCCGCCACGGCCTGCGCACCGCCAACCTTGTAGACGTTGGACACGCCGGCGAGACGCGCTGCGACCAGTGTCGCGGCATCCACGGATCCATCCGGCGCCGGCGGCGTGACGATGGCAATCTCCGGCACGCCGGCGACGACGGCAGGCACGGCCGTCATCATGGTGACCGAGGGAAACGCGCCCTTACCGCGGGGAACGTAGAGCGCAACGGAGCGGATCGGGGTGAAGCGGTCGCCGGCATAGGCGCCCGGGCGCATTTCCTTCAGCCACATCGGTTCTGGTTTCTGCACTTCGTGGAATCGCCGGATATTGTCGATGCCAAACCGAATGGCTGCGATGACTTCATCCTCCACCAGATCGAAGGCTGCGTCGAATTCGGCTTCCGTCGCCTTGAGCCGGCTCTCGTCCAGATCCGCCTTGTCCAGTTCACGCGCATAGCGCACCAGAGCGGTGTCGCCTTCGACGCGAACCGCCTCGATGATCGGCTTCACCGTTTCCATGAAGCCGGAGAGGTCGGTCTCTGACCGGCGCAGGAGCGCTGCGCGGCTCGGCGCGTCCAACGCGGAGAGATCGTGAAAGGAGACGTCTGACATGGCTGTTTTCCCGTTTCGCCGGTGCATCGCGCCGGCTTCTGCGTCATTTTGATTTGAGGAAGATTTCAAGACCGACGAGGCGATCGAGAAGAACGATCGCCAGCGCCGCGCATGCGATGAAGACGACCGAGATCGCCGCCAGGTCCGGCGTGATGATGGAGCGGATGGAATTGTAGATCTGGACTGGCAGCGTCACGATGCGTGCATCCGTCAAAAGTAGGCTCACGAGAAATTCATTCAGCGCCAGAATGAACATCAGCAGCGACCCGCTGATGACCCCGGGCATAACGGCGGGCAGGGTCACGTGCAGGAAGGTAGAGAGCGGTGGCGCGCCGCAACTGGCGGCGGCGAGCTCGAGATCGGGATCAAGGCTGGAGGCGCTTGCGGTCACTGCCCAGATCATGAAGGGCAGGTTGATGACGCAGCAAGCCAGCCCGACCGGCCAGAGCTGGCCCAGCAGCCTCGCTTCGCCGAAGATCAGCATCAGCCCGATGCCAGAACCGATAAGCGGGATGGTGAATGGCAGCAGCAGATAGATCTGAACCGACTTTTCAAAGCGGATCGCGTACTTTGCAAGGACGATACCGGCCAGCGTCCCCACCGGGATAGCCACGATCGTGCAGATTGCCGACACATAAAGTGAACGCAGGAATGCATCCCACAGATCGCGCGAGGTGGCGATCTTCTCGTACCATTTGAGGGAGAAGCCCTCCGGCGGAAAGGTGATAATATTTCCGGACGTGAAGGAAGCACCGAGGATCACGATCGTCGGCGCCGACAGAAGAACAAGCACCGCGACGACGAAAATCCAAAGAACGATGGTTTTGCTCAAGGGGGCGGTCATCGGCGCGCCCTCCCCATGGCCAGGGTGCCGGCACCGAACAGGGTGAAGACCAGACCCACCAGCATGGAGCCGGCGGCCACGAGCAGCAGGGCCAGCGTTGAGCCCAGCCCCTGATCCGATGTGCGAAAAAACTGGTCGTAGATGGCGTTGGCGATGAAATCCTGGCTGCCCCCGCCGAGGATAGCGGGCATGGCGAAATCGGTGAGCGACAATGTCATGACCACAAGCCCGGCACCGACGAGTCCAGGCCTTGCAAGCGGTAACACGATGTGGCGGAAGGTGCGCGCCCAGTCGGCGCCGAGGGAGCCGGCAGCAGCTTCCAGCTCTTCCGGGATGGCGGTCAGCGCCGGTGCCAGCATAAGAACGGCAAAGGGCAGCATGTACTGGACAAGGCCGAAGAGCACGGCCCAGTAATTATAAAGAAGGCGAATCGGGGCGATGCCGACAAGACCGAGCGCCTCGTTGACCATGCCCTGGTTGCCAAGAATGATCAGCCAGCCATAGGCTCGGACAACCTGGCCGATGAAGAAGGGCAGGAAGAGCGCGATCAGCAGTAGCTTGCGGATGGTCGGCGAGGATGTGCGCACCATCACATAGGCATAGGGAAAGGCGAGAGTGAGGGTAACGACTGTGACGATCAGCGATCCCGCCAGGCTGCGCCAGGCGACGACTGCAAACAGGCTTTCGGTGAAGGCGCGTTGATAGTTAGCAAGGGTGTAGGCTTCCGACATCAGAAAGGTGCTCGTATCCAATGTCCGCAGGCTGACATCGCCGATCTGCCAGAGACCGAGCACGAGGAGGCCGACAAGCAGAAGGGCGGGGGCGAGCATCATCCACGGGATTGCTCGCCCGAAACGCGCTGGCCAGACAAAGGCCGCGAAGGCTTCCAGTGCATCCATGATGCGCCAGGTCAGGGGATAGGCCGATTTCGACACTCGCATGTCAGTCCTTGTTTGGTGACGCTGTATGTGCACCCGAGCGCCCCTCATCTGGCCTGTCGGCAACCTGTGTCGTTGCCTCTTGCGGGGCGACGGGCCAGGGTGAGGGGTATCCGAGGGCTCAACCCTGCATGATGGCCTTGAACTTCGAGAACCACTCGCTCTCGTTTTCCACCTGCACCTTGGAGGAGATACGGATCAGGTGTTTGAAAGCTTCTTCTGTGGTGGGATAGGAGGGATCCTCAACGAGGTCGGCCGGCGGCTTGACGCCCGGCACCACACCCGGCAGTCCCAGGCCGTCAAGCCAAATCTGCTGGGCTTCGACAGTCAGCGAGTGGTTGATATATTCCTTCGCCCAGTAAAGCTCGTTGGCCGGCAGACCTTTGGGAATCCAGAGACCGTCGGTATCGAACTTGGCGCCTTCCTCCGGCACGACCCACTTGATGTCGATACCGTTTTTCTTTGCCTCGCGCGCGTTGGTCGAAATCGTGCAGGCGGCGTCGATTTCGCCCTTCTGGAACCACGTTGTGAAATCCGGATCTTCGCCAAGCAACGGCTGCTGCTCCTTCATCTTGGCGACGAAGTCCCAGGCTGGCTGCATGTTGGCGGGAATGTCCTCGAGTTTGCCGCCGCCAGCGACCTGTGCTGGGAAATGGAAGCCGATGCCGTCATTGTAGAGCGCGATGCGGCCCTTGTACTTGGGATCGAGCAGGTCCTTCCAGGACTTCGGCGCACCGTTCGGAAAGGCTTCCGGGCGGTAGGCAAGCACATAGACATAACCGTAGGTGTTGACGATTGGATAGCCGTCGAGACCCACCGGCTTTGCAAGATCGGTTGTGTTCTTCAGGTTGGAAAGATCCGACAGATCCTCGGTTACTCCGCGCAGCGCCGATTTCGTGGCATTGGTGGTCGTGTCCCAGTTGATGTGGATCGGTGGCACGCGGCCTTGGGCTACGGCCGCCCAGACCTTCGGCTGGATTTCGTTGTCCTCGGTCAGATCGTGGCGGACGGCGATGCCCGTCTTGGCGGTGAAACTATCGGAAACACCGGCTTTCAGGGCATCGACCCAACTGCCGCCCCAGGCGCGAACGATTAGTTCCTTCGGTTTTTCCGGCTCTTGCGCAAACGCGCTTGACAGGCCCAGTGAGGACAGACCGGCCGCGCCGCCGATGGTTGCGGCGCCCTGAAGGAACCGGCGTCGGGGGAGCATCTTGGATGTGAGTTTACCTTCGCGCATATTCTTCTCCTCTGGTTGACCGGTTTGTCCGGCTTACGGTTTGAATTCTAAAACATCGCCCGCCGTCCAGCCGAGATAAACGGCTGAACCCGGTTCCAGTTGGCTATGTGCGGACGGATCATGATCGAAAACCCGCAGCAGCGTATCGCCGAGCGATGCGACCCGGACCTCGTAGACGACCCTCTCGCCTTCGAAGATCGCATCCGCCACGATCCCCTCGACAATCGTGTCGGCGCCGACCAGGCCGTTGCGGGTCGGCGCGATGCGTATTTTCTCCGCGCGGATTGCCCGGCGTTCGCCGTCCGGTGCATCGAGGAAATTCGTCACGCCGATGAAATTCGCAACGAAGGCGTTCGAAGGCGTTCGATAGGTTTCGGAGGGCCGCGCCTTCTGCTGAATCTGTCCGCCGTCCATGACGATGATCTCGTCGGATACAACGAGGGCTTCCCGCTGGTCGTGCGTCACATTGATCGTGGTCACGCCGAGCTCCCGCTGGATGCGGCGAAACTCGAGTTGCATTTCCTCACGCAATTTCCGGTCGAGGGCTGCGAGCGGTTCATCGAGCAAGAGCAGGTCCGGCTCGAACACCAGCGCGCGAGCAATCGCCACACGCTGCTGCTGGCCACCCGACAGCTCGTGCACCCGGCGGGTGCCGTAGCCGCCAAGACGCACCATGTCCAGATAGCGCTCGACCCGGGCGGGAATGGCACGCGCATCGCTGCGCCGCATTTTCAGTGGAAAGGCGACATTCTCGGCGGCAGTCATATGCGGAAACAAAGCTAGCTTTTGGAACACCATGCCGATCGAACGTTTATGGGGGGGAACCGCGCTGACAGCAGCGCCATTGATGAATATTTCGCCGCTGGTTGGACGCTGGAAGCCAGCGATTAATCGCAGCAAAGTAGTCTTTCCGGATCCTGAGGGCCCGAGAATCGTCAGGAACTTTCCAGTTTCCAGATCGAACGACGCCGACCGAACTGCATGCACACCATCATAGACCATGTTCACGGACTTGACGGATACGGCTACTGTGGGCCATTCTAGCTTAGGCTTAATCGCCGATCCTTTGAGTGCTGCCGGCATCATGCTTTCCCTGCGCGGCGATCCTGCCGCATTAACAATGTTAGACTGAGGCAAGGTAGCCTCCATCGATCGGTATGCAGTGTCCCGTGACATAGCGGGAAGCGTCACTCGCAAGAAAGACGACGGCGCCTGCCACGTCGTTCATGTCGCCGAAGCGCCGCTGCGGGATCTTTTCCAGCATCGCTTCCTGCCACGCCGCGTCCTGATAAAAAACATCGGTCATCGCAGTGCGGAAGTAGCCAGGTGCAATGGCGTTGACGCGAATCCCCTGTTGCGCCCACTCGGTGGCCAGAGCATGAGTCATACCCATCAGGCCGGATTTGGAGGAGCCGTAAGGAACCGCAGTTGGAACACCCACATAGGAGGTCAGCGAGCAGAGATTGACGATTGCGCCGCCCGTGTCGAGCGCCACCATGTTGCGCGCTGCGGCCTGCGCGCAGAAGAACGCCCCCTTCAGATTGGTCGACACAATCCGTTCCCACAACGCCTCATCGACGTCGAGAGCCGGCCGGATTTCTTCATAACCGGCATTATTGACGAGAATATCCAGTCCGCCCAACGCACGCGCTGCAGCGTCGATGACAGATGCGCAGGAATCGACATCGCGGACGTCGTGTGCATAGGCGAATGAGCGCTTGCCCGTTTTTCCAATGCGCGTTCTAGTCTCTTCTAGACCCTTGACGTCACGGGCAGTGACCGCGACGTCCGCGCCGGCGGATGCGAGCGCGTGGGCGATTGTCTGCCCCAGACCGCGGCTTGCGCCGGTCACAAGGGCCTTTCGCCCCGTCAGATCGAAGAGTGCCGCTACGTTCATCGGGCTCGCCATAGGGTCTTATTGCTTTTCCTATCTGTCATAGCACCATCTTTTTTAAAGGTTGTCTATACATATATGTACAAATAATAAGCTCTACGGTTGGGTGAGCAAAAATCAGTCAATTTTGAAGCGATGGACGGTTGACGTATCTGTTATTCGACGACAGAGATGGGCGAGGTCAGGTTCCCGACAAGGGGCAATCCCGCTGCAATTTCGAGCCTCAAATTGGGAGCAGAGTAGATTTTCTGGATTTTGCAGGGGAACTTGAGGGTCCGCCGGCCTCCCGGGGCGACATCATCGACATGCCCGATCGCTGGACAGGCATCCAATAAGCCATGACTCAGCACGGGCACGATGATCGCTCATCGCGGCGCTTTGCCGTACTGCTGCGAAAGCAGCATTCGTCTATGAGCACTTCAAATCGCGCAACACTGATGTGCGTCGGTACGGCGCCGCTTTTTTCTATTGTTTGCGTGAGAACCCAATCGCCCTAGCAGTTTGCAGAACATTGTTACGGCGTCCTCGGTCAGCTACTGTGCAAGCTTGATGAGTTGGGTGACGATAGTCGCCCGACGGCGCGCAACCTCACGATGGCGAATGACGAATACCTGATGGCGGTTGCCAAAGACAGCCAGCTTGCTGCAATGGCTGAGATCGCATCGAAGACCTGCGCGATCAGAAGATCATCTCGTTCTCGCACCAGAACCTCTCCTATACCGAACGTCATTTCGCGGAGATGTTTGCCGAGCATGATCTTGCCCGCAACATCGCGTATAGTTGCGACGACACATTTGCGTTGATCTCGCTGGTATCGGCCGGTCTTGGTATCGGCTTTGCGCCGCAATGGACGAGAGATTTCCCCAACCGTAATTTCGAGCTTCGAAAGGTGAGGGGCGTAGACTTCAGGATCGGCATGGGGGTTGCCTGGAATATGGAGGCAATTGGCGGTGCTCCAAGCATCTGACGATTGCATCCAGTCCCAAGCGGAGTTGTTTTTTCAACTCGGGCGTCAATTCGTCTTCGATCCCGCAAGCCTGCCCGAGCGTTGCCCAGTCGATGCGGCCATTCAGGCGAGGTGGCGACTTTCGATAGAGATCAAATATGGGCGGACGTTCTCGAGAGTTTTTTGATGTGATCGGGGCAATACGTACCTCGCAGAATTGGGATGTTTTGCGTTGAAAATTTCTGGATGAAAGATCGTGTTTTGGCATGCTCATTCCATTTCTTTCGGCGCCAGTGCCGAGGGCGGGCGGGAATAGGAGCGGACGTTGTACTTGAAGCGCTGAACGATGCTCGACCGGACGTCTCGGATGAGGAAGTCGAGGTTCATTTCGCTGAACGCCGAGCCGCAGCCCGTCTCAACGCGGGTGAGCGCAAATCGTGAAGCTTACCTGGTCTGCGTTCGCGTTATCGGATCGCGATGCCATCTTTACCTTCCGAAAATCCGTCAGCGGCCATTCTGGTCGATGAGCGCATAGTTGCTGCCGTCCCGCCGGTTGATAGATTTCCCCGCAAGCGGTCGTGTTGGCAGAATTGCCGGCACCCGCGAACTGGTTATAAACGGCACGCCGTACGTCGCGGCGTATGCAATTACCGAAACTACGGTCCGTATTCGTCGCGTCCTCCATGGTGCGCAGGAATGGCCAGACACTTTGCCCGCGAGCTAGACTTTGTTCTCGGTGCTGAGAAACACCGGGTCGGTGGTTCGAACTGGTTCAAGGCGACAATTTGGGTTGGGCAACCTGCCCGATGCCAACTACGCCCACACTCAACGACGGTTTAGTGCCCTCATTCTGGCCGTTCGCCCCCAGCGTCGACCGTTATGGAGCACCGCGACGGCGCAATATCTACAACGGCGTCGTCCCTGGATTGCGCCGGACCCAACATCGCCGTCATCTATCGCACGAAGGCCCGCATTGAGATCGCATCCGTCTGGTATTCGCCGACGTCGTTCCGCGTCATTAACTACAAAGGCGAGGTCCTCGAGGAATTTGTCGAGACGGTTGCAGCCTGCGGAAAGCAATTCCAGGCCTTCGAAAAATGCAACGCCTTGTCAGGTCTTGCCTGGGCGCGTTTTTATCTGGCCAAAGCAGGACTGATCGATGGCAGCAAGCGGGGGTGTATGGGCTCTAATACCGGAATGGCTTGAAACAGACGGAATATCGATTGCCATTCCTTACGATTCGTAAACGTCCCCAAAGAGGTGCCATTATTCCGCGCCGTGTGGGGTACTGCTTTATGGTTGGCCGATTTGCCCCACCATCACGGCAAGTTGCCTCGAATCCCGAACGCCTTGGCGATACAACTCGATGATCAACGCGGCTATTTCGCCGGCATCGTCTGAGTGGGGATCGACGCCCTGCGCCGCGCAAATTTGATCGAAGGCAGCCTTACAGAAATTTAAATCTTCCGGCGCCAGGGGGTGGTCGTGCACACTGAAGACTTGAGTATTCATGGACTGCCGTTCCTCCCTTCCAAGCATTTTTGGCCACCAAAAAATGGTATGTTCTTCGATCGGCGACTTCAAGACTTTAGGAGCGTAACCTTACCGATCGCGGCCGGGCATCCGCCGAGGTATTACTCCTGGGAATTTCGGTCGATCGATACAAACCTCGCGCGCTATCGTGACCCTGGAGCGGGCCGACCTTCTGCGAACTGTCGATGATCACAAAATATGGCGCGATGGCTGTTCGTCAAAAATGCGGTGGCTGCCAAGACTTAGACGGCGGCGAAAATGGAGCCCGCGCCGCAGTCTCAAATATAGGGAGACCCACAAGCGCGGATTTCACCGCTATAGGCCATGTATGTATTGTCATCCGGATTATATGACCGGTATCGAGCGAAGCACCACTGAATGTGATCATCCTCGCTATCACCATTTCCCGCGTTTGAGACGTGCTGCGCCATGTCGGCCGTGACCGTGTTGTGAAGCGAAGCCTTGAAGGGAGGCTCACACTTGCGGCGAGCGCCGTTGTAAGGTTGGTAGGTGTTATCCGCGCCTCGGTACGACTTGTATCGCTCGCTGCACCACGCAGCCACCTCCATTTGATAAGTCGCGTTGGCGCCGCTGGCGTCAAGTTCGTTATCGTCCCCGCCATCCCGCCGGTCTGCCGGCATCGAGGAAGGGATGATCGTGGTGGCCATGCCGTCCAAGGCGGGTCTGGGTTCAGACGCATCGCGTTGCTGGACGACGAGCGCCGGAAGGCGCTCGAAAGTCTGCTTGGTCCGATCAACCGGTATGGGGCGGGAGGTCCAGAGTGAAGAAATATCGATGTTATTTAGCGTCTTCAGTTTCGGTTCAGGCAGGAAATTGGGGATCGCAATAACGCTGCTTGCGATGCTTGTGAGCGAAAGAGTAATGCCCAGCAAAGGCAAAATAGGGTATTTCATAAGTGACTCCTTGACGTCCACGTGTTGTCATACCTAGCCGATCCGTCGGGGGAGAGTTCCGACGTCGACGCTTCGGTGAATTCCAAACGTGGCTCCCGCTCCCGAGTAGGGCAAATTTATTCAGCGACAAAACGCGAATGCGAAACTAGTGTTCCCTTGGACAGGTTCAAATTCTGGCCTCTTAGACCTTTGCTTCGGGCGAATAGGACTAAAGCCTCAGTTTTGAGCTTGCGCAGGGTTGTCGCGCAACTGCAGCCCTTCAATCGACGACCACAATGAACCCCCTTCGACGAACACGTCGCAAGCGTGATCGACTGTCGGTCGCTTCCGCCGCCAGTGCCTGACGAAGCACAGCGGCACTCGAGCCCGCGTCGCCTGACAGCCACGTTATGGCGACAGTTACCCTCGACGCCACGGCATGCCGAATTGTGGATTTTGATCTCCAAATCGGTGGTGAAATCGGTGCTTTACTGTCCGGATTGGAAAACACTCAACAAACAAGGCGGCGGCCTGAAGAGTCCTGCCCGTTGCTCTCAAGGCCTGATAGGGTTATGAAAGTCCTCTTCTGAATATGCAGTTGAGTGGTCGCATATTGTTTCACTGTTTCAGCATGAGAACCGGGCGGGACAGGCCGGGTTCTCCTCCACTATCATGGGTCAGCGCAATTTCTCCCGAAAATTGAAGCGCCGAACTTCTTCTTCGCCATTCGCCATCAGCACAGAGACTCGTTCCTTTCCTGTCGGGTCACGACCCTTTTGAGTTGCGTTTGAAAATGACTCGATTTTCATTTCAACTAAGAACGATCCACGAAGGGGCATTCTTGGCGCCGTGATGAAGCTGCGTTCTTGAGAACGGGAAACGGTCATATGGCGCCAGAACTCAATAGTCTACTGACTACACGTCCCCCATGGCAATTCTCCAATCATGCCTTAGATTATGGGGTACTTCAGTGGAGGGATTGCGGTGAGCAGACAGGGTAGTGACACTCGGGGCCAAGAGAGAGCATCGGACTGGGAAGACTTTCCGGACCCAAATATGGCGGCGGACAACGCCCGTGACCTTTTGGACGTGCTGCTGGCGATGAGAAAGGGCGATTTTTCTACACGCATGCGCTCGGATCTGACGGGGATTACAGGGAAGATCGCCGACACACTGAACGACATCATCGCCGCGAATCAGAAAATGGCTGCGCAGTTGGAACATGTCGGTCAGGTCGTCGGCCGAGATGGGCGGACTGGCACGCGTGTTCGGTTCGGCCCATCTGACGGAGCCTGGGCGGACATGGAAGGCTCGGTCAATACGCTCATCGATGATCTGCTGTGGCCAACGACGGCGGTGACCCGAACGATCACCGCCGTGGCCAAGGGTGACCTCCAGCAGACCGTGCCGCTTGATGTCGATGGGAGACCGCTCAAGGGGGAATTCCTGCGTTCGGCCGAGATCGTCAACACGATGATTAAACAATTGAGCGTCTTTACCTCTGAAGTCACGCGCGTTGCACGTGAGGTCGGAACAGATGGCAAACTCGGCGGTCAGGCGCAGGTATCAGAGGTGACAGGTGTATGGAAGGACCTCACTGAGAGCGTCAATTCCATGGCCTCAAATTTGACCGCACAGGTCCGAAACATCGCCGACGTAACGATCGCGGTTGCCAACGGTGATCTTTCAAAAAAGATCACCGTTGACGTTCGGGGCGAGATTTTACAGCTCAAGGAGGCTATCAACACGATGGTTGACCAGCTTCGCTCCTTTGCATCGGAAGTGACGCGCGTGGCGCGCGAAGTTGGCACAGAAGGAAAGTTGGGCGGGCAAGCACTCGTGCCGGGGGTTGCGGGCACGTGGAAGGACCTGACCGACTCGGTTAACGCCATGTGCGGCAATCTGACGGCCCAAGTCAGAAACATCGCACAGGTCACGACCGCTGTCGCGCGCGGCGACCTTTCGCGTAAGATTACCGTCAACGTTTCTGGCGAGATCTTGGAGTTGAAAGAGACGATCAACACGATGGTTGACCAGCTCAACGGGTTTGCAGGCGAAGTCACACGTGTCGCGCGCGAGGTAGGAACCGAAGGGCGACTGGGTGGGCAGGCCCAGGTGCCCGGCGTCGCGGGCACGTGGAAGGATCTGACCGACAATGTCAACTCCATGGCTTCCAACCTGACTGCCCAGGTTCGCAATATTGCCGAAGTCTCGACCGCTATCGCCAGTGGTGACTTGTCCAAAAAGATCACTGTCACCGTTTCCGGCGAAATTCTGGAACTCAAGGAAACCATCAACACGATGGTGGATCAGCTGAATGCATTCGCCTCTGAAGTAACACGCGTTGCACGTGAGGTGGGGACAGAGGGACGTCTCGGAGGACAGGCCAACGTGCGAGGCGTCGCCGGTACATGGAAGGATCTGACCGAAAACGTCAACTCGATGGCGGGCAATTTGACTGCCCAAGTTCGCAATATCGCCGATGTCTCGACCGCGATTGCCAACGGCGACTTGTCTAAGAAGATCACCGTCGATGTGAAAGGCGAAATTCTCCAACTAAAGGAAACCATCAATACAACGGTTGACCAGTTGAACGCATTTGCGTCCGAAGTGACGCGCGTCGCACGTGAGGTCGGCACCGAAGGGAAACTCGGCGGGCAGGCTCAATTGAAGGGCGTTGCCGGTACATGGAAGGACCTGACTGATTCTGTGAATTCCATGGCGTCGAACCTGACAGGCCAGGTCCGTAATATTGCGGAGGTGGCAACCGCCGTTGCACAGGGGGATTTGTCGAAAAAAATCACTGTTACCGTTTCAGGCGAAATCCTGGAGCTGAAGGAGACCATCAACACAATGGTGGACCAGCTAAACGGCTTTGCAGGTGAAGTGACACGTGTCGCACGCGAGGTTGGCACCGAGGGTCGCCTCGGGGGGCAAGCAAACGTCCTTGGTGTCGCTGGGACATGGAAAGATCTAACTGATTCGGTCAATTCTATGGCGGGCAACCTTACAGCACAGGTGCGCAACATTGCCGAAGTTTCCACAGCTATCGCCAACGGCGACTTGTCGCGCAAGATTACCGTGGATGTGAAAGGCGAAATTCTTCAACTGAAGGAAACGCTCAACACGATGGTCGATCAGTTGAACCGCTTTGCGTCGGAGGTGACCCGTGTAGCCCGAGAAGTGGGTACGGAAGGCAAGCTCGGCGGGCAGGCCCAGGTTCCGGGTGTGGCTGGGACATGGAAGGATTTGACCGAGAACGTCAACTCCATGGCATCGAACCTGACCGGGCAGGTGCGCAACATCGCCGAAGTAACCACGGCCGTTGCGCGCGGAGACCTTTCACGCAAAATCACCGTCGATGTGAAGGGCGAAATTCTCGAACTCAAGAATACAATAAACACGATGGTGGACCAGCTTAACGCGTTCGCAGGCGAAGTAACGCGAGTGGCCCGCGAAGTTGGCACCGAGGGCAAGCTCGGTGGCCAGGCGCAAGTTCCTGGCGTGGCCGGTACATGGAAAGATTTGACCGACTCCGTGAATTCGATGGCCGGCAACCTGACAGCCCAGGTCCGAAATATCGCGGAGGTCGCAACGGCTATTGCCAACGGTGACCTGTCGCGCAAGATCACCGTCGATGTTCGCGGCGAAATCCTGTTGCTGAAGGATACCCTTAACACCATGGTCGACCAGCTTCGCTCGTTTGCGGGTGAAGTGACGCGCGTAGCGCGCGAGGTCGGCACGGATGGCCGTCTCGGCGGCCAGGCCGTTGTGCCGGGGGTGGCCGGCACCTGGAAAGACCTGACCGACAATGTGAATTTGCTGGCCGCCAACCTGACCACGCAGGTGCGCAACATCGCCGAAGTGACGACTGCCGTCGCGCGAGGCGATCTGTCGCGCAAGATTACCGTCGACGTGAAGGGCGAGATTCTTGAGTTGAAGAATACCATCAACACAATGGTGGACCAGCTCAACGCCTTTGCCGGGGAGGTGACCCGCGTGGCGCGCGAAGTCGGCACCGAAGGAAAGCTCGGAGGCCAGGCGCAAGTGCCAGGCGTCGCCGGGACTTGGAAGGACCTAACCGATACGGTCAACGTCATGGCTGCCAACCTCACGGAACAGGTCAGAGGCATCGTCAAGGTGGTAACGGCCGTTGCCAACGGCGATCTCGAGCAGAACCTTACTGTCGCATCCAAGGGCGAGGTCGCAGCGCTTGCTGAGACCATTAACAACATGACCAACACGCTGGCAACGTTTGCTGATCAGGTCACCACCGTTGCCCGCGAAGTTGGAGTCGAGGGTCGCCTCGGCGGCCAAGCGAATGTGCCGGGAACGGCGGGTACATGGAAAGACCTCACTGGTAACGTCAATCTCCTTGCCGCAAACCTAACCACGCAAGTCCGGGCAATAGCGGAGGTTGCTACCGCCGTTACCAAGGGCGATTTGACACGATCTATCCAGGTCGAAGCGCGTGGCGAAGTTGCCGAACTGAAAGACAATATCAACACGATGATCGGAAATTTGCGCCTGACGACAGATCAAAATACCGAGCAGGATTGGCTTAAGACAAATTTGGCGCGCTTCACCAACATGCTTCAGGGCCAACGCGACCTGACGCTGGTCGGAAGAATGTTACTTTCGGAATTAGCACCATTGGTAGGGGCGCATCAGGGGGTGATCTATCAGGTGGAAGCGGAGGAGCATCAGCCAACGCTATCGCTCTTGTCGGCTTATGCGCGCGGGATAGATGCGTCCCATCCTTCTCGGCTGGAATTTGGCCAAGGTCTTGTAGGGCAATGCGCGATCGATGCCCGGCGCATTCTGATTACCGACCTTCCCGATAACGTCGTCCCCATCAGCTCAGCTGTTTTCTCCGCCCCGCCTAAAAGCGCCATCGTTTTGCCGGTTCATTTCGAGGGTCAGGTTAAGGCGGTGATTGAGCTTTCGTCGGCTGGGGAGTTCACCGAACTGCAGCTGTCTTTCCTGGACCAGCTGACGACGTCCATCGGCATCGTGCTCAACTCGATCGAAGCAACCATGCAGACTGAGGGCCTTCTTAAACAATCCCAGCAGCTGGCGACTGAACTTCAGACACAGCAGAAGGAGTTGCAGCAGACCAACGAGCAGCTCGAGCAGAAAGCTCAACAGCTCGAGGAGCGAAATGTCGAGGTCGAGGCCAAGAACCAGGAAATCGAACAGGCTCGCCATGCGCTCGAGGAGAAGGCGACTGAGCTTGCACTCACCTCGAAATACAAGTCGGAATTCCTCGCCAACATGTCGCACGAACTGCGCACACCGCTCAACTCGATCCTTATCCTCGGCCAGCAATTGGGTGAAAATCCCGATGGCAATCTTTCCGGCAAACAGGTCGAGTTCGCAAAGACGATCCATGGAGCCGGCACAGATCTCCTAAACCTCATCAGCGATATTCTTGACCTGTCGAAAATTGAGTCGGGAACAGTGTCGGTGGATGCCGAAGAGATATTTATAACCAACCTGCTTGAGGTCATGTCACGACCTTTCAAGCACGAGGCTGAGAACCGCAATCTCTCGTTCTCGGTCGAAGTCGGCCCGGAGGTCACCAGGAGTATCATTACCGACTCCAAACGTCTTCAGCAGATCCTCAAGAACCTGTTGTCCAATGCATTCAAGTTTACGGCGCAAGGTGGGGTCACGCTCAGGGTTGATTCGGTCGTGCATGGCTGGTCCGCGGACCATCCCTCGCTGAAACATGCACCATCCGTTATTGCCTTCGAAGTGTCCGACTCCGGCATCGGCATACCGCCGGAAAAGCAGCGCCTTATATTCGAGGCATTCCAGCAGGCCGACGCCTCAACCAGCCGGCAATACGGGGGAACCGGGCTTGGTCTTGCGATCAGTCGGGAACTCGCCAACCTCCTGGGTGGTGAAATTCAGCTCCGGAGTGCTCCGGGGGTTGGTAGCACGTTCGTCCTCTATCTTCCCTTGACATATGTTGGCGCGGCCGCCGCCCTTCCCAAGGCAGTGCCTGGGGGTAGCAATGTCGTGCAACTGGAAGAAGCCGCCGCCGCGCGGCGGGCGGACAAGCCAGTAGAACAGGTGGATGATGACCGTCATACTATCGCACAAACGGACACAGTTTTATTAATCGTCGAGGATGATGCGCACTATGCACGGGTCCTTGTTGATCTTGCGCGCGATAGCGGCTTCAAGGTTCTCGTCGCAACGCGAGGCGGTGAGGCTTTGAACTTGGCTCGTGAATACAAGCCCGCTGCCATCTCCCTCGACATCTACCTGCCGGATATGTTGGGATGGACTGTGCTGAGCCAATTGAAGCAGAGCGCAGAAACGCGGCATATACCAGTTCAGATCATCAGCTTGGACGAAGACCGGCAGCATGGTCTCACGCGTGGGGCTTTTGCATTCATGAGCAAGCCCACAACCACCGAAAGCCTCGGTAGAGCTTTTTCCCGATTGAAGACATATTCCGAACCACGTCGCAAACGCCTTCGAACGTCTGAGTGTCACTGCTCTGCTTGGGCACGACGATATCGATATTATAAGCGTAGGTTCCGGCGCGGCGGCACTGGAGGCGCTCAGACAGGCCCCTACTGACTGCGTCGTTCTCGATCTTTCCCTGCCGGACATGTCAGGCTTTGAGGTCCTCGAACAGATTCGCGATGACCGCGACATTGCAGAGGTGCCAGTCGTGGTGTTTACGGGCCGGGAGCTTTCGCCTGAGGACGATGCGCAGCTTCACACGATGGCACGTAGCGTCGTCGTCAAAGGCGTGGAGTCGCCAGAGCGCCTACTGGACGAAACAGCCCTGTTCCTTCATCGGGTTGTGGCAGACATGCCGGCGGCCAAGCAGGCTATGCTTGAGGAACTGCATAGCTCGGATGAGGATCTGGTCGGGGAAACCGTATTGCTAGTCGATGATGACGCCCGGAACATCTTCGCGCTAAGCAGTGTGCTCGAGCGCCGTGGGATGAGGGTATTGACGGCAACGACTGGTAGTGAAGCGATCGAGGTTATCGAGAGGGAGCCGGCGCTCGCAATTGTACTAATGGATATCATGATGCCCGGAATGGACGGATATGAGACAATGCAGGTGGTTCGCTCCAACCCAAAATTCCGCCGCCTGCCCATTTTGGCTCTCACTGCAAAAGCGATGAAGGGAGACCGCGAGAAGTGCCTTGAAGCGGGCGCATCCGACTATTTGGCAAAACCAGTCAACACGGAGCAACTCCTCTCCGCGTTGCGCATGTGGTTGCACCGGTGAGGACATGGCCATGATTCCCGTCAACATCCTCCTGGTCGATGATCAACCCGCAAAACTGCTCAGTTATGAGGTCGTTCTCCGAGACCTCGGTGAAAACCTTCTGACGGCCCAATCCGGCAGGGAGGCGCTGGAGCATCTCCTTCGCAACGAAATTGCGGTCATTTTGGTTGACGTGTGCATGCCCGAGCAAGACGGATTTGAACTCGTCAGCATGATACGCGAACATCCACGCTACCAGAACACTGCAATTATCTTTGTCTCTGCCGTCATGATGGCGGAACCGGATAGGCTAAGGGGTTACGCCGCCGGCGCCGTTGATTACGTATCGGTCCCAATCGTTCCGGAAGTTCTTCGGGCCAAGGTGAGGGTATTCGCGGACCTCTTTAGGAAGACGAGGGAACTCGAACTTCTCAATGCGGATCTTGAGATCCGAGTCCGTCAGCGAACCGCCGAACTGGAGACGTCGGCTAGCCAGTTGCGCCAGCTGAATGAAGAACTCGAACAACGAATCGACCAAAAAACCCGTGAACGTGAAGAAGCGCTCGCGCAATTATTCGAGGCACAGAAGCTGGATACCATCGGACAGTTAACCGGCGGAGTCGCGCACGATTTCAACAACTTACTGATGGCAGTGCTGGGGAGCTTGAACCTTTTGAAGAAGCGGCTTCCCGTCGATGAGAACAGCGAACGTCTGGTTGCCAATGCGATACAGGCGGCCGAACGTGGCGCGGCTTTGACGCAGAGGTTGCTGGCATTCGCGCGCCGTCAGGAGCTGAAGCCGCAAGCGGTGAGTTTCCCAGAGCTATTCGACAATATCCAGGATCTTCTCGCCAAGGCAGTCGGCCCCGGCGTATCGATCAGAAAACAAATCTCCGCGAGCATGCCTTTGCTATTGATTGATAATAACCAGCTCGAACTTGCATTGCTCAACCTCTTCGTCAATGCGCGCGATGCCATGGTGGGGGCTGGAACGATCACGGTTTGCGCATCCGAAGAGAGGGCTCCGCACCCAAGTAACCTTGCCACCGGTCGCTATGTGCGAATCTCGGTTTCTGATGACGGAGAGGGCATGGATGAAGCCACAGCGGCACGCGCGGCCGAACCTTTTTTTACAACAAAAGGGCTTGGAAAGGGAACCGGGTTCGGGCTGTCTATGGTCCATGGCCTTGCTGCACAGTCCGGCGGGATCCTGGAATTATCGAGCGTCAAGGGAGAAGGGACGACGGTGTCTGTGTGGCTACCGGTGGCCGAGGGTATTTTAGCGCAAGCACCCATCGAAGAGACCGCGCAGGCGGAAGAATCCTCCGTGAGCACGCAACCGTTGAGGGTGCTCGTGGTTGACGATGATGCGCTTGTCAGCATGGGAACTTCGGCGATGCTGGAAGATCTCGGGCACGTCGCAGTAGAGGCGGCGTCGGCGGCTCGGGCCCTCGAAATACTGGCATCGGACAATAGCTTCGATCTGATCATAACAGATCATGCGATGCCCGGTATGACGGGGGCGGAGCTCGCCAGGTTTATATTTTCGACCTTCCCAGAGCTGCCGGTGATCCTGGCTTCGGGATATGCTGAACTACCAGACGACGAAGGTCTGTCTGATTTGTTACGCATGACCAAGCCATTTACGCAAGAGCAGCTTCATGCCGCGGTGAAACGCTCGCTGCGCGAGCGGGCGACGGCGGCTTGACGTGTAGTGTGTGTATCGCGCGAAGAAAAACACTATGCACGCCTCCGTCGCAAGGCAAAGTTCGTCGGCAATGTCGGGACCACAAAGCGTGCACCTGTGAAACGTACTACAAAGGCAATGCAAACGGCACCCGCCGCGCCGGCTGTGCCGAGCGATGAGATAGCGGATCTTCTGCAGCTGGAAGAAGAAAACCAAAGGCTGCGCAAGCTGCTGGCGGAAAAGCTTCGGGCAGAAAAGCTGATCTGCGAAAGCGGCTGAGCCTCGATTGATTTTAGGCGCACCGGTCGCGAGCTAAGTGGGCTAGTCACGACCGCCACGGACGCCGCACCAAGAGACGTGCGGCGCGTCGTCCTCAGCTTTCCCCCTTGGTCGGATCTTCGCGGGAAGGAGTCACCTCAACTACATTCAGCCCGCCTTTCGGCAGGTGACCGAACATGTGTGGCTTGACCTGGTGAAGCCAGGAAAAGGCCACAGACTCGTGAGTCCAGATGCTTTTTGCCAAGGGTACCAACTGTTCGCCGACGAGGATCCCACGCAGCCCGATGAGAGCGACAACGGGCGGGGCAGGCGAACGGACACATTAAGCAGGCTGTAGATCACGCCCACCAACAGGCCGGCACCGCCGGATCTGAGACCTTCGATAGGGAAGAACAGCTCTGTTGTTCACCATCGGTCGAACGAGAGACTTTCCTCCCGGGCCGACTGGCCCGGCAATTTTGACAGGGTTTCGATTTGCTGCACATTGAAGTGCGGGCTGGAACCAATCCCGCTCGCACTCGGGCGTTTAGCCCGCATTCCTGACAACGTCCTGTGCCCTCTGATAACTCTCGATTACAGCCGCATAGTTCGGTGCTGCCATCGCGTAAAGCTGAGCGAGGTCGCCGGCCTCTGGACGAGCCCAGGTGCGGTGGAGTTCTGACAAGAGCGAATTTGTGGATGTCGGCTTCACGCCGCCTTGAACAAAGCGAGCTAGCGAAACTCGAGACGCCATTTCACTGGGGTCGCCTGAAGCATCCATTACCGAATATACTTCGTACCCCGCTGCCCGTGCATCGAGTGCGGGGAACATCACGCATACGCTTGTCCAGACGCCAGCCATCACAAGTGTTTTGCGGCCAGTCGCCTTTACTACGCCGACGAAATCGTCGTTATCCCATGCGTTAACTTCACCCTTACGCGGAACGTAAACTGCGTGCGGTGCGTATTCATGAATTTCCGGCATAAGCGGGCCGTTGCTACCGGCAGGCTCCGAAGCCGTTGTGATGACAGGAATGTCGAGAAGTGTAGCTAGCTTGGCAATCATCGCAACGTTTCTGCGCAGATCAGCGACGGCGATATCTTTTACGGTCTGGAACAGGCCAGACTGATGATCAAGCAGGAGGATCACCGTATCGGACGGATCGAGCAGGGTTGCGCCACCGCCCGAGGGAAGGATGCTGGATTGGTTGGCTGAAAGTGTCACTATCATTCTCCATCTTGCTTCGTTATGCGGCTGCAATTGGCTGAATGCTTAGCGCACCTATCGTCGGGTGTCGTCCAAAGCGAGCCATACGCTGTTAAACCAAGCATCGCCTGATTTTAGGAAGCTGATTTAAAGCGCGCAATAAAACCGCCTGCATCGGAATTGTAATCTCCAATTTTCAGGCAAAACCCTCTTCCTTCGCGGAACGACGCCGACGGTAAATTTTCCTGTTACATCGAATTAAGCCTTCCCTCGGCGGAGGCAAGGGAGCTTTTCCTGCACCTGGCCTATCTTGTGATGCCAGGTCGGATGGCAAGGCGGCCAGGCACAAGTCGTGATTGCTACGGCGCTTCAACATGGTATCGACCAGCTTGTCCATCCATGTAACAGGTCGACAGCTACAGGTAGTTGGGCGAAGGCTTTCCGGTTGCCGTATGTGTATGTGCAAACTCAGCCATTCGCATTGGCTTATGTTTAACCCGAATTTGGGCTGTTCTCAATTGCGAACAAGGTCTCGTCCGACTAGACCAAAGGATTGAAAAATAGACCTTCGTCTATGAATCTCGGCTAACGCAGTCCAGCGGAAAAGCGTAGTTTATGAGAGCACGAGCAGTGGGGGATTACTTGAACAATCAGACGAACTTCGACACGATCATCGACCTGATCCCCGCGATGGCTTGGTCGACGACTTCTGATGGGATGCTGGATTTTGCAAATCAGCACTTCCTTGATTTTATCGGCATGCCGCTTGCAAGCATCGCCGGGGAAAATTTCTACCGCCTGTTTCATCCCGATGACGTCGCCCATTTAGGCGCCGAGTGGCAGCGAATTATGTTGTCCAAGACGGGAAAGGAAGTCGAAGGCCGCATCAGACGCGCGGATGGCGACTATCGCTGGTGCTCTCTTCGTCAAAAGCCCCATCTCGATTCCGAAGGCAATGTTTTGAAGTGGTACGGTGTCGTTCTTGACATCGAAGATCGGAAACAGGCCGAGAATGCTCTCGAGGGGACGAAATCGGCACTGGCGGCCAGCGAAGAAAACCTCAGGCTCATCATCAATTCGCTGCCGGTTCTCGTGTGGTCGGCGCGACCTGATGGAAGCGCGGATTTTGTGAATCAGAGTTGGCTTGACTATGCCGGGCTACCTGCGGACCAAATCCTCGAATGGGGCTTCCTAGAGCTGTACCATCCCGATGATATCCCAGAGATGGTCGAGATCTGGAAGCGCGACCTTGAACATTCGGACCACACGCAGCTGAAAGGACGCATCCGTGGTGGAGATGGACAATACCGCTGGTTCTATTTCTCCGGCCGGAAGCTCACCGATGCGAATGGCATTGTGCGCTGGTTTGGCGTTAACATCGACATTGAAAACTTGCAGTGTGCGGAAAACGCTCTGCGCGAGAGCGAGACCGCACTCAGAGAGAGTCAGCACAAGTTAAACCTCATCATCAATACGATCCCTGCCATGGCTTGGTCCTGCACGCCTGATGGGCAGCTGGAGTACTGGAACAAGATTTTCATAGATTTTGTAGGCCTTATGATCGAAGACCTCCAGGGGTTTGGCTTCTACCGTGTGTTTCATCCCGATGACGTCGACCGTATGCGCGTGAGTTGGGAGCAAATCGTTGCTACCAAGCACCCCCATCCAGTTGATGCCCGTATCAGACGGTTCGACGGCGAATATAGGTGGTTCAACCTGCAACAAAGCCCCCTCCTCGATGCGGATGGAAATGTGGTGCGGTGGTATGGCGTCGTTGTAGATATCGAGGATCGTAAACGCGCAGAAGAGTCCCTTCGCCAGAGCCAAAGCGACCTCGCGCACGTGACCCGTTTGACCACGATCGGAGAACTAGCCGTCTCGATAGCACACGAGATCAATCAGCCGCTCATGGCGATTGTCACCAATGCCGGGACCTGCTTGCGCTGGCTTCAAGACGGACATACGGACCTTAGGCAAGCCCGGCAGGCGGCGGAGCGCGTTGTCCATGATGGGCACCGCGCCGGCGAGATTGTCTCCAGCATACGCGCGATGGCTCAGAGATCCCCGGTGCGTATGGAAAAGACTGACTTTACCAGGGCGCTTCGTGACGTGCTTTTCCTTCTGCGGGAAGAGCTGCAATCTCGAGGCTTACAGGTCGTCACTGATCTTACGCCAGACCCCGTCTATGTCTTGGGTGATCGCACGCAGCTCCAACAGGTCCTGCTTAATCTGATAATGAACAGCGCCGAGGCAATGCCTCCTGGCGCAGATGCAGTGATCACGGTCAAGTGCACGCAGCGTCCAGAGGGCGAAGTCGAAGTTAGTGTTTCTGATACGGGGGAAGCTATCCCCCGTGGACAGCTCGACCGGGTATTTGAGGCGTTCTACACCACGAAACCTGACGGCATAGGGATGGGCCTTTCTATCTGCCGCTCTATCGTTGAGGCTCATGGAGGGCGCATCTGGGCTACATCCAGTCATCCACGCGGGAGCTCATTTAACTTCACGCTCTCCAGCTTCAAGGACGCGGCCATTGATCGATGACAGGAAGAACAGACGGCCCACTGTCATCATCATTGATGACGATCAAAGCGTCCGCGAAGCTCTCAAGGGGCTGTTCGAGTCCGTGGGCCTAAGCGCTGAAACACACGGCTCCGTAAAAGAGTTCATGGCAGCAGACGATCCCGAAAAAGCCGGGTGTATAGTTCTCGACATCCGACTTCCCGGCCAAAGCGGACTTGAGTTTCAGGAGGAGTTGGCAAAGAGCAATCTCCCTCGGTCCGTCGTGTTGATTAGCGCTCACGTCGATGTGTCCATGGCGGTGCGGGCGATGAAGGCGGGCGCCATAGACGTTCTTAGCAAACCAGTTCGGGAACAAGATCTGTTGGAAGCCGTCAACCGCGCGATCGCTTGTGACGCCGCTCGTCGAGAGGAAAAAACACTGAACGCGGCCACCCGATCAAGGTTTTTGACGCTGACGGAGCGTGAGCGCCAAATTATGGCTTTAGTGATCGTCGGTAAACTTAATAAGCAGATTGCGGCAGAGCTTCAACTTGCTGAGCCAACGGTGAAGCTTCATCGGGGCCACATGATGCGAAAGATGAAGGCAACTTCAGTCGCTCATTTGGTCAAAATGGCCGACGGACTGTTGTAGGCGAAGCTCAGTGGAAACGACCTGCGTTAAGCGGGGGCAGGTTTCAATGCTCTTGATTGCAGCCGAACGCACGACGACGCAAAATGGCCATGCGGCGCGAGCGAACGCCTTGACGATCCCGCCGGCAACCTTGTTCACTCGGCCAATGTTCAATGGCGCAAAAACTCTGCAGATGAGAGTTTCTATCGATGAGATCGAGCCGGGCGTCTGGCGCCGTCTCGTTCTGCCTGTCCATTGGAAACTGGAGCATTTGCATCTTGGATCCAAGCTGCCTTCAAGTGGTGAAGCTATCATCGCCATGAGTTCGACGTCGGTGGTCTCCAGTATGGCGAGTGGAAATGTTGACGGAAGGTGCAACCGACGACGATCTTCGAATTTTTGATCAGAGAGAGGTTCGCTTGCTGGACTTCGAGCGAGTGGCTCCCTTCGGCTACCATTATGATTTCGGGGATGAATGGCGGCACACCGTCGCGGTCGAGGAGTTCTTGATACTCCGTGCTGCGCGCAAACACGGCAGCCGAGTCGCTGGCGAAATGGCCAGACCACCCGTGTATCAACCGAAGCCGAAAGCCGTTCCGAAGAAATAAATGGCTAGGTTCAAGGTGATCGCCTTGGACGGATTCGAACGCCCGGCACCATATGTTTCTGCAATCTCAAATTGATTCAACTCCCTTAGCCTTCCAATCCGAGATGATGTTTTAGGGTTGAGCAAAACCGTCGACATTGCCGAAGTTCTGAACTCACTACTCGTCCGGTGGCTGTCGAGTGTCGCGTCAAGGCAAATTTGTGGTGGGTGCCACAGGAATAGCGTTAATATTCACGTACGCACTCTCGAATACACCACGTCACGCGTTCTCGCGTTTCTTTGTATTAGCCACATATTTTTCCTTAATGCTTTGAGAGAGACTTCGGTCGAATTCGGCGTTCGGCATGGAAACACGTAGATTCTCAAACCGAGCCCGCGAGAAGCTTCCGATTACCCCGGTGTTCTCTCTGAGTTTTTCACAAGCGACCTTTAGACGATAGCCGCCGGATAAGGCAAAAACCCGGGAAACCTTGGGATGCACGACAAGTGCTGCGTAGAGATCGGGCTGACTCGGCATCGGGTCGAACAAAAATTTCGAGGCGTGGCTCAGCGAGGAGGTACGGCGTGTCCATGCGCCAGTGTGCACCGGCCGGCGGGGCAGATGGCGGGGGAGCCCATCGAGTAAGATCGCAATCTCACAACTTGAAGTTCTTGCGGTGAAATGCGGGCCGGAGGCCTACTTTCCTAAGGTTGTCAAAGGAAATATTCGGTTCTCCAACTACTGGTTCCAATGTCTCGACGGCAAATGTCGACACGCCGTTGCCGAGCCCATGTTCGACACGGCTCTTGATGAGCGCTTTTTGAACACCGCGATTTCGGAACTCCGGAAGTGTCGTGCCGCCGCCTAACCATGCGTAAGTGCCAGACTGATACATGGCGGCTGTTCCGACTGGATTCTTACCATCCAGGGCGAAAAACCACGACCAGCGTACTTTTCCGACGATTGCAGACCACAACCTCGTCAGGGTCGATGGAAAGTTAAAGCCTTTGCACACCATCGATCCAAAGAGCATGGCTTCCTCAACATGAACGAGGCGCGTTCGGAAAGAATTGGGCTCCGAAAGGTTCACTGATGAGCCGTCGTAGACAAGCTTCGCCCAGCCGACACCATACTCAAGCAGACCCTTGGCGAGGATCCAGTCTTTAGTCTCGGCCGAAACCTTATCTATATTTACCTGGAAAAACCGGTTACCGGTCTTTCCAATCATCCACCCATGGGCCTCCTCAAGATCCTTCACGGAGTTCAGTCCCAACACACGGTTCAGACCGATGGCCGGCGCGCTTGGCAGCGAGATTGCGCATCCGCGGTTGATGGGCAGGCATTCAAAATGCTCTTCGACCCTGAGCGTTGTCGGTGAGACATTGTACAGATCGACGAAGGCTTCGACCTCGATAGCCTCTTCATCTACCGGAGATGACCGTTGTGAAAAAAGCGAATTCAAAATGACCATGCGGCTGTCTTCGATTGATGGAGATGGAAACGAGGTCGATCAGAAACCAAGCTCGCTCAGCCCTGGGTGGTCGTCGGGCCGACGACCGAGTGGCCAGTGAAAGCGACGGTCTTCCACGGCGATCGGCAGGTCGTTAATGCAGGCGTATCGTTTGCGCATCAGGCCATTATCATTGAACTCCCAGTTCTCGTTGCCGAAGGATCGGAACCAATTGCCGCTGTCGTCATGCCACTCATATGCAAACCTGACGGCAATCCTGTCGCCATCGAACGCCCACAGCTCCTTGATTAGACGGTAGTCGAGCTCCCGCCGCCATTTTCCTGCGAGAAAAGCAACGATTGCCTCACGACCGTTGACGAACTCGGCGCGGTTACGCCACTGACTATCATCTGTGTACGCCAAGGCGACCTTGGCCGGGTCCCGGCTATTCCAGCCATCTTCGGCAAGCCGCACCTTCTCGGCAGCAGTCCCTGATGTAAACGGGGGCAGAGGCGGCCTTTGAGCGTCGGTCATTCGGATCTCCCTTCTAATTTTGCTCGCATCTCTGCGTTTTCAGCTTCCAGCTGTTGCAACTTCTGACGAAGCGGTGCGACTGCTTGCTCAACGTGCTGTTCGGTGTAGCGGGGGATAATGTGCTGGGGACAGTTCCAGTCGTATGCTTCAAGCCGGAGCTTGAATATCCTCTCTGCACGGCCTCTGTACGTCGGATCGGATACGAGGTCCGTGAGCGATTGGTCGGCGTCGAGGGTCAGCCGCTCGACGTGGGCATAAACTTTGAGCCGAGCCCGTCGGACATAGTCCATTAGGAACAGACAGGTGCGATCGTTTGCTGCAAAATTTCCTGCGCTGATGTACTGGCGGTTTCCGCGATAGTCCGCAAATGCCATCGTTTGCGGATCAACAACCTTGAGAAAACCGGTTTTCCCACCGCGATGTTGAACATATGGCCAACCCGTTTCTGACACAGACGCGATATAGAAGCTGTCGCGAGTCGCGATGAAAGCGATCTCGTTCTCCGTCAAAGTATCCGAAGGGCGATCGTGCTCGCCCAGCCATATCTGGTCCACCCCCATATCTGCCTGCGCGGCTCGGACGCTTGGCGTCACGGCAACTTCCAGAAAGTGGTACGGCATACCTTGTCTCCATACTCGAGCAGGCCCGCATCAGCGGATAATGCGGGCCTTAATCTGTCTTCAGGTAGCTAAATCCTCCGGCTAAAGCATCAGTCTTGCAAAGCCCAGTCGGCTACTTCCCAGCGCATCTGGCCACGATCGGAGACCACACGACCAAGACCTGGGAACGGCATGTGTGTCGCAGCAATCAGGGCACCTTCCGAGGCCGCTTGTGGGAAGAAGCGATCGCGCATCGCTTTCGCAGCAGCCTGATCCTGCTCGAACAGGAAGAAGACGTCCGTTGCAGCAGGATGGACGACCGGGAAAACCATGTCGGATACCATGATCAGGCTCTTGCCGCCATCCTCAATGCGGACGCCGATATGGCCAGGCGTATGGCCGGTTAGGTCGACTATCGAGACGCCGGGAACGATTTCACGTTCGCCGTCGATCGCTTGCAGCTTCGGATAGAGACGCACCACCTGTTCAGCCATCTTGAAGCTGGGCTGCAGGAAATCAGGCGCGCCATTTCGCTTGGCCCGGTCGGTCCAGTGCTTTACGTCGCGACGGTCTATATAGACCTCGGCATTCGGGTAATTGTTCTTACCGCCGAGAACCAAACCGCCCATGTGATCCTGGTGCATATGGGTCACGATAACGGCATCGATCTGGCTCGGCTTCAGACCGAGCGTGGCTAGCGCCTGCGGGAGATGCCCGGTTTCCCCGATAGAACCTGCAGCGCCGGCATCGATCAGTATGCGTTGCTTACCGTCTTCAACGAGGTATTGATTGAACAGAAAACGAACCCCGCTGGGTCTGGCAGTAAACTGGGCGTTTGCGGCCTTTTCCACCTCGTGGGCTGAGCGTCCCGGAAAGTAGTTGTAGGGCATATCAGCATACCCATCCGTCAGCGCCGTTATCGTAAAACGGCCGATATGAATCTGTGCAAACGGCGTTGTTGCGACCGGCGTTCCGGCAGCCTTGGATGTTGCAGCCTGGGCAGTCAAGTCGCCGAGCATACTTCCACCAAAAAGGGTTCCTCCAATGAGACCAAGAGGCAGAGCACTTGCGAAAGCGCGGCGTGAAAGCTGAGGCATAGGCATACCATTCTCCTCGGGTTTAGTCGGTGATGTGTGTAGTGCCCGTGAACGTGTCGCCATGAGAAAGTTGCGCATGATATTCCCCCGTCGGTGATTGATGTGGACAGCAGCTGACGCTCAGCATCAGTTTTGCTGGTTCGACTCAGCTGCTGTTCTGATGAGTGCAACGACTTCGTTAGGATGGGACAGCATTACCGCATGGCTGCTGCTAACCTCTACGACCGTGGCTCCCGCGCGCGCGGCCATCGCTGCCTGCGCCTGAGCGGGTATCATCCGATCTTCCGTTGCGAGCAGATAGAAGGATGGCTTGGTTTTCCATGCCGCAGAGGTGATCTTGCCCTGGACGGCTTCAAGGCCCCACGGTCTCTGGGCGTCAGCCATGAACTGCGCTTCGGCGGGATCTATGTCGGCCGAGAATGCCGCCGGAAACTTCTGCGGATCGATTTTGATGAAGCCATCCTTCGGCGGAAGGAGTGGTGCTGTCTCCGCACCAGGGACCTCTTGCGAGGCCAGGTCGAAGACGGATTCCCCGGCGTCGGGAATGAAAGCTGCTAAATAAACGAGACTCAGAACCTTTTCTTCGATCCCTGCCTCCGTGATGACGGCGCCACCGTAAGAATGCCCAACGAGCACAACTGGATGTTTCGCCTCGGCGATGAGGGTTTTGGTGCGCTCAACATCCTGCTCGAGGGTTACAGCAGAGTTCTGAACGACGAGAACCTCACAGCCTTCCTCCGATAAGGTGTCATAGACCTTTCGCCAACCGGAGGCATCCACGAACGCACCGTGTACGAGCGCCACTGAAACGGATTCGGACAAAGGACGAGAAGTATCTAGCGTCATTGCGCGAGCTCCCGGGTGACACCATTTGACTGATCTGCCCGCGAAAGCTCAACAGCGTCGAGTTTTTTGGCGGATATAGCATAGCCTTCGAAGAGTGTGATGATGCACTGCTAACGCAATTGCGCCCCACTCGCTTGACGCCAATGTGTAGGGCTGATGAGGCCAACTCTCAATTGAGACATTGGTCCCCTCCGACTAGACAAAGGGACTGCAGAAATAGACCTTGGTCTATAAATCTCAGCTAACCTAATATCGCGGACCGGCGCATTTTCAGCCCGCACCATTGTTACAAGCAGCCGGGGGATCGACTTGCAACAGCCAACACACAGTGACGACATCGGCATGATCCCGGCAATGGCTTGGTCTACAACATCAGATGGAATGCTGGATTTCGTCAATCAGCACTTCCTGGAATATGTCGGCCTGCCACTTGCTGATATTTCTTCCATCCCGATGACCTCGATCGACTAGCCATGGATTGGCGGAACATCATGACTTCCAAGACCGCCAAAGAAGTCGAGGGACGGCGCGGACGGCCAGTTTCGGTGGTGCAGTCTTCCGCAAAGGCCACGGCACGATCCGGAGGAAAGGTCGTCAGGTGGTACGGGTGGTTCTTGATGTCGAGGATCGCACGCAGGCTGAGAATGCACTCAAGGAAACTAAGGCCGCGCTTGCAGCGAGCGAGCAGAATCTCCGGCTCATCATAGACTTGCTTCCAGTTCTCGTCTGGTCGGCGCGACCAGACGGCAGCGGGGACTTTGTCAACAGAAGCCGGCTGGACTATGCCAAACTATCAGCAGAGCGTCTTCTGGATTGGGGCTTTGTGGCCCTCTACCACCCCGATTACATCCCAGATGGTTGAGATCTGGAAGAGAGCTACTGGACGTCGTAAACCGCGCAATTGCCAAATGCAGCTCGCTGAGATGAAAGGACCTCGAAGACAGCAGACAGCAATTCTGCATTTCTTACGAGATCGTGTCCCGGGAG
>UBTA01000157.1 GCA_900468065.1 Hyphomicrobiales bacterium | reverse complement strand
ATCGATGGCGGCACGTCCGGCGACGATATCAAGCGGGTCGAGCGGGCCAAGCTGAATGCGCTTTTGGCCATCTGCGAGACGCCGGGCTGCCGCCGCCAGTCGATCCTTGCCCATTTCGGCGAGGCGCATGGCGGCCAGTGCGGCAATTGCGATACCTGCATCAATCCGGTCGAAACCTGGGATGGGACCGATGCTGCGATCAAGGCGCTGGCGGCGATCTACCGCACCGGCGAGCGGTTCGGCACCGGCCATCTGATCGATGTGCTGCTTGGCACCGAAAACGAAAAGACCGAGCGTTTTGGCCATAGCAAGATGCCGGTCTTCGGCGCCGGCAAGGATATTCCATCGAAAACCTGGCAGTCGGTCTACCGCCAGCTTCTCGCCGCCGGCCTGATCAGCGTCGATCACGAGGCGTTCGGAGCCCTGAAGCTGGAGCCGGATGCCCGCGCCGTGTTCAAGCGCGAGCGCGAGGTTCGCTTCCGCAAGGACCGGCCGGTTTCGGGCAAAGGCAAGGGCAAGAATGCCCGGCAATCGACCGCATCCAGCGCCAAGTCGGCTTTGTCGGGTTCGGATGCGGAACTGTTCGAGGCCCTGCGCCGGGCGCGTTCCGGCATCGCCAAGGAACTCGGCGTGCCGCCCTATGTCGTCTTTCCCGATACGACGCTGATCGCGTTCGCCACAGCCCGGCCGCACGATCATGATGCTCTGCTCGGCATTTCCGGCGTCGGCCAGTCGAAGCTGGAGCGTTACGGCGATGCGTTTCTGGATGTTATTCGCGGATTTGACTGACGGCCTGCCTACTGTTCGCACCTAACCAAAACTGGAAATGTTGCAGCATAAGAGATGACACCAAAGCCAAAGCTCGGATTGTTATTTCTACACGCACTTCCGCTCGATGGTTCGATGTGGGGCGGACAGCGCAATCTGCTGCCGAATTCAACCTATATGCCGACGCTTTATGCTCTTGGGGATTCCATCGAAGCATGGGCTTCAGCGGCTTGGAAGCATGTAAAAGAGGAGCGACTTATCGTCGTGGGTTGTTCGGTCGGAGGCTCCTGTGCATTGGAAATTGCGGCAGTTCATCCCGAAAGGGTTGCAGCTCTTGTGTTAATCGGAACGAAGGCGAATCACCGGCCTGATCCACAACTCCATGCAGCGGCGCTCGAAATGATTGAGGAATGTGGATTGGAGGCAGCCTGGAGAGCCTTCTGGGCACCTTTGTTTTCAAGGAGCGCAAGCGCATCGGTGTTGGGCGCGGCGAGGGAAATCTTTCTCCACCAGTCCGCGCGGGACATAGAAAAGGGGGTTACGGTCTTTCATACACGGCCCAGCCGCGGCCAAACGCTTTCGACGTTTTCAGGCCCTGTTACCATTGTGTCCGGTGCCGAGGATATCGCACCGGGTCTTAAAATGAGTGCGGCCCAAGCAAGCTCTGCCCGCGAGGGAGCGCTGATAACCATCCCGGATTGTGGACATTACGTACCATTGGAAAAGCCTGCGCGTCTGAATGAAATCCTACGAGATGTTATAGCCGCTCACACACCTACATCCTGACCGTCATGCCGCCATCCACCGTCAGCACATGGCCGTTGACGAAGGATGCGGCGTCGCTGGCGAGGAACAG
>UBTA01000065.1 GCA_900468065.1 Hyphomicrobiales bacterium | reverse complement strand
GGGCCGCATGCGGCCCTGTCGATCCTGTCGGGCGCCAAGGCGGCGATATCCGGCATTCTCGTCTTCCTGACCGCAAAACCAGCAGCACGGGGCGCAGAACGGGCGGCGGCAACGCGAAAGGCTGCCATGGCGGAGCTGACGGCGAAGATGCGGGCCGAAATCGGCGTCATCGATGCGATCTATCAGGCGTTGCCCGATTGCGTGATCGTCGGCGACAGCACCCAGGCCGTCTATGCCGGCAACCTCTATTGCGATGCACCGAGGGCAAAGAGCTGGTTCAACTCGGCGACCGGGTTCGGTGCGCTCGGCTATGCGCCGCCGGCGGCCGTCGGTGCGGCCGTGGCCGATGCGCAAAAGCCTGTCATCTGCCTTGTCGGCGATGGCGGCATCCAGTTTTCGCTGGCCGAACTGGGGTCGGCGGCCGATATCAACGCCAATGTCATCTTCGTCGTCTGGAACAATGACGGTTACCAGGAAATCGAGAGCTTCATGGTCGAATCCGGGATCACACCGGAAGGCGTAAAGCCCTCCGCCCCGGATTTCCTGCTGGCCGCCAGCGCCTATGGCGTACCGGCGGTACGGCTGTCGAAAGTTGGCGACCTGGGGGTAGCGCTGGCGGATGCGCGCAAACGCGGCGGTCCCTCGTTGATCGAGATCCACCAAACGCGGACAGCCGGCGTGACGGCATAAGCGCAGCAGTGTCGAGGATGTTCAACGGCGCCATGTGATGGTAAGATTTGACTTTGGTAGCGCGCGATGGTTTTTAGGCGCGCTTGTACGCTGAATCGGCGTGCAGTTCGGCGATTTGCTGTGAAAATGGCGCGCCAACGGGAAGGACGATGTCCTCTATGGGCATGAACGGCAACAGCATCGACCGGAACCAGGCAGGCAAGCTCTTTGCCGTGCTGTGGATTCTGGCGGCGGCACTTGCCATGCAGTTCGTCGCGTCGGCACAAGGGCTTTCATCGCGGTTCTTGACGGAGGCAAGCGCCGGGAACGTCGCCGTTCCGGAAGGCGGAAGCTCCGACACGACACTCGCGCGTCATGTCGTTCGTGCTTTTCCAGTGGCCGATCTGCGTTTTCTGGCTGATCGCACCGACGGCAAGTCTTCACCGGGCGGGCCGGGGCCATTCGTGCTGCCTGCTCCGGTTTTCGTCGCATCCATCTCTTACGGCAGCATGCCGTCTACCGGTCCTTTGCATGCTGCGATAACGGGCGTGAAGGGTTACACAACCCGGGCTCGCGGACCTCCGGCGTTTTACGCCTGAGACTGCCCAGGGCAGTCTTTTGCGCATCGGCGCAACTTTCCTTGACGCATCACACCCGCCGTCCCAGGCTCTGCCGGATGGGCGCGGGCTATAATGGAACCTCAACATGCGCACTTCGAAATGGGCCGTTCTGGCCTATGTCGCGATTACCCTCTTTGGGATACTCGCGGCGCTGCCCAATATCCTGCCGGCATCCGTCCAGCAGCAATACGCCTCCTTCCTGCCGGTCAAGCCGGTCACGCTCGGCCTTGACCTGAAGGGCGGTTCCCATCTGGTTCTGGAGGTCGATGCCGCCGGCCTGCGTCAGGCGCGCCTCAACACGCTGCTTGATGACATCCGCGGTGCGCTTCGCACCGAGCGGATCCCGACATCTTCTGCCCGCATCGCCGGCGATTCCATCGCCGTCAAGATCGCCGATCAGGCGGATCGCGACAAGGTGATGCCGAAAATCCGGGAATTGGCGACACCGACCGGCACGCTCGGTTTCGGTGCGGCGAGCTCCGATATCGAAGTCGCGACGGCAGATGACACGATCACGATCAAGCTCACGGAAGCCGGTCTCAGCGAACGCATGACGGCCGCCGTCGACCAGAGCCTTGAAATCATTCGCCGCCGCGTCGACCAGGTCGGCGTTGCCGAACCGCTGATCCAGCGCGTTGGTTCCGACCGTATTCTGGTTCAGCTGCCCGGCCTGCAGGACCCGACGCGCCTGCGTCAGTTGCTCGGCTCCACCGCGCAGATGAGCTTCCACATGGTCGATACCTCGGTTGATCCGAACACGACCACGCCGCCGCGCGGCGTCGATATCCTGCCGGGGACCAATGACGGCGCCAAATATGCGGTCGAAAGCCGCGTGGCGATTTCCGGCGAGCGTCTTGCCGACGCCAAGGCCGGCTTCAACCAGCAGACCAACGAGCCGATCGTTTCCTTCACCTTCGACAGCCAGGGGGCCCGCCAGTTCGCTGAAATCACCCGCGACAATGTCGGCCTGCCTTTCGCCATCGTGCTCGACGGCAAGGTCCTGACGGCGCCGCGCATCAACGAACCGATCCCCGGCGGCCAGGGCCAGATCAGCGGTAATTTTACCGCGCAGGAAGCAACCGTTCTCTCGGCACTACTGCGTTCCGGCGCCCTGCCGGCCCCGCTGACCATCATCGAAGAACGTTCGGTCGGTCCAAACCTCGGCTCCGACTCGATCCGCATGGGCATCTATACCGGTCTGGCCGGCTTTGCCCTCGTCGTCGTGCTCATGGTCGTGCTCTACGGCGCCTGGGGCATGATCGCCAATCTCGGCCTGTTGCTGCACACGATCCTCACCATCGGTGTGCTCGGCATGCTCGGCTCGACACTGACGCTGCCCGGTATCGCCGGTATCATTCTCGGTATCGGTATGGCGGTGGACGCCAACATCCTGATCAACGCCCGTATCCGAGAGGAAACGGAAGGCGGGGCAGGGGCGATGAAGGCGCTTGATATCGGCTTCAACAAGGCCTATGCGACCATCATCGACAGTAACGTCACGACGCTCTCCGGCACCATCCTGCTGTTCATGTTCGGCACCGGTCCGGTCCGCGGTTTCGCGATCACCATGATGCTCGGCATCGTCATCTCGATGTTCACCTCGATCACCGTCGTCCGCCTGGCGATGCGCGAAGTCGTCCTCCGCCGCAAGATGAAGAAGCTGGAAATTCCGTCGCTGTTCGGCGGCGTGCCGCATATTCCGAAGATCTCCTTCATGAAGGGCCGCTTCATCGCCATCGGCATGTCGGCCTTCCTGTCGGTCAGCTCCGTGGTTCTGTTCTTCCATCCGGGGCTGAACTACGGCATCGATTTTGTCGGCGGTATCCAGGTGGAAGCGACCTCGAAATCCGTGCTCGACCTGCCCAAGCTGCGCGAAAAGCTTGAAGGGCTGAGCCTCGGCGAAGTGGCACTGCAGGAATTTGGTCAGAACCAGTCGGTGCTGATCCGCGTCCAGCGTCAGCCGGGTAGCGAACAGGAGCAGACCGTCGCCTTGAACAAGATCAAGGACGGCGTGGTCGAGGTCATTCCGGATGTGAGCTTCGAACGGACCGAAGTCGTCGGCCCGACGATCTCGGCCGAACTGGCCCGTTCCGGCTTCCTGGCCGTCGTGCTCGCGATGCTGGCGATCCTATTCTACATCTGGTGGCGGTTCGAATGGCACTTTGCCGTCGGCGCCATTGCGGTTCTTCTGCTCGACATCACCAAGACGATCGGCTTCTTCGCACTGACCGGCATCGACTTCAATCTGACCGCCATCGCGGCACTGTTGACGATGATCGGCTATTCGGTGAACGACAAGGTGGTGGTCTACGACCGCATGCGAGAAAACCTGCGCAAGTACAAGTCGATGCCGTTCTCAGACCTGATCGACATGTCGATCAACCAGGTTCTGGCCCGATGCATCTTCACCTCGATGGCCACGGCGTTCTCGCTGGTTCCAATGGCGATCTGGGGCGGCGATGCGGTGAAGAGCTTCGCCTGGCCGATGATCTTCGGCGTCATCGTCGCAACGACCTCGTCGATCTATATCGGGGGCCCGATCCTGCTGTTCCTCAGCCGCTGGTGGAAGGACCGCGAGGCAACCCGCGCGCCGGGGACCGAGCTCGCCAAGAGCTGATCGGTTTCCCAATGGAGAAAAATCGAAAGGGCAGCTTCGGCTGCCCTTTTTTCGTCTCATGATACGCCTACATAATGGCGGTGAACACGATTCGGTTTGTTCCTGAAAAGTAGATTTTCATTCTACGGTATCTCGTTTCGTGAACAAGCCTTGCTGCATTCGACTGAAATAGCGAATGAAGTAGTATTATTTTTCGCGGATAGACAAATTTAATTGACTAAATTTATGGTCTATCCTATCTTGTGACTGTTCGCTGATGGCAAGAGCCGCAGCGGAGACCAGTAACGCGCCCGGAGAGCATCCAGCCGGGCCTTGCCGAAGGAGAGAGCCATGTCTGACACTGCCCGCATCGCCACTTTCCGAGGCGCGCATTCCCATTGTCGCACAACGAAAGACCTTTGCATTCTCACCTTCTGGCGAATGTGAATTCCACGCAGTCTTTTCTTTGAATGTTGCACGATTTGAATGATCCGCGCCAAGGCGCGGTAGGAGCACTATCCCATGAGCAAGCAGGTTATAGAATTCGGCGGAGAAGCTGTCGGTGTCGTCGTCCCGGATGCAGGCCGGCTGAAGTTCGTCGCCGTGAAGTATCATGTCTGGGATCTCGACTCACGGTACTTTCGTTCCGCCGACGAGGCAAGGGCGGCTGTGCGTCAGCTGATGGTTTCGCAGAGCGCTCCGCGGGCAAGGGTGGGATCTGCAGCCACACCTGCGGCCTACGCAGCGGCGTGAAGCATAAATATTCCGTAGAAACCGCAGTTTGGCCATCTTTTCACTAAATCGGTATATTGGCACGGCTTCCCATGTGATATGCCGGGTTATGTGATGGCAATCAGCAGATAGGCGCCGTTTTCTGTGCCTGTTTGTGAAAAGAGCGAACTGCGATGCTGACCAAAAAGGGAAAATACGGATTGAAGGCGCTGGTCGATCTGGCGCGGCTTGATCCGGGTGAGACAGCCTTCATTACCGAGATCGCCAGCCGGAACAATATCCCGAAGAAGTTTCTCGATACTATTCTGCTGGAACTCCGAAATGCCGGCATCCTGCGCTCGAAAAAAGGGCCTGGCGGCGGTTATTCGCTATCGCGGCCCGCATCCGAAATCCGCATCGGTCAGGTTGTGCGTACGCTGGACGGCCCTCTGGCGCCGATTCGCTGTGCCAGCCGGACCGCTTACGAAGTCTGCGACGATTGCAACGATCCGGATACCTGCGAAGTTCGCCGGTCGATGACGACAGTCCGCGATGCCATTGCCGACATTCTCGATACGATGACGCTGGAAGCGTTCGTGAGCAATCCCGGCCAGCCGATCCTTGCGGACGAAGACATTGTTGCGAAACGCGCGAGCTGAGATCAAAAACCCCATTTTCCTATGATTTCCCCCGGTGATTTTGGCGTAATTGCCGGAAAAAGCAGGTTTTGGCCCTTTTTATTTGATCTGCGCTCACTCCGGCTATACCGGATACTGACCTACACGGTCTTGGAGTGGCGATAATGGGTCTCAGGCAAATCGATATGAACACCCCGGAAGAAAAAGCTGTGATCGAATCGATCGGGCGCTCCATCGCGACCGCCGTTGATGGCATCAATGCACTCGCCACCTGTTTTGCCGCCGATAAGGCGCTTGCCCGCAGCCTTGTCGATGCCGTCGAACTGATCGCCCGCGGCCGTGGCCGCGTGGTTGTGTCCGGCGTCGGTAAGAGCGGCCATATCGGCCGGAAGATCGCCGCAACCCTGGCCTCGACGGGGACATCAGCCTATTTCGTGCATCCGACGGAAGCCAGCCACGGCGATCTCGGCATGATCACTTCTGAAGACCTGCTCATTCTCCTGTCGTGGTCGGGGGAGACCGTCGAGCTTGGAAACATGCTGGCCTATGCCAAGCGCTTCAATGTTCCGGTCGTCTCCGTCACCTCGAATAGTGACAGCCTGCTCGCCCGCAATTCCACTGCCGCGATAACCTTGCCCAAGGTTCAGGAAGCCTGTCCGCACGGTTTGGCGCCAACTACATCGGCAATGTTGCAGCTGGCCGTCGGCGATGCACTCGCCATTGCGCTGCTGGAGCGGCGGGGATTTTCCGCGCAGGACTTCAAGACATTCCACCCTGGCGGCAAACTCGGCTCACAGCTTCTGCTCGCCCATGAGCTTGCCCATCATGGCGAGGCCATTCCCCTGCTGCCGCTGGGCAGCCCGATGGGAGACGCGGTTATCCAGATGTCCTCCAAGGGCTTTGGTGTCGTCGGCATTACCAACGGGGAAGATAAGCTCGCAGGCGTGATCACCGACGGCGACTTGCGCCGGCACATGTCACATGACCTGCTGCTTGAAACCGTCGATACCGTGATGTCGCACAACCCGCGGGTAATCAAGGGTAGCGTGCTGGCAAGCGCCGCATTGGAAACCATGCAGGCGCAGAAAGTTACTGTGCTGTTTCTGGTCGATGATGCCGGGCATCCCAGCGGTATCCTGCATATTCACGACCTGCTGCGCGCCGGCGTGGCGTGAGCGGGCACTGACCGGAACGGCAAAGCACGAACAGTGCAATGCTGATCAAAAGCTGATCAGGAGAGGCCAACCGTTCGTTTTGCAGGCCTCTGTCTGGGAGGCGGATCGATAAAAGCGCCGGGCTTGTTGACGGAGCGGTCGTGTAGTCTCTGTGCGATTGCTTCCGCGCCGCCATCAGTCCCATTAGCCGAGTAGAAATTTCCCCTGACCTGGATTGCCGCTGCGAGCAGGCGGAAAAAGGCACTCCGGATCGCGTCCTCCGGTGGCGTTGGCGCGCTCCAGAACTGATCCAGATCCGTCTGATCGCTGAGCCCGGCAATGTCGAAGACGGCTGCGCCCAAAACTTTGACAGGCTTGCCCATTTGCAAGGCGTGAAGCCCCACGGTGGAATTGACCGTGACGGTACCTGCCGCTTGCCCCAAGAGTGCCGCCAAATCCCCACCATCCAGGAACTGTATGCGCGCACCGATTCCAAGTCTGGCTGCCAATTCATCCACATAAGCGCGCCAGCCGATAAGCCCGTTGTCGAGGGGATGGACCTTCACCACGAGAAGCGCCTCGCTTGGCGCATGGTGCGCGAAAGAGGTGAGGACCTCGGTAATTGCCTCGCGCTGATCATTATAGGGAGAGTGCGCGCGCAGCTGAAAGTCGGTCTGCAGTTGCAACGGGAAAACAAAAAACGGCGCCCTGCCGGCCAGAAGGTCATCGATGAGAGCGGTTGCCGTCAGCTTCCTATTCTTGCCGCCTGCCAGACGCATCACCCATCCGGCATATTCAGCCAGGGGATGCGACAGCGCGTGGCGGCGATAGTGAGGAAACAGGAACCACAGGAAGACATTCGGCAGATTGTAGAGAAGATCGTATCCTGCTTCGGCCGCAAAGCTCTGGCTGTACCGTCTGGCCCAGTCTGGCTCGGCGAGCGCCCGGGCAGCGTCGATAATCTCTTCCGGGTTGACGGGAAAGTGCGAATTCGAGCTCATTCCGCCCCGTTCGAGGGTCAGCCAATCTGGCCGCAGATACCCCATCTCGACAACCGAAATCTCGACAGCGCGCGCTCTGGCAGCGCCAATCGCTATCTGGTGATAGGGACGCTCTTCGCCCAACAGAACGATATCGGTGACGCCGTGCCGCTCGATGAAGCTGCCAATGTAGGTGCGCCACGCATCGCCACCGCGGCCGCGATAATTGTAGCCACCCTTGCGCCGCCAGAAAATCTGATCGCCTGGATTGAGATTGATCCTGAAGCAGTCGTGACCCTTCTCTGACAGTCGGTCTGCGATCTTCGCAAAGATCGGTGAGGATGGTCCCTGCAGGAAAAGGAAGACGCGCCGCTCCGTCATAGGCTTAAAATCCATCACCACAGGCTCTCAACGAACACGGCCTGCATTATTGCAGATCGTCTTTGCGCAGGTTTGCATGTTTGAGCATGGTTTCCAGCAGCTTCCAGGGTTCCTCGTTGCGCGGAAATGACGGTGCGTGCTGCGGTGTACGCGCGCCTGCGAGCGGCACGATGAAGTAATCCGTACGGGGATCGGGGAACGGGTCGGCGAAAGATTTCAGCAATGGCGCGTGGTCACCGTAGAAAACCAGCCAGACAGGCCGGTCGAGTTTGCTCAAGTGATCAATCAGTTCGCCAAGGGCTCTGTCGGACTGCTGCAGGATATCAAGATAGATCTCGAGGGGGTCGGTCAGCTCCGGCACACGGTTAGGCTCCCACGGCCCATGGTTGGCCATCGAGGCAACAAACAGAAAGCTACCTTTCGCGTCGGTCTGCTTGTCGACATCGGCAATGACCTTGCGGGTCAGTGCAGCATCGGAGACATACAGACCGTCTCGCGCCGGATCATGATCGAAATCGTTGAGCATCGTCATCTTCTCAAAGCCGAGTTGCGGCATGGCTTTGTGCCGAAGAAAGAATGTCCGGTCATAGGGATGCATGAAATGCGTGCTCCAGCCAGCGTTCTTCAGCTTCGTTGGCCACACCACGTCTGTATAGTGGCTCGCGCGCAGATAGGGGTAGGTCGCATCGATATGCAGATCGTCTGGAACCAGGCCGCTTAAAACGGCAAACTCCGTTCGCAGCGTATAGCCGCCCTCAAAAACCGTGGCGAGGCGGCCCCATTGGATGGCAAGCTTTTGTAGCCGGTCGATATTTGGCAGCTTGACGCTGTCGATACCGCAATGACGCATGTCGATGAACGATTCCGACTGCCAGACGATGACCAGCGGCGCCTTGTTGTCGGCATCGTGGCCGATCAGGTCCTGTACCGCAGCGAAAAAACGTTCGGAGAGTTCGGCAATGATCTTCTCACGCCGGCGGCCAAGCCAGAGGATGAAATGGAAGATCACGGAGGCAAAGGTGCCGAAGCGGATTGTACTCACCTTGACGTTGGGTACGCCGACGAGATGCTGCACGAAATCCGCCACAGGCCGGTTGACCGGGCCGTAGAACAACAGAACCCAGGGCAGGTCGGCGACCAGGATGGCGGCGATGATCCAGCCAAACCTATGGCTCTGCGGCAGGATGTTCGGCTCGAAATACATATAGAGGCCGGAGACGCCGAAAACATACAGGAACGCGACTGTCCAGAAGACGATGTTGAGGGAGTTCGCGTAGAAGATCGACTTGTATTTGAAGACGTCGGCGACGAGCGCGATATCCGAAAAGACCAGAGGTTCGCGAATGAACTTGAATTTCGCGCGCGAAATGCCGGTGAAGATAACAAAGAAGCTCATCGTCCCGGCGCCGGCATAAAGCGGACGCCACGAAATCGAAAAGAAGCCGGCAAAGACCAGGGCGATGATGGGAAGCCGCGCCAGAATATCCACGGCCGCCCGTCTGCGGCTGAAGGCCGGCCGGTGCTTCTTGCGTTCCCGTTTTGGCAGGGCAAATTTGTCCGTGAACAGGACGACCGCGCAGGCCAGAGCGTAACAGAAAACAATCAATGCTACGGGATGGTAGTGCATGTGGAGTGATGTCAGCGCCAAATGAATACCTTCACACTCTTTCGTCTGCCGCCGGCCCATCATGCACTGCTGCGGCAACCCGACACTTAAATCCTATTGGTGGCAGATACAAGCAAACTGTCCCGGTTCAAGGGCGCCGGTTGATCCGCTGAATGGCCCGATCGAACCACCAGTTGAGAAAGGGCTTTACCGTTGAGCCGAAGCGGCCGAGTGCCCACAGGGTCCAACCGAAAAAGACTTCGAATTCGCCTCTGTCGATGGCTCGGACAATCCGGCCTGCAACCGTTTCCACTGGCCACGGCGCGACCCGTCCCATGATCACCGCTGCCTCAAGCGGGCGATCCGCCAGTTCGCGGGAAAACTGCGGTGTTTCGGTATCGGGCGGGAAGCAGACGGAAATCCGGACGCCATAAGGCTTCGCTTCGGAGCGCAAGGCTTCGGCAAAGCCGTGCAGGGCAAATTTCGAGGCGGAATAGGCCGCGTAGCCGTGGATGCCGATCAGCCCGGCGCCGGAAGAAACAAGCATGACCCTGCCGGACCGCCGTGCCTTCATGCCGGAATAGACGGCGCGTACCGCATGGACGCTGCCGAAAAGATTTGTCTGGATTTGGCGATAAAAGGCGTTTGGCAGCAATGTCTCAAACAACCCAGGTTCGACGATGCCGGCTGATGTGATCAGAATATCGCAAGGCCCGTAGGCTTCCTCGCATCGGGCGATTGCCGCAACCGTCTGTTCTTCGTCATTGACATCCGCAGGTTCAATCCTGATCGCGCCGTGACCGTAGATGTTTAACAGTTCGTCTCGCGCCATCTCAAGGGCGGAAACCGTGCGCGCAAGGAGCGAAATACGAGCGCCGCGCGCGGCATAAATCCGCGCCAGCGCCAGACCGATCCCGCTCGAGCCACCCGTAATGATCACATGCGTCATGCCGTAAGACCGGTTCGGTTCATCGAAGTGAGCCTGGCAGCTGCGGAACGGCCAGGATTAGCGGGAGGCAAGCATCTTCATCATCTGCTGGACGTCGATCGATGCGAGACCAAAATTGCGCTCGGTGAGATCCTTGAGCTTTTCCGCGGTCATCGTCACGGTCTGCCGGATCTGCTCCTCGGTATGTTCGCTGGTGATAAAGAACCGCAGGCGCGCCATGCCTTCGGGCACCGCCGGGTGAATGATCGGCAGGGCATTGATACCGGCGGCAAGCAGATCGTTCGACAGCTGTACCGCACGAAGCGAATCGCCAACCAGAACGGGAACCACGGAGAACCCAGCGCTCAAGCCTATGTCGAGACCTGCCTCCTGGGCAAGCTTGAGGAACAGCGCGCCATTACGCCTCAAGGCCGCGACCCGTTCGGGTTCGCCTTCCAGGATATCAAGGCTTGCGATTGCCGATGCGGTGAGAACCGGCGCAAGGCCGACGCTGTAGACGAAACCGCCCGCCGTCGCCTTCAGCACCGCTGCCAGTGCGGCGCTGCCGGCGATATAGCCGCCGCAGCTCGATGTCGTCTTGGAAAGCGTTCCCATCCAGATATCAACCTGGCGCGGATCAATGCCGAAATGTTCGAACGTACCTTTGCCGCGCTTGCCGAGAATACCCAGCGAATGAGCTTCGTCCACCATCAGCCAGAAGCCATATTCGGCTTTGAGCTTCATGATTGCGGGCAGGTTGGCGATATCGCCGTCCATCGAATAGACGCCTTCGACAATCACCAGGATGCGGCGATAATCACCGGCGACCGTGCGCAGCACGTGTTCCAGGTCGTTCGCATCATTGTGCTTGAACAGACGGCGCGTGGCGCCCGAGAGCTTGATACCGGCCAGCGCGCTGTTGTGGATGAACTCGTCATGCACGACCAGGTCTTTAGGCCCCATCAGGCAGCTGATCGCCGCGACATTGGTGAGGTAGCCGCTGACGAAGCAGACGGAAGCCTCGACGCCGTAGAACGCGGCGATGCGCTCTTCCAGTTCGGCATGGGCCGGGCGCTCGCCCGCCACCAGCCGGCTGGCGGACGCGGAAATACCGAAGGTATTGATGGTTTCGCGGGCCTGGGCCAGCACATGCGGGTGCCGGTTGAGGCCGAGATAGTCATAGGACGCGAAATTGATCAGCTTGCGGCCATCGATGATGGTCGTCGCCCCCGCGGCCGTCTGGTGCGCCCGGTAGAAGGGGTTGTCGATGCCCAGCTGCGCGCTGGCCATCTTCTGGGTCTGTACCTGCTTGTATTCCGGCAAGTCTTCAAACTTTGTGTGCTTGCGTCTGACCGGCGGCGGAACGTCCCGCTCGGAGCGGGCCATGCGGCTACGCTCCGAAGATTGATGTGCATTGCGCATCTTGTCCAGCAGGTTTTCCTTCACGCTGCTGTTCATCTTCGAAACGTTCTTGCGTTCCTCGTCCTTGCTCATTGGCTCGCTGCCTTTTCCGTACCCGTTCCGGTATGGCGCTGGGCGAGCTCGTTGACGATCTTATTGTCCGCCGGCTCGCTGTCCTCGTCGCTGCCGTGATCGCGCTTGCTGACCTTGTCATAAAGCTTGCGCGCCACGTCACCCACAGTCGTGTTGTCGGCAACGCCGCTCAACGGCATATCAAAACCAGTGTTCTGCTGGAAGCTGATACCGAGTTCCACGGCCATCAAACTATCGAGGCCGATTTCCTTCAGGATCTTGTTGCGGGAGATCGTATCCTTCGACACGCGCAGGATCGCCGCGATCTCGTTGGCGACCAGGTCGTAGAGAATGTCCTCAGCTTCCTGCGGCGATTTTCCTTCGATCATCGCCACGAGATCCATGGTCTTACCATCGCCGCCCGGCGTGTGCTGGTCGGCCGTTCGCAGGATGACCTCGAACAATGCGTTGCGAACCACCGGCAGATTGCGTGCGGCCGCCCAGTCGAGTTCGGAGATCATCGCTACGGCAGCATCGACAGTGCCCGGATCGGAGCGGATGTAGCTCTCGACCTGATCCAAAGCAGACTGCGCCTTCAATGCGGTCTTGCCGATACGCTTAGACAAGAGATCGTTGACGTCGGTGTTCTGTGCCAGATAGCCCTTGTCGGCGATCGCGCCGAAGCCGATTGCAAGACCCGGCAGGCCTTCCAGCCGCCGTGCGCGTGCCAGGCCCTCAAGGTAACCGTTCGCCGCCACATAGTTGGCCTGGCCGGGATTGCCGACCAGCGTTGTCGCCGATGAGAACATGATAAAATGGTCGAGCGCATCGGACCGCGTCAGCCGGTCGAGAACGGCAGCACCCTGTACTTTCACGTCAATGACCGGACGGTTGCGTTCGCGGCTGAGATTGTTGATCAACGCATCATCGAGCACCATGGCTGCGTGGACGACGGTCTTCAGAGGTCCGATCTGCCGAAGCGATTGCAGCAAGCTGTCTGCTGCGGCTTCGTCTGTGACATCGCAGGCATGAACGCTTGCAGAAACGCCCTTGCTTTCCCAACGTTTGATCGTTTCGAGGGTCTCGACATCGGCGATACCGCGGCGTGTGGCAAGCGCAATGTTGCGCGCACCCTTGTCAACCAGCCAGTTGGCTGCGGCCAGGCCGAACCCGCCGATGCCACCAACGATCAGATGCACGCCCTGGCTATCGACGGCCATGCGGCCGGCCGGCCGTCTGGCAACCTCATCCTGCCCCGCGACAGGCGGCAACACGACGATCTTCCCAATATGGCCTGCATTCTGCATCAGCCGGAAGGCGTTGCCGATCTCGTCGAAGCCGAAAGCGCGGTAGGGCAGGGGCACAAGCTTGCCCTCTTCGAACAGCGCACCGATTTCGGTGAAAATCCGCTTCGTCAGATCCGGCGCATTGACCAAGAGCTGGTCGGCATCGATGCCGAAATAGCTGATGTTCCGACGGAACGGTCGCAAGCCGATCTTGCTGTCCGCGTAATAGTCGCGCTTGCCCAGTTCCAGGAAACGGCCGAACGGCTTTACCAGTGACAGGCTCTGTTCCATGGCTTCGGCAAACAGCGAGTTGAGGACCAGATCGACGCCTTCGCCATTGGTGACGCCGAGGATATCGTTGACGAACGCCAGCGAACGGGAATCGAAGACGTGGTCAGCGCCGAGCATCTTCAGGAAACGGCGCTTTTCGCGCGTGCCTGCCGTGGCGATCACCTTGGCTCCGGCAATCTTGGCAACCTGCAAGGCAGCCAGACCAACACCGCCGGCAGCGCCGTGGATCAGGATCGTTTCTCCGGCCCGGATGCGGCCAAGCTCGATCATCGCGTAATAGGCTGTGAGAAAGGCAACCGGCACGGTTGCTGCCGCCACGGGGCTGACGGTTTCCGGCAGTCTGGCGACACCCGACCGGGAAACGACGACATGCGTGGAAAAAGCTGCGGGCGCGATCGCCATCACGGCATCGCCGACCGAAAGATCCCTGACGCCGCTGCCAATGGCGACAACATGGCCGGACAGTTCCATGCCGATCGTCGCGCCGGCAAAGCCATCTTCCAATGCTTCTTCCGGCAGAAGTCCCATCGCCCACATGACGTCGCGGAAGTTGAGGCCGGTGGCCGCAACGGCAACGACAACATCGTCCGGGCCTGCCAGCGGGATTTCGGATTGTTCCCAGGCAATGCTGCCGACCTGCGAACTGACGCGCTGGCGGATGGTGGCGGCCTTGAAATCGGTCGTTTTGCGCAGGCTTTGATCGACCGGGCCGGGAACAGCGCGGATTTCCGAAAGGATGCCGCTTGCTGCATCAAGCAGCCATTCGCGGTTTGCGCCGGTCTCGTCGAGTATCGAGAGGGCGGCGGCAAGCTGATTGCCGGTCCCGGTCTTGGGGCCGGTGAAATCGAGCGAATGAATATCGAGGAAATCATATTCGTTTTGAAGCACGCGGGCGAAGGCCCACAGGCCACTGTTGACGCTTGAACCCGGCGTCTCCTGATTGCGCGCAGCCAGCGTGACGGGCGCTCCGCCGGGAGCTGCGATCACGAGGTGAGGGCGTTGATCGGCCAATGGTTCGGCTTGGGCATAATGCTGGCGCAACGCTTCTGCAAAAGCGCTGAGCGAGAGCACGCGATTTTGCAGGGCAGCCGAGTCTTGGCTGCGGTCTGACGCGGTCGCCGACGATAGATAGACCGCTCGTACCGGCTTTTCGTTCAGCCCTGCGAGGGCTTCAGTGATTTTACCTTTGTCTGCATCGAAATCACCCGTCAGCTGAACCTGCACGAGAGGAGCCTGAATGGCGTCCTTGCCGGAAGGCAGCGTATTGTGCAGGCTCGAAACACTGCCATCGTGCAGGACAAGTACCGGATTGACGACATCTGCAGACTGCGCATCAGCAGGCTGCACCGTATCCGTAAACAGGCAGCCCTGCGCTTCAACGGTGATGATATTTCCGTACGGCAATTCGCGGTCTTCGACCGTGATATTGCGCAGCCCCAGATCTGTCAGGTCCTTCTGCCATTGCGTCACCGTGGCCAGCTTGCCGATCGGGAACTCGACGGCCTGGGTCCGGGCAAACCAGCTCTCGGTTAATCCGAAAGCAAAATCGCTGAACACCGTCGGCGCGTTGGTCGCCGCGACAAGAGCGCCATTTTCCCGCAGGCAGAGCCGCAAGGCGTTGCGGATCGCACCGTCTTCGTCGATCAGCGTGAAAATCGTATCTGAAGCGCTGACGACGAGATCGAAGGCCGGAAGCGTTGCGAACGCATCCTTTTTCAAGACGCGAACATGGGCGTCCTCCTCGAAGGCGATTTCCAGATTGCGCTGGGAATTTTCACGCGGCTCGACCACGATCAGGCTGGCATCGTGTCTTGCTGCCAGTGTCGCGAGCTTGCGGGTGAAGCCGGCCGAAACAGTACCGGCTTCGACGATCCGCAAGCCGGTCTTGCCATTTTCGCAGGTAAGCACCTTTTCGACCGCCGCCAGAACCAGATCCATGCGCTGGCGAGTGGATTCGGAATGGACGGTCTGGTGGTCGAGGGTCGCATCGCTGATGAAACCTTGCGGCTTGCCAGCTGCGTCAATCTCGGCGCCCGATATCTCGGAGGCAAAAAGACTGTCGATCCGGTCGAGCGTTTCAGCGTAGGAATTGTTGATCAGCACAGCCTCGACGGCGCGCTCGGAGCGTTCGCCATAGAGTTCCTTGAGAATATCGCCCACCGGAGGCAGCGAGTATTCCGCGGCAATCTTCCAACTGCCTGCCTTGTGTTCGCACAGGCCAGCATCTTCGAGAACATAGAGACAGTTGGCCAGGAAGCAGCGGAACGCGAAATCGCCGGGCAGCGACCGCGTATCGATCTTGGCGATTCCCTTGCTAACCTTGAGCGCGATTTCATGGCAGGCGCGATAGATCGCCGCGTTGAACAGAAGCGTCGTATTATCGATGCCGCTTTCGTCCGTGGCCGCAATCAATGGCATGGGCAGCAGATGCGAGCGCTCCAACGCCACGAGCGGGGCAGCACGATCGGAGGGCACGGCCTCGTAATGGAACGACAGCATGTCCAGCGTCTTATGCTGGCGCAGGTAGGTCCGGCGGAACCGGCAATCATCGAACGCCGCAATGACTTCGCCGCCCTTGCCAAAGAAGCGGAACTTCGCCTTGATCGAATTGGCGCTGATGCGCTCGATCTCGACCACAGCCCGTTTGACGGTCATCCCCGAGTTGGTCAGCCGAACCGAACCGAAACGTACCGGAATATAAGGTGCGCCGCCTGCTTCGCCGGTAAAGCGATCAAACAGGGCAACCAGCCCGTGGAAGGTCGCGTCCACGGAAATCGGATTAAGGCTGTATGTGACGAACGGGTTTCCGGCTTGTTCCGGCTCCTTCAGTTCCACATCGATGAACCGGTCGCCATAGGAAACGGCCTTGGCCATCAGCTGGAAGCGCGGTCCGTAGTCGAGGCCGAATTGACGCGCAGTCTCGTAAGCCTTCGCAGGCGTTACCGTTGCTGTCTTTTCCAGATTGGCGAAATGATTTGCGGAGACCACCACATCCGATGGGATCGGTTTGCGGCTTCTGGCGACGGCATGAACAGCCCAATCGTCTTCCGAAAGGCGTTCGCGCGAGCGGATTTCGATATCGCCGGTTTCCGGCGACAGGATTGTCGAAAGCTCCATCATCCGGGTGTCGGCAAGCTCCAGCGGCCGCACGATCTCCAGATTGGTAATATCGACCTCTGAGGTGCCGTAATATTGCTGCGCCGCCGAGATGGCGATCTCGATGAAGCCACTGCCCGGCAGGATAGCCTTGCCGTCGACAATGTGTTCCGCGAGATCGGGGAACAGATGCGCATCGACATGGTTCTTCCAGCTACCGCTGTTGAGATCGGCGCGCCAGCCTGCAAGCGTATACGGTGTCTTGGAGCCGCGGCCGAACAGATCGGTTGCATCGCTTGTCGATGGCGGGCGCAACTCCGTTGGCTCGAACGGCAGGTTCGGCAGACGGACGAAGGCGTTGCGCTTGCCGAACAGGCGCGTTTCGTCAAAGGCAGCGCCATGGGCAATTGCTCGCGCCATCGCCCGCGAAATAGGGTCTTGACCCTTTTCGCCGGCATCGCGCAACAGTGTCGGAACGACGGTCCCGGGAATGGAGGCCTGCTTGACCGTTTCTTTCAGATAGGACGAAAGGATCGGGCGTGGCGAAATTTCGATGAACAGGCTGCAGCCGAGTGCGATGGCTGCTTCGGTCGCGGCCTGGAAGCGAACCGGCTCGCGAACGTTCTTCCACCAGTAATCCGGATCAAGTTGCGTGCCGTCCATCCGCTCGCCGGTAACGGTCGACAGATAGGCAAGCTCCGATTTGCGTGGCGCGATGTCCGGAATATCGGCGAGGAAGGCTTTCTTGGCCCGATCGATGATCGGGTGGTGGAACGGATAGTTGATATCGAGAATCTGGACGGGAATCTTCGCCTTGCGGGCGGCGTCGCGGAAGGCGGAAACCTCGTGTGCGGGGCCGGAAATCGTCACCGAATTGTGAGCGTTGATGGCGGCGACACAGATG
>UBTA01000196.1 GCA_900468065.1 Hyphomicrobiales bacterium | reverse complement strand
CCAGCCCGTCCAGCGTGACGCATCGCTGGCGACCGTTTGCCTTCGCGAATCTTTACCCCGGTTGCGGACAGCAAGATCAACCCCTTCAAGAAAGCGCGCAACGGGCTTCCTCTGCCTGCAGTCTGCCACAGTCCTTCCCACGCCTCGTGGGCTTCCCAATAGTACCCGTGATTGAAGAGATCCTGGCCCCAGGCGAATTCCTCAGAGTCGAGAGACGCACGCTCCAAAACGGGCTGAACACCGTAGCTGTGTCCACCAGGATCACGGACTGGATGTGGACCCTTCCCCGGCAAGTAGGCGTAGCGGGGGAACGATCTATTTGGAAGTAACCGAGGACGTCCCATAGTCCCAAAGTCCTTAATGTATGTGCAGCTTCGAAATCAGCATGCTCTTAACCCGCCCGATGGACAACCCATCCTCCACGTTACCAGGCTTGGGAGCTAAGCGTATAAGCCGCCTTAGAAGGATCTGAACTGGCGACTTCCTTTCGGAGGATATTTCAAAGAGATTTTCACGCTCTCATCTTCGGCGTATCTTTGGTACCCAGGGCACTCATATCGCGCGGGCGGAGACTTGGCGTAGGCGAATTTCGTCCCCGTCTCGGGAAAAAGTATCGCCGCGGCCCGCCGTCAAGCTGACCCCCCATCGCGGTTAGTCAACCTTGACCGGTCTGCCGTGGGCCACGCAGCCGCCTCGGCCGTACCTATCAATACATCCTCACTAACTGCATCGACTAGGAAATCCAGAACAGCGAGGACGTGCAGCGGAAGATTGGGGCGTGAGGCGTAGACGACAGTTATCGGCAACCGCACGGGGGGAAAGGCTGGCATCACTTTGACCAAGCGTCCCGCAGCGATGTCTTCACGTGCAAGAATGTGTGACAGCACTTCCATTCTACCGCGGGCGAGCGGGGCGCGATGCATCGCGGCGGCATTGTTCAAGATATCCTCGGGGCGACCTTGATCAATTTGATGTCGGCGCCGCTGTTATCGGTAGGTGGCGCAGCCAAACTGCCCATGATCCTGGGCGC
>UBTA01000040.1 GCA_900468065.1 Hyphomicrobiales bacterium | reverse complement strand
GACCCGTGGCACCGACCCCCTACCCACCCCCCTGGGCACTTCAAACCGCCGCGGCCGGCGCTCATCAGGCCGACATACAAATTTTCCGCGATTTTGAAACTTTTTGACATTCTGTAGTGCGTTGAAAACACTGCCTGAATCCCGCCGCACCGCTTGCATGTCCTCGACTTCTTTGGTAGATTCGTGGCGTCGGTAAACAGCAGAACTCGGGCAGCTGCATCCCCCTCGCAAAGGGCTCGCTCCTTCAGGAACGGTCGAACCCCGCGCGAACGTTGAAACGGTTCTTCATTCGATATTTTGGCGCCCCTACGGCGGCACGCGGTTTGACCCCGCGCGAATGATTTGTCCTGGGATGCTTCCGCACAATGTCTAATCCTACAAAGCCCAAGATCGATTACAGCTACACCGGTTTTCAGCAGGAAAACCAAGAGAACCCTTTTCCCGGCACGCAACTCGACAACGATCTGGCCAATCTGGTTACGTCAGTCGATCAGACGATCGACGCGCTGGCGGATATCCGACGTTCGGACGGACGGCTGAAGAATTCCATCGTCACCGCCGACAGCTTGGACGAAAGCCTGTTGATCGGGCTGAAAACGCCCACGGTTTGGGAAGCTGAATTCCGTTATGTCGTACTGGATTGCGTCACGGTCGACGAACCAGGCCTGCAGGGCGTTTATCGCTGCATTGTCTCCCACGAAAGCGCGGATTTTTCCGACGATCTCGGCGTTGACTATTGGGAACTGATCTTCGCGCTTTCACCGAACGGCCTCGGCTTGGCCGCTGTCGCGGTTTCCGGCAGCTATAGCGATTTGATCGACAAACCGGACTTGGGAACGGCCGCAGCGAAGGACATCGAGTTTTTCGCGCAGAAAGCCCAAAATCTCGCCGATCTTGGCGACAAGGGCGCCGCTCAAGACAACATCCAGATCGGCGCAACCTTCGCCAGCGTCGCAATTGCCGGTGCAGAGACGATCCCATCCCGCAACAAACGCCTTCGGACGCAGTTCTACGCTCCCGTCTATGCCGTACCGGCCACTTTGGCCGGAGGCGCAAACTATCGGCGCACCAGTTTCGCTGATCTGGCCGGCTACCCGGCACTTTCGCATTTCCGCTCCGCCGACCGGTTCATGCCGGATGGCACGACGGACGCCGTTAACGGCGGCTACTGGCTGATTGACGAGAACCTCGTATCCAACAGGCAGTTGGGCTGCCTGGCGGATGGAACGACCAATGACACGGCTTCCTGCCTGGCAACATTCCAGTTCGCCATGAAAGTGGGTCGCACGGTTGCCTTCTATGGCACGACGAAGATCACCACTGACCTGACGCTCACGGGGTCGAACTCCAACCTGTCGGTAATTGGCGATGTCAGCAGCAAGATCATCGCGGATGGTTCGAATAAAATCGTACTGGCAGGTTCTTTCGAACTCATCGAATTCTCGCGCGTACAGTTCGAGGACTTCGCATATTCGACCCTGTGGCTTGCCGACGCAGCGGACATTGGTGTTCTGCGTCTGCGCGGCGTAAAGAACAGCGGGTCAGTGGTCTTCTTGAGTGCCCAAGGCGATCCGACTGCGGCAAACTACACGACGACACGCTATTACGTTCCGAACGCGGACACCACGGTCGGCTTCCTCGACATTCAGGCTTGCGAATTTGCAGACGGCGTTGCTGCCGTCTACCTGCCGATCGTGATCGAGCGGGCCGTTGTGGACAAAAACTGGGTGCATGACCTGGCGAACAGTTCAAGCGCAGGGAGCAGCCTTGACCGTCGCGTTACCGCTTTTACCTTAGGCCCTCTAGGGGGCGTGATTGGCGGTGATTTTGGTCCAGTCGGATCAAGCTACAGCCCTGATTTTGACCGTATCAAGAACCTGTCTGTCACTAACAACACCATTGAACGGCTGACGCAAAACATTGTCACCAAGGGCGTTAACTCGATTGCGCTGAATGGCTTCAACTGCATCGTGTCCGGGAACATGTTGCGCGATCAGCTGTCGCCTTCAGGGGTGGACACTGGAGACGCTAACAACAACGACAACGAGGGGATATATATCAAGGCCGCCGACAGCGTTGTCGCCTCGAACACGTTCCACAACGTCGCTTCCACTGAAGGTCTGATTGCAGTTAAGGCGTACTCGCGAGCCATTACCGACTTCAGCACTAAAGTTGATCCGACAGGAAGAAACAACCTCGTTACGGGCAACGTTGCCTATTGGGACATCACGCCCGCTGACGGTATCATTTTTGCGACGATTCACGGCGGGCCAGCGACCGTCACGGATAACCGTGCCGTTGGTCTGACGGGCTCCGCAGCGATCGTTATTCACGGGATCATCGCTCCTGATACCGGGAACGAGTATCCGATCATTGTCGATGATAACTATTTCGAAGGCTCGCACGGCACTATGGTAATTCTTCGCGGCGGCGTAGAGGCCCTTACCATCGGTCCCGGCAATGTAAACTATATCACAGGCGGCAACGGGAACTGCGCTTACCTTGATATGTCACAGGCCCGTGGTCAAAATTACAAAAACATCACCGTTGCTGGGAAGCATAAGGTCCGAAACCGGACGGGCGCCACGGCCTATAATGCGGTCGTTCGGGCTGAATGCAGCCTCTATCCCATCAACGGCTTGATTGTTGAAGGCGTCGTCGCTGACCATTTCGACGCCAGCAACACAAGCTCGGTCTATAAGGGGCTATGGCTTCAAGTTGCAACGCAGCCTGTGCGGGGTCTCGTCTGGCGCAACAACAAAATGCCCGATGGCCTGTTCGGGCAACAGGTCTTTGATATCGCTCTCGGCGATGTCGAGTGGGAATTCGACAGCGAAATGACATTCACGACGCTCGGCGCCGCGGCCACTCAAACAATCTTCAATGCTCGGTGCGCGGAAGATAGCGCCGTTTTGATCGAGGTTGACGCCTTGGCTTTCGATGCGATCGGCACGGCCGGCACCTGTGATGCAGCGGCGTATCACAAGAAGGGCGTCTACAAGCGGGAGGCTGCGGGAAACCTGGCGGTCGTTGGTGCGGCGGTGACGCTGCTTGAGGCTGAAAGCGATGCGACATGGGCGTGCGCACCCACGGTCAACGTGCTGTTTGCCGTGGTCAACGTCACCGGTGACGCCACTAACCCGACGCGATGGAGAGCCAGGATCAAATCCAGGACCGCCAAATCCGCATAGAGACGATACCAACGACCCACCGTGCCCGTGACTGACCAACACTCGACTTTAAGCTGTAAATCTGCTCCTTTCTAAATTTGGGAGGGAGTTGTTCCATGAAACTAAAAGTAGCGACCATCGCGTTAAGCGCGCTCGTCCTCGCGTCATGCAGTCCGAAAGAAACAGTCGCCAATCTTTTCTATGCGAACGACGCTGCTCCTTGGGAGACGGTTGACGCTTTCTACTATCCCGACCGCGCGGATCTGACGATCAGCCAGAGCCGCATGGGCCTGGTCGACATTGCCGGCTGTCGTGACGTAGTTCGCTCGATGGCGGCGTTGAACAACGATCCTCAGCTACTGCGGGGCGACTATGAATGCGGTGTCGGGCGCATCGATAAGCCGGAATATGCGGGTGTGAACGTCTACCGGCTGACGATACGGTGATTATCCGCCCTGGATTCTCATAGGTGTCGTGCAACGTTGCTTAGGCGCAAAATGAAAAAACTATCCCCTTGCATGTCAAGAATAAGCCGCCCAAGTCCGATAAATTTCATACCAAAAATAGCCGAGTACGCACGAGTTCCGTCTGAAATTTTCATAGGCACCACTTCGCACTCTTCAGCGATTCCAAGTTCCTTAATAACCAAAAGCATCTTTCTTCGTTTGATCTCTTCCACGCCATGCATTGTCTTAATGGTACTGGTCTCGGCAACAAAAGGTGCACCAACGCTGTCTAGAAGATCCTCGTCGACCATCATCTCGTCAGCGCCGGTATCCAACAAGACGCTAATTCCTTGAACAAGTTTCGGGTCGAAAGGTGGATACTTAGCAAAATTGCATTGAGGATCGTATCCCATTCCGACGTATACGACGGGGGAGCGGAAAGAGTCTTCGACCCCCTCAAATCCCGGCCGTTCGGCGAACTGAATTTCGAGCTTTCGCTCAACATTGTAGTCTGAATTTGGGTCTACCATTCTCTCAACTTTTTTCGTTAGCTTGTGGATCAGGTATTAGTCTTATTCTTTCACAAGTAACCATTTTAAGCTAAGGCTATCACCTTGCTGTCCGCAATTTTATGACGGTTTCAAAGGCTTATGATGGCAGACACATCAATCGAGTGGACTGATTCCACCTGGAACCCCGTTGCTGGATGTTCCATAATGAGCTCTGGCTGCACGAACTGCTATGCGATGCGGATGGCAGCTCGATTGGAAGCAATGGGGGTTGAAAAATACGTAGGCTTGACGCGCAAGACCGGTGGCCGCGCTAAGTGGACCGGAACGATCACTTTGGACGAGAAGGCGTTGGGGGTTCCAGCTTCTTGGAAAAAGCCCCGCAACGTGTTCGTCAATTCAATGTCGGATCTTTTCCACCCTGACGTTCCGGTGGATTTCATCCGCAAGGTTTGGTTGGCGATGGCAGGAACTCGCCGACACACCTATCAGATATTGACAAAGCGCCCTGATCGTATGGCCGAAGTACTCAGCGGAAATGGCTTCTCGGTACTCCCGAACGTTTGGCTTGGAACGAGCGTTGAAGACGGCCATGTTCTGCACCGGCTAGACGAGCTACGCCACGTGCCGGCCGCGATCAGGTTCGTCTCTTACGAGCCCTTGATCGGCTCCGTCTACGGCGGAAAGCTCGACGGCATCCAATGGGCTATCGTAGGCGGGGAGTCCGGTCCTGGAGCTCGACACATGGCCCCGGCCTGGATCGACGAAATATTCGACCAGTGCACCGATGCAGGCGCCGTCTTCTTTTTCAAGCAATGGGGCGGGTTAAATAAGAAGGCTACGGGTCGCGCCTATCGGGGACGGACTTGGGACGAAATGCCGGCATTGAGTATGTGACCGGCGATTTCTTTGGCCAGCCTAACCGCCGCCTTGTGCGGGTTTGAGACCGCGAAGAAGAGTGACGCCATTGGCGCGCCGTTGGCGTGATGCAAACGTAAGGGCTTCAAAACCGCTCCTTTGAAGACGGTACTTAGTCGTTTACCTACCCAATCCTCGATGCGATTGACGTCAAACGTGCGACGCTCATCCTCAATCAAGCCGCCGAACATATCGGTTTGAGCGTCGGATTTTTCGTACCACTCGTCTCTCCACGATGCGGTGCCGAAAACTCGGTTCAAAGCATCGATTTTGGATTGGTCGAGCTTCGTCGGGTCTTTCGGGGCATTCCGATATAACCCGGAAAGGGGAAAGAAATACCAACAGTCGAGAGCTTCCGTGCCGGCGATAGCCTCAACTGTATCCCACCTTACTTCCATGCCGTATGGGTCGAGAAAGACGACACCTCGCATTCGCTCTTTATGCCAGTCATACCGTTGACATATTTTTTGCACGATCTCGTTAGCATCACCTTCACGAACGTGCGCCCTGCTACCCGGATATTCTGATACAGCGCTTCTTAGTGCTGCTACGTGCAATGGATCTTTCTCGATCAAAACGACCGAGTGAAATTCTGGTTTGACACCAAGCGCGATCCTAGCACTGCCAGGTGTCGTGACCTCGATCAGGCTTGCTTCCCCTTCTCCCATGAAGGGCAACACTGCTTTAGTCTCAGTTCGACTCCCGGTGCCGGCAAATGCGTCAATGTACATCCTGGCGAAATTCTTGTTCTGAAGTGCTACTGAGTACGCGGCCAAATATTGGCGCAGACAATTGAGCTTCCGCTCTGTTTCAGGACTGCCGAAAAAGTGCTTTCCGTCGTTCAACTATTCGCCCCCTTTACCGCGAACTCGATTCACGCTTTAAGGGTGTAGGGTGACAGGATACACGCGTCAGTCAAGCGCCGAGATTGCGGGCACATGTGAAGTTCTGCGGCGCCCGAGCGCGACAGTTGCCCATCTCAGGCGGGAAATTTCATTGTCTGATCGATGAGCTGACGTATCCGCCCGCAGCGAAGCCGCGCCCTACCGATCGTCGCCGCTCTCTGCCAGAATTCAGACGTTTCCTTCCACAATCGACAGAAGCCCCTCAACCTGGTCTACGGCGCTCGCGACAGGACCCTCTCGGGTAACTGCAGGGACTGTTTTGCATCAGTGCTTTGCTCCGGAAGTCAGGAAGATGACGGAAGAGGCTTTCCAACAGAAGACTCTATGATGGGCCGAGCAACCTTCAGCTTCTGGAACATATCTACCAGCGCCACCGACAGGGGGTCCAAGTCCTGTTTGGATTGTAAGAGCTGAACGTGCTTTTTAACCTCATTAATCGACGACTGGAGGCCTCTTACAGGGGCTTCTTTGTCCGATGGTAGGTTGACTGTAAATGCCCCGAGGCTGGTATAGAGCCGCGCCAAACTGGATGACAGGTCCTTTTTCTTTTGAGGATCGACCACGCCATTCACCGCGACCTCTTCGGTAAAAGTGTTCAACAGCTCAAGGAATTTTTTATTTTCAGTCATAAGTTCGTTGAACTCAGCGACCTTCATATCCTCAAGGCGGTTGATTTGGGCTTCATAGAGGGACCAGATCACGCCGACGCCGCCGGTCGCTCCAACGCCAGCCGCCGTGATAATAGTCCCGAATATGTGTTGCCGTGCAAAATCGGCAATCGCTCTGAACATAGACCTCAACCTTCAGTCGCCGCTGCGACGTTACCTATATCATATAGCGTTTATGAGGCTGTGTGCTAATTGGGGGGTGGTGAAATTTCCTTTTTCACGGTTACATCAGTCTTAAGACCGACTGTATTCTTCGTGACCTCCCGACGAGGGCAGATGTCTTTTTCCCACAGATGGACGTTGGCATACACCTCCATTGTTTCACGAATGTCCTTCTCAAGCTCCATATCGCAGAACGAGACCTGCGCGTTAGCAGAGTTGACTACCTTAGTGTCAACAGCCTCTTGCGCCGTGACCCCTGCCCCAGACAAGGCCAGCATGGCGGACACATAGCCAGCCATCATTGCGCTTTTCATTTTGCGCGAGAAGAACCCTGGCGAATGAACCTCAACGCTCACATTCCCGAAATATGCCTTGTCGTAATACTGATCGATGGCATCGTTAAATTCGAGCGCAAGGAATTTTTCCAACTCGCCTTTTTTCAACGCTAAATACTGAGACGCAAAATAATTTGTCAGGTCCACGGCCTTGTTCAAATCATTTAGATCAATTTCATCCTTTGTAACGCGGATCAAATTTCCGGACGACTCTTTCCAGACATAATCGCCATAGGCAATGCTGTAGATTTCCCGCCTGTCAGCCTCTTGCGTAACTTGGATAATGGCCTGCCGATTTTGCATCAACCTGACGAGGCGGTTGTTGAACTGGCGTTTGGCCATTGCCATCGGAAGCCAGGCAACGCTACGAGCTGGAATGCTCTCGCCCACGTACCGAATAGATTGTGCTTTGACTTTGGGATCGAACCCGCCCTTAAATTCCCCGATGTACACGGTTGAATTATATCCTGGGCCTGGAACAAGTATCAGATCGCCAGCCTTCGCTTCCGCGTATAAATCGACGACGGCATGCAACAGTTTGGGAGCGGAGTTCGACGCGTTTTTGACCTCGTAGTCGCTAACGTCGCGGCTCGGCTCATCATCAGGTTTGGAACCGGTCTTTCGCCACGTCGAGATCCGGCGTGACATGCGCAACAGTTTTCGCAACTCTGGCGTATCGATCCTGGGTTCATCGTCGAACGTTATCCCGGGGAGGTCCAGAAAGACCGAATTCGTCTCTTGGAAGTCTCCGTAAAAGCGTTTGCTGCTACCCGGGTGTAGAATGAAAATCTTATGGTCGTCGGGAAGTATCCTGATTTCTGGATCGACAATTACAGTCATTTTTCCCTCGAAGAATCACAAGCTAAGATTGTTCAAAGACGCTGATCAGAAATTCCGTTGGTTGTCTTCGAGAACGAAAGGCGAATCAACATAAATGTTCTCGGTTTAGTTGGGTTGCCACTAAGTCAAGGTTTGCGATTTTGTGTTTTTGCTAGCCTATGACGGAACAGCTTTACCTCGCTCCTTGCTCGGATACGCTTTAACTTCGGACGGAGCGCTTCCGGAAAAGTCTGGCAGAAGAGAACGGACTCTGGTATCTTGGCGCGGTCGGTAAACAGCAGTACTCGGGCAACTGCATCCCCGCCTTGAAGGGCGCAGATCGTAGGAACGATCGGCTTTTCACAGGTTTCGAAACGGTAATGTTCTCGCACGTCAGATCCAAGATCTTGGCCAAGGCCTTGTGCGAATAACTGCCTCGGGATTTCCGATGAATTTCCAGCCACAGCAGCCACTATCGATCAGCATCGCACACCTTGGCACCACTCCAGGAACGTCGGCACGGGCGTTCACTTCGGCGTGGCCGTCCCGTTATGCAACGCGCAGCCGTAAGGAGCATTGAAATGCCTTGGACCCAAGATCAACAGCGGATAATCGCACTGGCACGCGCCCGTGGACGGAGGGCGCAAGCAGAAACGGCCATTGACGGACGCGCGGAGGGTACCGCGCAGCCTGACGGCAAAATTCACGCGAAGCTTTTCGATGGGACAATATTGATGTTCCCTGCCGGCACGTTGCCCGACGTCATTTCCCGCGTGGCTAAGGAACAGACCTTGGCAAGGCAAGCGACGCCTCAAGGCAATAGCGGCCCCCCAATTGAAGCTGAACTTTTCGACGGTACGATCCTAGAGTTTCCCGCAGGCACCTCAATGGACATCGTCAACCGCGTCGCCAAAGAGCGGACCGCGGCGCTACAGGCGAAAACGGCCGCGCCGGCTGATCTCCCGGCAGGTTTTACAGTTATCCAGAAGCCAGCGCAGTCAGACTTGCCGCCCGGCTTCAAAGTCGCGGGAAAGGCCGCCGCGCCAGTCGAACAGCCGTCCGTCATGACCGACGTTCCCGCCAGCTTCGGCAGCGGTATCGTGCGCGGGGCTGCAGAAACGGCCATGCTGCCGGTCACGGCCGCGCGGATGCTGCAGAGCGGCGCGGAATACGGCGGCGAGAAGATCGACGACTATCTGCGCAGCACCTTCGGGTTCGATCCGGTTCCGCAGGAAGAACGCGCCGCCAACCGGCAGAAGTTGGAAGACGGCCCGTTGAACCTGATGAAGCACGTCAATCCGGTCCAGGACAGTGTCCGCGGCGTCATGGATGACAATCTGTACGCGCCGAAGACGACCGCCGGCAAGTACGCCGAGACCGTCGGCGAATTTGTTGCGCCTGGTGGGTTTCCTACGAGGGCCTCGCGGGCCATCCCGACGATCGGGCGCAGGATCGGCGAAAGCCTGTTTGACGTCACTCGCAACGCTGCCATTCCAGGCATTGCGTCCGAAGCTGCCGGCCAGATTACCGAGGGCACGGCTTATGAGCCGGCGGCCCGTATCGCCGGCGCTGTGATGGGAAATGCAGGCGTTGCGGCGGCGAGGTCCGCCAGCACTCCGGAAGCGGTTATCCGCCGAGCTGTCGGCGATCCCGACGCCATAGACTGGGAAAGGGCCGTCTCGCTCCAGAATAACGGCCGAGGCGTCAGACTAACCGGCCCCGAGACGATCACGCAGGCGACCAATGGCGGGACCGCCCTACCCAATCTCCAGCGCCTAATCGAAGGATCTGCCGACGGGCGAGCTAGAACCGCCCCGTTCTTCAGCGCGCGTCCCGGCCAAGTTCACAATGCGGTTGACGAAGTCTTGAACCTGATTGCGCCGCAGAGTGCCAACCCTTCCTTGCTCGGGCCGCGCGCGGCTGCGGCCGGCGAAAGTGTCATCGATCGCGCCCGTCAGGACATCAACGCGACGTCACGGCCGCTGTACGATGCCGCGGCACCGCAGATCATTCCCGACACCGAATTCGCTGCAATCCGCAGCGATCCCCGGTTTCAGCTCGCATTGGAACGGCTCCGTGGCAATCCCGAACTGGCGCCCGACTATGCGACCCTCCCCGATAACTCGATCGGTGTCGTCGACGCGGTGACGAAAGACATGTTTGCCCGCGGCGAAGCACTGGCAAACCGGGCAAACCCGCTCTATGGCCCCGAAGCAGGCTCGCGGAATACCGCCGGCGCTGCAAATGCCCGTGACATCGCTCGCGATCCTGCGCGCGGCGGCTCGGCGGATTACGACGCCGCCCTGCAGCAGCAGACGCAAATGCGGCGGGACATCCTTGAACCCCTCCAGCAAGGTCCCGTTGGCCGCGTCGCCAGCGCGACGGATACCGCTGGCGCGGGCAATGCCCTCCTGCCGTTGAACCCGCTCACGGGTTCGCGCGACGAGACAGTCGACGCAATTACTCGATTGATAGACCAGGACCCCGCCACAACAACGGGGCTTATCCGGCAGAATTTGTCCGATCGGTTCCACCGTGCCGCCACGGACACGCAGGAAGGCGCGAACGAATTTGTCGGGGCGAAGTTTCACAAAGACATTGCTGGCAATGAGCCCCGCCGGCAAACCCTGGATGCCGCACTGTCCGCACTGCCCGATCAGCGGGCGGCAACGACAATGCCCGAGCTGCTGGACGTCATGCAGGCCACTGGCCGGCGCAAGCCGATCGGCAGCGCGACAGCGTTCAACAGCGCTCTGCAGAGCGAAATTGGAACCGGTTCATTGCTGGCGACGCCCTTTCGAGCCGGGGCAAAGACAATTGCAAGTCTTGGCACAAACATCGGCAATGCCATGACGCAAGCGACGCAACGCAACAACATGGCCCAATTGGCCGACCTGTTTACGGACCCAAATTCGGTGGAGCTTATTCGGGCAGCAATGGCCCGGCGGCCGGGTATCGCATTCGGAGAAGCACTTCAACGTGCGGGTGCGCAAGCTGGCGCTGTCCTTTCCGACCAATGACAGGTCAATCGAGTACAGCTAACCGGCCCGCCTGGCGCACGATTTTGGGATAGGATTGAATGAAGCTGTTAACGGCTTGGTCGCTGCGAATTCCTCCGCCAAAGCGTCTTTGCACCTCTTCCGATATCCGGTCACGGCTCCAGTCCCTGCTCCCATCCGTTTGCATGATTCTCAATATGTCGCGACCGGTTAGGGCCCACAGGTTGATTGCGAGTTGCGGAATTCCGCGTTCAACCTTTTGCCGCTCGCGCGAGTTAGCCTGATACTCAAATGTTGAAAAGGTCCATGCCGGGAGCGCCGGTATTTCCAAGGCCAACTGTATGTTTGCGTCCTCCGATACGCTCGCCTGATCCTTATAAAACGAGTTGATCAGTGGGAGCAGAACGATCAGCTCTAGTCTAACGGGGCTCGTCCACGAGCTGACTATTGTTTGAAGCGTTGAATACATCTGCTCAACTGAACGAAGGTCAGCATCAACTTGGACGTAAAAACGGGCTAAGAACTTCAATAACGGAATGTCATATGGCGTTGAAACCTTTCCTTCGTCGATCGGTTTGGCCGCGTTAAGGGCGTTCACAAAATCGAAAATAGACGGCTTCTCGAATACAAAGCTGCGGTCAAAAAAGCGCTTCAGATATTTCCCGCTGTCAAATTCGGCTCCATAAACGGCGCGAATGGCATGCTGCAGCTGACCGCTATCGGTGGCGACAATGAAAACGAGATGCGGCGTATCGAAAAGGTGCTTAATTCGCTCCAACATTGCAATTGCGTAAGGTGGCCGGCATCTGTCAAGCTCATCAACCAGGACGAAAAAAGGTTTAGCCTTCCCCTCTACCCGCTCCATTTCCAAAACAAATTTGGCTAGATTTTCCTTAAAAATCTCGATCGTCTGCTTGTATGAAAGGAAATCAGAAACCGACCGCTCCGCGCGCTCGTTGAGTGTTTTTTCAATCGCGGATGAAGCGTCTTCCGCGATGCCGGTTCCTGCTTTTTCCAAAGATGGCTTCTCGGCTGCTGCAGCATAGCCGCTGGATACGGCGCTTTCGATTGCTGCTGTAACACCGGAAGTTAGAAGAAACGACACTCCGCGCATGGCAAGGCCCTTGGCGACCAAACCGGCAACCTTGCCCCCGGAAGCCTTTGCCACCTCCCAAGCTGACGCAGCGGCCGACTGCGGCTTAAGATGGGCGGAAACCTCTTTCTCGATGCTGGCCATGACCGCAACAAGGGGGTCGTCTGCAAAATCATCCTGCCATGCGTTTACGTACACGGCCATATGGCCCGAGGTGACAAGCTGGCGACGCAGTCGATCGAGGAAGAACGTTTTGCCCCTGCCCCATCCAGCGTCCAAATTGAGAACGTAGGATTTAGTCGCGCCGGCGCCCGTTAGTTCGTCGGCCTTGTTCCGGAGGAATGTTGCAAGGAAATCCGCGTCCTCTCGTCGGGACAACTTGTCGTCAGCCCATATAGCGTCAAAATTCTCAGCCACAGTTTGCCCTCCAGAGTGGTGCCCGGATCACTTCTAGCTGAAAAGGCGAAAAGTTGCGCAAGGTGGATGAAATTAATCAACAGAAACTGGAGAAAACTCATCTGTTGGTACTTCTGTTGGTACAACCGGCTAACGGCAGAAAACTTTACTCATATAATCAGCTAGTTACGGCAATAGTGTTGGTGTTGGTGGGGGCACCATTTTTCTTCGCGCGATGCGATCGTTAGCTCTCCCAAGCGGTCGTTGTTTCCGCGTTCATCTGCGCCGTTGTTTTCCTTTCATACGTTGATGTTTTATGCATGATACCGGTGGTTTGCTGGCGGTAACATCTACCGTTGGATGCCCAGTTGACGGCAGGGGTGGTTTTGGGCTTTCAGTCCTCCGTCGCCCATTTCATAAAATATGACAGGCATTTCATGGCTCGCACGTTCAAAACCATCGCCTTCGCCGCTTCGGCAACCGACGAGGCACAGGCGGCGGAGGCGGAGCTGGTGGCCCTCTATGGCCAGTACGATCCGGCCGAAGCGGATGTGATCGTGGCGCTAGGCGGCGACGGGTTCATGCTGCAGACGCTGCACAGGACGATGAACTCCGGCAAGCTGGTCTATGGCATGAACCGCGGCTCGATCGGCTTCCTGATGAACAGGTACAGCACTGAGAACCTGCGTGAACGGCTGGCGGACGCTGTGGAAAACACCTTCCGGCCACTGGAAATGCAGACCATCGATACCGACGGCAACAGCTTCAAGGCATTGGCGATCAACGAAGTCTATCTGTTCCGCCAATCGTATCAGGCAGCCAAGCTGAGGGTCGTCGTCGACGATCGCGTGCGGCTGGAAGAACTGATCTGCGACGGGGTCCTGCTCTCCACACCCGCCGGCTCGACGGCCTACAACCTCTCGGCCCACGGCCCAATCCTGCCGCTCGAAGCGCCGCTTTTGGCTTTGACGCCGGTCAGCCCCTTCCGGCCGCGGCGTTGGCGCGGCGCGCTACTGCCCAACAAGGTCACCGTCGATATCGAGATTCTCGAACCGGAAAAACGACCGGTCAACGCGGTGGCCGATCATGTCGAGGTGAAGTCAGTGGTTCAGGTGCGCATCGCCGAATCGGAAAACATCACTGCGCATATTCTTTCGGATCCGGATTATTCCTGGTCGGACCGCATTCTTGCCGAGCAGTTCTCCAACTAGAATCAGCCGGGCGCCCTCACCTCACATCGCCGCAATGCCTTGATTTCGAATCGATTTCGGCCGAAGGTTGTGGCAGAGTTGAGTGTGTCTCGATGTCCGGGCGGGATTGAGACACCGAGCATCCAGCTTTTCACACGCGTTTACCTAAGGCGAAGACGATGCTCCCTATCCGATGTTTCAGTGCGCCTTTATTCAGGTATGGATTGGCCCCCAGGGCGCATGCGTTCGGTGGCCAGAGACGTATGGCCTCCCGTTCCGTCTACTGCCTTACCGGTCTCCTTATGATGCTGCCGCTTGCAGCGGCGGCACCTGCCCGCGCGGACGAGACCGTGCTGATGCCTGCCAATATCATTTTCGTGACGAGCACCGGATATTGGGAAGAGAGCGGCGACCCGCTGAGTTCACTTGATCAAAACAATGCAACGGCGACGGAAAACAAACCGGCATCACCGGCGCCGGCTCAGCGGGGTTACTACAAGCTCGTTGCGGTGCGCCAGCCCGAGGGCAACGCTCACATCTTCCTGCAACAGGTGGCGCTGGATGCCGCAGGGCCGAAGGTGGTGTCGTCAGCGGAGCTTGAAGAGTTTTCCGCGATGAAGGCGTATGTCACCGATATCAGACCGGAAACATCCGATGGCGTCGCAGCCCAGCCGGGACTGTTTGCCACGGTCTATCTGAAGACGGATCCGGCGGCCGGCGACCCGGAGACCTGGACTGTGCTGATAGACGACATCGGCGATATCAAAGTCGAACGCGAAACGAACTGACGGGCCACAGCGATCAAAGAAAAAGCCGGGCGATCGATGCGCCCGGCTTTTGCAATTTTCAGATGGGTAGGAAATCAGGCTTACGCCAGATCGTCGACCACCGCATCGGCGCCACCGTTGACGCGGTGGGCGAGTGCCGCCTCCATGAACGCATTCAGGTCGCCGTCCAGCACATCATCAGGTGCCGTGCTGGCAACCCCGGTGCGCATGTCCTTGACCAGCTGGTAAGGCTGCAGCACGTAGGAGCGAATCTGGTGGCCCCAGCCGATATCGCTCTTCGATGCGGCTTCAGCATTGGCCGCTTCTTCGCGCTTCTTCAGTTCCGCTTCGTACAGACGGGCACGCAGCATGTCCCAGGCCTTGGCCTTGTTCTTGTGCTGCGAACGTTCCTGCTGGCACTGCACGACGATACCGGACGGCATATGCGTGATACGCACGGCCGAGTCGGTGGTGTTGACGTGCTGGCCGCCAGCACCCGACGAACGGTAGGTGTCGATACGGCAATCGCTCTCGTTGATATCGATCTGGATCGAATCGTCGATGACCGGATAGACCCAGATCGACGAGAACGAGGTGTGGCGGCGGGCATTGCTATCGAACGGCGAGATGCGAACGAGGCGGTGAACGCCCGATTCGGTCTTCAGCCAGCCATAGGCATTGTGGCCCTTGACCAACAGCGTTGCCGACTTGATGCCGGCTTCTTCGCCGTCATGAACCTCAAGCAGCTCGACCTTGTAGCCCTGGCGTTCGGCCCAGCGCGTGTACATGCGCAACAGGATGTTCGCCCAGTCCTGGCTCTCGGTGCCACCGGCGCCGGAATGGACTTCCAGATAGGTGTCATTGCTGTCGGCTTCACCTGACAGCATCGCTTCCACCTGTCGGCGGGCCGCTTCCGTGCGCAAGACGCGCAGCGCATCTTCGGCTTCCTTGATGATGTCGGCGTCGCCCTCTTCCTCACCGAGTTCGATAAGGTCTATGGCATCCTGCATCTGCTGCTCGAAAGCCCGAACGCTATTGATGCCGTCGTCGAGATGCTGGCGCTCTCGCATCAGCTTCTGGGCTTCCGCCGCATCGTTCCAGAGGTTCGGATCCTCCGACTTGTTGTTCAACCAGTCCAGCCGTCTTACCGCCTGATCCCAGTCAAAGATGCCTCCTCAGCAGGCTTATGGCCTGCTTGATTTCGTCGACAATATTCTCGATTTCAGTCCGCATGATCCTGCTTCTTGCGCTCGTATGGAATGTGCGCCGTGAATAGCGACGCCTGCCGCTTATGTAAAGACCGGCAGGCGTCTGCAAATGGGAAGGGTGGGGTTAAAACAGGCCGCTGGAGCCACGGTTGATGGCGTCGTTTGCCTGCGGTGACGCCTTCAGGATTTCCTCTGGCGGGATATATTGATCGGCGCCACCGATCACCGAGAAGGTGTCGGCCGGGCCGGTGCCGGGCTTGAAGGCCTCGATGATCGTATCCGGATCGCCGTCCGCCGCAGCCATGCCGGTCTTGCGGTTGACCGGAATCAGGCTCATGCCGTCCGGAACGACGAACTGGACCGGGCGCGTGCCCTGCATTGCCGCCTGCATGAAATCGTTGAAGACGGGGGCCGCCAGACCGCCACCGGTCGCACCGCGCCCGAGCGGTGCCGGGCTGTCGAAGCCGAGATAGAGGCCTGCGACCAGGTCCGGCGTATAACCGACGAACCAAGCGTCTTTTTCGTCATTGGTGGTTCCGGTCTTGCCGGCCACCGGGCGGTCGAGCTTGATCTTGCCGGCGGCAGTGCCGCGCGAAATCACACCTTCCATCATCGAGGTGATCTGGTAGGCGGTCATCGGGTCGAGGACCTGTTCGCGGTTATCCGTCAGAACCGGCTCTTCCTGTTCTTGCCAATCGGCAGCATTGCAATTGTCGCAGGTGCGATCTTCATGACGGAAGATCGTCTTGCCATAACGGTCCTGGATGCGGTCGATCATCGATGGCTTGATCTGCTTGCCGCCATTGGCGAGCACGGAATAGGCCGAAACCATCCGCAGAACCGTCGTTTCGCCCGAGCCGAGCGACATGGCGAGCACAGGCAGCATCTTGTCGTAGATGCCGAAACGTTCGGCATATTCGGCAACAAGGTTCATTCCCATGTCGTTGGCAAGCCGCACCGTCATCAGGTTACGCGACTTTTCGATGCCAAGGCGCAGGGTTGAGGGACCGGCCGAACCGCCGCCATAGTTTTCCGGACGCCAGACCTGACCGCCGGTGACAAGTTCGAAGGGCGCATCGAGGATGACGGATGCGGGCGTATAGCCGTTGTCCAGCGCTGCCGCGTAGACGAAAGGCTTGAAGGAGGATCCCGGCTGGCGCATCGCCTGCGTCGCACGGTTGAATTCCGATTGGCCATAGGAGAAGCCGCCAGCCATGGCCAGCACGCGGCCGGTCTGCGGGTCCATGGCGACAAGACCGCCCTGCACTTTCGGCGGCTGGCGCAGGCGATACTCTCCGGCAGCATCGGTTGGCTCGACATAGACAACATCGCCCGGACCAACGACGCCTTCCGGCGATTTTGCCGACTTGCGGTCACCGGTCGAGGAACGGTAGGCCCATTGCATGTTCTTGGCAGTGATATGGCCGGTCAGGCGGTCAGCGCCGACCTTGCCGCCTGCGTCCTTTTCCGGCTGGATGCCGACATCGGCGCCGTTGCCATCGACGGACAGAACGACTGCCAGCTTCCATTCGGGCACATCGGAGAGCGCGTTCAGCTTGCCGAGCGGCTCACCCCAGTCGCCACCGATTTCGATCGCCTTCATCGGGCCATGGAAACCACGGCGCTCATCATAGGTGACCAGTGCATTCTGTAGCGCCCGGCGCGCTTCGATCTGCAATCGCGGATCAAGCGACGTGCGAACGGACAGGCCGCCTTCGTAGAGAGCATTGTCGCCGTAGCGCTGGATGATCTGGCGGCGGACTTCCTCGGCGAAATAGTCAGACGCGAACAGATGTGATCCGCCACGGCGAACGCTGACGCCGAGTGGCTGCTTCTTGGCTTCTTCGCCATCGCTCTTGGCGACATAGCCATTCTCGACCATGCGATCGATGACCCAGTTGCGGCGCTCGATCGCGGCTTCGGCCTTGCGGAACGGATGATAGTTTGCCGGCCCCTTCGGCAGGGCTGCAAGATACGCCGTTTCGGCAATGGTCAGTTCGGTGACCGACTTGTCGAAATAGGTGAGTGCCGCACCTGCGATACCGTAGGAGTTCAGGCCGAAGAAAATCTCGTTGAGGTAAAGCTCGAGAATGCGGTCCTTGCTGTAGGCCTGCTCGATACGGAACGACAGGATCGCTTCCTTGACCTTGCGGTCTATCGTCTGGTCGGCGGACAGGAGGAAGTTCTTGGCAACCTGCTGGGTGATCGTCGAGGCGCCGACCGGGCGGCGGCCGGAGCCGAAATTCTGCAGGTTGACGAAGATGGCGCGGCCAAGGCCGGTGATGTCGATGCCGGGATGCTGGTAGAAATTCTTGTCTTCGGCCGAAATGAAGGCAGCCTTGACCCGATCTGGAATGGCCTGGATCGGCAGATAGAGGCGGCGCTCGCGGGCATATTCGGCCATCAGCGCACCGTTGCCGGCATGGACGCGGGTCGTTACCGGCGGCGCATAGCTGTTGAGGACCTCATAATCTGGCAGGTCCTTGGTCACATGGCCAAGATAGATGGCAGCCGCTGCGGCAACGCCGAGCACCAGAAATGCGCCAATGCCGAAGAAATATCCAATCAGTCTGATCATCAGCCAGGTACCGGTATCCAGTTATCGTTTATCTAAGCGGAGCACATGTTGTCGGTGGGCCTACCCCGCACCTTGTCCGAATGCAATCACGCCAACGAATTAAACAACCAATGAAACGCGTTCCGGATGGCCGGTGACGCTTCCATGTTGCATGTTTACGGCCGGCGATCATCTTTCAGATCACCCGCCGCGCAATTCAGGTTTCCGGGTAGCGACCGGATTGTGAGCAAAATAGGGCTTCTCGCCGATTAAACATAGGTCATCCCGTTGAAAACGATATCGCTGTTACTCCGGCGACACAAATCACAACACACGCTATTGCCGGTCTAAACCGTGACGCGGCAATGGATGAAGTCCCAGCCACCCCCCCTCAACCGCCGTTTGCCACGGCCTCGCCGCGATAGCCGCGCACGGCAACGGCGAGCAGACCGGCGACCTTGCTGCGCCAGACTGGATCGACGAGGAGCTTTTCGTCCTCCTTGTTGGACAAAAAGCCCAGTTCAAGCAGAATCGACGGCACATCCGGCGCCTGTAGCACACGGAACCCGGCATGGCGGTGGGGATTATTGATCAGGTTGATCTGTCCCTCGAACGAGGAAACGACGGAGCGGGCCAGGTTGACCGAGAATGCCTGCGTTTCGCGGCGCGTCAGATCGATCAGAATGTCAGCGACTTCAGCCGGTTCGCTCTTGAAGGCGACGCCGGCGATCTCGTCCGACAGGTTTTCGCGGGCGGCGAGATTGGCTGCCAGATGGTCGGATGCCTTGTCGGAGATGGTATAGACGGTGGCGCCGCGAATATCGCGCTGCTTCAGCGTATCGGCATGGATGGAGATGAACAGATTGGCGCTGTGCTGGCGGGCGACCTGCACACGCTCCGGCAAGGACAAAAACTCATCCTTGTCGCGCGTCAGGAACGCCTTCACGCCGTTTTCCTTGTTGAGCGTCTCGACGAGCTGCGTGGCGAAAGCGAGCGTGACGCTCTTTTCTTCCATCTTGGTTTCGCTGCCGATCGCGCCGGTATCGATACCGCCATGGCCTGCATCGACGGCAACGATGAATGCTCCGGGCGCCGCCGGCTCAACCAGTCTGTCGGTCTTTGCGGCCGTGACGGTGCCAGTCCACTTCTGCTCTTCGATCAGGCTGGAAAAACGCGCCTCGGTTACCCGCTCTGCATCCAGTACCAGACGAAAGCCCTTGCCTTCCTCGTCTGCCTTGACGTCTGCTACCGTGACAGCCACCGGGTTTTTAGCCGTCAGTACAACGCGGGCGCTGCCCGGGCCCATGGCACCGTAACGGATTTCGGTGAACAGGCCGCGCGCCTTCAGATCCTCGGGCTTCAGACCGAAGGAGGTTTCCGGCAGATCGACGATGACACGGGGTGGATTGGCGACATAATGGACGAAGAAGATCGGCTTGCGGTCGAAATCGATCACCACCCTTGTGCGGGCATCGTCGCCGGCGATCCGGGCTCCGTAAGCGAGCAATGGCGGATCTGCGGCATGGGTTACCGGCGCTGCGGAGAGAAGCAGGAGGCCCAGCAGGCACCGTCGTATCATCGCTGACAGGATCAAATCCGCTTTTCCTTGTTGCACACGCTGGCCGGAACCCTTTGGTCGCGTCTCCCGCAATCCGGTCTCGACGTCTCGTTTCGGGACATAGCCCTACACCTGGCGCGTTTCTGCCTGTAGCATCCATGACGCCATATGGTTAACCAAACCTTGCTTTCCCCACCCTGACGAAGCGCCGCCCGCCCGCTTCCGATGCTATTAAAGCCCATGAAGACGGCGGCAAACCGGCACTCCGGCAGTACACACCCCGACAAGCGAATCAATCAATATTATGGCGGTTCCGGCTTTTCCCTTGCCATTGTGACATAGAAAACATAAAAGCCTTGCAGGGAGAAAGTGTTGACGGGATAGAATCGACGACCGGCAGCCAAAGGGTTTTTTGAGCCCTGGCGCCAGAGCGTGATCGGGACGGGTAAAACCGCTTCAACGCAGATCACGTCTCGGACAAGCAGTCGCGCTTCATCCGCCGTCGCTCCACTTTTTCTTCGCATGCTGAATCGAGAAATTCCGGCGGTGGCCGGAGCGTTTATGGTGACGATCACCGCAGGCCCGTGACCGGGCACATTCATCGGGCCGTCAAGGCCTACTACATTGGCATTCTTGTTTGGTCATTAACGTTGTCCCAGCAGTATCGGTCAGAAGTAAACAGGCCCCGGAACAGACTAGTTCCGGCTGCTGTCTGGCTGTTGGACGATCTCCCCAACCATACAGGAACATTCACATCCGGCGAAAAACCTGAGCTGTATGGAAAGTCTCCTCCGGGAGGCCATTTTCCTGCTGTTTCCAAGGTACGCCGAGGAGCACCACCTACATGGCAGAGAAAATGCTTATCGATGCGTCTCACGCTGAAGAGACGCGCGTTGTTGTCGTACGCGGAAGCCGCATAGAAGAATTCGACTTCGAATCCGAACACAAGAAACAGATCCGCGGCAATATCTACCTCGCGAAAGTGACGCGCGTAGAGCCGTCGCTGCAGGCGGCCTTCGTCGATTACGGCGGCAACCGCCACGGCTTCCTGGCCTTCGCCGAAATCCACCCCGACTATTACCAGATCCCGCTCGCCGACCGGCAGGCCCTTTTGCGGCAGGAAGCCGAAGACGCGCGCCGCGATGACGACATCGAGCACGTCGAAACCGGCACGGATCTCGGCCCGGACTCAGAAGATGAAACAGTAGAGACAACGGTTGAAAACGTCGTCGAGATCATCGAGGCGGCTGCCGAGCCGGTCGAGACCGTGGAAACCGCTGTCGAGGCTGAAGAAAAGCCGAAGGCAAAAGCCAAGCGCCCGCGCCGCACCAAGAAGGCTGCTGCCGCTGAAGCCGAAGCAACCGGTCCTGATGGCGACGACGGCAATGGTGGCGAAATGGCTGCCATGGTCGATACCGACAGCATTTCGGAAGATACCCGCGGCGGACGCCGTGGTCATGATGACGACGATGACGATGGTCATCACGAAGAAAAGGAAGTCATCGAATCCGTTGGCGCCGAAGACGCGATGGAAGAAGTGCCGGACCGGCAGGTCAGCCGCCGTCCGCGCAAGCAGTACCGCATCCAGGAAGTCATCAAGCGCCGGCAGATCCTGCTGGTCCAGGTGGCCAAGGAAGAACGCGGCAACAAGGGCGCAGCCCTCACCACTTACCTGTCGCTTGCCGGCCGCTATTCGGTTCTGATGCCGAACACGGCGCGTGGCGGCGGTATTTCCCGCAAGATCACCAACCTGCCGGACCGCAAGCGTCTGAAGGAAATCGCCCGTGCGCTCGACGTGCCGCAGGGCATGGGCGTCATCCTGCGCACCGCCGGTGCCAACCGCACCAAGGTGGAAGTCAAGCGCGACTTCGAATACCTGATGCGCCTGTGGGAAAACGTTCGCACGCTGACCCTGTCTTCGACGGCCCCTTGCCTCGTCTATGAGGAAGGCTCACTGATCAAGCGCTCGATCCGCGACCTTTACAACAAGGACATCAGCGAGATCATTGTTGCGGGTGAGGAAGGCTACAAGGAAGCCAAGGGCTTCATGAAGATGCTGATGCCGAGCCACGCCAAGGTGGTTCAGCCTTACCGCGACGTGCACCCGATCTTCTCGCGCTCGGGCATCGAAGCCCAGCTCGACCGCATGCTGGTGCCGCAAGTAACGCTGAAGTCCGGTGGCTACATCATCATCAACCAGACCGAAGCGCTGGTTGCGATCGACGTCAACTCGGGCCGTTCGACCCGCGAACACTCGATCGAAGACACGGCGCTGCAGACCAACCTCGAAGCCGCCGAAGAAGTCGCCCGCCAGCTGCGCCTGCGCGACCTTGCCGGTCTTGTGGTCGTCGACTTCATCGACATGGAAGAAAAGCGCAACAACCGTTCGGTTGAAAAGCGCCTGAAGGATCACCTCAAGAACGACCGTGCCCGCATCCAGGTCGGCCGCATCTCGCATTTCGGCCTGCTCGAAATGTCGCGCCAGCGCATTCGCGCTTCGGTTCTCGAATCGACCATGCAGGTCTGCTCGCATTGCAACGGCACGGGCCATGTCCGCTCGCAGTCTTCCGTCGCCCTGCATGTTCTGCGCGGCGTCGAGGAATATCTCTTGAAGAACACTACGCACAACATCACCGTGCGGACGACCCCGGATATTGCGCTCTACCTGCTCAACCACAAGCGCGGCACGATCATCGATTATGAGGAGCGCTTTGGCGTTCAGATCATCATCGAGGCGGACGCCCATGTCGGTGCGCAGCATTTTGCCATCGATCGCGGCGAAGCTGTCGAGAACCCGGTCAAGATCGAGCAGATCCTCCAGTTCGAGCCAGAAATCGACGAAGACGATGATGTCGTCATCGAAGAGGATATCGAGGACGAAGAAGAGGTTGTGGCGGAAGCCAAGCCGGAACGCGCTGAGCGGGCCGAGCGTAGCGAACGGGCACCTGCCGAGCAAAGTGACGACCAGGGTAACCGCAAGCGCAAGCGCCGGCGGCGCCGGCGTGGCGGCCGCCCTGGTAGCGACCCGGCAACGGAAGCCGGTGTCAGCGCCGACGATGCATCCGATGAGGATGGCGACGAGGACGAAGCAGATGACGTGGCTGCACAGGCCGGTTCCGAAGATGCGCAGGACGCAGGCCTGAGCGAGGAAGAACGCCAGAAGCGCAAGCGCCGCCGCCGCGGCAAGCGTGGTGGCCGCCGCAATCGTCCGGACGAGGCAGAAGGTGAAAACCTGGCAGCCGACGGCGAAGCCGCTGGTGAAGAAGCTTCGACCAATGCGCCAGAAGCGGACGCTGCTGCTACCGTTTCAGCCGAAGCTGTTGTTTCCATTCTAGCCGTCGAAGAGATCGCTGAAGCCCCGGTTGTTGCCGAGGAAGAGGTGAAGCCGGCCAAGCCGAAGCGTAGCCGCAAGAAGGCCGTTGCTGCCGCTGATGTGGCCGTCGCCGAGGAAGCGCCTGCCGCGACCGCCGATGCGGATGCCCAGGCTGCTGTCGAAGCAAAGCCGGAAGCGGTTGCTGCCGTCGAGGAACCGGCTGTCGAAAAGGCGGCCGCAGACCTCGAGGACACAAAGCTCGACGAGACGAAGCCAGTGCGCGCCAACCGCAACATCGAAACGATTGCCAGCGAACCGGTGGTCAAGTCGTCCACCGTCAAGAAGGACGAAGGCGACACTGACCCGGCAAAGCCCAAGAAGGGCGGCTGGTGGCAGAAGCGCGGCTTCTTCTGAGCACAAACGAACACCTGAGACATGGAAAACCGGCCAAGCGATTGGCCGGTTTTTTTTCGTTTCAAGCCTGTTCCATAAGGAACTGCGAAAACACCGGAGCTGCGGCAGATTGTGCTTCGCTGGACGGGATGGGCTCGCCCGGCACCAGCCGGAGGAGGCAATCATGCGACGTTTCTTTGTCGCAGCGGCGCTCGTCGCCATTCCCACCATTTCGCTTGCAGCGACATCCCAGGCCGACAGCAATGGCCGCCAGCGTTATAATGACTTCTACTACAGGAGCTATGACACAGCCTTCGAACCGGTCTGTGTGATCAGGACAGTCCGCAAGACGGACAAGCACGGCAACCCCGTCATCCAGGAAGTCCGTGTCTGCCGCTGAGGCAAGCGGGTTTGACAGGCGCCATATGTGTGCGCGTCCGCTGGGCGCGCATGAAAAAATGGCGGAGCGGCGGCGGTCCGCTTTCCATTCCGATTCACAGCCGTGACAGACTGAATCCGGAAAAGCCTTTAACAGACTGAGATCGCTACAGGATCACGCCAGCCAGCGGGCAATGCGGTCCATTGCATCGACCATGTCAGCTTCTGCCCCCGCATAGGAAAACCGCATTGCGCGATGCCCTTCGACAGGATCGAAATCAAGCCCGGGCGTTGCCGCGACATTGATCTCGGCCAGCATCTTGCGGGCAAAATCCATGCTGTCATTGGTAAAGCGGCTGACATCGGCATAGGCATAGAAGGCGCCGTCCATCGGCGAGGCGATGGTAAAGCCGATCTCCGGCAAACGCTTCAGCAGGAGGTCGCGATTGGCGCCGTAGGATGCCTTGTAGACATCGAGTTCCGCCTCGCAGCCGAGCGCCGCTTCAGCGGCGATCTGCGACAGTTCCGGCGGCGAGATATAGAGGCTCTGGGCGATGCGCTCGAAGGCGCGGACATGGCTCTCCGGCAGGATCATCCAGCCGATCCGCCAGCCGGTCATGCAATAATATTTCGAGAACGAATTGATGATCACGGCCTCGTCGGTCACCGCCAGCGCCGTCGTCTCTTCACCGGCAAATGTCAGGCCGTGATAGATCTCGTCCGAGATGAAGGCGATATCGTTGTCATGGCAATAGTCGGCGAGCGCCTTCAGCCCTGCTTTGCCCGTCACTGTGCCTGTCGGATTTGCCGGGCTGGCGAGCAGGACGCCGTTCAGCCGTTTGCCGGCTTTTGCCGCGGCGGCCTCAAGGCTTTGCGGTGTTAGCGTAAAGCCGCTCTCGGCATCCGCCTCGACCTCGACGACCGTCAGACCGAGGGCTGCCAGGATGTTGCGGTAGGCCGGGTAGCCCGGGCGGGCGATAGCAACACAATCGCCGGGATCAAACAGCGCCAGGAAAGCCAGATTGAAGCCGGCCGACGATCCCGTCGTCACGGCAACGCGCTGCGGATCGATATCGATGCCATAACGCGCGCGATAGTGCCGGGCGATGGCGATCCTCAGCGACGATGTGCCAAGCGCATCGGTGTAGCCGAGACGGCCATGACCAAGTGCCGTTCGCGCCGCTTCCAGCGCTGCCTTCGGTGCGGGGTGGCTCGGCTGGCCGACGGCCATCGAGATCACCGGATAACCGGCCTCGCGGCGCTTGGTGGCCTCGGCCAGAACATCCATGGCATGAAACGGCTCGACGGAACTGCGGGTGGACAGAGGCTTCAACGGCACATCCTCGATATTTTTTAACGTGACAGGCATGTGCCTGATCGCAAAGGCCTTCACAAGTGCGCGAGCGCCGCATTTCCGCCGATTTTGCGGTTTCGTTTGGCGCGGCGCCACCCTATGGTCGGCGACGATATTCTGTTGTCCTTCAACAAGCCTGTTGACGCGGCCTTAGAGCCTCGTTCGATAAATGAGGCACATTCTGTTGTCTCAAATCGGCCGATCCACCAGAAGGATGGCGCGGAGCGATGCCGCCCCCATCGGTCAAGCCATTCGACGCAGTGGGCGGCCGATTTCAGGCAACCCGGAGGGCCGGATGCTTTTTTGTCAGGAAAAGGGNNCCCTTTTCCTGACAAAAAATCCTTCCGGCAGAATGCGCCTCATTTATCGAACGAGGCTCTAACACTTGAACGACAGACTGCAGCAACGAAAGACAACGAGGACTACCATGCCATTCAACGTTCGCAAGATCATCGCCGCTTCGCTCATCCTTTTGACGGCGAGTGCTGCTACCTCTCCGGCAGCCTATGCGCTGGATGCCAAGCAGAAGCAGGAAATCGGCGATTTCATCAAGGAATACCTCGTCGCCAATCCGGAAATCCTTCTCGAAGCCCAGCAGTCGCTGAAGAAGAAGCAGGCAGACGAACAGTCGGCGCAGGCGCAGGCTGCCATCACCGACAATGAAAAAGCGATTTTCCAGTCGCCCTATGACGTGACGCTCGGGAATCCGAATGGCAATGTGACCATCGTCGAGTTCTATGATTACAATTGCGGCTACTGCAAACGCGCTCTGTCCGACATGGAAACCATTCTGGAAAAGGACAAGAACGTCCGTTTCGTCCTGAAGGAACTGCCGATCCTCGGACCGGATTCGATGGCCGCCCATAAGGTCAGCACCGCCTTCCGCGCCATCGCACCGGAAAAATACGGTGACTTCCACCGCGCCCTTCTGGGTGGCGAGGACCGCGCCAACGAGGAAACGGCGATGGCCGTTGCCACCGGTCTCGGCGTTCCTGAGGCCGACCTGCGCAAGAAGATGGCTGAAAACACCCAGGACGACGCCGTCAAGGAAGTCTACACGCTTGCCAACGATCTCGGCATCACCGGCACGCCGTCCTACGTTATCGGCAAGGAAGCCGTTTACGGTGCCGTCGGTGCCGAAGAGATCGAAACCAAAGTCACCAACGTCCGGACCTGCGGCAAGACCGTCTGCTAAACCTCGTTTTTTGGGCGAAGCGACGCGTTCTGGCTTGTGGACAAATGCCGAGGGAGGCCAAAGGGCTTTTCCTTGGCAGTTCGCCGGTCTATAGGTAGCGCTCGATTATCGGACCGGATCCCTTATGCCATCGACCATTTTCGTGCTGAACGGCCCCAACCTTAACGCGCTCGGAAAACGCGAGCCCGGTATTTATGGGGGCCAGACGCTGGCCGACATCGAGGCGATGTGCGTCGAGCATGGCAATGCACTCGGCCTCAACGTCGTCTGCCGGCAGAGCAATCATGAAGGCGATCTCGTCGACTGGTTCCATGAGGCAGGCAGCGTGGCGCAGGGCATCGCCATCAATGCCGGCGCCTACACCCACACATCGATCGCATTACACGATGCGGCGAAGGCGATCGGAATTCCGGTCGTCGAAGTGCACCTGTCCAATGTTTATGCCCGTGAGGGATTCCGGCACAAATCGATGCTGGCCCCCGCCGCCAAAGGCGTGATCTGCGGCTTCGGTGCCGACAGTTACATTCTGGCGCTCAATGCGCTAAAGACACTCACACAACACACGAAATAAAAAGAACACGAGGCTCATATCCATGGCTGACAAGAAACCCGGCATCGACCAGTCGCTGATCCGCGATCTCGCCAACATCCTGAACGAAACCGATCTCACTGAAATCGAAGTGGAACAGGACGACCTGCGTATCCGCGTGTCGCGCGCTGGTACGCCGCAATACGTGTCCGCTCCGGTTCCGGTCGCAGCACCGGTCCAGATTGCGTCCGCTGGCGTTTCTGCTGTTTCGGCTGCGGAAACCGCACGGACCTCCAAGAACGCGCTGACCGCCCCGATGGTCGGCACGGCCTATCTGTCGCCTGCTCCCGGTTCGCGTCCGTTCGTCGAAGTCGGCGCCACCGTCAAGGAAGGCCAGACGATCCTGATCATCGAAGCCATGAAGACGATGAACCAGATCCCGGCGCCACGCTCCGGCAAGGTCACTGAAATCCTCGTTGAAGACGGCGCACCGGTCGAGTACGGCGAAGCGCTTGTCATCATCGAATAGGCCGCGCAGATGATTTCAAAGATCCTCATCGCCAATCGCGGCGAAATCGCCCTTCGGGTGCTGCGCGCCTGCAAGGAACTCGGCATCGCCACCGTCGCGGTTCATTCGACAGCAGACGCCAACGCGATGCATGTGCGGCTTGCCGACGAAAGTGTCTGCATCGGCCCGCCGCCCTCGCGCGACAGCTATCTCAATATTCACCAGATCGTTGCAGCCTGCGAGATCACCGGCGCCGATGCCGTGCATCCGGGCTACGGCTTTCTGTCGGAAAATGCCAAGTTCGCCGATATCCTCGACGCCCATGGCATCACCTTCATCGGACCGACCGCCGATCACATCCGCATCATGGGTGACAAGATCACGGCGAAGGAAACCGCCAAGTCGCTTGGCATTCCGGTCGTTCCCGGTTCTGCCGGTGAAGTTTTGCCGGAAAATGCGCTTGAGATCGCCCGTGAAATCGGCTTTCCCGTGCTGATCAAGGCCACCGCCGGTGGCGGCGGACGCGGCATGAAGGTGGCGAAGAACGAGGAAGAACTGTCCGAGGCGGTGTCCACTGCCCGTTCCGAGGCGCTTGCCGCCTTCGGCAACGATGCCGTCTACATGGAAAAGTATCTCAGCAAGCCACGCCACATCGAAGTCCAGGTCGTTGGCGACGGTGAGGGCAATGCCATTCACCTTGGCGAACGCGACTGCTCTTTGCAGCGCCGCCACCAGAAGGTCTGGGAAGAAGCCAATTCGCCGGCCCTCAATGTCGAGCAACGGATGAAGATCGGCGAAATCTGCGCCGATGCCATGCGCAAGCTGAAATATCGCGGTGCCGGCACGATCGAATTCCTCTACGAAAACGGCGAATTCTTCTTCATCGAGATGAACACCCGCCTGCAGGTCGAGCATCCGATCACCGAAGCCATTACCGGCATCGACCTGGTGCACGAGCAGATCCGCGTCGCTTCCGGCGGTGGTCTCTCGGTAACGCAGGACGAGGTCGTCTTTTCCGGCCATGCCATCGAGTGCCGCATCAATGCCGAGGATCCGCGCACCTTCGTGCCGTCCCCCGGCACGATCACGCATTTCCATGCGCCCGGCGGTCTCGGTGTTCGCGTCGATTCAGGCGTCTATCAGGGCTACAAGATCCCGCCCTATTACGACAGCCTGATCGGCAAGCTGATCGTGCATGGGCGCACCCGCGTCGAATGCATGATGCGCCTGCGCCGCGTGCTCGACGAATTCGTCATCGACGGCATCAAGACGACCTTGCCTCTGTTCCAGGACCTGATCAACAATCAGGACATCGCCAATGGCGACTATGACATCCATTGGCTGGAAAACTATCTGGCCAAGTCGGCCGAATGAGGTTTTGAATGAAGGGGACCCGCAGCAGGCAGCCGGACATTACACCGGATTTGCTGTTGCGGGCCTATTCCATCGGCCTGTTTCCGATGGCCGACAGCGCTGACGATCCCGAACTGTTCTGGGTCGAGCCTGAATTGCGCGGCATCATCCCGCTCGACGATTTCCACATTTCCAAAAGCCTTGCCAAGACGATCCGGCGTGCGCCCTTCGATATCCGTTACGACACGGCGTTCGAACAGGTCATGGACGGATGCGCTGCCCCTGCCCCGGACCGGCCGACCACCTGGATCAACGCCAAGATCCGCTCGCTCTATGCCACGCTGCACAGCATGGGCCATGCGCATTGCGTAGAAGCCTGGGAGGGTGACGAACTGGTCGGGGGCCTCTACGGCGTCTCGCTCGGCTCGGCGTTCTTCGGCGAAAGCATGTTTTCGCGCCGCACCGATGCCTCGAAGATCTGCCTTGTGTATCTGGTAGAACGCCTGCGCAAGCGCGGCTTTGTCCTGCTCGATACCCAGTTCACCACCGAGCACCTGAAAAATTTTGGCGCCATTGATGTACCGAAGTCGCGCTATGAAAAGATGCTGGCACGGGCGATTGCAACACCGCATCTGAAGTTCTGACCCGCAGCCGTATCGCTGCAGCGCCGAGCGTCACTCATAACACCGCAGTACACGAATGGCCCCTCATCCGGCCTGTCGGCCACCTTCTCCCCGTTTTGACGGGGAGAAGGGATCAGCGGCAAACTCCGTCATCCCCTCTCCCCGCATGCGGGGAGAGGGTTAGGGTGAGGGGCAACCCAGCGCAAAAAAACCGAGCTTTATCGCAGTTTCATGAGACCCGCTTCGGTCTTTCTGAAACCGCAATTGCGATAGAACGCGGCCAAATATTCTTCAAAATCAACATGCAGCCATATGACACCTCGCGCGCGGGCAAGCGTTTCCGCTGCCTTTACCAACCGGGTCGCAATTCCCATGCGGCGTTTGGCGGGATGCACGCACGTGTCGAGAATAAAGGCGTGGATACCGCCGTCCCAGGCGACGTTGAGGAAACCGATCAGCTGCCCATCGTCATAGGCGCCGACATGAGCAAGGCTTCGCGGCAGGATGCCCGAAAAATCTCTCGGCGTGTGTTCGCCCCAAGCGGCGGCCCACAGCGCGTTCATCTGGTCGTTCGGGGGAAACGGATCGGTGCGGATTTCGATGGTCAACGCGATCCTCGAAGCATTACTGCTTGGCTGCAGAATCCGGCGGCGGCAGGTCGGACTTGGCCTTGCAGCTGTTCAGCCAGACGTCATAGACCGGATGCTCGACGGCGTTGAGGCCCGGGCTGTCAGCAAACATCCAGCCTGTGAAAATCCTGCGGATCTTGCGGTCCAGCGTAATTTCGTCGACCTCGACAAACGTGTCGGTCTTCGGGGCTTCGGTTTCATCGCGGCTGTAACAGACGCGCGGCGTCACCTGCAGCGCGCCGAACTGGACGGTTTCGCCGATATAGACGTCGAAGGTGGTGATGCGGCCGGTGATCTTGTCGATGCCGGAAAAGACGGCAACCGGGTTGGTGATCCGGGCTGCGTCGGCGGCCGTCACCATCGACAGAACGGCGGTACCGGCAATCGCGAACAGCGAAGCTGCCGCAAACATCCGGCGCCTGAGAATTCGCTGACTTGAAACTACCATTCTAACGCCCGTCTCCCGCGCAATTCCCGGCCAAAGTGCCGGGTATCAGGCGCTAAACATCAAATGTGGCCGAGGCATGATGCCTGCGGTGCAATCAACAATCCCAAGGAACTGTTTGCAAATCCGGTTCAGGAGCGTGGCGTCCAGGCATCATAGTCGCCGGTGACGCGCGGACGCTCGCCCGTCGAGTTGATCGAGCCCGGCGGCCGGTACGCCTGGGCGGACCCGGTGCCGTTCGGCTGGTGCGGCTTCTGCCACTCGCGTGCCGTGTAGCTTTCGTCTGCCGGCGAAACGTCGGTGCGGTGATGCATCCACCCGTGCCAGCCTGGCGGAATAGCGGACGCGTCGGCATAGCCGTTATAGATCACCCAGCGGCGGGTGCGGCCTTCAGAGTCCGTACCGCCCTGATAGTAGACATTGCCGGCCGCATCTTCGCCCACTCTTTTGCCGAAGCGCCAGGTGTGAAAGCGGGTGCCGATCGTCTGTCCATTCCACCAGGTAAAAATCTGCAGCAGAGACTTCATGATGTCCGTCCTTGACCGCGCCAAACAGTGCACGGGATATCCTATATTCCTGCTCCGCTTATGCCGCGCAGCCTGCCGCTTGTCCAGTGATTCCGTTGCAAAGCCGTCATTTCAACCGAATCTTGAAGCCGAGATGGGAGGGCTCGAACCCGACCCGCTCGTAGAACCGGTGGGCATCGATACGCTCCTTGTTCGAGCTTAGCTGCACCTTGGAAAGGCCCTGAGCACGGGCCGTATCGACAGCAAACCGCATCATCATCGCGCCGATCCCCCTGCCGCGCATGTCCTTGCGGGTCTGCACGGCTTCGATCAGGAGGTTAGAGCTGCCCCGGCCGGACAACGTCGTCAAAAGCGTGGTCTGGAACGTGCCTACAACAGCGCCATCGAGTTCGGCAACATAGAGGGTCACGTTGGGGATTGCGGCAATGCGCTCAAATGCCGCGAGATAGTCCGGCAAGGCATCTGGTGCGGTGGTATCGGCGTGACCGCCGATCGTATCCGATGCGAACAGGGCGATGATCTCAACGAGATCTTCGCGGTTTGCCCGTCTAATCGACACATTCAATGTGGGGGGCAGTTCTGGTGCGTGCATGTCTTCCGGTTCCCGATTTCTGACCGTGGCTTGCCAGCGGATGAAGAAGGAAATGTGACAACGGCGCGTGGGAGAACCCGGGCGGGCCTCAGTCCAGAGGTTTTTCCATCACGATCGTTGCAATGCCCCAGGTCGCAGCACCTACCCCTGCCCTGACGAAGCCATGCGCCTCATAGAAGCCGATGGCTTTGATGTTGTTTTCCTCGACTTCGACCCGCATGGTGCCCGCATAGGGAAAGCAGGTCTCGAGTTCGGCGAAGATATCGCGGGCGATCCCCTGCCGCTGGAATTGCGGCAGGACATAGAGCTGGTGCAGCACGGCCGTCTCATGCAGCGTTTCAGACATCGACGCGAAGCCCATGCCGCCGATCAGCTTGCCATCGTCGGCAACGAGGAATTCGCCGTTCTTGCGCTGCAGATTGGCCTTCAGCGCCGCCACCGAATGCCACATGGCCGTCATCTCGTTGATCTTTTCGGCACCGTACTGCGCATCATAGGTCGCATGCGCGGTCTCACCGAGAAGCGCCGAAACTTTCGCCAGATCGCGCTCGGTGGCTGTGCGGACAAAGAACATTTTAAATCCAATTCTCATCAATGATTTGCATGATCACGCTGGGTTTCCAGACGACACCCATCTGCGCCGAGAAATCGTCTACGGCACCAATTCGACAGGTATATAGGCCCGCAAAAGCGCGCTCTGTCCCCTGCAATGTGAGAATTCCCTTTCCGCCGTTGTCAAACGAAGGATTGACAAAACTGCCAATTACCGGTGAACCCGAAAGTCCTTCTCGCGTAACAGCATCAATCAGATAAAGCGGCATTCCTTTGTAATCTTCGTGAGGTTCAGTGGCGATTGATCCCCGCTTCCAAATTGGAAATTCACCCGCGCAGGCAAATGCCAACGGATAACCGACAATAAATAGATCCTGTCCAACAACTGGTACGTAAGGCCCTACCTTATCATTTACGTAAGGTATTTTGATATCCGACTGCATTGTAGCTGAGTAGGAAAAGTCACGAAAATCTCTCTCACAACCAAACCACTCTTGAAACTGTTGATAATCATCCGCGTTTGGGAAAAGCGACTTATTACGTGAAAGGCGTTCAAGATCCAGTACCGCGACATCTGTGTCTTTGCTTTCCATCCATATCGGGGTGCCGTCCCCATCGTGCAGTGCGAACTCATGATGCCCGCTGCCTAATAAGAATTGGTCATCCCGTTGAGCAAAAACCCAAGAATGGGCTTTTAGGACATTTGGCCGACCACCTTGAGAGTTCAAATTTCTTCCGGTTTCCCAATGAGTACCACTGAGATTGTGTCGGGCAGTAACAAGGAACATGCGCTTTCTGTGCAAGAAGAAAAAGCCAGTCCCATGCGCCAAGGACAAGCCATTAAAAGACATGGATAAATACACAGCGCCCGTTGAGTAGTAATCAACAGGCGCCATTATTTTATTCCTCGATGCCGAGCTTGGCCTTGACCAGCGCCTGCACTGCCTGCGGGTTGGCCTTGCCGCCGGTCGATTTGATCACCTGGCCGACGAACCAGCCGGCAAGTGAGGGCTTGGCCTGAACCTTGGCAACCTGATCCGGGTTGGCGGCGATAATCTCGTCCACGGCCTTTTCGATGGCGCCGGTATCGGTAACCTGCTTCATGCCGCGGCTCTCGACCAGTTCAGCCGGGTCGCCACCTTCGGTCCAGACGATCTCGAACAGATCCTTGGCGATCTTGCCGGAAATGACTTCCGACTTGATGAGGTCGAGAATGCCGCCGAGCTGGGCGGGCGAAACCGGAGTCTCTTCAATGCCTTTGCCGGCTTTGTTCAAGGCACCGAGCAGGTCGTTGATCACCCAGTTGGCAGCGATCTTGCCATCGCGGCCAGCGGCCACGGCTTCGAAATAATCGGCAATCGCCTTTTCCGAGACGAGCACGGACGCATCGTAGATCGACAGGCCGAGGTCACGAACAAAACGCTCCTTCTTGTCGTCGGGCAGTTCCGGCAGATCGGCCTTCAGCGCCTCGACGAAGGCATCGTCGAATTCGAGCGGCAGCAGATCCGGATCCGGGAAATAGCGGTAGTCATGCGCGTCTTCCTTGGAGCGCATCGAGCGGGTCTCGCCCTTGTTCGGGTCGAACAGGCGGGTTTCCTGGTCAATCGAGCCGCCATCTTCGAGAATGCCGATCTGGCGGCGGGCTTCGTATTCGATCGCCTGGCCGATGAAGCGGATGGAGTTGACGTTCTTGATCTCGCAACGCGTGCCGAAACCCTCGCCGGGACGGCGCACGGAAACGTTGACGTCGGCGCGCAGCGAGCCTTCGTCCATGTTGCCGTCACAGGTGCCGAGATAACGCACGATCGACCGCAGCTTGGTCACATAGGCCTTGGCCTCGTCGGACGAGCGCATGTCCGGCTTGGAGACGATTTCCATCAGCGCCACGCCCGAGCGGTTCAAGTCGACATAGGACATGGTCGGGCTCTGGTCGTGCATCGACTTGCCGGCATCCTGTTCCAGATGCAGCCGTTCGATGCCGATCTCAATATCCTCGAACTGGCCCTGACGATCCGGACCGACCGAAATGACGATCTGGCCTTCGCCCACGATCGGATCCTTGAACTGGGAAATCTGGTAGCCCTGCGGCAGGTCCGGATAGAAATAGTTCTTGCGGTCGAAGATCGAGCGCTTGTTGATCTGTGCCTTGAGGCCAAGACCGGTACGGACCGCCTGTTTGACGCATTCCTCGTTGATGACGGGCAGCATGCCGGGCATGGCCGCGTCGACAAGCGAGACGTTGGAGTTCGGCGCATTGCCGAATGTCGTGGACGCACCCGAAAACAGCTTCGAATTGCTTGTCACCTGGGCATGGACTTCCAGGCCAATAATGACTTCCCAGTCGCCAGTGGCGCCCGGAATATAGCGTTTCGGTTCTGAGATGCGGACGTCGACGAGGGTCATGGAATGCTCTTCTGTAAGCTTCAATTCGTGTGTCTCTGGGTAGAACAATTGGCTATGGCGTGCAAGGCTTGTCGCATCCGGCATGGCGTATTGATACCCAATCTCCGGGCGTTTGCGATCTGTTCAATTTTTTGCGGCACTCTATCCTCATGACCATCTGCCTCTCGCTGATCGTACTATTTACCGCCCTGAACATCATGACGTTCTGTGTCTTCTGGTGGGACAAGGCGGCGGCGCGCAATGGCGGTTGGCGCATCGCCGAGAGCAAGCTTTTGAGCTTGGCGTTTTTCGGTGGAAGCCTCGGCGCGTTTGCTGCCCAGCGGCTGTTGCGGCACAAGACCCGCAAGGAACCCTTCCGTACCCGGCTGGCGGCGATCCTCATCCTGCACGCCGCCGTTGCCTCCGTCGGACTTCTGGCATTGCCTTGGGTACTCGCCGGTTACGTTTTCCATTCCTGATACCTACAGCATCATCGGACGCGTCCCTGAACCGGCCGCCACGGCTTGACTTATGCGACGACTCGTAACTATTATTATTACATGAAAAGAAACAGCCGACTTTCCGCAGTGCTGCATGCGCTGCTTCACATGGCAGAACGTAACGCGCCGATGACGTCGGATGAGCTGGCCGCCTGCCTGCAGACGAACCCTGTGGTCGTCCGGCGCACCATGGCCGGATTGCGCGAAGCAGGCCTCGTCACCTCCGGCCGCGGCCATGGCGGCGGCTGGACGCTTGGACGGCCGCTGGAGGACGTCACCATGCGCGACATCTACACGGCGCTGGGCGAACCGATGCTCTTCCAGATGGGCAATGTCAGCGAAAGCCCCGGCTGCCTGGTCGAACAGGCGGTCAACCACGCGCTGGACGATGCCTTTCGCGATGCCGAGGCCATGCTGATTGCGCGTCTTGGCGAAGTGACGCTGGCCACCCTTGCCGACGATTTCAAACGGCGCTTTGCCGAACACAGGGCCGCGCTGAAACAGCCCGGCTGAAACAAGCCCGGCTAACATTCCTATCAACACTGATGTCTCCCCAGTCCGGCTATGGAAGGAAAAACCATGCAACAGGATGCAGTCATCATCGGCGGCGGCTTTGCCGGGTTGTCGGCCGCCTATATTCTTGCCCGTGCCCGGCGGCATGTGACGATCATCGACAGCGGCACGCCGCGCAACCGGTTTGCCGCCCATTCCCACGGTGTTCTGGCGCTCGACGGCAAATCCGGGCTGGAGATCCTCACCGATGCACGCGCACAGCTTGCCGCCTACCCCGCGGTGACCTTCGTCGAGGGCGAGGCTGACGCTGCGGAAGGCATAATCGACGACTTCCATGTCAGCATCATCGGGCACAACTCGATTGCTGCCCGGCGATTGCTTCTGGCCAGCGGCATCGAGGATCGCCTGCCCGATATCCCCGGCCTTGCCGAACGCTGGGGCAAGACGGTGCTGCATTGCCCCTATTGCCACGGCTATGAAATCGGCGGCGGCCCGATCGGTGTTCTGGCGACACTGCCGATGTCGGCGCATCAGGCAGCCGTGGTTGCCGACTGGGGCGATGTCACCCTGTTCACCAATGCGATGCCGGAGCCGGATGAGGCAACGCTTGCCCTTCTCGAGAGGCGCAAGGTGATCCTCCAGCCCGGTGCGGTCAGCGTGCTCGAGGCCGGCACCTGCGACAGGTTGCGGGTGCGGCTGGAAAACGGCCGGACCTTCGACGTCAAGGCTCTGTTCGTTGCCGCCGATCTGCACAGGCGCGGCACGATCGCCGAAAGCCTCGGCTGCACGCTGACGGAGACGCCCGCCGGCATGATCATCACCACAGATGCCGTCAAGGCGACCAGCGTCGCCGGGGTCTATGCGGCCGGCGACAATGCCCGCGCCTTCGGCAATATCACGCTGGTTTCCGCTGATGGCGTCATGGCCGGTCTCGGCATGCATCAATCGCTGATGTTTTCATCGCATTCTTGACGGGACCGCTGTCCTTCGCTTAAAAGCGGCCGTCCTTATGGAGTTTTGATGTTTTCTATATCTGAGATTGTCTGAAGGCCCCTGCGCGCAAGATTTTTTTGCGTGCACGGGCCGAGAAAACGAAGCCCTGACGTTCGACTGAACGGCAGACCCGTTTTCATGCGTTCAAACGAACGCTTTTCGGATCTCAACATCAATGGACATTTCACGCGACGAACAGCGTATTCTGCATCTTATGGCCCAAGGCGGCCGCATCGAAATCATCCGCTCGGACACCAAGACGATCGAGGACGCCCGATGCTTCACCCGCGACGGCTGGCTCTATCCTGGTTTCGGCCTTGATATGTTTCGCAAGCTGAAGCGGAGGAAGGCGATTTCCTCATCGGGCGGCAAACCATACCGGATCACCCAACGCGGCCTCGTTCTCGTGCGCTCGCAGTTGAACAACCGCTAAAGAGAAACCGGCGAGACTGTTCATTCGGTCTCGCCGGTTTTCTTGTATTTAAAACCACTGCTGATCCTGTTGAACAGCAGGTTCGCCCAGCATTTTCGCCATGCCGACCGATTCGACATCCCGGTCAAGCTTCGGCGCGTAGGCCGTCGATAGCGAGTTGACAGTATATCCATGCTTGCGAAAGAAACCGATCGCTTGCGCATTTTGCGCGTGCGTCTTGATCACGGCAGCTTCGAACCCCTCGCTCAAAATTCGCTGCTCCAGATGGGCAAGCAGCGAAGAGCCAAGGCCATTCCGCTGCAGCGATGGTTCGATCCAGAGGTCGGAGATCGTGCCGTCCTTATCCTCGCGCGCCGCCCAGCCGGCCACAACGCCGCTAATTTCGATGACGCTGACCGAAAACCAGTTCGAACGCAGGAATGACAGAAACGACAATTCGGCCACCCGGCGCATGGCCCTGGCATCGGCAACGCCGGAAACGGCCTTTTCCCAGGCATCGAGCCCGATCGCCGCAAGGGTTGGAACTTCATTTTCGCGCGCAAGGCGGACGATGATCATGCAGCGGTTCCCTTCCGCGGCAAGTAGAGCATCACGGCAGCGATCTTTCCAGACGCAACTTGGCCTGATCCAGTCCCAGCGACGGAGAAAATTCGGTGCCTTGCCAGACCTCGGTAAAACCCAGCTTCCTGTAGAGAGACAGAGCCGGATGATTGGCGATATCGGTTTCGATACTGGCGACGCCCAGATTTTCAAAGCGCATCCGGGCAAGAAGCTCGCCGATCAGCGCCGAGCCGACGCCCTTGCCCTGCCAGTGCGGGGTAATCCAGAGATCCGAGATATAATCCCAGCCGCGCGAGCGGTCGCCGGGATGCTCGCGGCTGTCGCGGGCGCCCCAGCCGATAATTTCACCAGCCGCAACAGCGACGACGACGTCGGCATCCGGGCGGCTGGCAAATGTCAGAAAACCATTTTCGACACGCGTTTCGACGGTTGGCTCAAACCAGTTGCTGTGAATGCGGTTCGATTTCCAGGCCTCAAAGCCGATCAGCGCGACTGCCCCGGCATCCGAGGCAGTCATATTGCGAAGGCGGAAGCCCGTTTCTACCACCACTTCGCCGGCTGGAATTTTCCGGCGGCCTGCTCGATGACATGCGCCGTCTTGAACAGCGTCTCTTCCTCGAACGGCTTGCCGATCAGCTGCAGGCCGAGCGGCAGGCCCTTGTGATCGAGACCGGCGGGAACGGCAATGCCCGGAAGACCAGCCATGTTCACCGTCACCGTGAAGATGTCGTTAAGGTACATCTTGACCGGATCCGATGCCAGGTCCTCGTCGGCAATGCCGAAGGCGGAGGATGGGGTGGCAGGCGTCAAGATCGCATCGACACCGGCGTGGAAAGCCAGTTCGAAGTCGCGCTTGATCAGCGTGCGGACCTTCTGCGCCTGCAGGTAATAGGCATCGTAATAGCCGGCAGACAGCACATAGGTGCCGATCATGATGCGGCGCTTGACCTCGGTGCCGAAGCCGGCCGCACGGGTCTTCTCGTACATGTCGGCAATGTCCTTGCCGTCGACACGCAGGCCGTAGCGAACGCCGTCATAGCGGGCAAGGTTGGACGAGGCTTCGGCGGGTGCCACGATGTAGTAAGCCGGAAGCGCATATTTCGTATGGGGCAGGCTGATATCGACGATCTCGGCACCGGCGTCCTTCAGCCAGGCAATGCCCTGTTGCCACAGGGTTTCGATTTCTTCCGGCATGCCGTCGACGCGGTACTCCTTCGGAATGCCGATCTTCATGCCCTTCAGCGACTGGCCAAGCGAGGCCTCATAGTTTGGCACCGGCAGATCGACCGAGGTCGTGTCCTTGGCATCGACCGATGCCATCGACTTCAACAGGATGGCCGCATCGCGCACGTCGCGGGCGATCGGGCCGGCCTGGTCGAGCGAGGAGGCAAAGGCGACGATGCCCCAGCGCGAGCAGCGGCCATAGGTGGGCTTGATGCCGACAGTGCCGGTAAAGGCGGCCGGCTGGCGGATAGAACCGCCGGTATCGGTGGCGGTGGCACCGGCGCAGAGGAACGCGGCAACGGCTGCAGCCGAACCGCCGGAGGAGCCGCCCGGAACCAGATCGAGGTTGGAGCCATTGGCACGCCACGGGTTTTTCACCGGACCATAATAAGAGCTTTCGTTCGACGAGCCCATGGCAAACTCGTCCATGTTGAGCTTGCCGAGCATGACGGCGCCGTCGTTCCACAGGTTCTGGGTGACGGTCGATTCGTAACGCGGCTTGAAGCCGTCGAGAATGTGGCTGCAGGCCTGGGTGTGGATGCCTTCAGTGCCGAACAGGTCCTTGATCCCAAGCGGAATGCCTTCGAGCGCTCCGGCCTTGCCGCTGGCGATGCGGGCATCCGATGCCTTCGCCATCTCGCGCGCCTTGTCCGGCGTGGTGACGACATAGGCGTTCAGCGCACCATTGGCCGCGTCGATGGCGCCGATATAGGCCTCGGTCAGCTCGACGGCGGAGATTTCCTTGGAGCTCAGCTTCGCGCGCGCTTCAGCAATGGTCAGGCGGGTCAGGTCGGTCATGGCAGGCTTTCAAAATCGGGTTCGGGCGGACGGCGGTAACGGCAGAGCTTATTCGACAACCTTCGGGACGAGGAAGAAATTGCGATCCTCGTTCGGGGCATTGGCGACGATATCGGCGGCCTTGTTGCCATCGGTCACTTCATCGACGCGCTTCTTCATTGCCATCGGCGTCACGGATGTCATCGGCTCGACGCCCTCGACATTGACCTCGGAAAGCTGCTCGACGAAGCCAAGGATGCCGTTCAGTTCGCCGGTCATGCGCAGCACTTCCTCTTCGGTCACGGCAATGCGGGCAAGACGCGCGACGCGCTTCACGGTGGCGAGGTCTACGGACATGGGTGTCTCCGGTCTTCAAGGAACTTTCCCCCGCTATAATAGCCGCAGTGCTGCCACGCAACGGGGGAATGCAAACGCAATCCGCTTAGACGGCAACAATACCGCCGACTGCTGGCGCTTCGACCTTCGCTGAAGCGCCGTCCATGCCTGTGATGAACAGCTCCGGCGTCTGGTCGATAATGCCGAACGAACCGTAGTGGCAAGGAAGCACGGTGGCAAACTTGAAGAAGCGCTGGCAGGCCAATGCCGCCACGGCACCGCCCATGGTGAACCGGTCGCCGATCGGCACCAGGCCGATTTCAGGCTGGTGCAGTTCCTGGATCAGCGCCATGTCGGAGAAGATGTCGGTATCGCCCATGTGATAAAGCGTGGGCTCGTCCTCGAAATGCAGGACGAGGCCATTGGCATTGCCGAGCGAATGCGACACGCCGTCCTCGGTCAGCTGCGCCGAGGAATGCAGCGCATTGACGAAGGTGGTGGAAAAGCCGTCGAGATGGATGGTGCCGCCGGTATTGCCCATTTCGATCGTCTGAACACCCTTCGAGCCCAGCCATGCGGCGAGATCGGCATTGGCAACGACGATCGCGCCGGTTTCCTTGGCCAGCGCAATCGTATCGCCGACATGGTCGCCATGGCCGTGGGTAAGCAGAATATGGGTGAGCCCGGCGGCGGCGTCATTGCGCGAGGATTCGTCGAAGGAGGGATTGCCGGTGAAGAAGGGGTCGATGAGGATTTTTGATTTGGCGGTTTCCAGATGGAACGCGGAATGTCCGAGCCATTTGATCTTCATGACAATACTCCTTGATTTATCGCGGGGATGATTTGGGATTTATGGCGGGGATGATTTGGCGGCAGGATAGGGATATGGATCACCCGAGTAATCCTAAAAGACCGAATCGGCAAATCACATGGCTGTTCTCAGCATCGAAGATCTGGCATCCACCCTCCTGCCCAGCCAGGCCATCGCAGGCCTTGACCTTGGCACCAAGACGATCGGCATTTCAGTGTCCGATCTCGGACGGCGGTTCGCCACGCCGCGCGAGGTGATCAAGCGGGTCAAGTTCGGTTTGGACGCGCAGGCGCTGCTTGCTATGGCTGAGAAGGAAAGGATCGTCGCGTTCGTCATCGGCCTGCCGATCAATATGGACGGTTCGGCCGGTCCGCGCGCCCAGGCTACCCGGGCTTTCGTGCACAACATGGCGCAGAAGACGGAGCTGCCGTTCATCTACTGGGACGAACGGCTATCGACCGTGGCGGCCGAGCGGGTGCTGATCGAGATGGATGTATCGAGGAAGAAGCGCGCCGACCGGATCGATTCGGCTGCCGCCTCTTTCATTCTTCAGGGTGCGCTCGACAGATTGGCATCCTTGGCAAAGGACGCTGCCGCAGCGTCCGAAGGCTGAACCGGCGGAAAACGCCTGTTGTACCAGGCACGGATTTCCCGGCGCTTGCGGAAGGCGATGATGGCAAAGACCAAGAAGCTGTCGAAGACGATGGCGCGGGCGACCAGCGGCGGAATGGTTTCCGGCGGAATACCGAGCACGTTGCCATAGATGGCAAAGACCAGATCATGTGCCTGGCGCGTCAGCATGAAGATGCCAAAGCTCATGTCGTAATAGGAAAGCCCGTACCAGCCGGTGAGCAGGATGACCGGGCACGCCCAGAGGATCAGGAACCACTTCATGCCGTTCTCCCCTCAAGGAATGAGCCATGCCGGACCTGCCCCGACAGCCAATCCAGAGCAAGCAAGCTCACGAGGATGACGGCCGGAACCGCCAGATCGAGCGCAAGGCTCGCAAAAAACATCGTCATGATGATGACCAAGCCAGTTCTCACCGAACGTGCTCCATTCCACAAAGCGTTAAAAATTTCTTCACGGCCACTCTTGCCCGTTAACCTTGAGGGCGCAACGTAAACCATTTGTTAAGGTTAATTTCTGAGGCGTGCGGTTGCCGCGCTGTGGACAAGGGGCTATCGGTGGGCTTCTTCCCGCTGCAGGCATTCCCCCATGACGATCATCTTCGAAAGCATCCTGCCGATCTTCCTGCTCGTTTCGCTGGGGGTGTGGCTGAAGCGTTCGTCGCTGGTCGACAACACGCTGTGGGAAGGACTGGAGCAGCTCGGCTACTACATCCTGTTCCCTGCCCTTTTGTTCTCGACCCTGGCGACCGCCGACTTTGCCGGCATGAAGACGGATGCGACGGCGCTGGCGACGATCGGCAGCATTACCCTGATGTCCGGCGCATTACTGTTGCTCTGGCCACTGCTGCGTGCCCGCCACGTGTCATCCGCCGCTTTCACCTCGATCTTTCAGACGGCAACGCGCTGGAACGGCTTCATGGCGCTGGCGATCGCCCAGAAGCTCTATGGCCCGCTCGGTCTCAGCCTGACGGCGCTGGTGATGACCTTGGTGATCATCCCCATCAATCTCTACAATATCGGCGTGCTGATCGGCTTCAACGGCGGGCCGAAGGGGTTGCGGTTCTTCGCCTTCAAGATTGCTACCAATCCGCTGATCGTCGCCTCAGTGCTCGGTATTGTGCTGAATTTCTTTCAGGTTCCCGTCTACGGTCCGGTTCTGACCGCCGTCGAGATGCTGGCCAGCGCCTCGCTCAGCCTTGGGCTAGTGATGGTCGGAGCCGGCCTTAAGGTCTCGGATGCGCTGCGGCCGAGCATGGTTGCCCTGCTTGCGGTCTTTCTGAAGCTGATAGTGATGCCGGTGTTCATGGTCGGCACCGCCTATCTGCTCGGGATCCGCGGCGATGCATTGCTGATTATCGCGCTCGGCGCCAGCGTACCGACGGCGATGAACGGCTATCTGCTGGCCAAGCAGATGGGGGGCGACGCGCCGCTCTATGCTGCTGTCGCCACTGTCCAGACGGTCGTGTCGTTCTTTACAATCCCGCTGGTACTAACCGTTACCGGCTATATTGCCGCCGGATAAAGCAGGTCGACGATATAGGCGGAATCAAAGCGCGAATCGAGCATGCCATAGGTCGAACGCCATCCCGCGGCCAAGCGTGATTCGAGGAATGCATCGGCAATCCGCCCCGCGCCCAGCCGGTAGAGTTCGGCAGCCGCGGCAGCCAGCGCCAGCTGTTCGACCAGCATGCGGGCTGCCCCCTCGTCGCGCTCGCAGAGCGACATCGCCGCCCGCAGCACATCGACGGTCTTCTTGGCGGAGGGGCCGAGATCGCGGCTGATCACCTGAAACAGCAGCTCGAACAGGTCCTTGCCACGGGTCAGCACCCGCAGCACGTCGAGCGCCATGACATTGCCGGAGCCTTCCCAGATCGCATTGACCGGAGCTTCGCGATAATGCCGGGCGATCGGCCGTTCCTCGACATAACCGCTGCCGCCGATGCATTCCATCGCCTCGGCAATCAGCGCAGGCGCAATCTTGCAGCTCCAGTATTTCGCGACCGGCGTCATGATCCGCGCATAGGCCGCGTCCTCGGCACTGTCGCGGGCCTTGTCGAAGGCTTCGGCGAGGCGGAACGACAACGCGCTGGCAGCGGCGACATCGAGTGCCATATCGGCCAGAACCCGGGTCATCATCGGCTGCGCCACCAGGGCCTTGCCGGAGACCTTGCGGCCGCGCACATGATGCACGGCTTCGGCGAGCGATGCCCGCATCATGCCGGCGGAGGCCAATGAGCAATCGAGACGCGTCAGCGTGACCATGTCGAGGATGGTGCGGATGCCGGCATCGGGCGAACCGAGCACGAAGCCGAACGTATCGGAAAACTCGACCTCTGAAGAGGCATTCGAGCGGTTGCCGAGCTTGTCCTTCAGCCGCTGGAAGCGCAGGCCATTGGCCGAGCCGTCTTCAAGGAGACGCGGAACGAGGAAGCAGCCGAGCCCGTCACGGGTCTGCGCCAGCATGACGAAAGCATCGCTCATCGGTGCCGACATGAACCATTTGTGGCCGTTCAGCCGGTAGATGCCCTCGCCCACCCGCTCGGCCGTCGAGGTATTGGCGCGCACATCCGTGCCGCCCTGCTTTTCCGTCATGCCCATGCCGATGGTGACGGAGGCTTTCTGCATCCATGGCCGGTTGGACGAATCGTATTTCCGCGACAGGATTTTGGGCGCCCATTCCTTCTGGACGGCCGGTGACGCGGAGATCGCAGCCACCGACGCGCTGGTCATGGTCAACGGGCAGAGATGGCCGCATTCGAGCTGCGCCGTCAGGTAGAAGCGTAGCGCCCGTGCCTTGTGCGAGCGGCCGCGCTCGTCGGCGATGTTTTCCCAGGCCGAGGCATGCAGGCCGGACGTCACCGAGCGGCGCATCAGCGCGTGCCAGGCGGGGTGAAATTCGACCACGTCGAGCCGCTCGCCGCGCGGCCCATGGGTGCGCAGCTTGGGCAGGCCTTCATTGGCCATGCGCGCCAGGTCCTGTGCCTCTGGCGAGGTCACATAGCGGCCGATCGTCTCGAAATCATCGCGCAGAGGACGCGGCATCGAGGCGGCGATATCGACCAGCAACGGGTCGGAGCGGAAGGCATTGATCCCCGACCAGGGTTTCGGCTGGTTCAGATCGGCTAATTTCTGTTCGGTGCGGTTCAGAGTCATGCCGCGTTTCTAACCCAAGTCCCTATGCTTAGGAACAGGATGGGTACGGGATAAATGCCGCATCCCGCAACAATTTGCGCGCGGTGCGTAATCGCCACAAAAGCGTGGGGATGCGGCCGGTTTGCGCAGCCTTTGCCTTGCCGGTTGGGGATACAGTCATTATAGACCCACGCAACTTCACCAAATGAGGCGGCTCCCCATGGATTTCTTTCCGCATCGCCACCTGCTCGGCATCAAGGGCCTGACGGAACAGGACATCACGCTCCTGCTCGACCGGGCCGACGAAGCCGTCAAGATTTCCCGCCAGAGAGAAAAGAAGACCACGACGCTGCGCGGCCTGACGCAGATCAACCTGTTCTTCGAAGCCTCGACCCGGACGCAATCCTCGTTCGAACTTGCCGGCAAGCGGCTGGGTGCCGACGTGATGAACATGTCGGTCAGCAACTCCTCGGTCAAGAAGGGCGAAACGCTGATCGATACGGCGATGACGCTGAACGCGATGCACCCGGATGTGCTGGTCGTGCGCCACTCGTCGGCCGGTGCCGCTGCCCTGCTTGCCCAAAAAGTTTCCTGCTCTGTCGTCAACGCCGGCGACGGCCAGCATGAGCATCCGACGCAGGCGCTGCTCGACGCGCTGACCATCCGCCGCGCCAAGGGTAAGCTGTCGCGCATCATCGTCGCGATCTGCGGCGACGTGCTGCATTCACGCGTTGCCCGCTCCAACATCCTGCTGCTTAACCAGATGGGCGCCCGCGTCCGTGTGGTCGCGCCGGCAACCCTTCTCCCCTCCGGCATCGCCGACATGGGCGCCGAGGTCTACCACTCGATGGAAGAAGGCCTGAAGGATGCCGACGTGGTGATGATGCTGCGGCTGCAGCGCGAGCGCATGGCCGGCTCCTTCGTGCCCTCGGTGCGGGAATATTTCCGCTATTACGGGCTTGATGCCGAAAAACTGAAAGCTGCCAAGGAAGACGCGCTGGTCATGCATCCCGGCCCGATGAACCGCGGCGTCGAGATCGCCTCGGAGATCGCCGATGGACCGCAGAGCGTGATCGAGCAACAAGTCGAAATGGGGGTTGCGGTGCGCATGGCGGTGATGGAAACGCTTCTTCTTTCGCAGAACCAGGGGCCGCGCACATGAGCAACCTCGTCCTGAAGAACCTGCGGATCATCGATCCCTCGCGCAATCTCGATGAAACCGGCGACATCATCGTCGAAAACGGCTCGATCGTTGCTGCGGGGCAATCAGCCCAGAACCAGGGTGTTCCTGAAGGCGCCGAAATCAAGGACTGCACCGGCCTCGTTGCTGTGCCCGGCCTGGTCGATGCCCGCGTTTTCGTCGGCGAACCCGGCGGTGAATATCGCGAGACCATCGAGTCCGCATCGCGGGCTGCGGCTGCAGGCGGCGTCACCTCGATCATCACCATGCCGGATACCGATCCCGTCATCGACGATATCGCGCTGGTACAGTTCGTCCAGAAGACGGCGCGCGACAAGGCGCTGATCAATGTCTATCCGGCGGCGGCGCTGACAAAGCATCTTGATGGCGAGGAAATGACCGAATTCGGCCTGTTGCGCGAAGCCGGTGCCGTCTGCTTCACCAACGGCCGCCGTCCGGTACACGACACGCTCGTCCTTCGTCGCGCCATGACCTATGCCCGCGAATTTGGCGCGGTCATCTCGCTTGAAACCCGCGACAAATATCTCGGTGCCGATGGCGTCATGAATGAAGGGTTGCTGGCCAGCTGGCTTGGCCTTTCCGGTGTGCCGCGCGAGGCCGAAATCATCCCGCTGGAGCGCGACCTGCGCATGGCCGGACTGACCAAGGGCGCCTATCATGCCGCGAAAATCTCACTGCCGGAATCGGCCGAAGCGATCGCCACGGCCCGCAAGCGCGGCGCCAACGTCACCTGCGGCATCTCGATCAACCATCTGACGTTGAACGAGAACGATATCGGCGAATACCGTACCTTCTTCAAGCTGTCACCGCCGTTGCGTGGCGAAGACGATCGTGCCGCGATGGTTGAGGCTCTGGCCGATGGCACCATCGACATCATCGTTTCGTCGCACGATCCGCAGGATGTCGATACCAAGCGCCTGCCCTTTGCCGATGCCGCCGATGGCGCGATCGGGCTGGAGACCTTGCTGGCCGCTGCGCTCCGCCTCCATCACAGCGGCACCGTGCCCTTGATGCGCCTGATCGATGCCCTATCGACCCGGCCTGCGCAGATCTTCGGGCTTGATGCCGGTACTCTGAAACCCGGCGCCAAGGCCGACATCACGCTGATCGATCTCGACGAACCCTGGATTTTCGGCAAGGACTCGATCGTCTCCCGCTCGAAAAACACGCCTTTCGAAAATGCCCGCTTTACCGGCCGGGCCGTTCAAACCTATGTTGCGGGAAAACTGGTCCATTCGCTGTAGTTAGCGACGAAGCTGCCCCTCATCCGGCCTATCGGCCACCTCTCCCCGTGAACGGGGAGAAGGACAATGCGGCAAACTCCGTCGTTCCCTCGCCCCGCTTGCGGGGAGAGGTTTAGGGTAAGGGCAATGTCCGTCGAGGCGGAATTGGGGAGGCGATAGATGACTGATATACTTTCCTGGCAACTCGGGCTGGCGCTGACGGCCGGTGCTGCAATCTTCGGCTATCTGCTCGGTTCCATCCCCTTTGGCCTCATCCTCACCCGCATGGCCGGGCTGGGCGATGTGCGCAAGATCGGTTCCGGCAATATCGGCGCAACCAATGTGCTGCGCACCGGCAACAAGAAGCTCGCGGCAGCCACATTGCTGCTCGATGCCCTGAAGGGAACTGTAGCAGCGGCCATTGCCTCACGCTGGGGGATCGAGGCCGGTATTGCCGCCGGTTTCGCCGCGTTCCTTGGGCATCTCTATCCCGTCTGGCTCGGTTTCAAGGGCGGCAAGGGGATCGCCACCTATATCGGCGTGCTGCTGGGTCTGGCGCCCATTATCGTTCTCGTGTTTGCCGCCATCTGGCTGACCCTGGCCAAAATCACCCGTTATTCCTCCCTCGCAGCACTGGTTGCAACACTGATCGTTCCGGTTGTATTGTTGGCGACTGGCTACGGAAAAATCGGTCTGCTCTTTGTCGTGATGAGCATCATCACCTGGATCAAGCACCGGGCAAATATCCAGCGGCTGTTGGCCGGCACTGAGGGCCGGATTGGGGAAAAGGGATAGGATCTTATGTCGAGCGAAGGCGCAGGACGAAACGGGATTGCGCTTTCGGAACGACAAAGGATCGCCTGGCTCAGGCTGATCCGCAGCGACAATGTCGGCCCTGCGACCTTCCGCGATCTCATCAACCATTTCGGCTCGGCGGAAACAGCGCTCGAAATGCTGCCCGAACTGTCGCGGCGCGGCGGCTCGACCCGCACCATCCGAGTCGCCTCCATCGCTGAGGCGGAAAAGGAGCTTTCTGCGGCCTATCGCTTTGGCGCCCGCTTCGTCGGCATCGGCGAGCCCGATTATCCCCCGGCCCTGCGCCAGATCGACGGCGCGCCGCCACTTCTAGCTGTTAAGGGCAATGCGGCCATCGGCACCGTCCCCTCCGTCGGCATCGTTGGCTCGCGCAATGCCTCGATCAGCGGCACGAAATTCGCGGCGATGATCGCCCGCGACGTCGGACGGGCCGGATACTCCATTATATCCGGGCTTGCACGCGGCATCGACACGGCGGCGCACCGCGCCAGCCTCGAGACGGGGACGATCGCGGCGCTGGCCGGCGGTTTGGACCAGCCCTATCCGCCCGAGAATATCGGCCTGCTGGACGAGATTACGCAGGGCAATGGTCTGGCAATCAGCGAAATGCCGTTCGGCTGGGAGCCGCGTGCCCGCGATTTCCCCCGGCGCAACAGGTTGATTGCCGGCGTCAGCCTCGGACTTGCCGTCGTCGAAGCGGCATCCCGGTCCGGCTCCCTGATCACGGCGCGCTATGCCGCCGATTTCGGCCGGCTGGTCTTTGCCGTGCCCGGCTCGCCGCTCGATCCGCGCTGTCACGGCACTAACGGCCTTTTGAAGGACGGCGCGACCGTCACGACGGAGGCACAGGATATATTGCAGGCCCTTGCACCCCTCAGTCGCATTGATCTCTTCACGCCACCGCAAGCGGAGGAACCGGGAGAGCATGATGTTGGGCCGATAGCGCCGCCGAATGAGAACGATCGTATCCGGATCACCGATGCGCTCGGCCCGACTCCCGTCGAGATCGACGACATCATCCGGCATACCGGCCTTTCGGCATCGGCCGTCTATCTGGTGCTGCTAGAACTGGACCTTGCCGGACGACTTCACCGGCATCCCGGTGGCCTCGTTTCCCTCAACATTGGAGAATGATAGCTGCCGTTTACCCGAGAGGATGTCGCCGGCTTCGACAGCGGCCATCTCGATCAGATAGCACAGCATGTCCGCGCCTTCAGTGGCGGCGACGCCTCGTAATTCGCCCAGCATCTGCCGGACATACGAGATTTTTTCGCGTGCCAGAGCGTCTCTCTTGCCGGCCCCGGGTGAATTCGGAATCATCGGTTTTCCCTGTGGTGCATTCAAACCTGCCTTTAGAAAGGCACTTAGTATTCGAGCGGAACCCCATACAACACCGTCCGGTTGTGTCAGCCGCAACCTCGAAACAAGGGCCGAAAGCATCGCTTTCCGTCAACTTGCAACGAGATCAGACTACACTTCAACGACGATAACGCATTTATCTGTAATTGCAATATACACGTAATCCCCTATAGGTTGTATCGCGTTGTAGTGGCTAATTTTGGGTCCGGCACTTGACCGCAGACGAATCCCTGTCCATGTCGGGGCATCGATATTTCCCATTGTGCCGCCTCTCCCCGGCCTGGCACAGCTTTGAACGGTTGCTTTGAGAATATGACCATGAATGTCGTCGTCGTGGAATCGCCTTCAAAGGCGAAGACCATCAACAAATATCTGGGTCCTGGTTACAAGGTTCTCGCTTCCTTCGGTCACGTCCGCGATTTGCCGGCCAAGGACGGCTCGGTGCTGCCGGATGACGACTTTGCCATGCTGTGGGAAGTGGATACCAAATCCGCCAAGCACATGAAGGACATCGCCGACGCCCTGAAATCCGCTGACCGCCTCATTCTCGCAACCGACCCGGATCGCGAGGGAGAGGCGATTTCGTGGCACGTGCTCGATCTGCTCAGGAAGAAGAAGCTGATCGGCGACAAGCCGGTGAGCCGCGTCGTCTTCAACGCCATCACCAAGAAAGCCGTGCTCGACGCCATGGCCAATCCGCGCGATATCGATATCCCGCTGGTCGATGCCTATCTGGCACGCCGGGCGCTCGACTATCTCGTCGGCTTCAACCTGTCGCCGGTGCTGTGGCGCAAACTGCCCGGCGCCCGCTCGGCCGGCCGCGTGCAATCGGTGACGCTGCGCCTCGTCTGCGACCGCGAAGCCGAAATCGAACGCTTCATTTCCGAAGAATACTGGAACCTTTCGGCGCTCCTGAAGACACCGCGCGGCGATGAGTTCGAAGCCCGCCTGGTTTCCACCGGCGGCAACCGCCTGCCGCCGCGCGGCGTCACCAACGGTGAAGACGCAGGCAAGCTGAAAGCCTTGCTGGACGGTGCCGCCTACACGGTCGACAGCATCGAAGCCAAGCCGGTCAAGCGTAATCCCTCGCCGCCCTTCACCACCTCGACGCTGCAGCAGGCCGCTTCCTCCAAGCTCAGCTTTTCGGCATCACGCACCATGCAAGTCGCGCAGAAGCTCTACGAAGGTATCGATATCGGCGGCGAGACCGTCGGTCTCATTACCTATATGCGTACGGACGGCGTACAGATGGCCGGCGAAGCGATCGACGCTGCACGCAGTGCCATCGGCGACCAGTTCGGCAGCCGCTATGTGCCGGACAAGGCCCGTATCTACACGACCAAGGCGAAGAATGCCCAGGAAGCGCACGAGGCGATCCGTCCGACCGACTTCACCCGCATTCCCGATCAAGTGCGCAAGTTTCTCGATGCCGACCAGCTGCGTCTCTATGACCTGATCTGGAAGCGCGGCATCGCCAGTCAGATGGCGTCGGCTGAAATCGAGCGGACCACCGCCGAGATCACCGCCGAGAACAAGGGCGAGAAGGCTGGCCTGCGGGCTGTCGGCTCGGTTATCCGTTTCGATGGCTTCATCGCTGCCTACACGGATGCCAAGGAAGATGGCGAGCAGAGCGATGGGGATGATGAGGATGGCCGTCTCCCCGAGATCAATGCGCGCGAAAACCTCGCCAAGAAGAAGATCAATTCGACCCAGCACTTCACCGAGCCGCCACCGCGCTATTCGGAAGCATCGCTGATCAAGAAGATGGAAGAGCTGGGCATCGGCCGTCCTTCCACCTATGCTGCGACGGTGACGACACTGCTCGACCGGGAATATATCATCAACGACAAGCGCAAGCTCATCCCCGAAGCCAAGGGCAGGCTGGTGACGGCTTTCCTTGAAAGCTTCTTTGCGCGTTACGTCGAATATGATTTCACCGCATCGCTGGAAGAAAAGCTCGACCAGATTTCCGCTGGCGAACTGAACTGGAAGGATGTTCTTCGCGATTTCTGGAAGGATTTCTTCGCCCAGATCGAAGACACCAAGGAACTGCGCGTCACCAACGTGCTCGACGCCTTGAACGAAGAACTGGCACCGCTGGTCTTCCCGAAGCGCGAGGACGGCAGCGATCCGCGCATCTGCCAGGTCTGCGGCACTGGCAAACTATCGCTGAAGCTTGGCAAATACGGCGCCTTCGTCGGTTGCTCGAACTATCCGGAATGCAATTTCACCCGCCAGCTGTCCTCCGACAGCAATGGCGGCGACGAGGCTGCCGTTTCCAACGAGCCGCTGGCACTCGGCAAGGATCCGCATACGGGCGAGGAAATCACCCTGCGCTCCGGACGTTTCGGACCCTATGTCCAGCGGGGCGATGGCAAGGAAGCAAAACGCTCGAGCCTTCCCAAGGGCTGGACGCCGGCGAGCATCGATCACGAAAAGGCGCTGGCCCTTTTATCGCTGCCGCGCGATATCGGCGCGCATCCCGAAAGCGGCAAGATGATCTCGTCCGGCCTTGGCCGCTACGGGCCGTTTATCCTGCATGACGGCAAATATGCCAATGTCGAGAGCATCGAGGACGTGTTTTCCATCGGCCTCAACCGCGCGGTCTCGGTTCTTGCCGACAAGCAGGCGAAGGGTCCCGGTGGACGCGGAGCCTCGGCTGCTCCGCTCAAGGAAGTCGGCGATCATCCCGATGGCGGACCGATCACGGTCAAGGACGGCAAGTACGGTCCCTACGTCAACTGGGGCAAGGTCAATGCGACCCTGCCGAAGGGCAAGGACCCGGTATCGGTGACGATCGAGGATGCCCTCATGCTGATCGCCGAGCGTATTGCCAAGGGCGGCATCAAGCCAGCCAAGGGTAAGGCGACCAAGACCGCCAAGCCGAAGGCCGCGGCGAAGACCGACGCGACAGAAACGAAATCGGCAAAGCCGAAAGCTGCGGCCAACCCCAAGGCGGCGGCCAAACCCAAAGCTGCCGCCAAGCCCAAGACAGCAGCAGCAAAAGCCAAGAAGGCCTGAATACCGTGACCAGAACTCCACGCGATCGACCCGAACGGCCCGGTAAACCCGCAGTCAGGATCGGACGCGGGGGCAAGAAGGCTTTCACGCCGGCAGATGACACCGTGATCATTCACGGTGCGGTACCGCCGCGCGACGTGCTGATGCGCTTCATTTCGGAAAACCCGGACAAGGCGTCGAAACGCGAGATCTACAAGGCTTTCGGCCTGAAGGGCGAAACCCGCATCGAGCTGAAATCCCTTTTGCGCGAGATGGAACAGGACGGGCTGCTGGAGAAGAAGCGCAACTCGCTGGTCCGTCCGGGCGCCCTGCCCCCCGTCACCGTTCTCGACATCACCACCCGCGACAAGGATGGCGAACTGATCGGCCGTCCGGCCGAATGGCCAGATGATGCGGGCGTTGCCCCCGCCGTTTCGATACGCCAGTCGAGTGTCGGCCAGTCCAAGGGCAAGATGCCGGTTGGTGGCATCGGCGACCGGGTGCTGGCCAAGATCTTCCCGGCCAAGGATCGCGGCGGCCCGGCCTATACGGCGCGGATCATCAAGGTGCTCGACCGCAAGCGCAACAACAATGCAGCCCTCGGTGTCTTCCGGGAAATGCCGGGTGGCGGCGGCCGGATCATGCCGATCGAGAAGCGCGGCGAGGAAATGCAGGTCGATGCCGAGCATCAAGGGCCGGCCAAGGACGGCGATCTGGTCGAGGTGGAAATCGTCCGCTCCGGCCGCTTCGGTCTGCCGCGCGCAGCCGTCAAGACCGTGATCGGCTCGGTCGCCACCGAAAAAGCGATCTCGATGATCGCCATCCATGCCCATGGCATTCCCTATATCTTCCCCGAGAGCGTCCTCAAGGAAGCGGAGGCCGCCGGTCCCGCCACCATGTCGCACCGCGAGGACTGGCGGTCGCTGCCGCTGATCACCATCGATCCCGCCGACGCCAAGGACCATGACGACGCGGTGCATGCCGAGCCTGACCCCTCGCCCGACAATGAAGGCGGCGTCATCGTCACCGTCGCGATTGCCGACGTCTCCTGGTATGTGCGGCCGAAATCGGCGCTCGACCAGGAAGCGGCCAAGCGGGGCAACTCCGTCTATTTCCCCGACCGCGTCGTGCCGATGCTGCCGGAGCGTATATCCAACGAACTCTGCTCGCTCAAACAGGGTGTCGACCGGCCGGCTCTCGCCGTGCGCATGCGGTTTTCAAAGGAAGGCCGCAAGGCTGGCCATACTTTCCATCGCATCATGATGAAGAGTGCCGCAAAGCTCTCCTACAATCAGGCTCAAGCAGCGATCGACGGCAATCCGGACGATCAGACTGGACCGTTGCTGGAGCCGATCCTGCAGCCGCTTTGGAACGCCTATGCGATCTTGACCCGCGGCCGCGACCGGCGTCAGCCGCTCGAACTCAACATGCCCGAACGCAAGATCGTCCTCAAAGCCGACGGCACCGTCGACCGCGTCTTCGTGCCGGATCGCCTCGATGCCCACAAGCTGATCGAGGAAATGATGATCCAGGCCAATGTGGCCGCTGCCGAGACGCTGGAGATCAAGCGCCAGCCGCTGGTCTACCGCGTCCACGACGCACCGTCGCTCGCCAAGCAGGAGACGCTGCGCGAGTTTCTGGCCACGCTCGACCTCTCGCTCGTCAAGGGTGGCAACCTCAGATCCAACCATTTCAACGGCATTTTGTCGCAGGCCGTCGATAAGCCCTACGAGACCATGGTCAACGAGATGGTGCTGCGCTCGCAAAGCCAAGCGATCTACAGCCCGGAAAATATCGGCCATTTCGGCCTCAACCTAATGAAATACGCGCATTTCACTTCGCCGATCCGCCGCTACGCCGATCTGATCGTGCATCGTGCGCTGGTCGGTACGCTGGGGCTTGGCGAAGGCGGCATCACGCCGGCCGAGGAAGCCGCGCTCAACGACATCGCGGCGGAGATTTCCACCTTCGAGCGCCGGGCCATGGCCGCCGAGCGTGATACGGTCGACCGGCTGATTGCCCATCACCTCAGCGGACGGGTCAACGAGGAATTCGACGGACGCATATCAGGTGTGACCAAGGCGGGACTATTTGTCACTCTTCCAGCCTATGGCGCCGACGGGTTCGTACCTATATCTACGCTGGGACGCGATTATTTCATCTATGACGAGGCCCATCAGGCCCTTTCCGGCGAAAAAACCGGACTTGGCTATCGTCTTGGCGATCAGATCCGCGTCAAACTGGTGGAAGCTGTGCCGCTTGCCGGCGCGCTCCGCTTCGAGATGATCAGCGAAGGACGCAAGATGCCGACGGCAACGCGCTCCTTCCACAAGTCCGGCCGCAGGGATCGCAGCGGCGCTCGCAAGATGCCGGGAACGCGACCACCGCGCGGCAAGCGATAAAGGATGTGAGGGATTTGCCTTGCGTCCGCAAATTGAGGATATGGACATGCAGGCAAATGGCAGCACTCCGGAAACAGTCCGCTTCGAGCAGACGCGCGAAGCCGATCGTCCCGTTGGACGATCGATCAAGCGCGGGCTTTTGAACCAGTGCCCGGCCTGCGGCAGCGGCAAACTGTTCGGCCGTTTTCTCAAGACCGTGCATGCCTGCTCGTCCTGCGGCGAGCAGCTCGACAGGCATAGCGCCGACGACTTTCCGCCCTATATCGTCGTCACCATCATGGGTCACATCGTGCTTGGCGGCTTCATGGCAACCGAAATGATCCTGCCCATGTCGAACTGGGGGCACCTGGCGATCTGGGTGCCAATCACCATCATCGGCTCGCTTGCCATGATGCAGCCCGTCAAGGGCGGCGTCGTTGGCCTGCAATGGGCCCTGAAGATGCATGGCTTCGGCGAACATGACGACCAGCCGGCCGACGCCCTGCCGGTACCGGACCGGGCTGCGTGACGACCAGCGGCGACGGGCCGGTCAACGGCACGCCTTCGGATATGCTCAAAATTCGCTCGCCGCGGCCTCGGGAAGCCGCGTCGATCATGCTGCTCGACCGCTCGCAGGACTGCGTGCGCGTTCTGGTCGGCCGGCGCAACAAGGCGCATGTCTTCATGCCCGACCTGCATGTCTTTCCGGGCGGGCGCAGGGACAGGGGCGACCACCGGCTCGCCTTTAGCGGCGATATCCATCCAGCCGTGCTGGAACGCCTCAAAATGGCTTACAAGCACTCTGCCTCCGAAAGCCGGCTCCGCGCCATCGCGCTCGCCGCCATCCGTGAACTGCACGAAGAGGCGAGCATCGCAGTCGGCAGCAAAGACTGCGGAAACACTCTGTTACCTTTCCTTCCCGATCTGACAAACTTGCGCTATATGGCACGGGCGATTACGCCGCCGGGACATCCGCGCCGGTTCGACACCCACTTCTTCGCCCTGTTTACGGACGAGGCGGGCGTCGATCCGGGTGATATCCGCGACAGCCGGGAGCTCGAAGATTTGAGATGGATTGATGTGAACGATGTCTCGGCCGTCCGGTTGCCGGACATTACCGGGATCATCCTTGCGGATTTGAGGGCGAGTCTTCAATCCGACGCATCTCTGCCCTTCGGGAGGCCGGTACCGTTCTATTACACGCGTCATGGGCAATTTGTCCGCGACCTCCTTTAGGGAAATTCATTGCATGTCACAGCCGCCGTCCGGCACGCCTGCGCCGGTTGAGGAAATACACTGGCCATCGCTGGTTGCAGCCATCGCCGCCATCTCGGCGGTTGGTATCGCGATCGGCCTCGGTCTGCCGCTGCTCAGCATCATCATGGAAAAGCGCGGCATCTCCTCGACGATGATCGGCCTGAACTCGGCAATGGCTGGTCTTGCCTCGATGGCGGCAGCGACCGTCACGGCGAAAATCGCCCACCGCTTCGGCGTCGCCAATACGATGCTGCTCGCCATTGTCTTTGCCGCGATCAGCGCGCTCGGCTTCTATTATATCGAAAACTTCATCCTGTGGTTTCCGCTGCGCGTCGTCTTTCACGGCGCCATTACCGTGCTGTTCGTCCTCTCCGAGTTCTGGATCAACGCCACAGCACCACCACGCCGCCGCGGGCTCGTTCTGGGCATCTACGGCACAGTCCTGTCGCTCGGCTTTGCAGCCGGCCCCCTGCTCTTCTCCATTCTCGGCAGCGAGGGCATCCTGCCGTTTGCCTTCGGCGCCAGCGTCATCATGCTGGCGGCCATTCCGATCTTCCTCGCCCGCAACGAAAGCCCGGCCCTCGACGAGAAACCGGAACTGCATTTCATGCGTTATGTGTTCCTGGTGCCGACCGCCACCGCAGCCGTATTCATTTTCGGCGCCGTCGAATCGGGTGGCCTGTCGCTCTTTCCGATCTATGGCACCCGCAGCGGCTTCACCGAATCGCAGGCAGCGCTGCTTTTGACCGTCATGGGCATTGGCAACGTGATTTTTCAGATTCCACTGGGCATGTTGTCCGACCGAATGAAAGACCGGCGCAATCTTTTGGCCCTGATGACCGTCGTCGGCTTGATCGGCGCGCTCTGTCTGCCCCTCCTGCAGGGTAACTGGTGGCTGATGGCGATTGTCCTGCTGTTCTGGGGCGGAAGCGTCTCCGGCCTTTATACGGTCGGCCTCAGCCATCTCGGCTCACGCCTCACCGGTGCTGACCTTGCAGCCGCCAATGCGGCCTTCATCTTCTCCTATGCGGTTGGAACGGTTGCAGGACCCCAGGCGATCGGTGCCGCCATGGATATTTCGGGGAATAACGGGTTTGCCTGGGCAATCGCCGGATTCTTCGGGCTTTATGTGCTACTTTCCGTGGCGAGAATCGTTTTCAATCCAAAACGGACTTGACTTTTCGGGCGCGATTTGTAGTTTCGCGCCAAGTTTGCCGGGACCCTTCCTTTGGAAGTCCGCGGCTTTGTTTTTTTGTAAAGGCAGGACGACCATGGCGAAAGCTGCAAAAATCAAGATCAAGCTGCTGTCGACGGCCGACACAGGTACTTTCTACGTGACCTCGAAGAACAGCCGTACGAAGACGGACAAGATGTCCTTCACCAAGTATGACCCGGTCATACGCAAGCACGTTGAATTCAAGGAAACCAAGATCAAGTAAGATCTGGTTTCCCTTGTGGATTTAGGAAGGCGCCGGCTGAAAAGCCTGGCGCCTTTTTCTTGTGGCTCTGTCTGATGCGGCTGCGACACGCAACGCGGCGATCTCGCCGGGATGAGGCCTAAAACAAAAAACGCCGCCCCCATGACAGGGACGGCGTTTTAATGGGCGTCGGCTGACCGCGACCGCGGCACGAGGAACCGCATTGGTAACAAATCAGCCGACAAACCCCACGACCCAGGAGATGCGGCGGACCTGACATCATGGGGTAACTGATGGGAGTTGTTTTCTCCCTTGCTAGGAGAATTGACTGAAAACAAAAAAAAATCAATGAATTCTTAACTACGGCACACGGGAAGACCTTGGAATGGTTAATTTAACCATTGCCTAATAGACCATCCAGCACTGTTTCTGCAGTCAGCCGATCCTCGAAAGATTGCTTTTTAAAACTAGTATTACTTTTTCACAGAATGAAAAAATGGCAATGCGAAAAGCCTCATTAAGACAATCGAAATATTTAAATATCTGATTTGTATATTTTATTTCAGAGTACCAGAAATCACCTGTTATTTTTCCCGTCTGCATAGCAGAAATTACAGGCGAATCCGACTACCTTTGCGCGACACTTCGCTTGCAGGCACGTTCTGCGGTTAATTTATCGCGCATCGGAAGGACGCCTATCTTTTTCCTGTGGAAAACACCATCAAAGGCCCGGTCTCCTGCTCAAATCAGGCTCAGGCGGCAGCAGCGACCACCTGATTCCGGCCATTGTTCTTGGCCTGATAAAGGGCCATGTCAGCGCGTTTCAGCAGGGCTTCAGCAGTATCTCCTGCTGGATTGAGCGTAGCAATGCCAAGGGAAGCAGTGATCGACAGCGGTGTATTCGTATTCGGCAAGACAAATGGCCTGTCCTCGACGATTGTCCGCAGGCGCTCGGCAATAGCCGTCGCCGCCTCTGCTGACGTATCCGGCATGACCACGACAAACTCTTCGCCGCCAAAACGGCAGGCAAGGTCGGCGCCACGCACGGTGGAACGGACCCGGTGCGCAAAATCGCGCAGGACTTCATCGCCGGCATCATGACCATGGGTATCGTTGACGCTCTTGAAGCGATCGATATCGGTGATGCAGATCGACAACGGCCGGCCACGCGCAATGGCGCGATCCACCAGCAGCTTCAGATGATTGTCCAAATAGCGCCGATTGTGCAGGCCCGTGAGGCCATCCGTGACTGCAAGCTCGATGGTCTGCTTGACGCTCGCCCGCAGCCGGTCATTGCAATGCTTGCGGCGGATTTGCGTCAGGCTACGCGCCACCAGTTCGTTGGGATCGACAGGCCGCATCAGATAGTCGGTGACGCCGAGATCGAGCGCGCGCACGACCATCTCATCACCCCCCTGCTCCGCGATGATCAGAAGCGGGATATAGCGCGTGCGCTCCAGCGAGCGAAGCTGAGAGCAGAGCCGTAGAGGATCGTAGTCATCGAAATTCGAATTGACGATGACGAGATCGAAGCTGTTTTCCGCAGCCTCGAACAGCGCCGCCTGCGGATCGGACATGGCTGTGACATCGGCGACCGGTTTTAACGCACGGATGATGCGTTCCTGCGAACTGCCCCTGCCATCAACGAGCAGGACATTGCCGAGTTCGTCCGGCCGATCCGTGGAAGTCATATCCTGCAGACCGACATTGTGGGCAGTTTCGGCGCGAAGGCGCAGTTCGTCACTGACATTCTTCAGCCGAACCAGGCTTTTGACGCGCGACATCAGCTGCAGGTCGTTGACCGGCTTGGTCAGAAAATCGTCGGCGCCGGCTTTCAGCCCCCTCACCCGATCCGATGGCTGATCAAGAGCTGTCACCATGACGACGGGAATATGCGCGGTGCGCGGGTTCGACTTCAGCCGCTCGCAGACTTCAAAGCCATCGATGCCCGGCATCATGATATCAAGCAGGATGAGATCGACCGGCTGCTTCTCGCAGATTGCCAAAGCCTCATATCCGTCGGCGGCCGTCAGGACGTCAAAATACTCGGCCACAAGACGGGCCTCGAGCAACTTGACGTTGGCCGGGATGTCATCAACGACAAGGATCCGTGCAGTCATGCAATCTTTCCTGCCAATAAGCGCCTGAAACAGAAAGCCGGTTCAACTTTCGATGTCGTTTCACGCACAAGAATATCGTTGAGGGGCATTCTTGCCGGAAGCCCCTGGCGCTGCATCAGGCATCGCCCAAATAAGTCTTGATCGTCTCAATAAATTTCGGCACCGAGATGGGCTTGGAAACATAGGCCTCGCAGCCCCCCTGCCGTATGCGTTCTTCGTCACCCTTCATCGCAAAGGCCGTAACGGCGATCACCGGGATGACATGCAATTCGTCGTCTTCCTTCAGCCACTTGGTCACCTCAAGCCCGGAGACCTCCGGAAGCTGGATGTCCATCAGGATCAGGTCAGGCCGATGTTTTCGTGCAAGATCAAGGGCTTCCATACCATTTCTGGTTTGAATGGTCGTGTACCCGGATGCCTCGATCAGGTCACGAAAGAGCTTCATGTTCAGCTCATTGTCTTCAACGATCATAACCTGTTTGGGCATTTCGATCCCTTGATTTGCGGTTCCGGCTTGCATGAACGTCGCATCGCTATAAGTTGCGGCGCGGTTGGGCTCATGGCCCCGGAAGCTTGAAGCTAAAGCGATTTGGTTGAAAAACCGGTAATATTCCGTAGAAAATTGCCCGGATGCGATAAGGACGAATGGACGTGACCCCCTCCGAAGAAACAGCGATTGCCATCCTCGGCTGGCTTGCAAACGAGCCGGAACTGCTCGGACGTTTCCTGGCATTGACGGGCACCGATCCATCGTCGTTGCGCCATACCGCCGCCGACCCCGGTTTCCTTGCCGGCGTCGTCGATTTCCTGATGGGCCATGAACCGACCCTCATGGCCTTTTGCGCGGCGACCGGCACGCGGCCCGAGGATGTGGTGCGCGCCCATGCCATGCTGTCAGGGCCGGACAATCCGGGAGATTTCTGATAATGACGGATACGCTTGATCTCAACCATATCCACTTGGCGGACCGGCCGCTGATCGTCTGCGACATCGATGAAGTGGTGCTTGAATTCCTGACACCGTTTCGCAACTTCCTGCGCTCGTGCGGCCGCGATCTTCTGCCCCGCTCTTTCCGCCTGAATGGCAATATCGTCGAGGTCGATACCGGTCTTCCCATCGAGGACTCGATGACAAGCGAATTGCTGGAGACATTCTTCCGGCTGCAGGACCAGTGGCAGACGCCTGCCGATCTCGTTGTCGATACCTTGGCGGCGCTTTCCACTGAAGCGGATATCATCTTTCTGACCGCGATGCCGCCACGCCACAGTAGCGTGCGCCGGTCGCTGCTCGACCGCCATGGCCTGCACTATCCTCTGCTTGCCAGCGAAGAACCCAAGGGACCGATCATCAGACGCCTTCACGATGCCCGGGATGTGCCGCTGGTCTTCCTCGACGATATCCTGCGCAATCTGCAGTCCGTTCAGACCCATGCGCCGGATTGCCTGCTGATCAACCTGATGGCGAACGCCCAATTCCGGGCTATGGCGCCGGATCCCGGCGACGGTATCGCCAAGGCAGACAGCTGGACGGACGCAGCCACGATCATTCGCACGCATTTCCTGCGCTGAGTGCTGGCCGGAAAACCGGTGCTGGGCAAAAAAATCGCTCAAGCTCACCTTTCCTCTGAAGGTCATCAAGATTGCCTTTCCATGCCTTGAGACTCGTCAGCTTAGGGCGTATCGTGAAAATGTTCAACTTTTGTTCTGATCGATGCAAACAGACGCGCAGCAATTTCCAGGTTTTTGCCGAGACTGTCTCACAGGCCAACCGGCCGGCATTCGCCGTTGCCGCGCCTGCGGCAGCCCGCGCCTGCTGTTCCACTCCGAACTGTACCAACTGACGCTTGCCCATATCGACTGCGATGCGTTCTATGCCTCGGTGGAAAAACGCGACAATCCGGACCTTGCCGACAAGCCGGTGATCATCGGCGGCGGCAAGCGCGGCGTCGTCTCGACCGCCTGCTACATTGCCCGCATCCATGGGGTGCGTTCGGCCATGCCGATGTTCAAGGCGCTGGAGGCCTGCCCGCAGGCCGTCGTCATCAAGCCGGACATGGAGAAATACGTGCGGGTCGGCCGCCAGGTGCGCACGCTGATGCAGGAACTGACACCGCTGGTTCAACCGCTGTCGATCGACGAGGCCTTTCTGGAGCTGAAGGGCACCGAGCGGCTGCATCACGATCCGCCTGCCCGGACGCTGGCAAAATTCGCCCGGCGGATCGAACAGGAAATCGGCATTACCGTTTCGGTCGGCCTGTCCTATTGCAAGTTCCTCGCCAAGGTGGCTTCCGACCTGCAGAAGCCGCGCGGCTTTTCGGTCATTGGCGCTGCCGAGGCGCTGGATTTCCTAAGAGACAGGTCGGTGACGCTGATCTGGGGCGTCGGCAAGGCCTTTGCAGCGACCCTGGAGCGCGATGGCATCCGCACCATAGGCCAGTTGCAGACAATGGACGAAACCGACCTGATGAAGCGCTACGGCACGATGGGCCAGCGCCTTTACCGGCTGTCGCGCGGTCAGGACGAACGCACCGTCGATATCGATGGAGAGGCCAAGAGCGTTTCTTCGGAAACGACATTCAACGACGATCTCTGTGATTATGACGATCTGGTGACGCATCTGCGCCGCTTGAGCGAACAGGTGGCGCACCGGCTGCGCAAGGCCGACATTGCCGGCCAGACCGTCGTCCTGAAGTTGAAGACCGCCGATTTCAAGAGCCGGACGCGCAACCGCCGGCTCGACAGCCCGACCCGGCTTGCCGACCGGATTTTCCGCACCGGCATGCAGCTTTTGGACAAGGAAACCGACGGCACGAAATTCCGCCTGATCGGCATTGGCGTCTCCGACCTCTCCAATCCCGACCTTGCCGATCCGCCCGATCTCGTCGATACGCAGGCGACGCGGCGCGCGGCTGCGGAAGCCGCGATCAATACGTTGCGCGACAAATTCGGCAAGGCGACGGTCGAGACCGGCTATACATTCGGCAAGGGCCGGAAAAAATAGCTGGCTTCACATTCCCGTGTTCCATCCGCGACGGCAAAGTTTCCTTAAGCCTCTCAGGCTAGGCTGATCATCTGTTTCTTGCGTCCGGATGTTCCTCATGGTTTTGCGTTTTACATTTGGTCTCGGCTTCGCCCTCGCCCTGTCAGCCAGCGTGGCACTTGCGGGCGAGCCGGCTCCCCTGCAGATCGTCGTTTCCCGCGACCAGCAATCGCTGGTGGTCTATGACGGCAACACGGTCGTTGCCACGTCGAATGTCTCGACTGGCAAAGCCGGTCATTCGACGCCAACAGGCATTTTCTCGATCCTCGAAAAACGCCGGTTCCACAAGTCGAACATCTATTCGAACGCACCGATGCCGTTCATGCAGCGGCTGACCTGGTCCGGCATCGCGCTGCACGCCTCCAATCACGTTCCAAGTTACCCGGCCTCGCATGGCTGCGTACGACTACCGGACGCCTTTGCCAAACAGCTGTTCAAGATGACCGGGCGTGGTGTGCATGTGCTGATCTCGGACCGCCAATTGACGCCGGTTGCCATCGCCGATCCGTTCCTGTTCCAGCCCAAAGTGAAAGAACCTGTGCTGCTTTCGGACGCCATGTTGCGGCCCAGCGTTTCGCAGGTCCCCAACCAATCCGTCGAAGTGGCCACGATCGAGCCCGCACCGGAAAAACCGGCTGCCACTGAAGTGGAAAAGCTGCCGCCGATCCGGATGCTGATCACCCATCGCGGCGCACGCGAAAACACGATGGATATGCAGAGCCTGCTCAACGCACTCGGTTATGTCGCCGGACTTGCCGACGGATATGCCGGCGTGCAGACCACGGATGCCATCAAGGCATTCCAGACTGCGGAAAAACTCCCCGTCGATGGCAAGCCGACCCCTGCCTTCATCGAAGCGCTCTACGCCAAGGCGGGCAAGGGCAAGCCGCCGAACGGCCAGCTTCTCGTTCGCCGCGATTTCGAGCCACTGTTCGAAACGCCTGTGGTCATCGACAGGCCAGAGATCGCACTCGGCACGCACTTCTTCCAGTTCCAGGATATCGATGCCGCCACCGGCAAGGGCGAATGGTTCGCCATGACGCTCGACAACACGCTGTCCGGGCCGATGAAGAAACGCCTTGGAATCACCGCCGAAGAAGACCCGGCGGCTTTCAATGCTGCGCAACGGACGCTGGACCGCATCACGGTGCCGGACGAGACGCGCCAGCGGATCGAGGAGCTGCTCGCCGAAGGCTCGTCGCTGACCATCTCGGACATGGGGCTCGGCCAAGAAACCGGCGCCGGCACGGATTTCGTGACGGTCACCCGTACCCGATCAAAGTCCTGACGGGCCGCCGCTAAACCAGCTCCACATCGATAACGCCAGGTGCTGTCCTCAGCGCCGCCGCGATCTCAGGCGAGATGCGATACCTCTCGTTCAGCTCCACCTCGATCTCGCGCTGGCCGTTGTCCTTGATAACGATGAACGACACCAAACCATCGCCGCGTGTATTCAGATGCGTCGCGACCGAGCGCAACGGGCCGCTATCGCGCACATAGACACGCAGCGCCTTCTGCATCTGCAGCGACCGCTCTTCCAGCGACTGCAGCGTCTGGATGCGCATGCCGATGCCTTCCGGCCGCTCTTCGGCCTGAACCGTCATCACCAGCGATTTGCCGGGCTCCAAAAGGTCGCGATACTGGTTGAGCGCCTCCGAAAACAGCACCGCCTCGAACTGACCGGTCGAATCGGAAAAGGCAATGATGCCCATCTTGTTGCCGGTGCGGGTCTTGCGCTCCTGCTTAGATGTCACGGTGCCCGCGAGCCGCCCTACGGCCGCCCCCTTTTTCACCGACGCGGAGAAATCGGCAAAGGTCTGGACGCGGATCTTGTTCAATAGCTCGTTGTAGGTGTCGAGCGGATGAGCGGACAGATAGAAGCCCAGAACCTGGAATTCGCGGTGCAGCTTTTCCGATGCCAGCCAAGGAGAGTATGGCGGCAGGTTGATCTTTTCCGGACCGGTCGCCGCACCCGCGCCAAACATGTCGCTCTGGCCGCTGATCTTGTTGGCCTGGGCGATCTGCGCAAAGCCGAGAATGCGGTCGAGGCCACCCACCAGTTCCGCCCGGTCATAACCGAAACAATCGAAGGCGCCAGCGCAGATCAGGCTGTCAAACACCCGGCGGTTCAAGAGCTTCGGATCGATCCTGAGGCAGAAATCCTCAAGATCGGCGAAAGGCTCATCACCACGCACCTCGACGATGTGATCGACGGCCGCCTCCCCGACGCCTTTGATGGCCGAGAGCGAATAATAGATGCGGTTTTCGCCAGTCTCGAAGCGGCGGAACGAGGTCTGCACCGAAGGCGGGATGACCTCGATGCCGAGCCGGTTGGCATCCTGGCGGAAGTCGTTGATCTTGTCGGTGTTCGACATGTCGAGCGTCATCGACGCGGCAAGGAACTCGACCGGGAAATGCGCCTTCAGATAGGCCGTCTGGTAGGAGACGATGGCGTAGGCGGCGGCGTGCGACTTGTTGAAGCCGTAATTGGCGAACTTGGCGAGCAGATCGAAGATCAGGTCGGATTGCGGCTTCGAGACGCCATTATCGACGGCACCCGTGACGAAGCGGGCGCGCTGCTTGTCCATCTCCTCCTTGATCTTCTTACCCATGGCGCGGCGCAGAAGGTCGGCTTCGCCGAGCGAATAGCCCGACAGGACCTGGGCGATCTGCATCACCTGCTCCTGGTAGACGATAACGCCCTGGGTCTCCTTCAAAAGATAATCGATCTTCGGATGGATCGATTCGATCTCTTCCTCACCGTGTTTGCGGGCGTTGTAGACCGGGATGTTTTCCATCGGGCCCGGGCGATAGAGTGCCACCAGCGCGATGATGTCCTCGATGCAGTCCGGCCGCATGCCGATCAGCGCCTTGCGCATGCCGGCACTTTCCACCTGGAACACGCCGACCGTGTCGCCCTTGGACAGCATCTCGTAAGTCTTCTGGTCATCGAGCGGCAGCGCCTCGAGCTTGACCTCGATATCGCGCTTCTTGATGAAATCGACGGCGACCTTCAAGACGGTCAGCGTCTTCAGGCCGAGGAAGTCGAACTTGACGAGACCGGCCTGCTCGACCCATTTCATGTTGAACTGGGTGACCGGCATGTCGGAGCGCGGATCGCGGTACATCGGCACCAGCTGCGACAGCGGCCGGTCGCCGATGACGATACCGGCAGCGTGGGTCGAGGCGTGGCGGTAGAGACCCTCGATCTTCTGGGCGATATCGAGCAGACGGCCGATCACCGGCTCCTTGTCGACCTCTTCCTGAAAGCGCGGCTCCTCCTCGATCGCTTTGGCGAGCGTGGTCGGATTGGCCGGATTGTTCGGCACCATCTTGCAGATCTTGTCGACCTGACCATAGGGCATTTCCAGCACGCGGCCGACATCGCGCAAGGCGGCGCGCGCCTGCAGCGATCCGAAGGTGATGATCTGCGCCACCTGCTCGCGGCCATATTTGCGCTGGACGTAGCGGATCACCTCTTCGCGCCGGTCCTGGCAGAAGTCGATGTCGAAGTCGGGCATCGAGACGCGATCCGGATTGAGGAAGCGTTCGAACAGCAAAGAGAAGCGCAAGGGATCGACGTCGGTGATGGTCAGCGCATAGGCGACCAGCGAGCCCGCACCCGAACCGCGGCCCGGGCCAACCGGAATGTCCTGAAGCTTCGCCCATTTGATGAAGTCGGCAACGATCAGGAAGTAACCCGGGAATTTCATCTTCTCGATGACGGAGAGCTCGAAATCGAGCCGCTCGCGATAATCGGTCTCGCTATAGCCTGGCGACATCCCGAGCATGCGCAGCCGTTCGTCGAGCCCCTCGACAGCCTGACGGCGCAATTCGATCTCCTCGGCGCGCTCGGCTTCCTTCGGATCGTCCGATGCACCGGTAAAGCGCGGCAGGATCGGAGCGCGGGTCTTCAGGACGAAGGAGCAGCGCTTGGCGACCTCGATGGTGTTTTCCAGCGCTTCCGGCAGGTCGGCAAACAGAGCCGCCATGTCCTTGCGGCTCTTCAGGTAATGATCCGGCGTCAGGCGAAAGCGCGTGTCATCCGAAACCATCGCATTGTGCGCCACCGCCATCAGTGCGTCATGCGCCTCGAATTCGGCGGGCGACGGGAAGAACGGCTCATTGGTCGCCACGATCGGCAATTCGAGCTTGTAGGCGAGATCGACGACCCGGTTTTCGTGGCGGCGGTCATATTTGCCGTGGCGCTGAAGCTCGACATAAAGACGATCGCCAAACACCGCGGCAAGCGTCTTCAGGCGGGTTTCCGCCAGCGCATGGTGACCGGACTTCAGAGCCATATCCACAGGCCCGCCCGAGGCGCCGGTCAGAGCAATCAGCCCCTCCGCTCCGCCTTCCTGCAGCCAGGACAGCGCAATGCGAACCGACTGGTTTCCTTCGCCGCCAAGATAGGCCCGGCTGACGATATCGACGAGGCGGACATAGCCGGCATCCGTCGCCGCTATCAGAACGATGGCCGGCAGCTTGGCCAGATGCTGGGCGTGGCCGCGTTTCTCGCCTTCGCCCTCATCCTCCATGTCGATCGACAGCTGGCAGCCGATCAAAGGCTGCAGGCCATCGTCCATACATTTTTGCGAGAATTCGAGTGCTGCAAACAGGTTGTTGGTATCGGCAATGCCGATCGCCGGCTGTCCGTCGGCAACAGCCTTGCCGATGATCTTCTTGATCGGCAAAGCCCCTTCGAGCAGCGAAAAGGCAGAATGAACCCGAAGATGAACGAACTGGGGAGACGCACCGCCCTGAGCGGAACTATCCTGCCGCTTGCCGTTTACCGCATCTGCCATGGCACACCCCGATTCCCGTGAAGGCTTCAGGATATCCTGTTTCCATCCGCAGATGTCCAGTTTTCATCTGCCGCATGGCAGCATTTCCAAACAGGTTCCACCTTGTCCACAGCCCGCCACCCTTCCATTTCCGCACGACGGCGAATGCGCGGAATGGCGGTGGCTTACGCAGGTTTTACATGCCTATGACGATGATCGAAAAGCTGGCGATGAACATGGCGATGGAGGTCAAAGCGGCGAGATCACGAATGAAGTCAGTCATTGGTCGGCTCCCTTTTCCGTTATGTTCCTAGAATGTTCTATTTATGTTCATGCGTCAAGCAGCAACTGCAAATCTTCGGCCACCGAGGAACGGAGATGGTAAACACTTTGCAACCGGCCTTTCCGGCAATAACCTCCGGCATCTGGACGCCGGTCGGGCGGCACATTAGTCTGCATCGCAAATGCAAATTGGGGGAATGATTGATGAAGATGTCACTGGCCGTCATGACGGCATTGCTCGGCCTGACTGCCACCACCGCGCAGGCGGCAGAGGCGATCGATCCCGCTCGCATCGTCTTTGCTGCGACAGGAGATTGGGACAAGGACGGCAGTTCAGACCTTGCCATGCTGGTGGCGCCGGTTGAGGGAACGGATGAAGATCACGCGGTCTATATCTATCTCAATGACGGCGACACCGACCGGCTGAAACTGAAGACTGTTGTGCCGAACAAGGTCTGGGGGGATCTCACGATGGCCGGGCGGGCGCCATCGATCACCGCCCTTGAGAACGGCTCGATCCTGATCACCACCCATAACGATAGCGTCGGCCGCGATCGCTGGGAACAGAAGCTGACGGTCGCCTATCGAAACTTCGACTTCGTCGTCGCCGGATATACCTATACGTCCTACGACACGCTCGATCCGAACAACAGTGCGGAATGCGATTTCAACGTTTTGACCGGCAAGGGAAAGAGCAGCGGCAAGCCCGTCGCCACCAAGGGCGAAATCGTGCTGCTGAAGGATTGGACGGACGATCGCGGGCAAACGGTCTGCGGTATCGAGTAGATACCAGCCGCCCCGTCCTGATCGAGGCGGAGGCTGTGAGAGCCAGCCTTAAAGCTCGACGACCTTGCCGTCCTCGATGGTAACGCGGCGGTCCATGCGCGCGGCGAGCTCGTAATTGTGCGTGGCGATCATCGCCGCGAGACCGGACTGGCGCACCAACGCTTCCAGGGCTTCGAAGACGTAGCCAGCGGTTTCCGGGTCAAGGTTGCCGGTCGGCTCGTCGGCCAGGAGCACCAGCGGCGCATTGGCGACGGCACGCGCAATGGCGACGCGCTGCTGCTCGCCACCGGACAGTTCCGATGGACGATGTTCAGCGCGATGGCCGATACGCATGTAATCCAGAAGTGCTGCCGCCCGTTCGCGGGCCTCGGCCTTGTTGAGGCCGGCGATCAGTTGCGGCATCATGATGTTTTCGATTGCCGTGAATTCCGGCAGCAGATGATGAGCCTGATAGACAAAGCCGATCTCGTTGCGGCGGATCGCCGTGCGCCGCTCATCACTGAGCGCGCCGCAGGATTGGCCGTTGATCAGCACTTCCCCGGCATCCGGGCGCTCCAGCAGCCCAGCCAGGTGCAAAAGCGTCGACTTACCAGTGCCTGACGGGGCAACAAGCGCCACGGTCTGGCCGCCATGAAGCGAAAAGTCCGCACCCTTGAGGATCGACAGGGTTTCTTCGCCCTGGCTGAAATGACGTTCGACGCCGGAAAGCTGCAATGCCACGCGCGCATTCATCGTGTCTGTAATCCCTCGTTATTCGTAGCGCAGAGCCTGAACCGGATCGAGGCGCGACGCGCGCCAGGCCGGAAAGATCGTGGCAAGAAAGGACAGGCCGATGGCCATGACGACGACCGATGTGGTCTCGCCAAGGTTCATATCGGCCGGAAGCTGGCTTAGGAAATAGAGTTCGGGATTGAACAGTGTCGTACCCGAAATCCAGGAAAAGAACTGGCGGATCGACTCGATGTTGAGGCAGACCAAAACGCCCAGAAGCACGCCTGCGATCGTACCGACAATACCGATCGCCGCCCCTGTCATGAAGAATATCCGCATGATGGCGCCTGAAGAGGCACCCATGGTGCGCAGGATGGCTATGTCGCGGCCCTTGTCCTTCACCAGCATGATCAGGCCGGAGACGATGTTCAGCGCCGCCACCAGAATGATCAGCGTCAGGATCATGAACATGACGTTGCGCTCGACCTGCAGGGCCGAGAAAAAGGTCTTGTTGCGGTCTCGCCAGTCGCTGATCAGCACCTGACGGCCGGCAGCATCCTCGATCGGCTGGCGCAGGTCATCGACCAGATCCGGGTCGGTGACGAACAGCTCGATCGACTGGGCAATGCCCTCGGCGTTGAAATAAAGCTGGGCCTCTTCCAGCGGCATGAAGATGATCGAGGCATCATACTCCGACATGCCGATCTCGAAAATCGCCGAGACGGTATAGGATTTGACGCGCGGATTGACGCCCATCGGCGTGATGTCGCCTTCCGGCGCTACCAGCGTGATCGTGCCGCCGGCGGTGATGCCCAATTGCTGGGCCATGCGCGAACCGATCGCAACGCCGGTTCCTGCGGCGTAACCAACGAGATCGCCGGACTGGATGTGGTCGGAAATCGACTTCATCTTGGCGAGATCGTCGGCACGCACGCCGCGCACCAGCGCACCGGTGCCGGCGCCGCCCGGACCGGAGGCAAGCGTCTGCCCTTCGATCATCGGGATCGCCATGGTGATGCCCTTGACGCCGGAAAATTTGGTCGCCAGGTCGGCATAGTTATCCAGCGGGCCATCCAGCGGCTGGACGATCATGTGACCGTTGATGCCGAGGATGCGCGAGATCAGCTCGGTACGAAAACCGTTCATTACGGCCATGACGATGATCAGCGTTGCCACACCGAGCATGATGCCGATGAAGGAAAAGCCGGCGATCACCGAAATGAACGCTTCCTTGCGGCGCGAGCGCAGATAGCGCCAGGCCACCATGCGCTCGAATGTGGAAAACGGACGGCTCGACGACGCCTGAGCGGTCGCTGCCTTTTCCTGTTCTAGCGTCGCAGCGCTCATTCCCTGGTCCCTTATTTCGAGGCGGTCAGCTTGTTGATGGCAGCCTCGATCGTCAATGTTTCGCGGGCGCCGGTCTTGCGGTCCTTGAGTTCGACCTCGCCATTGGCAACCGAACGCGGACCGGCAATGATCTGCACGGGCACGCCGATCAGGTCGGCGGTGGCAAACTTGGTGCCGGCGCGGTCGTCCTTGTCGTCATACAGCGTGTCGAATCCTGCGTTGTTGAGTGCAGCATAGATGGTTTCGCACGCCGCGTCGCAGGCTTCATCGCCGGATTTCATGTTGATCACAACCGCATCGAACGGCGCAATCGAGGCCGGCCAGATGATGCCGTTCTCGTCATGCGAGGCTTCGATGATTGCGGGAACCAGACGGGTCGGGCCGATGCCATAGGAGCCCATGTGCACCGTGTGCTCCTTGCCGTCGGGGCCTTGAACCTTGGCGCCCATGGCTTCGGAATACTTGGTGCCGAAGTAGAAGATGTGGCCAACCTCGATGCCGCGGGCCGAAACCTTCGAAGCGTCGTCGATGGCGTTGAAGGCCGCCTCGTCATGCATCTCCGAGGTGGCGGCGTAGAGCGACGTCCACTTGTCGAAGATCGCCTTCATCGCAGCGGCGTCCCAGAAATCGGTATCGTCGGCGGGAACGTCGAAATCGAGGAAGTGCTTGTGGCAGAAGACTTCCGATTCCCCGGTATCGGCGAGAATGATGAACTCGTGGCTGAGATCGCCACCGATCGGACCGGTATCTGCCCGCATCGGAATGGCGCGCAGGCCAAGCCGCGCGAACGTGCGCAGATAGGCGGCGAACATGCGGTTGTAGCTGTCCACCGCGCCTTCGCGGTTGAGATCGAAGGAATAGGCATCCTTCATCAGGAATTCACGCGAACGCATGGTGCCGAAACGCGGACGGCGTTCGTCGCGGAACTTCAGCTGGATATGATAGAGATTGAGCGGCAGGTCCTTGTAGGACTTGACGTAGGAACGGAACACGTCGGTGATCATTTCCTCGTTGGTCGGCCCATACAGCATGTCGCGCTTGTTGCGATCCTTGATCCGCAGCATTTCGTCGCCATAGGCGTCGTAGCGGCCGCTTTCCTGCCAGAGTTCGGCCGATTGCAGCGTCGGCATCAAAAGCTCGACGGCGCCGGCGCGGTTCTGCTCTTCGCGGATGATCTTGGTGACCTTGTCGAGAACCCGCTTGCCGAGCGGCAGCCATGTGTAGATGCCGGCCGACTGCTGGCGCACCATGCCGGCACGCAGCATCAGCCGGTGCGAGACAATTTCCGCTTCCTTGGGGGTTTCCTTCAGAATGGGCATGAAAAAGCGGGACAGGCGCATGAACGGGTTCCAGAAGTTAAAAGCACTTCGCACTATCGTTTGAATCGGGCGAAATAACGTTGAGCCTGCAGGCCGCGCACGCGTCAAGCGCGCAAACCGGACACTGCCGTTTGACTGTTTGCCGCGACGACCCGGCCAGCTGATTCCAGAAGGGGATGCACCGCGCTTAAGCGTTCATAGACGCTTCGCGGCAGGAAGAAAACCCGTCATCGTGTTTGGCAGGAGGAGTGAAGGATCGATGGATTTCAAGGTGCGAAAAAACAAAAATACCTGCGTCAAAAAGGCACGGTAGTAACAGGATTTTGACAGAAGTTGTCAACGGAAAAATTTTACTAGAGTGTAGCAAAAATGCAAAAAAATCGGATGACAACGCATAATGTTTGGGCTAGTTTTGGCCCACAAAAGAGGCAGGGAGATTAAATTCTTGTCGATTTCGCGGTCAAGTCTTGGGAGGATAAGATCTTAGGCGCGTTTACACGCAGCCACCGGCAACGGATAAGGATCACGCGATACTTTAAAGAACAAGGCTTCTAGCCTTGTTTTTTTTTGACTTTTATACTGAATACAACTGCAGAAAAAGTGATCACCGCTTGAATCGCGGCAATTCTGTGGCGCTTATATTCGCTGGCAGGCCCCGCAGCCGGTAAGCCGCCGCTGTCGCAGCCACGGCAACACCGATCACCCCTCAATAGAACTTCGGCGCAAACTGCGGGATCGAGTCCAGGCCATAGCCCATGCGGACCGAAAGGACGTACCATGTGGCATGGATCACGGCGGCGAGTACCGAGGTCATCAGGAAGACCCGAAGTGCGCGGAAACGCGCGGGCGCACTTTCGACGCTGCCCGGCACGACCTCGTTCTCTTCGGCCTGTGTCCGCAAGCCGATCGGCAGGACGATGAACAGCGCCAGCCACCAGATGATGAAATAGATCGCGAAGGTGGAAAAGATCGGCATGGTGGTCTCTCATTACGAAGGGAGATGGATGTCTCACCTCTTGGCATGGCGCGTTGGAGCGATGTTATAGCGCTTTCGCCTCTGCCCGACAAATACTGCGCCCGATAAATACCGGCGCGCGGTCTTCTGTCACACCTGCTCGAGTTCGATCAGCGTGCCGAAGAAATCCTTCGGGTGGAGAAACAGCACCGGTTTGCCATGCGCGCCGGTCTTCGGGCTACCATCGCCAAGCACCCTGCCCCCGGCGGCAACCAGGCTATCACGCGCAGCGAGGATGTCTTCGACCTCGTAGCAGATATGATGCATGCCGCCGGCGGGATTTTTCGCAAGGAAGGCCGCAATCGGCGACTCCTCCCCAAGTGGCTCCAGCAGTTCGACCTTGGTATTTTCAAGCGTGACAAACACGACGGTGACGCCGTGCTCCGGCAAGGCTTCCGGAGCGGTCACGGAGGCACCGAGCATCGACCGGTATCGCTCCACCGCTTCGGCAAGATCCGGAACAGCAAGAGCGATATGGTTGACACGTCCAAGCATTGGATCAGATCCCGGCTATCAGAGCTTGTTGATGAACACGGTAACGACAGGCTTCTTGCCCCAGACGTCATTGGCCGTGCCGCGGATAGCCCGGCGTACGGCTTCCGTGACCATGGCGATATCCTTGCGCTTGCCGCGCGGGATGCTTTCGACGGCCCCCAGGACGGCATCATAGAGCGTATCGTTCATATCTTCGCCCTCGTCGTCGAACTCGGGCAGACCGATCGGAACGACGATCGGGTCGGCCGCGAAATCGTAGCGTGCGTCCAGAACGACATTGACCGCGACATGGCCGGCAAAAGACAGCTTGCGGCGCTCGCCGATCCCCATCTCCTCGAAGTCACCGATCAGGCTGCCGTCCTTATAGATGCGGCCGTGCGGCGCCGTGCCGATCACAGTCGCCGGCCCCGGAGCAAGGCGGAGAATATCGCCATTGCGAACCCGTGGTACGGTCTTGATGCCGGATTGCAGGCCAAGTTCGGCCTGCGCGGTCAGATGGGCGGCTTCGCCATGGACCGGCACCAGCATCTGCGGGCGTGTCCACTGGTACATCTGCTGCAACTCGTTGCGGCGGGGATGGCCGGAGACGTGGACCAGCGCTTCCGTATCGGTGATGATGTGGATGCCCTGCTCCACCAGGCCATTCTTGATGTCGTTGATCGCCTTCTCGTTGCCCGGAATGGCACGCGAGGAAAACACCACGGTATCACCGGCTGTCAGCGCCACATTGCGCATCTCGTCGCGCGAGATCTTGGCAAGGGCCGCGCGGGATTCGCCCTGGCTGCCGGTCAGGATCACCACCACCTTGTCGCGCGGGATATAGCCGAATTCGTCTTCGGCGATGAACGGGTTCAGACCTTCCATCAAGCCGACATCGCGCGCAACGTCGCAGACGCGCTTCATTGAGCTGCCGAGAAGCAGCACTTCGCGGCCGGCTGCAGCCGATGCCTTGGCGATCGAGCGGATGCGGCCGACATTGGAGGAGAACGTGGTGATCGCCACGCGGCCCTTGGCGTCCTCGATGATCTTGGTGAGGCTGGTGGAAACCTCTTCTTCAGAGGGCGAGACGCCATCGCGCATGGCATTGGTGCTGTCGCACATCAGCGCGAGAACGCCCTCGTCGCCGACAGCGCGGAACCGCGCTTCATCGGTGAACGGTCCAAGCGACGGTGCATGGTCGATCTTCCAATCGCCGGTATGGACGACATTGCCGAGCGGCGTGCGGATGACCAGAGACATCGGCTCGGGGATGGAGTGATTGACGCCGATCGCTTCGATCTCGAACGGACCGACATTGATGCGGTCGCCTTCCTTGAAGATGGTGATCGGCACCTGGGCGCGGCTGCGCTCATAGGAGCGCTTGGCTTCAAGCATGCCGGCGGTGAACGGCGAAGCATAGACCGGCACGTTGAGGCCCGGCCACAGATCGGCCAGCGCGCCGTAATGGTCTTCGTGGGCATGGGTGATGATGATGCCCTTGAGGTTCTTGCGCTCTTCGGCAAGGAACCGGATATCGGGAAGCACCAGATCGACGCCGGGCAGATCAAGACCCGGGAAGGTCACGCCGCAATCGACCATGATCCACTGGCGGTGGGCAGGCGAGCCATAGCCGTAAAGGGCCAGGTTCATGCCGATTTCCCCCACTCCGCCTAGCGGCAGGAAGACGAGTTCGTCTTGTTTGCTCATTGATTGATTGCGCCTTATGTCACCCAAAATGGGGTCTATCCAAAAAATACATCGCCTGCGGCGATGCGTTGAACCGTACCTGCCCCAAGATCGAGCATCAGCCGGCCGTCTTCATCTATGCCTTCAAACCTGCCGGAAAGCGAGCGATCCGGCAGGTTGACTGTAATCTTCTGGCCTATGCCGCCTGCAGCGGACCGCCATTGTGCAATAATCTCTGCGATGCCGTCGCCGCGGTTCCAAGTGTTCAACGCGTCGCTCATGCTGCGGAACAGATGGGCAAAAAGCTCGTCCGGGGAAACGGCTGCACCTTCCGCCTGCAGGCTGGTGACGGGATAGAGCCCATGATCCGGCGCCCGCGCGACATTGATGCCGCAGCCGATCACCAGCGCATGATGCCCGTCCGGCAGTCCCTCGCCTTCCAGCAGGATACCGCAGCACTTCTTGCCCGCAATCAGAATATCGTTCGGCCATTTGATCGAGACCGGATTGGAACCTGCCGGCATCACCGCCTGGATCGCCCGATGCACAGCAACAGCGACCGCGAGCGGCAGCGATTGTAATTTCCCCATCGGCGCCGGATCGATCAGAAGCAGCGAGGCATAAAGATTGCCCGGTTCCGATGCCCAGCTGCGGCCACGCCGGCCACGGCCGGAAATCTGCCGCGTCGCGGTGATCCAGTGAAGTCCCGGATCACCTGCACGCGCCCGGATCAGGCATTCCGTGTTCGTCGATCCGACATCGCCAAGCGCTGTATGCCGAAAATTATCGAGCGAAACCCTGCCGATCCGGTCCTGTCCTGTCAAAAGAATGTCCGCGCTGCGACTTCGGCCGCCGTACCGATCGGTCCACCGATCAGAACATAGGCAAGAACAAACAGGCCGGAGAGCCCGTAAACCAGGCGCAGCACGCCGGAGGGACGTGCAAACTCGTCCTTCGGATCATCGAACCACATCAGCTTGATGACGCGCAGATAGTAGTAGGCACCGACAACGGAGGCGAGAACGCCGATGATCGCCAGGGCGTAGAGATGCGCTTCGATCGCCGCCATGAAGACGAAGTACTTGGCAAAGAAGCCGGCGAGCGGCGGAATGCCCGCGAGCGAGAACATCATCACCGTGAGAACCGAAGCCATCAGCGGATTGGTCTGCGACAGGCCTGCGAGATCATCGACGCTTTCGACGTGATTGCCGTCCTTGCGCTTCATCGCCATGATGCAAGCAAAGGTGCCGAGCGTCATGACCATATAGACCAGCATGTAAATCAACACGCCGCGCACGCCGGCCATCGAGCCGCTGGACAGGCCAACGAGCGCATAGCCCATGTGACCGATCGACGAATAGGCCATCAGTCGCTTGATGTTCTTCTGACCGATTGCAGCAAACGAGCCGAGCAGCATCGAGGCAATCGAGATGAAGACGATGATCTGCTGCCAGTCGGTGACGATCGGCTCGAACGGCATGATCACCAGCCGGATCAGCATCGCCATGGCCGCAACCTTCGGAGCAGCAGCGAAGAACGCGGTCACCGGTGTCGGGGCGCCTTCGTAAACGTCCGGCGTCCACATATGGAACGGGACGGCCGAGATCTTGAAGGCGACGCCAGCAAGAATGAAGACGAGACCAAAGACCAGGCCGAGCGAACGGCCCTCTGCGGACAGGGCAGCGGCAATGCCGTCAAAACCGGTATGGCCAGTGAAGCCGTAGACCAGCGACATGCCATAGAGCAGCATGCCGGACGACAGGGCGCCGAGCACGAAATATTTCAGGCCGGCTTCCGTCGAACGCAGATTGTCGCGGTTCATCGCGGCAACGACGTAGAGCGCCAGCGACTGCAGTTCGAGCGCCAGGTAGACCGAGATCAGGTCGTTGGCCGAAATCATCAGCAGCATGCCGAGCGTGGCCAGCACGATCAGGACCGGGAATTCGAACCGGTCGATGCCGCTCGAACGCGCCTCGCCCGCCGACATGATCAGCGCCACCATGGAGCCGAACAGCGTCAGCACCTTCATGAACTTGCCGAACGGATCGGAGAGGAAGGCGCCGTTATAGGCCTGACCGTCGCCAGTCTGCCAGATCAGCCAGGCGCCGGAAACGGCAAGCAGGCCAACGGCAAGCCACGTCACAGCCCCGGACGATTTCTCGCCGGAGAAGACGCCGATCATCAACAACACCATGGCGCCAACCGCAAGGATCAGCTCGGGCGTCGACAGGTGCAGGCTAGCGAGGAATGTTTCAGCAGTCATTTCAATCCCGTCCTGTCGTCATTTCGCCGAAAGCGCAACGTCATGCGCTGCCTGCACGGCCGCAGTGTAGTTGTTGATAAGCACGTCCACAGAGGCTGCCGTCGCATCAAACACCGGAGCCGGATAGACGCCGAAGAAAATGGTCAGCACGATCAGCGGATAGAGCAGCGCCTTCTCCCGGCCGGAAAGATCCAGCAGCGATTTGAGGCTGTCCTTGTCAAGTGTGCCGAAGATCACCCGGCGGTAGAGCCACAGAGCATAGCACGCCGACAGGATGACGCCGGTGGTGGCGAAGAACGCAACCCAGGTGTTGGCCCTGAACGTGCCAAGCAGCACGGTGATTTCACCGACGAAGCCAGACGTGCCCGGCAGGCCGACATTGGCCATGGTGAAGATCATGAAGGCGACCGCATATTTCGGCATGTTGTTGACGAGGCCGCCATAGGCGCTGATCTCGCGGGTGTGGGTACGGTCATAAACCACGCCGACGCAGAGGAAGAGCGCGCCGGACACCAAGCCGTGCGACAGCATCTGGAAGATCGCCCCCTGCACGCCTTGAGTATTGGCGGCAAAGATACCCATGGTCACATAGCCCATATGGGCGACCGACGAATAGGCGATCAGCTTCTTGATGTCGGACTGCATCATCGCCACCAGCGAAGTGTAGATGATCGCCACGACCGACAGCGTGAAGACGAAGGGCGCGAAATATTCAGACGCAAGCGGGAACATCGGCAGCGAGAAGCGCAGGAAGCCGTAACCGCCGAGCTTCAGGAGAACACCTGCCAGGATGACAGAACCCGCCGTTGGCGCTTGAACGTGGGCGTCGGGAAGCCAGGTATGAACTGGCCACATCGGCATCTTCACCGCAAACGAGGCAAAGAAAGCCAGCCACAACCATGTCTGCATCTGCGCCGGGAACTGATAGGCGAGCAATTCGGCGATATCGGTCGTACCGGCCTGCCAGTACATCGCCATGATGGCCAGCAGCATCAGCACCGAGCCGAGCAGCGTGTAGAGGAAGAACTTGTAGGACGCGTAGACGCGGTCCTTTCCGCCCCAGACGCCGATGATGATGAACATCGGGATCAGGCCGGCCTCGAAGAACACGTAGAACAGCACGATATCGAGCGACACGAAGACACCGATCATGAACACTTCCAGGAGGAGGAAGGCGATCATGTACTGCTTCAGGCGCTTTTCCACCGAAACCCAGCTGGCCACCACGCAGAACGGCATGAGGAAGGCCGAGAGCACGACGAACAGCATGGAAATGCCGTCGATGCCGAGATGGTAGGAAATGCCGGTGCCGAGCCAGGCGTGCTTTTCGACCATCTGGAATCCGGGGTTCGAATTATCGAAATTCCACCAGATCCAGCAGGAGACGAGAAAGGTCACGATCGTCGTCAGCAACGAGATGTTCAGGATATTGCGGCGGCCGGAAGCGCTGTCTTCACGCGTCAGAAGCAGAAGAGCAACACCGACCAGCGGCAGGAAGGTGACCGCGGAGAGAATGGGCCAATCGGTCATCAGAAGGAGCTCCCGAGCATCATCCAGGTAACAAGCGCCGCGATGCCGATGAGCATCACGAAAGCGTAGTGATAGAGGTAACCGGTCTGCAGGCGGACGACGCGGTCAGTCACGTCCATGACGCGAGCGGCAATGCCGTTCGGGCCATAGCCATCGATGACGCGGCCGTCGCCTTCCTTCCACAGGAAGGTTCCGATGCGCTTGGCAGGACGAACGAACAGGAAGTCGTAGAGTTCGTCGAAATACCACTTGTTGAGCAGGAACTGGTAGAGACCGCGATGCTGCTCGGCGAGGTACTTTGGTGTCTCCGGCGAGCGGATATACATGTACCAGGCGGTGACGAAACCGAGGATCATGGCGATGAACGGGCTGAGAGCGACCAACGCCGGAACGTGGTGGAACTCGTCGACAAGTTCGTTGCCCGGCAGCGTGAACAATGAGCCCTGCCAGAACTCGGCATATTCGTGGCCATAGAAGTATCCCTCACCGAGGAAACCGGCAACCACGGCGCCGAACGCCAGGATGTAGAGCGGGATCAACATAACCTGCGGCGATTCGTGCACGTGGTGCATGACCTCGTGCGACGCGCGCGGCTTGCCGAAGAAGGTCAGGAACATCAGGCGCCACGAATAGAAGCTCGTGAACAGGGCCGCAATGACCAGCAGTGTGAAGGCGAAACCGCCGACCGAGGAATGCGAAGCATAGGCCGCCTCGATGATAACGTCCTTCGAGAAGAATCCAGCAAAGCCAACCGGCGTGAACGGGATGCCGACGCCGGTGATGGCCAGCGTGCCGATCAGCATCATGGCGAAGGTCACCTTGATATGTGGACGCAGCCCGCCCATGTTGCGCATGTCCTGCTCACCATCGACGGCGTGAATGACCGAGCCGGCGCAAAGGAACAGCAGTGCCTTGAAGAAGGCATGCGTGAACAGATGGAAGATTGCAGCGCCGTAAGCGCCTGTGCCGAGTGCCACGAACATGTAGCCGAGCTGCGAGCAGGTCGAATAGGCGATGACGCGCTTGATGTCGTTCTGGACGAGACCGACGGTCGCGGCAAAGAACGCGGTGATCGCGCCGATGACGGTAACGACCATCAAAGCCGTGTGGGACAGTTCGAACAGTGGCGACATGCGGGCGACGAGGAAGACGCCGGCCGTGACCATGGTCGCAGCGTGGATCAGAGCCGACACAGGTGTCGGGCCTTCCATGGCGTCCGGAAGCCAGGTGTGCAGCAGGAACTGCGCCGACTTGCCCATTGCGCCCATGAACAACAACAGGCAGACGCCGGTAATCGCATCGGCCTTGTCGAGCTGCATGCCGAACAGTCTGATGACGACCTCGCCACCTTCGGCAGCACCCTCAGCCGGCAGATAGCTGGCAGCGGCGGCAAAGATTGTTTCAAAGCTGATCGAACCGAACAGCACGAAGACGCCGAAAATGCCGAGCGCGAAGCCAAAGTCACCGACGCGGTTGACGATGAAGGCCTTCATCGCGGCAGCCGATGCCGACGGCTTCTTGTACCAGAAGCCGATCAACAGGTAGGACGCGAGACCCACACCTTCCCAACCGAAGAACATCTGCAACAGGTTGTCCGACGTCACCAGCATCAGCATGGCGAAGGTGAACAGCGACAGATAGGCAAAGAAGCGCGGCCGATGCGGGTCGTGATGCATGTAGCCGATCGAATAGAGGTGAACCAGGCAGGATACCGTGTTGACCACGACGAACATGACGGCCGTCAGCGTATCGACGCGGAAGGCCCATTCGGCATCGAAGCTGCCGGACTGGATCCAGCGCATCACGGAGACCTTGATCATCTCCGTCTCGCCGAGAGCGACGTGGAAGAACACGACCCAGGAGAGGACCGCGACAATGATCATGAATCCGGTGGTGACGTATTCCGAAGCCTTGGCGCCAATCGACGTGCCAAACAGGCCCGCGATCAGGAAGCCGATCAGCGGCAGGAAGACGATGGCTTGAATAATCGTATTCATTGGCCGCTCAGCCCTTCATCATGTTGACGTCTTCCACGGCGATGGAGCCGCGGTTACGGTAGAAGACGACGAGAATTGCAAGACCGATGGCAGCTTCCGCAGCCGCGACAGTTAGAATGAACAGGGCGAACACCTGGCCGGTGATGTCGTTCAGGAAGTGCGAGAACGCGACCATGTTGATGTTCACCGCCAAGAGGATGAGTTCCACCGACATCAGGATGACGATGACGTTCTTCCGATTGAGGAAGATGCCGAAGACGCCCAGTATGAACAGGATGGCGCTGACGGTCAGATAGTGGGAAATACCGATTTCCATGATGTGTTCCTTGACCTCGCGTCCGTCTTTAAAGGCCCTGCCCCGACTTCACCTTGACCACTTCAACAGCGGTCTTGGGCGAACGGGCAACCTGTGTGGGAATATCCTGGCGCTTGATGTTGTCGCGATGGCGCAGCGTCAGAACGATGGCACCGATCATGGCGACCAACAGAACCAGGCCGGCAATCTGGAAGAAGTAGACGTAGTGCGTATAGAGCACGTCGCCGAGTGCGGCCGTGTTGGTCCGATCCGTAATCGCCGGGATCGGCATCGAGATCGACTTGGCAATTTCCGGCGAGAACGAGCTGCCGCCAACCACGATGATCAGTTCGGCTGCCAGCACCAGGCCGATCAACGCACCAACCGGCGCATATTCAAGCACGCCCGACCGCAGCTGGGTGAAGTCGATGTCGAGCATCATCACCACGAAGAGGAACAGAACCGCAACCGCGCCGATGTAAACGACCAGCAGGATCATCGCCAGGAACTCGGCACCCGTCAGAAGAAACAGGCCGGCCGCGTTGAAGAACGTCAGGATCAGGAACAGCACGGAATAAACGGGGTTCCGCGCAGAAATCACCATGAACGCCGACGCAACCGCGACGAATGAAAAAAGATAGAAAAAAAGAGCCTGCAGACCCATGATCGGTGCCTTTTTCGTCTTCCCCGGGCAGGCATGGCGAATGCCATCCTTCCCACTGGCGCACCGGTTCATGCCGGCCACGCCCAAGATCAGTGTAACGCCCGCCTCAAAAGGCAGGCGCAGTCCCCATGCAAAGTCTCAGCGGTACGGCGAGTCCATTGCGATGTTACGGGCGATTTCGCGCTCCCAACGGTCGCCGTTGGAAAGCAGCCTGTCCTTGTCGTAGTAGAGCTCTTCGCGCGTCTCGGTGGCGAATTCGAAGTTCGGGCCTTCGACGATCGCGTCTACCGGACAGGCTTCCTGGCAAAAACCGCAATAGATGCACTTCACCATGTCGATATCGTAACGGACCGTGCGGCGCGTGCCATCGTTGCGGCGTGGGCCAGCCTCGATGGTGATCGCCTGGGCAGGACAGATCGCTTCGCACAGCTTACAGGCGATGCAGCGTTCTTCGCCATTCGGATAACGGCGCAACGCATGTTCGCCACGGAAGCGCGGGCTGATCGGCCCCTTTTCAAACGGATAGTTCAGCGTCGCCTTCGGCGCGAAGAAATAGCGCATCGACAGGAAAAACGCGTTGACGAATTCCTTGAGGAACAGCGAACTGACGGCTTGCGACAGACCTGCCATCATCAACCTCCAAACATGCCGGCCTGGGAGGCGCCGGCTGATTTTGCGAAACGGAGAGTAAGCATCATGCCCACACCACCAGTTTCAGCGTGACTGCAACAATGAAGACCATGGCGAGCGACAGCGGAAGGAAGACCTTCCAGCCGAGACGCATCAGCTGGTCGTAGCGATAGCGCGGCACGAAGGCCTTCACCATGGCGAACATGAAGAACACCATCGAAGACTTCAGGATGAACCAGATGATGCCCGGAACCCAGTTGAGGAACCATACATCGACCGGAGGCAGCCAGCCGCCGAGGAAAAGGATCGTTGTCAGCGCGCACATCAGGCAGATGGCGGCATATTCGCCGAGCATGAACATCATGTACGGGGTCGAGCCGTATTCGACCATGAAGCCGGCAACCAGTTCCGATTCCGCTTCAACCAGATCGAAGGGCGGGCGGTTGGTTTCAGCCAGCGCCGAGATGAAGAAGATGATGAACATCGGAAACAGCGGTAGCCAGTACCAGTCGAGGAATGAACCCGGCAGGCCCATCATCGTGCCAAGGCCATCACGCTGCGAATCGACGATATCGGTCAGGTTCAACGAACCGGCACAGAGCAGCACGGTGACGATGACGAAGCCGATCGAAACTTCGTAGGACACCATCTGGGCGGCCGAACGCAGCGCCGACAGGAAGGGATATTTGGAGTTCGATGCCCAGCCGCCGATGATGACGCCGTAAACCTCAAGCGAGGAAATGGCGAACACATAGAGGATGCCGACATTGATATTGGCCATCACCCAGTTGGCGTTGAGCGGGATGACCGCCCAGGCTGCCAGCGCCAAGGTCACCGACACCAACGGCGCCAGCAGGAACAGGATCTTGTTCGAACCGGCCGGAATAACCGGCTCCTTGAAGACGAACTTCAAAAGATCGGCGAAGGACTGGAAAAGTCCCCACGGGCCTACCACATTCGGTCCACGGCGCATCTGCACCGCTGCCCAGATCTTGCGGTCAGCCAGCAGAACGTAGGCGATGAAGATCAAAAGCGCGACCAGAAGCAGCAGCGACTGGCCGATCATGATGGCCGTTGGCCAGACATAGGTCGAAATGAAAGCGTCCATTTTCGTCTTATTCCTTCGCGCTCATTCCGCCGCAGCTTTGAAGTTGTTGCGTGCCAAAGCCGAACATTCAGCCATGACGGCGGAAGCTCGTGCTATCGGGTTCGTCAAATAGAAGTCTTTGACCGGAGACGCAAACACCGATTTGCCCATCTCACCGGCTTTTTGTGCAAGTGCGGCAATTTCACCGCTTGCACCCGTCTCGATCATATCGATCGCGGCGAAATGCGGGTGAGCCGCGTAGAGTTTGCCGCGCAATTCTGCAAGCGAATCAAATGGCAGCTTCTTTCCGAGCACGTCGGACAGCGCGCGAATGATCGCCCAGTCTTCGCGGGCATCGCCCGGTGCGAAGCCGGCACGGTTGCCCATCTGGACGCGGCCCTCGGTATTGACCCAGAGACCGGACTTTTCGGTGTAGGTCGCAGCCGGCAGGATGACGTCGGCACCGTGCGCACCTTCGTCGCCATGTGAACCGATATAGACGGTGAAACCGGCGGTCTTGCCGGAGAAATCCATTTCGTCGGCGCCGAGCAGGAACAACACATCAGTTCCGGTCAGCATTTCGGCAGCCGTCTTGCCCCCCTCACCCGGCACGAAGCCAAGGTCGAGACCACCGACGCGCGACGCGGCCGTGTGGAGGACTGCAAAACCGTTCCAGTCTGCGGTAACGGCGCCAATGGCGCCTGCGAGCTTGGCGGCGGCGGCCAGAACCGAAGCGCCATTACCGCTGGAGATCGCGCCCTGACCGATGATGATCATCGGACGCTCTGCCTTCTTGAGAACGCTCAGGAACTTGCCCTTGCCTGCGACGAGTTCGGCCAGCGTGTCCGTGCCCGCGCCGAGATAGTCGTAGGAATAACGCAGTTCCGCCTGCTCGCCGATCACGCCGATCGGGAAATTGGCCATCCGGAACCGCTTGCGGATACGGGCATTGAGAACAGACGCTTCAAAGCGCGGGTTCGAACCGATGATCAACAGCGCGTCGGCACTTTCGATGCCCTGGATCGTCGGGTTGAACAGATAGCTTGCACGGCCGAAGGACGGATCGAGTGCGGCGCCATCCTGGCGGCAGTCGATGTTCTTCGAACCGAGCGAGGCGATCAGTTCCTTCAGCGCGTACATTTCCTCAACGGACGCCAGATCGCCGGCGATTGCGCCGATCTTGTCACCGCTGGTCTTTGCCACTGCGCCCTTGATGGCGGCAAAGGCTTCGTTCCAGCTGGCAGGCTGCAGGCGGCCGTCCTTCTTCACGTAAGGGCGGTCGAGACGCTGGGTCTTCAGGCCATCCCAGATGAAGCGGGTCTTGTCGGAAATCCACTCCTCGTTGATCTCTTCGTTGACGCGCGGCATGACGCGCATGACTTCGCGGCCACGCGTATCGACGCGGATTGCCGAGCCGACGGCATCCATGACGTCGATCGATTCGGTCTTGCCGAGTTCCCACGGACGGGCATTGAAGGCGTATGGCTTGGAGGTCAGAGCACCAACCGGGCAGAGATCAACAACGTTGCCCTGAAGCTCAGACGTCATCGCCTGCTCAAGATAGGTGGTGATCTCGGCATCTTCGCCGCGGCCAATCAGACCAAGTTCGGCAATGCCGGCGACTTCGGTGGTGAAGCGGACGCAGCGCGTGCAGTGAATGCAGCGGTTCATCACGGTCTTGACCAGCGGGCCGATATACTTGTCTTCGACGGCGCGCTTGTTCTCGTTGTAACGGGTCGAATCGACGCCGAAGGCCATCGCCTGGTCCTGCAGGTCGCATTCGCCACCCTGGTCGCAGATCGGGCAATCGAGTGGATGGTTGATGAGCAGGAATTCCATCACGCCTTCGCGGGCCTTCTTGACCATCGGCGTGGTCGTGAAGACTTCCGGCGCTTCGCCGTTCGGGCCGGGACGCAGGTCGCGCACGCCCATGGCGCAGGAGGCTGCCGGTTTCGGCGGCCCTCCCTTCACCTCGATCAGACACATGCGGCAGTTTCCGGCGACCGACAGCCGCTCATGGAAACAGAAGCGCGGAACTTCGGCGCCGGCTTCTTCGCACGCCTGAAGCAGCGTGAAATGATCCGGGACCTCGATCTCTTTTCCGTCGACTTTCAGCTTTGCCATCTTAGTCTCAATCCTGTCTTTCGTTCACCAGCGTCAGCGGCGAACAGATATTATTAGGCACGCCAATCTTTGAGCTAGAACCACCGGTTCCCGCCCGAAACTCAATCTCAGCCCTTCATCAGGGCCTTTGCCTGCTCGACCCAGCCATCCCGCGCGATACGACCGGCAAAACCGAGCTGATCATCAAAGCGCTGCACGTCCTTATCGCTCCACAAAGCGACATCGGCATAACGCCGCACGCCCATTCCATTCAAAACCTGCTCCAGCTTCGGGCCGATGCCGGAAATTCGCTTCAGATCATCCGCCTGCGTTTCGACAACGCGGGCGGCCTTCTGCCGCTTGGGCTTTTCAGCCTTCGCCGGAACAACTGCAACCGGCTCCGCGGCAACTGGCTTGGCCTTTACCGGCTGGGCCTTGCCCGGAGCCTTGGAAGGCACCTTTAATTTCACAACCGGCGCTGTTTTCGCTGTGGCAACCGGCTTCTCCACTGGTTCGGCCGCCTTTTCCACCGACTTTTCATCCGCCGCAACGCCGGTCTTCTGAACCGTGTCGGCCAGTCCCTGCATCGCGCCGAGCATGAAACCGGCGATCTGGCTGGTCATCCCGAAACCGATCGCCGTTGCCGCTGCCATGGCTGCCGCCGGATGCTGCATCAGCGGATGCAACGGAACCTTGGGCATATCCTTCAGCCATTCGGCCATGCCGAACGGATCATTGCCGGCCGGCCGCACGGTCGAAGGACCGGCAGGTCCTGCCTGCGTCCCCTTCCCCGTTTCGTTTCCCGGCCTGGCCATATCGCTTACTCCGCCGCTGCCAGCACCGCGCCATGCGATGATGAATTGCGGGTGTATTCGTCGATGCGTGCTTCCATCTCCGGACGGAAGTTGCGGATCAGGCCCTGGATCGGCCATGCAGCCGCATCGCCGAGCGCGCAGATGGTGTGGCCCTCGACCTGCTTGGTGACATCGAACAGCATGTCGATCTCGCGCTTCTGGGCGCGCCCCTGAACCATGCGTTCCATGACGCGCATCATCCAGCCGGTGCCTTCACGGCACGGCGTGCACTGGCCGCAGCTCTCGTGCTTGTAGAAGGCAGCAAGGCGCCAGATGGCCTTGATGATGTCGGTGGAGCGGTCCATGACGATGATGGCGGCAGTGCCGAACGACGACTTGACGTCGCGCATGCCGTCGAAATCCATCGGCGCATCGATGATGTCCTCGGCCTTGACCACCGGACAGGACGAGCCGCCGGGGATAACCGCCAGAAGATTGTCCCAGCCGCCGCGGATGCCGCCGCAATGGCGCTCGATCATCTCGCGGAACGGCGTGCCCATCGCGTCTTCGAACGTGCACGGCTTGTTGACGTGGCCGGACACCATGAACAGCTTGGTGCCGACATTGTTCGGACGGCCGATGGCCGAGAACCACGAGGCGCCACGGCGCAGGATGGTCGGGGCCACGGCGATCGATTCGACGTTGTTGACCGTCGTCGGGCAGCCGTAGAGGCCCATATTGGCCGGGAACGGAGGCTTCAGGCGCGGCTGGCCCTTCTTGCCTTCGAGGCTTTCGAGCAGTGCTGTTTCTTCGCCGCAGATATAGGCGCCGGCGCCATGGTGGACATAGATCTCCATGTCCCAGCCGAGCTTGTTGTTGACGCCAAGAAGACCGGCGTCATAGCATTCGTCGATCGCCGCCTGCAGCGCCTCACGCTCGCGGATATATTCGCCGCGCACGTAGATATAGGCGACATGCGCGCCCATGGCGAAGCTCGCGATCACGCAGCCTTCGATCAGCGTATGCGGATCGTGACGCATGATGTCGCGGTCCTTGCAGGTACCGGGCTCGGATTCGTCGGCGTTGACGACCAGATAATGCGGCCGGCCGTCGCTTTCCTTCGGCATGAAGGACCATTTCAGGCCCGTCGGGAAGCCGGCGCCACCACGTCCACGAAGGCCAGAGGCCTTCATCTCGTTGATGATCCAGTCACGGCCCTTTTCCAGGATCTGCTTGGTACCGTCCCAGTGGCCACGGCTCATGGCGCCCTTGAGCGACTTGTCATGGATGCCGTAGATATTGGTAAAAATGCGATCTTTATCGTCGAGCATGGTTCACCTAACTTATCGCGGCTTCTTGCCGAAAACTTTGATGTATTCGGCTTCGCCGCCCTTGGCCAGCGCCGCAGCCTGCTTGACCCAGTCGTCACGTTCGATGCGGCCCTTGAAGTTCAGGTAGCCGTCCACCCATTCGCGCTCAACCAGCTTCCAGCCCGCAACCTGCGCGAAAGTGAAGATACCGAGTTCGTGCAGCGTGCCTTCGATCTTCGGACCAACGCCGGAAATCAGCTTCAGGTCATCGACAGCAGCCGGCTTTGCAATGCCGGCGGGACGGTTCTTGTCCTCAAGCGACGGCTTTGCAGAAGCGGCAGGCTTGGCGTCCGCGCCGCCTTCAGCCTTGGTCTCACCGGAAACCTTGTCGTTCGCGGCTGATTCGGACTTTGCCGTCGCCGGTGTCTTCAAGGCCGGGTCGGTTTCCGGGGCATCGGTTTTCGCACGTCCGGCATTCGATGGCGGCACGCTGACGGCAGCCTCATCACTGACCTTCTTGGCGCGCGGTGCCGCCGGTTTCTTTTCCGGGGCGAGCAATGTGGTCGGACCGCCGACGGGCGCCGAGAAGATCCGGTCGATCTGCGGACCCGGCTTGACGTCGCCACCCTTGCCTGCGTCGAAACGGTCGATGATGTACTCCAGTTGCGGAACCGTCAGGTCTTCATAGGTATCCTTGAAGATCATCACCATCGGGGCGTTGACGCAGGTCCCCTGACACTCGACTTCTTCCCAGGACAGCGTGCCGGCTTCGTTCGGCGTCAGCGGATTGGGATGAATGCGCTTCTTGCAGAGACTGATCAGCTCTTCCGAACCGCGCAGCATGCAAGGGGTCGTGCCACAGACCTGGACGTGGGCTCGCGTGCCAACCGGCTTCAGCTGGAACTGGGTGTAGAAAGTTGCGACCTCAAGGGCGCGGATATACGGCATAGCCAGCATGTCGGCGATGCTTTCGATCGCTGCCTTGGTGACCCAGCCATCCTGCTCCTGCGCCCGCATCAACAGCGGAATGACCGCAGATTGCTCGCGGCCTTTCGGATATTTCTTGATGGTGGCCTTGGCCCATGCGGCGTTATCCTTGCTGAACGCAAAGGCCGCTGGCTGGACGTTTTCTTCGGCTAGTCGACGAACGGACATTCTTCCCGCACCTTATCAGTTAATCGAACCGCACCGCGATGTCGTCAGGGTGACGAATTCGCAGGCATAGGCTGACTGGTCTTTTTGCAAAAATACGATGTAACGCGTGCCGTTCGGCACTGCAGCCCTGATCTCGTAGCCCTGGCTCAGAAGCTTGGCCATGCCGTTGCCCGACGAACCGCCGCTCATGGCAGGTTCATCAGACTTCGGTGCGGTTTCCTGCGCAAAGGCAGGAGCCGCAGCAAGCATCGATGCCAAAACTGTCAGGGCCATCCTGCACATCAACGATCAACCTCGCCGAACACGATATCGAGCGAACCAAGGATAGCCGATACGTCCGCCAGCTGATGTCCGCGACAGATGTAATCCATGGCCTGCAGATGGGCATATCCCGGGGCACGGATCTTGCAGCGATACGGCTTGTTGGTGCCGTCGGAGATCAGATAGACGCCGAACTCGCCCTTCGGCGCTTCGACAGCCGCGTAAACCTCGCCCTCCGGCACGTGATAGCCTTCGGTGTAAAGCTTGAAATGGTGGATCAGGGCTTCCATCGACCGCTTCATCTCGCCACGCTTCGGCGGCACGATCTTGCCATCGAGCGAGGAGACCGGGCCGACCTTGGCGTCGCCCAACAGGCGATTGACGCACTGGCGCATGATCTTGGCCGATTCACGCATTTCGATCATGCGGATCAGGTAACGGTCGAAGCAGTCGCCGTTCTTGCCAATCGGAATATCGAACTCCATGTCGGCATAGCATTCATAAGGCTGCGACTTGCGCAGGTCCCAGGCAGCGCCCGAACCGCGCACCATGACGCCGGAAAAGCCCCAGGCCCAGGCATCGTCCAGCGTCACGACGCCGATATCGACGTTGCGCTGCTTGAAGATGCGGTTGCCGGTGAGCAATTCGTCGATATCATCAACGGTCTTCAGGAACGGATCGATCCACTTGCCGATGTCTTCGACCAGTTCGTGCGGCAGGTCCTGGTGGACACCGCCCGGACGGAAATAGGCCGAGTGCATGCGCGCGCCACAGGCACGCTCGTAAAACACCATCAGCTTTTCGCGCTCTTCAAAGCCCCAGAGCGGCGGCGTCAGCGCGCCGACGTCCATGGCCTGTGTCGTCACGTTCAGGAGATGCGACAGGATACGGCCGATTTCCGAATAGAGAACGCGGATCAACTGACCGCGGATCGGAACTTCCGTCGCGGTGAGCTTCTCCACGGCCATCGCATAGGCATGCTCCTGGTTCATCGGCGCGACATAGTCGAGCCGGTCGAAATAGGGCACGGCCTGCAGATAGGTCTTGGTCTCGATCAGCTTTTCAGTGCCGCGATGCAAAAGACCGATATGCGGATCGACACGCTCGACGATCTCGCCGTCCAGTTCTAGCACGAGACGCAAAACGCCGTGCGCCGCCGGATGCTGCGGGCCGAAATTGATGTTAAAATTCCGGACGTTATGTTCGTTCATGCCGCTTGCTCCGAGCCGAAACACCTTCGCGATAGCGTAGGTGTCGGCCTTCCTTGTTCTTACTGCTTTGCCTTCTCGTCGCCAGGCAGAACGTAATCCGTTCCTTCCCAGGGCGACATGAAGTCGAAGTTTCGGAATTCCTGCTTCAGTTCAACGGGCTCATAGACGACACGCTTGACTTCGTCATTGTAGCGAACCTCGACGAAACCGGTCGTCGGGAAGTCCTTGCGCAGCGGATAGCCCTCGAAACCGTAGTCTGTGAGGATGCGGCGCAGGTCCGGATGGCCGGTGAAGAGGATGCCGTACATGTCGTAGGCTTCCCGCTCGAACCAATCGGCACCCGGATAGACGGCGCAGGCCGACGGCACCGGCTGATCTTCGCCGGTTGCGACCTTTACACGGATGCGCAGGTTCTGTTTCGGCGACAGCATGTGATAGACGACATCGAACCGGTCGGGACGCTGCGGCCAGTCGACACCGCAAATATCCGTAAAGTTGATAAAGCCGCAGCGGGGGTCGTCACGCAGAAAGGTCAGCAGCTCGATAATGGTGTCTGCCGTCGCCGTCAGCGTCAGTTCGCCAAAGCTGATGACGGCATCCGAAATCAACGCGCCACGCGTTTCGCGGATATAGGTAGCAAGTCCGTTCAGGGCTTCACTCATGTTCAGGTCCCCTGCCCTTACCGTTCGATCGTGCCTGTGCGGCGGATCTTCTTCTGCAGCAGGAGCACACCGTAAAGGAGCGCTTCTGCCGTGGGAGGACAGCCCGGCACATAGATATCGACCGGCACGACGCGGTCACAGCCGCGCACCACCGAATAGGAATAGTGATAGTAACCGCCGCCATTGGCGCAGGAGCCCATCGAGATGACGTAACGCGGCTCAGGCATCTGGTCATAGACCTTGCGCAGAGCCGGAGCCATCTTGTTGGTCAGCGTGCCAGCGACGATCATCACGTCGGACTGGCGTGGCGAGGCGCGCGGCGCAAAGCCGAAACGCTCGGCGTCATAACGCGGCATCGACATCTGCATCATCTCGACGGCGCAGCAGGCGAGACCAAAGGTCATCCACATCAGCGAACCGGTACGGGCCCAGTTGATCAACTCGTCCGTCGAGGTAACCAGAAAACCCTTGTCGGCGAGCTCATTGTTGATCTCGCCGAAATATTTGTCATTGCTGCCGATCAACTGGCCGGTCGAGGGATCGACGATCCCCTTCGGCTTAGGCGCGACGAGCGTCGTGCTGGACGTCAGTTCCATTCCAGCGCTCCCTTCTTCCATTCATAGATAAAGCCGATGGTCAGCACGCCGAGGAACGACATCATCGAGAAGAAGCCGAACCAGCCCATGTCCTTGAACGATACCGCCCAGGGAAACAGGAACGCCACTTCGAGATCGAAGATGATGAAGAGAATCGACACGAGGTAGAATCGGATGTCGAATTTCATGCGGGCGTCGTCGAATGCGTTGAAGCCGCACTCATAGGCCGAAAGCTTTTCGTCGTCAGGCGCCTTGTGGGCGACGGCGAACGGCGCGATCAGCAGCGCCAGCCCGATAACCAGCGATATGCCGATGAAAATCGCGATCGGAATGTAGGAGCCGAGAAGGTCTGTCATTGTATCCGTCCCTGCCTGCGAGGCGCGCTGGAGAAGCGCAAAACAAAGGCTCACAGGCCGAAAAATATGTTGCAACGCCAAAGTGGTTAGCGCAGCCAGCGCCGCTGTGCAAGCCTTCAGAACGGTTTTCACCCCCTTGTGTCGCGGGAATGAAGACCGGCCAAAAGCTAGCATCTCCGGTGGGCAGGCGTAAATACCGCGGAATCCCGGCCGCCCTATGCAAGACAGACCGCCAAGCCCTTGCGCGGCAACGCCGGGGACATATGGTCGCGCTCGCTAAAATCGATTGAAATCGAAATGCAAAAACCTCGAAGGGCGGACACGCAGGCGCACCCAACATACCAATAGGAGCTGCAACAAGACTGCATGGCCCCTATCCGCCTTTTGCATGGGTAGCGATATTGCCCGCCCGCTTTTGTCCGAAAATCCGGGACGGATCGCGCAATACCAAAAGCTGTCCTCAATACAGCCTGCAACCCTGAAGGATAAACGCAATCCTCGCACAAGCTTGCTTAGGTAACGTATCGCTAATAGAGGGCAAGATCATGGACGATATTCCCTGGCGTGAGAGCGTTTTACTCGAACTGAACGACCGCCAAGACGTGACCAGCGTCTCCAGCTCGCGGGAGGCCGCCGACCTGCTCCTCAACAAATGGCCGAAAAAACGCGGTCCCAGTTACAAGCTGGCGGTCATGACTTGCCTCGATTCGTTTACCGGCAAACAACCACCCGAACTTGCCCGGCAGGATCTGATCGCAGCGGCGATCGAAGCGCATATCTATGTGAAGCCGCGCTCCATCAGCGTCTGAGACGCTGACCGTCAGCACACGGGAATGGCGGCCGGGCATCGGCCACCACAGACACAAGCATTTTAGCCATTGCCTGCAACGGAACAGAGGAAGGTCTGTATGCCGTGAAAAAGATCGCGCACCATCGCTACCCCCTCGCCGCCGGGATGAGGCCGCCGGCATGGCGGCACACGCCTGATATTCTCGAAAGCGACAAATGGCGCTCCGGGCACGTTGGCACATACATGCCGCACACCGTGCGGATCAGCCAGTTGTGCGACGAGGGAGAACGCTGCGGCGAATCCAAGCCGCTGACGGCGGCCGACCTGCAGGACATGCTGTCTTTGACCTTCGGGCTGGACGAGACAACAGTGCGCTTCGTCTGCAACCAGATGGAGGAGGCCGGCATATGCGAACTGCGCGATGAGACCGGCACATCAGGGTATCTGATCGAGAGAATCCTGCACGCCTGACGCATTGGGAAAACGGCAAGAACCGACCGGGACCAAAGGTCCCGTCGGCTTTCAAATCACACTTGCATTTGAAATCTTAGCGGAAAATGGCGCGAGTGACGGGGCTCGAACCCGCGACCTCCGGCGTGACAGGCCGGCACTCTAACCAACTGAGCTACACCCGCGCATTTCATTTCAAGTCGTCCGGATGTTTTTGCATCCGCTCGAACCGGCTTGGCCGTCTCGATGAGCGGCTAACTACGAGGTTCGTCTTTGGGTGTCAAGCAGGTTTGGAGACAAAACCGTGACAGCCATCGAATTGTTTCCACAGGTATGAAAAAGCACCCTCGAAATTCCAGGCACCCCGGGGAAGCGCTTCCCCCTG
>UBTA01000155.1 GCA_900468065.1 Hyphomicrobiales bacterium | reverse complement strand
CATCGCCAGCTTTACGGCTTCGGCGCCCACTTCCGGACAAGCGGTGATGCTCTGCATCCGCCCGGAACATTTCCGCCGGGCGGGGGAAGCCGAAGGTCCGGTCGTGTCGCTCGGCGATGCCAAAGTTACCGGCAGCGCCTTTTTCGGCACGCATTACCGTTGCCATCTGAAACCGGCCAGCGCGCCGGATTTGATTATCGTGGCGCATATGCCGCAATCGACGGCGGTGGCGGACGGCCAGATCGTCCCCCTTGCCGTCAGTCTCGCCGATATCGTAGCCTTGCCCGAGGGTACTTAACCCTCCCCTTTGTGAGGAGGGTCGGAGCGAAGCGACGGGGAGGGGTTCCTTCTTTTTTAAAGGAAATCCCCTCCCCAACCCTCCCCACAAGGGGGAGGGAGTTGACTGCGACCGCAGCAATGGCTGCGGCGTCTCAAACGGATTTTGGCAATGCAACGGATCAGCGCGGACAAATGGTATAAGGTGCGACGTCTCGATGATGATGTCACCGCTATTTCCGAACCCTTCATCCAGGAATTCTACCGCTGCAATATCTGGCATGTGCGTGGACGGGATAGCGACATGCTGGTCGATAGCGGCATGGGTGTCGTGTCGCTCAGGGAATATGTGCCGCTGGTCACGGGACGCGACCTGATCGCCGTTGCCAGCCATACGCATTTCGATCATATCGGCTGTCACCATGAGTTCGAATGCCGCGCCGTGCATTCGGCCGAGGCTGATCTGCTCGCCAATCCGACACGCGAAAACACGCTTGCCGATCCCTATGTCACCGACGATATCTTCGACGCCCTGCCGCCGGAACCTTATTGCTCGAAATGTTATGCGGTGAAGAAGGCTCCGGCGACGCGCATTCTCGAAGACGGCGACATGGTCGATCTCGGCGACCGGGTGTTCGAGGTCATCCATACGCCCGGCCATTCCCCGGGGGGTATTGCGCTTTACGAGAAGGCGACCGAAATTCTGTTCTCCGGCGATATCCTCTATGACGGTCCGCTAATCGAGGATACCTATCATTCCAACGCCGGTGACTATCTCTCCTCCATGGAGCGCCTGTTGAAAATCCCCGCCCGCATCGTGCATGGCGGTCATTTTCCAAGCTTCAGCGGTGAACGTTACCGCCAATTGATCACCGATTGGCTCAACGAAAAACAGAAGACGATCTGACGGGAAGGACAAGAAACATGCTCGACAAACGCAAATTCTATATCAACGGCGAGTGGGTCGCCCCGCTCGCGGCCAACGATCTCGAGGTCCTGAACCCGGCGACGGAAAAGCCGGTGGCGGTGATTTCCATGGGAAGTGCCGGTGATATCGACCGCGCCGTTGCCGCCGCCAAGAAGGCATTTGTCACTTATAGCCGCACCACGGCGGAAGAGCGTCTGGCGCTTCTGGAAAAGCTGCTTGCCATCTACAAGCGCCGCTATGAGGAAATGGCCCAGACCATCACGCTCGAGCTCGGCGCGCCGCTGTCGATGAGCCGCGAACAGCAGGCCGATGTCGGCGTTGGCCATCTCCAGGGTTTCATTGATGCGCTGAAGCGCCTGCACACCCGCGAAGTCCTGCCAAACGGCGATGTCATGCTGCGCGAGCCGGTCGGTGTCTGCGGCCTCATCACCCCCTGGAACTGGCCGATCAACCAGATCGCGCTGAAGGTTGTTCCCGCACTTGCAACCGGCTCGACCTGCGTGCTGAAGCCCTCCGAATTCACGCCGCTGAACGCGATGCTTTATGCCGAAATGGTGCATGAGGCAGGCTTCCCGGCAGGTTCGTTCAACCTCGTCAATGGCGATGGCCTGAATGTCGGTGCCGCTCTTTCCAAGCACAAGGACGTCGACATGATGTCGTTCACGGGTTCGACCCGCGCCGGCATCGCCGTCAGCAAGGACGCGGCCGAAACGGTCAAGCGCGTGACGCTGGAACTGGGCGGCAAGTCGCCCAACATCGTCTTTGAAGATGCCGATCTTGAAGATCGCGTTGCCGGTAGCGTGCTGGAATGCTTCAACAATTCCGGCCAGTCCTGCGATGCGCCGACACGCCTCTTGGTGCAGAAGTCGGTCTATGACAAGGCCGTCGAGATCGCCACACGCGTTGGCAAAGAGGCAAAGGTCGGTAATCCGGCTGAAGAAGGTAGCCATATCGGGCCGCTGGTCAGCGATGTCCAGTTCGGCCGGGTGCAGGCGCTGATCGAGGCAGGCATTGCCGAAGGTGCGCGCGTTCTCGTCGGCGGTGCCGGCAAGCCGGAAGGCTTCGAGACCGGCTATTTCGTCAAGCCGACGATCTTTGCCGATGTCAACAATACGATGCGCATCGCCCGCGAAGAGGTGTTTGGCCCGGTCCTCGCCATCATGCCGTTCGAGACGGAAGAGGAAGCGATCGAGATCGCCAACGATACCAATTATGGCCTGGCAGCCTACGTTCAGACCGGCGATCCGAAGCGGGCCGAACGCGTTGCCTCGCGGCTGCGGGCCGGCATGGTCCATATCAACGGCGGGCCACATCGCTACGGCAGCCCGTTCGGCGGTTACAAGCAATCCGGCAACGGCCGCGAAGGCGGTATGTTCGGGCTTGAGGATTTCCTCGAGGTGAAGACGGTTCATCGGCCGGATGCGGCCTGAGATGGGCTGAACTGAGTACGCCAGACTGATCCAGATTCTTGCCGCCGGCGCTTTGACGGCGGCAAGAGAATTCACCAGGTCTTTCTCACAACGGGTTGCTGATACCTCTCAGCAGCATCACAAGCGTGATGATGGCGGCTTGGCGAGGGCGGGGTGGGTGCGCATCGAACAGCCGCGTCTGTGGTCCAAAGTTCACCGTTTCTGATCATTCCATGTATGGAAGTTGATGTTTCCCCGCAAATCGTTCTGATACCTTCAATGCATTCGCCCGGCACTGACAGTGCCGCGCTCGTTTGTATTGGACAGCATTCGTGACAGACACCGCGCTCCCCGCATCCTCATCGGCCTCATCATCCGCGAATCGGCTTGCGCTCATCGCCCTGCTGATCGGAGGTGCTGCCATCGGCGGTTCGCCCATCTTTGTCCGCCTGTCGGAAGTCGGGCCGATGGCGACGGCATTCTGGCGGGTTGCACTGGCGCTTCTGCCGCTGCTGATCTGGTCGAAAACGGCAGGGAATACCGTCACCGATCAGCGGCCGACCGGATGGGCCGATTATGGCGTGCTTGTGCTTCCGGGCATCTTCCTTGCTGTCGATTTGGCCGCCTGGCATCTGGCGCTGCACATGACCTCGGTTGCCAACGCGACGCTGCTTGCCAACCTGGCGCCGATCTTCGTGACGCTCGGCTCATGGCTGTTGTTCCGTGCGCATGTCAGCGGCGTGTTCATCGCGGGTCTGGCGACAGCGCTGGCGGGCGTGGTGATCCTCAAGGGCGGCCCGATGGCGCTGGGCGATGGCCAACTGGCGGGTGATGCGACCGCAGCCCTCGCCGCGGTCTTCTATGCCGGCTATATCCTGTCGATCGGCCGGCTGCGCAGCCGCTTTTCCACCAACCGCATCATGATCTGGAGCACAGGATCGGCAGCGATCTGCATGTTGCCGATCGCCTTTTTCTTCGAAGAGAGTTTCATGCCGACTGCCCTGTTCGGCTGGGCGATGCTGATCGGGCTTGCCTTCATCAGCCATGCCGGCGGGCAGGGGCTGATCATCTATGCGCTCGCTTTCCTGCCGCCGGCCTTTTCGTCGCTGACGCTGCTGTTGCAGCCGGTTGTGGCAGCGATCCTCGCGTGGCTGCTGCTCAGCGAGCCGGTCGGGCTGATGCAGGCCATCGGCGGGGCAATTGTGCTTGCCGGTATCCTGATCGCCCGCCGCGGCTGATCAGATCCCCGGCAGATTGAAGCCCGACAGCCGTTCCTCGAGCTTCAGGATCGTCGGCGCATCGGCATTGGCGAAGGCAAAGCGCAGGTAGCCTTCCTGACCTTCGCCGAAATAATCGCCGGGCAGGCAGACGATGCCGGCGATCTTTGCCAGCTTTTCCGCGACGAATTCCGAGCGGATATCCGGATAGGGGTGACGGATATAGGCAAAATAGGCGCCGATGGCCTGCAGTTTCCAGCCCTTCAGGTTACCCATCACCTGCCTCAGTGCATCGGCGCGGGTGGCGATTTCGGCGCGGTTGCTGGCGCGCCATTCACCGAGCACCGGAATGGCCTTCGCGACGGCGGCCTGGGCCGAACGTGGCGCGCAGATCTGCAGGTTGTCCATGATCTTGGCGACCTGTTCGACTACTGCCGGTCCTGCGGTAATGGCGCCAAGCCGATGGCCGGGAATGCAGAAGGACTTTGAGAAGCTGTAAAGGCAGACGAGGCTGTCCTGCCATCCTTCGACGGTCAAAAGGTTATGCGGCGCGCCGCTGCCTTCGGGCAGGAAGTCGCGATAGGTCTCGTCGAGGATCAGCCAGGTGCCGTTGGCACGGCAGAGATCGTAGATCCTGCGCAACAGGGCCGGCGGGTAGACCGCGCCGGTGGGGTTGTTGGGTGTCACCAGCGCCAGGGCACGGATGCCTGGTTTCAGGGCTGAAGCGATCGCATCGACATCCGGCAGGAAGCCGTCACTTGCGTCGCAGGGCACCAGCTCGATGCCGATGCCGAGCATGGCCAGCGTCGTCTGCTGGTTGAAGTAGAAGGGGTTGGTCATCAGGATCGTATCGCCAGCCCCGGCAATCGCCATGGCCGTGCAGATGAAGGCCTGGTTGCAGCCGGAGGTGATGTGGATGTTTTCAGCGCTGACCTTGGCGTTGTAGAGGCCGGACACGTGCTCCGCATAGGCGCTGCGCAACACCTCTTCGCCTTCGATCGCACCATAGCCGGTGAAGGCGGGGGAGGAGGCTGCCTCACCCAGCCATTGCAGCATATCTGGATGGGCGGGATAGCCGGGCACAGCCTGGCTGAGATCGATCAGCGGTCCGCGTGACCCGTCATAGGCCTTGGCCCAGGCGAGGACGGAAGGCACCGGCGGCGGCGAGAGCTTGGCGATCAGCGGATTGAAATGCGGCATCGGCTTGTCCTGTGGTTCTAAAGCTTTGGTGTTCTTACGATTTGGCGCGGCGTTTCGGCGTCGGCTCCGGACGCCTGGTGCGGGCGGGAGAGGAGACGGGCTGGAAGCTGTCCTTGGCGGGTAGGCGTTCGGGCGCACTGACCTTGGTCGTGCGGGCGCGGATGATGGTGCGTGCCGAAGTCTGTAGCTCCGGCATGGGGTCGTTTTCAAGGGCTGAAAACAACCAGTCGATGAAGACCTTGACGATCGGTGCCGCCCGGACCTCGTTGCGGCAGGCAACGTAGAAGGCGTCGTTGGCGGGCACTGTGAGATCGAACGGCGCGATCAGTTCGCCCTTGGCGATCAGGCTGCCGGCAGTGATCGTATCGCCGAGCGCCACGCCCTGATTGTGCAGGGCGGCCTCGGTCGAAAGCCGGGCGTCGCTCATGAAATGCTGGCGGCCACGCTGGATGCCGATGCCGTCGGCGGCGGCAAGCCAGGTGTTCCACTCGCGCCCGTCGTCGCCATGCAGGATGACATGATCGCGCAAGTCGCGCAGCGAACGCAAAGGCCGCATGTTGAGGAGCGTCGGGCTGACGACCGGAAACAGTTCGAGCCGGCTCCACAACCGCGCCCAGCAATCCGGCCAGTTGCCGTCGCCATAGAGCAGGCAGATATCGACATCGCCCGAAAACAGGTTGGCCGCATCGTTGGAGGCAATCAGCGTCAACTGCACGTCCGGAAACTGCTCGGTGAACTGATGCAGGCGCGGGATCATCCAGAAGGACAGAAGGGCCGGCACGCAGACGATGCGCAACTCGCCGCTGGTGGTCGGCCGGGTCATCGCGGCGGTGGCAGCGGCAATGCCTTCGAAGGCATTGGTGACGGCGGGCAAAAGCAGGGCACCCTGCGAGGTCAGCTTCAACCGCTTGCCGCCGCGCTCGAACAGGGCGGCGTTGAAGGAGAGCTCCAGCGCTCTTATCTGATGGCTGATCGCCCCATGCGTGACATTGAGCTCGCGCGCGGCGGCCGAAACCGAACCACGCCGGGCGGTCGCCTCGAAGGCGCGCAAGGGGTTCAGCGGGGGCAGGCGACTGGACAAGACGTACGCTCCGGGCGTCGATAACGTTGTTAGTTTTTCTCACATCAAACGCTATAACAATGTCAATTGATTTTCCAATCAATTTGTTTCCTAATAGGATCAACAAAGGCAAAAGCCTGGGGAACATGCATCCGGTACCATCTCTGGCAAACAGCGGCGGTTTTCCGGCTTTTGGCGGCAAGAGCATCTCACTTTACGCTCGACTACCACCTAAAATCGCACGTCTTCCAGGCCCAACATGAGGTCAAGCGGATATGGCGTGGGATGACAGCAAGCTCAACGAACTGAAGGCGAAGTACGGCGAAGCCCATGGCGGCGAGATGTTCGACCCGACCTTCCGCAAGGTTGCCGACAAGATCTTCTCCAAGAACGGCACGCGCCTTGCGCCTTACTCGGGCATTCCGACATTTTTGATGGCGCCGTACGTGCCTGTCGATGCCAATGAGCCGGATTTCGGCAATCTGCAGGTCGCCATTGTCGGCATACCGATGGATCTGGGTGTCACCAACCGTCCGGGTTCACGTTTCGGGCCGCGCGCCATGCGCACCATCGAGCGCATTGGTCCCTACAACCACGTTCTCGGCTGTGCTCCCGTGCATGACCTGCGGGTGGCCGATATCGGCGACGTGCCGTTCCAGAGCCGTTACCGGCTCGAACTCAGCCATGACGACATCGAAAAGCGCATCAACCAGATCGTCGATGCTGGCGTGGTTCCGCTTTCTGTCGGCGGCGATCACTCGATCAGCCATCCGATCCTGAAAGCCGTCGGCAAGAACCGCCCGGTCGGCATGATCCATATCGATGCCCATTGCGATACCGGCGGGGCCTACGACCTCACCAAGTTCCACCACGGCGGTCCGTTCCGCAACGCCGTACTCGACGGCGTGCTCGATCCGACCCGCACCATCCAGATCGGCATTCGCGGTTCCTCGGAATATCTGTGGGAGTTCTCCTACGAGTCCGGAATGACCGTCATCCACGCCGAGGAAGTGACCGGCATGGGCATTCCGGCCATCATCGAGAAGGCGAAGAAGATCGTCGGTGACGGCCCCACCTATCTGTCCTTCGACATCGACAGCGTCGATCCAAGCTTTGCGCCGGGCACCGGCACGCCGGAAATCGGCGGTCTCACCACCCGCGAAGTGTTGGAGCTGATCCGGGGCTTGAAGGGCCTCAACCTGATCGGCGGCGATGTCGTCGAAGTCGCGCCGCAATACGATTCGACCACCAACACGGCACATGTCGGCTCGCAGGTCCTGTTCGAAATCCTCAGCCTCATGGTATTCAGCCCGTTCGTCAACGGCACAAGGGACTAACTTTTTCCTGCCGGCGGCCCCTCATGCGGCAGGCTCCGTTCCTCCCGGCAGTTTTGGGGAGATATCGGCAAATTCGATCGTCCCCTCTCCCCGTTTACGGGGAGAGGGCTAGGGTGAGGGGCAAGTGCCGCCGCCTGCTACCGTGCCTATCGCAAACAAAAATCAACAAGGGGAATACAATGGCCAAACTCTCAACCTTTAAATCCGGTCTTACCGCAGCGCTCATGCTCAGCGGCGCCGTTCTCGGTTTCGCATCTGCCGCCAATGCCGATGCCATCGACGACATCACCAAGGCTGGCGTGCTCAATGTCGGCGTCTTCGCCGATTTCCCGCCCTTCTCCTCGGCCAGCGCCGACATGAGCCTCAAGGGCTATGACATCGACGTCGCGCAGTATATTGCCGACGCCCTCAAGGTGAAGCTGGTCCCGGTGCCGGTCACCGGCCAGAACCGCATTCCGTATCTCACGGAAAAGCGGGTCGATATGCTGGTCAGCGTCGGCTTCAGCAAGGAACGCGCCGAAGTGATCGATTTCGCCGCTGCCTATGCGCCCTACTACATTGCCGTGATCGGCCCGGCCGCCATGGAAGTTAAAGGCAAGGAAGATCTTGCCGGCAAGAGCATCGCCGTCAATCGCGGCACGCTCGAAGACACCTCGCTGACCGAAGCCGCTCCCAAGGATGCCGATATCAAGCGTTTCGACAACTACAATTCGGTGATCCAGGCCTTCATCTCCGGCCAGACCGAACTGATGGTCGTCGGCAACGATGTCGGCGCCCAGGTTCTGGCCCGTCAGGAAGCCCTGAAGCCGGAGCAGAAGTTCCAGCTCCTCACGTCGCCTTCGCATCTGGCGCTGAACAAGGGCGAAGACCGGCTGAAGGCGGCGATCAACGATGCCGTTGCCAAGATGCTGGCCGACGGCAAGCTGAATGCAAGCTCGGAAGCATGGCTGAAGGTGCCGCTCAATCCTGAAAACCTGAAGGATTGATCCTTTGGGCTATGTGCTCGATTTTGGCTGGCTGAGCGACGCGGTCTCGCTGATCGCGAGCGGTGCAGCCATGACGATTTTCCTGATCGCGGTGTCGGCTGTTGCCGGCATCGTGCTCAGCATTCTCGGCGCCGCCGGGCGGCGCAGCCGCCATGCGTGGCTCCGCCGCGCCATTGCCGGTTATGTCGAGCTCATCCGCAACACGCCTTTTCTGGTGCAGCTGTTCTTCATCTATTTCGGATTGCCGAGCCTCGGCATCCGTCTTGACCCTGTCGTCGCCGCCATCCTGGCGATGACCCTGAACATGACCGCCTATACGACGGAGATCGTCGGCGCCGGTCTCGATGCAGTGCCGAAGGGACAGAAAGAAGCAGCCCTTGCGCTTGGGTTGAGACCTCGCCAGGTCTTCATCAAGATCGTGCTGCCGCAGGCCTTGAAGGTTATCTTCCCGGCGCTCACCAGCCAGATCGTCATCATGATGCTGGAATCGGCCGTCGTGTCGCAGATCGCCGTGCGTGAATTGACCTATGAGGCCGATCTTCTGCAGGCCCGGACGTTCCGCGCCTTCGAGACCTATTTCATCGTGACGCTGGTCTATCTCGCCTTGAGTATCGGCCTGCGCCGCCTGCTTGTCGCCAGTGGTAACCGCTTCCTATCCGGAGGCGTGTCGTGATCGAATTCACCCTCTGGGATATCGTTCGCAATCTGCTTCTGGCCGCGCGCTGGACCATCCTGCTTTCGGCGGTCGCCTTTGCCGGTGGCACGATCGTCGGCCTGCTGATCCTGTTTATGCGCATTTCCAAACGGCGCTGGGTGCAGCGGTTTGCCGAATATTATATCGGCCTGTTTCAAGGTACACCGCTTCTGATGCAGCTATTCCTTTTGTTCTTCGGCCTGCCGCTGCTGGGCCTGCGCATCGAACCCTGGACGGCCGCGGTACTGGGCTTGACGCTGTGTGCAAGTGCGTTTCTGGCGGAAATCTGGCGTGGCGGCGTGCAGGCCGTGCCGCTTGGGCAATGGGATGCCGGCAGCAGTCTGGGCTTGCATTATCTCAAGCAATTGCGGCTGATCATCCTGCCGCAGGCCTTCGCGATGACACGGGCGCCGACCGTCGGTTTTCTGGTGCAGTTGATCAAGAGCACAGCCTTGACATCGATCATTGGATTTGAGGAACTGGTCCGGACCTCGAATGCGATCAATAATGCCACCTTCGAACCGTTCAAGGTCTATGGCTTCGTTGCCCTGATCTATTTCGCATTGTGTTTTCCGCTGACGCGCTACGCCAAGATGCTGGAGCTTCGCGCGCTAAAACACTGATCATTCCGTGGTCCGGGGCTTGCAAGCCGGAGCAAAAATTGGGAACAGACCGGTAGCCATAAAAGCGGCACCGGCAAACGACAGGAGAACCACGATGACAGACTTTCTGAAACAGAATATCGGCCGGCGCGCCGTGCTTGGCGCGGGCCTTGCCGGTGCATCCATGCTGGCCATGCCGTCTATCCTGCGCGCGCAGGAAAAGTCGCTGAAGGTCGGCGTCTATGGCGGTTACTTCAAGGATTCGTTCGACAAGAACATCTTCCCGGATTTCACCAAGGCGACCGGTATCGCGGTCGAAGCGATTGCTGAGCCCACGGGCGAAGCCTGGCTGGTTCAGCTCGACCAGGCCGCCAAGGCCGGTCAGGCTCCGGCCGATGTCTCGATGATGTCGCAGGTGGCGATGCTGAAGGGCCAGGCAACCGATCTCTGGGCGCCGCTCGACATGTCCAAGATCCCCAACGGTTCGAACCTCATCGATCGTTTCGTCAACAAGTATCCGGACGGCCGCGTTGCCGGTATCGGTGCGGTTTCCTGGTACATCACGCTGGTCACCAACACCGACGTCTACAAGGAAGCCCCGACCTCCTGGCAGGCATTCTGGGATCCGGCAAATGCCGACAAGCTCGGCCTTCTCGCTCTCGTCTCCAACTCCTTCCTGCTCGAAGTGACGGCCAAGACCTTCTTCGGCGGCACCAATGCGCTGGATACGGAAGAGGGCGTCCAGAAGGCGTTCGACAAACTGGCCGAAGTCAAGCCGAACGTGCGCCTGTGGTATCGCGACGAAGCCCAGTTCGAACAATCGCTGAAGTCGGGCGAAATCCCGATGGGCCAGTATTACCACGACGTCACCGGCCTTGCCGCCGCCGACGGCAATCCCGTCCGTTCGACCTTCCCGAAGGAAGGCGGCATTCAGGACTCGGGTTGCTGGGCGCTGTCGCGCGCCTCGACCAAGGTCGATGAAGCCCATCAGTTCATCAACTACATGAGCCAGCCGTCGATCCAGGCGATCCTGTCGCGCAAGGTCGGCACCTCGCCGACGGTCAAGCGCGAGCTGACCGACCTGACGGATGCGGAATTCGCCGCCGTCTCGTCCGATATCGAGCCGATCATTCCGCGCTACGATCTCTACCAGACGAAGTCGGATTGGCTGAACCAGAAATGGACCGAACTGATCGTCGGTTGATTTTTACCCTCCCCTTGAGGGGGAGGGTCGGCACG